>NZ_CP146614.1:6000000-6600000 GCF_037094685.1 Massilia sp. METH4 | reverse complement strand
TCAGCGCCAAACGCAGTACGCGGGAGAGGAAAACACAAATCCGTTCCGCGCTGATGCGCATGTCAGTGCCAGCGCAGCACTGATGTATTTAAGATGGGGAGCTTGATCCTAGGAAACGCACCTGGCTGCAGAGCAAGTGGGCCCGCTATGCCCGGATGTAACGGGGGGGCTATCTGTGTCTTGCGTAACACTATCTCAGGGCCAATGAGCGCTTCTCATGAGGGGCTGATGATATCTGTTCTAATGTTGCCGCATATGTACTTGCAAAGTAAGTTACTGGACGTCTTGAAGCACGAACTTGTTGTTGATGACGCTCAGTAAATGCTTTTTATCGTCGGGATTGCTCAACCATTGCAATTCGATTGCCTTCTGCTTCGCATTGACGGTAATCGATCTCACGACCTCATCTGGATAATCCGACTGTAGGGTGATTGATTGCAGGCAGCTGTGTAGTAGAAATTGATCGTGCAGAGAGTATTTGTTGCCATCGTGGTTTAGCAAGAGAAGAACATCTTCGTAACCAGCGCCGCAATACCCAAGTGGATTTGCCCTGTTCGATGCAGTGCGTGTCAATAAAATCAATTGCTCCGGTTTCTCTGATGAAATGCTAAGGATGGTATCGACCTCATCGGCTCTGATCAATAGTGTTGCCAATTCGGCGGAGACTTGGGATGCCTGTATCGTTCGCGTACATTCCGCTTGCTTGTTCTTCTCTTGGCTGTGTGATATGCAGAAGGTCGAGTTGGAAAGCTTGCTGTCAGCACTTTGTGGAAGAGAGCCGAAAGCCATAGCGCTCGTCCACGGGCCAAGGAGGAGCCAGGTCCAGATGAAGCTATTTACTGTTAAGGTGGTCAGCATAGAGGACTCCGGAATACATCCATAGGCGCTTTGATTTCTCCGGCGGGTCGGCGTACTCATCCTTATCCCTTTCATGTAATTCGCTCTCGGTCTTTCCGCTATTTTCTGGTTTCGACATGTCCCAACCGATATTACCCGTTTTAGTCTCTGCCAAGACAGTGGGGTTGCGAATCCAAGCTTTGTTCTGCCCATCCCAGACATGATAAGCTCCGCCATTCCATCGTGCCCATATTTCCAGTCTGAGCTGCTCATCCGTGTAAATGCGGCCTGCTCGAGATAGATGGTTTTTAGCATCTTTCTGCTTCTGTTGATACAAAGATGCACCGGCCTCAACGTTATTCTTCCAATGCCATGTCTGTTCAAAGCTCGGTGCGGGGGGGCTCGGGATAGCGCTCGTGCTGGGTGAGCTGGAAGGCATGGCCGGCCGTGAGCCGGCGGACCGCGCCTTCGCCCGTGAACAACTTGTTGTCCAGTTCCAGTGCCTGGAGCATCAATCGGCTGTGCAGTTCGGCGTCGCCGCTGGCGATGCGTTCGCCGCTGCCGTCGAACACGGCCAGCGGCGGCACCTCGCCGGCGTCCAATGCGGATTGCTGCTCGGCGGAGAGAAGACTTCCTACTGTATTTTTACATTTACACTGAACTCTGCCTTTTCATCAAAATTGGCGTACAAAGTAAAAATCAGGCGATTGTCTGCGCTAGTGGTACTAAAAGATGTGTGTTTTTTTACTTTTGAGGCATTAGGCGAGACTCGGAACGTAAGGATACATGTTGACCCTGGCGGCAGAGCTGTTCCAACACAATTGGACCTGGCGATGTTTATTTCAGGATTCGAATCCTCGACCTTCTCCCAGTTGTTGAGCATCAGCGGCCTATTGCCGGAATTTCGCAGTTGATAGCTCAAGTACTCATCAGTCATTTTTTTTCCGCCGGATGCTGGCGGAGACTGATTTTTTGCGCTTTCGACTGTTAGCCAAGGCATAAATATTACCCCTGTAAGCGTGCGCCCGGCCAGTAAGTCTAAATCTTCGGGATCGTCTGATTTCGGGTCTTCCGCAACAAGACGGTCCTCCATGGAAAAAGGCCCCGGACCAAAATTGGAAGGTAGTGCGCTGAACTCCACAGCGTACTGAGAAGTGTTTGGGCACTGAGATTTTGTCTTTTTAAAACTGATGCACAAACTCATTGAACACTGATCAGTTACCGAAAGCCGAGCGGGACTTAAAATAAGTCGATATCGCTCCGAGGCAGGCACGTATTCTTTTGCGCCAATTTCGCTCGCCTTGTCTATAACTCCGAGGTCGATGCCTTCGACTGGCGTGCCATCAGATTTTGTCCATAGGCTTTTTTGTGGGCCAGCCTTTGCGAAGCGAGAGCAAACTTCGCTTGTTTCGGGTTTGCCGAGCTCCGACGCTGTAGCAATTGGCAGCATTGCGAAAAGCGTTGGCAAGAAAATGATCTTCAGAAGCAGCGCAGTGCGGTGTTTCATAATTTGCTGAGCAAGCCTCAAATGAATTAAGCATTTGTGTAACGGTAAAGCGACGACTCTGCGCGCCAGTGGGGAACGAGGCCATTGGTTCTTGGTCAATATAGCGGCAGCCTTTTCTTAGGAAATCGCGCACTGCAATTGCAATATTCCATGCATGGCGCGACCATTTGGCGGGGTGCAGATGCCGTGTCAAATGACATTACTTTTCGTTGCTGTTCAAGCGAGGGAGGAATTCCCCTTCGCATGAAGCACTGTCACTAAATTGATTCTTGTCCAGCACATTTTTGCAGACGAGCGTGCTGTTGCGGCCTTCAAACTTGCGTACATAACGATTATGTGTTCTGACGAGCGTGCCGCCTCCCTGGCTTGGATAGACGCCAGACCACTTGAATTCGTATCCGTTCGACACGCGTTCGATGGTAGGGCTGGGTTTTGCGTCCGGTAGGGGATCGTCCTTGCCGGTTGCTGAAGCAACCCAGATATCGCGCATCGTGGCAGTAGGGCTGTCATATAAATAGTACGCAACACTGCGCGAAAATTTGTTTGGCTTATATTCATATTTTCGGCAGATCCGTTTTAGCAGAACGTGATCCTCTGAGGCGTCAACCACAGTCAATTTGTAAGCAGGGCATACGCCGCCCTGGCCTTGTGGCCTTGCAATCGCAAAAACATGAGTGGCGTTATTGGAAGAGAACGTCAGATGACCCTTCTCAGGTGATAGCCTGATCGTCAAGTACGTTTTCCGAATCAGCTCCAGGGATAGATCCTCAGGTGCTGTGGATGTCGAGTATATCGGGATTGACCAACGTTCCAGGTCATCGCCAGCAGTCCGAATTGCCCGCTCTTTTCGCTCACCCTCCCGTATCCTCTCTTCTTGAGGGTCCTTGCCGCTCGCTGTATTCCCGCGAGGCGAGCTCGTGCACTGGGGTTGCTGTAATTCTTGAGTCTTGGTTTGAGCAAGCTCCGATGAGTTTGCACTACATGTTGCAATGTTCACAAGGAGCGCAGCAACGACCACGTACGAATTCATACTGTCAAAGGCCACATTACCTATGGCCACGTCCGGCGAAGGTGGTGTCTATTGTTGATTGACGTCCCACTGCCAAATAACCGTCCCGTATTGAGTGTCGAATGTCGGCATCAGCTCTCCGGCAGAGAAGTGTGCCCGCGATCCCGCCTGGGCCGGCGTGAAGTAGAAGCCTGTACGAGGGCACGCAGTGCCACCAAGCACACGATCGAGGGAGGCGCCTGTCGGCAGGGGGGGCAAACAGTCCTCCGACGGCACCTGTTCCATAAGAGTCCAGGTACAGGCGCGTCGCTCAATTATGTTTTGCTCGGCATACGGCATACCAGTATCGGGATGAAGTAAGGACTCCTTCCGTAGGAATACACGTGCCTCAGGAGCAACTCTCGAACTTATCAGAAACTGCGCGCAGCTATTGATCTGATCGGGCACGTAGGTTCCCGAACGGCTCGGAGCGCTCCCGGATTGGACAGACAGATTTGTCCGCCTGTACACAGGTAAAGGCGTTGGAAGAATGAGCGGGCCCCTAGCACTGGTATCATATTCCGTTGAAAGCTCAAAGGGATCCCATATGGCACTTACCGTTGCGCGAATATTCGTGGCAAGTTGAACGGACAGTCCGAGAAGGTCGCCATATACTTTTAAATCTTGATCAGCCAACCAGGATTCATCAAAGTCTGCTTGGCCCTTGAAGTCGCTTAACGGGCCATAACAGGCAAGCAGTCCTTTAAGGTCGCCGTGTGTCAGCTGTATATAGCCATCACATAGCGCTTGAAATGTGGACCGGAAATTTGGCAATACCCGCTCCCCCCAAACGATATCTGCCTGTTGGGAGAGGTGTCTTGAGCGATGGGTGGGTGATAAGGCCC
Source organism: Massilia sp. METH4 (assembly GCF_037094685.1). Lineage (NCBI taxonomy): Bacteria > Pseudomonadati > Pseudomonadota > Betaproteobacteria > Burkholderiales > Oxalobacteraceae > Massilia > Massilia sp. METH4. The sequence continues at coordinate 6,595,763 of NZ_CP146614.1, read as the reverse complement.
GCTCATATTCTCCTAGGCATTTTTCCACATGCGAAACCAGCTGGCCCCAGGTATCTCGCAGGCTCCCCAAGTACCCTGCGGACGCATAAAGGTCAAGAAGATAAAGTTCTTGTCTACTCATGTTTTAACGGCAGTGTCTGTTTTATAAACTATTGTTCTACTTTTTATACCAGTTATTTTCCAATTTCGGAACGCCGACTAACGCAGGCTCTGGCCCAAAATCCCCGTATTTCCAATTGGTTGGCATCCGCTTACTCATGCCTTCCATTTTTAAATGGGTAGGATCGACTACGAGCTGAACGGCGCCGCCTTCCAGAACTATATCCGTCCCCGGTAGGCGCTGTGAAGCGGTGACGCCTTCCCATACGCGGAGTTCTTGTCCCTCAGGTACAACATATTTTACGTACTCGCCATTGCTATTCCAATGCACCCAGACGGCAAATCTCTTTCGCCAATCATCCTTGGTTAAAAGGCTCTCAAATTCGGATTTTGACATCCAGCAAATGCTATTATCGGACGACATTGGGTCTAGCACTCGATAAATTTCAGTGCCGCTTGGCAGCTTTGTCGCCTTGATCGTGTGAAAGGTCTGATGAGCATTATCCATGGGGTGCTTGCCGCGCCCACCAGAAGCTGGGACGGTGCTTGTCCAGCCAACCGGCGCGACAGGCGCTGCTGTGATTCCTGGGTAAGGTTCTACGCCATCTACTCGTGCCCAAGGGACACTCGTGCGCAACAGTTCGGTTTTTTCGACGGCCTGACTAGGACGTACAAATGCGTGCGGATTGCGAGTATTAAGGTATGCACGATGTTGCATATCCGCTTCGATCTCGAGCCGCCTAGCTAGGACATTCAGATAGTCTTGTACCACTTTGGTGGTTTTTGCCAGCCATTCATCCGGATAGCGCCGGACCCTGTCGAGCATGCGCAGCGCATCCGTTGCGCGAACTGCAATCGTGTGGTCGCCCCATTTTTGGATGAGTTGAAACATCTTGTTGGCTGCACTGATACCTTCATTCAACGCCCGTTTTAACAGTCCACTGTTAATCGATTGTGCCAGTTCACGAAATTTTGAGGCCAAGTACTTATAGGGGTTGTCAATCTTTAACGCTTTGAGCGTTCGCACCACCTCTGGCCTCGCAAGGAAGTCATTCAGTTTTTGTATTGCCAATTCAATATATGGCCCAATGTTGGATTTTGTCGCGGCCTTGTACCCGGCGCTACGTAACGATGCGAAAGCAATCTTCGCACAGCCTTTGAAGAGCGAGCCCAGGGTTGGAAATAAGCCAATTAGTGTCAATGTTAGTGCAATCTTTGGACCAATCGCGTCTGGAGATCCGTCAATTTTTTTGCAGTTGGCGATGACATCGCGCACGTCACATATCTGATCGACGAATGGAATCATCGATATTACAGTTCCTGTTGCGATCTGGGCGGTACTTTGATTTTCGTTGAAATCTCCTTGCAACACACCCCAAATCCATTCAGCATATGCAGCGAGGTCTTGCCTTGCGCTGGATAGCCAACGCTGTGGCGCAGCACTGAACCATGCTAGTGCATTATCAAACTCATTATTCATCTATTTAAGCCCCAATTCCAGCTCTTCAATCAGGATTCGAAGCGCTCCCGTGCCTTGTCTAGCATCTCATTCAACGGATTCCACGGCTTTTCGGAGTCTGGCTTGCGTTGCTCGTATTCTGCTCTGACCGATTTTTCTGGTACGTTATCATGGTGAGCATTGCCGTGCTCATCCAATTTTCCGGCGATAACCGCGCCACCTTCAAAGAAGATCTTATAGCCGACATTGCCAATAGGTGCTCCATAAATATCTCGATAGTTGAGCGCAATGTAATTTGTCAATTTGCTGGCTATGCTCGGCAGCACCGCTGTCTGCGCTTTTTTGGTCGCGCCGCCATCTAATACGTGCTTCCCACCCTTGACCGTAAAATTCCCCGGACAGGCAAACGTTATGTCCGGCCCATCCAGCGTCACCGACGACTGCCCCGCCTGCAGCACAATCTTTCTGCTGGCCTTGATCTCGATACTGTCATTGACCGAGATGACGACCACTTCCTTGTCCGCCAAAATCTCCAGCTGATCGGTATGCGCCTGCAACGACACCGGCCCATTGCCGGCAAACGCCTGCACGCCTCCTTCATGCGTGAACAGCCCGGTCGCCTCGGCGGACACGGACGACACGGTGAACCCCGCCGCGATATGCAAGTCTGACTGAGAAGACCAATGCACCTGCTCCCCGGCGAACAACACGGTCGAAGCGGGAGTAGCCAGGTTGACGCTGGCAGAGGAATCCATCACCACAACCGGTGCGCCAAACTTCTCGACCGGCGCCGAACCATCCGGGTCGCGCGATCCGGCCTGCGCCTTCAACGCATCCTGGCCATTCACCATACCGTCGTACTTGCCCTTTTCCTCCGGGTCGAGCAGCGCCAGCAAATCCTTCTGCGCCTGCATGGTCGCATCGCTGGCCAACGCTTTCTGCGCCTTCGCGGCATCGATCAGGGCCGTATCGAGCGTTTGCGCGGCCTTCAGGGACGACACGGCTTCCAGGGCATCCATCTGCGTCGACGTGACGCCAGAGAGCTGCCCAGGCCGGGCCGCGGTGGTAAGCAGCACGCCTTCGCCGCCGCGCACCACGGCCCAGGCATCCGTGCGCAATTCGAAGCCGCTGCCGCGGTAGGCGCCGCGATGCGCGGAGCGGGGCGACTGGGCGACCAGGTAGCCCAGGTTCAGCTGCGAAGCGGCGCTCGACGTGGCCAGGCGCATGCGCAGCTGGCCCTGCGTGTCGTCCAGCTGCCACTGGTTGAAGCCGCCGCCATCGAAGCTTTGCGTGTGGATGCCGGAAATGGTGCCGGGGTGGTTGACGCCGGAATCGGCCCCGGCGGCGAACGGCGGCGTGTCCGCGCCCGTGTACAGTTGGGCGACGATGACCGGGCGGTCGATGTCGTTTTCGATGAAGTCGACCAGCACCTCGGTACCGATGCGCGGCGTGAATTGCGTGCCCCAGTTGGGGCCGGCCAGCGCTTCGGCGACGCGCACCCACGTGCCAGAATGCTCGTCACCCGGCGCGCTGCCTTGTTCATCGACGTCGTGGTTCAAGCCACCCCCGTTGGCGGCGATCCCGCGCTGCCAGGCGAATTGCACGCGCACCTGGTGGTCGCGCGTGGTGGTCGCGGTTTCATTGGCGACGCCGACCACTAGCGCGGTCTGCGGCCCCAGCGCCGTGTGGGGATGGGGCAGGGCGGTTGCCGCCGGTACCACCGGCACGGCCTCGCGCACGCAGCAGAAGCGGTTGCGATAGGTGCCCGGCTCGATGCCGGAAGCACTGCCGGCGAGCGCGGGCTCGAAGTTGTTGCGGGCCTCGTGCTCGACCCACAGCACCTTGAAGGCGTTCTCGCCATCGGGATAGCGCTCGTGCTGCGTGAGCTGGAAGGCATGGCCGGCCGCCAGGCGGCGGACCGCGCCTTCGCCCGTGAACAGCTTGTTGTCCAGTTCCAGCGCCTGGAGCATCAATCGGCTGTGCAGTTCGGCGTCGCCGCTGGCGATGCGCTCGCCGCTGCCGTCGAACACGGCCAGCGGCGGCACCTCGCCAGCGTCCAATGCCGATTGCTGCTCGGCGGAGGGTGCCAGCAATAGCGAAGGGTCCCAGCTGCTGATCGACACCGCGCTGGCGGCCGCTTGCCGGCGCGCGCCGAAGCGGTCGATCGCGTCGTCCCGTTCGCTGGCGCGCATGCCGTGGAAGCGGATTTCCGGATTGCCGGGCGTGGCGGGGACCGCGGCCTGGCTGTCGAAGATCACCAGCCTGTGGCGCGCCTGGCCATCACCGCCTTCGTCCGCCTGGTCATGCTCGAAGCGCCAGGACAGGCCTTCGGAAGCCATCAGGCGCGCGAAGAAGTCGTAGTCGCTTTCGCGGTACTGCGTGCAGACGGGGCGGGCGGCCAGCTCCTGTGTCACGTCGAATTCGAAGCGCAGCTGCGGATAGTCGGCGAACAGCTCGGTGACGATGTCGAGCGCGTTCTTGTCCTGGAAGATGTAGCTGTCGCGACGCAGGCGCAGCAGCGCCAGCGCCGGTTCCAGATGCAGCCGGTAGCGCGCCACGCCGCCGTCCGCGCCGAGCCATTCGGCGCGGGTGCAGATGCCGTGCCAGGCGCGGCGCGAGTCGTCCGGCTGGAGCAGGGTGACCGTCAATTCCTCGCCGATGAACCCGTTCAGGTCCAGGTCGGTCGACGTGCTCAAGGCATCCACGTCGAACGCATACGGTTCGCCGACCGCCTCGCGGCCGGCAAAGCGCTCGGCCATCAGGGCTTCGGGCAAGGCGCCATCCTGGGCGCTGGCAAGCTGGATCAGGCGGGCGTGCTGGAACAGGCCGGTGCCGAAGCGGCCCAGCGCCGACATCAGGGACTGCAGTTCCATCAGGGCAGTGTGATCGTGAGGTTCGCGGCGCGCGGCGCCATCTTCACCACGTCGTGGTAGGCCGCCATCTGCTGTTCGGTCGTCTTGCCCAGCGCGGTGCGCAGGCCGATGTAGCCGAGCGCGCAGATCAGCGCGAACACGGTAGCCAGCACCCACAGGGGCAGGTCGCTGCGCAGCTTGTTCACGACCTGGTCGGGGCGCTCGGCGTGCGGAGCGAAGCCGCCGCGCTTGCCCTTCATGTGGGCGATCTCGTCACCCAGGCGCGACGTGAAGTAATTCAGCTTTTCCGACCCCTCGAGGATGTAGCGGCCCTGGAAGCCGAGCAGCAGGCACATGTGGAATACCTCGAGCGCCTGCAGGTGCGTGCTGCCGCGCAGGCGCAGCGCTTCCAGGCGGACGAAGAAGTTTTCGCCGGCCAGCTGCTCGCCGAACAGCGCCAGTTGCAGGGGCTTGCGGCCCCACGCGTCGCGAATCGAGAAGTCGCTGCGCAGGATGATCTCGTCGACCGCGGCGCAGAATGCGTACTTGGCGGCATCGATGTCGTCGGCGGAGGCGCCCTGCTTCTTCGCGTTGCGGCCGAACTCGTCCAGGAACTGGATCATGCGGGCGGCGAAATCGCGGTCGTTCTGCGGCGCGTTGCCGTTCTTGAGCATGAACAGCGCATAGAAGCCGTCGTACATCAGGTCGAGCAGGGTTTGCGGTGCCGCGCTGGCGTGGCTGGCCGGGGCGGCGTTATCGATCAGGGAAGGGACTGTCATGGTGTTCATGGAACGGACTAGTGTCGGCAGTGCCGGGCAAACGGGTCAAATGTCGGGAACGCTTTGCGGTCAGGAGGTCACGGCGGCCAGTTCGAGTCGCAGGTCTTCCATGCCCATCGGCACGTAGATCGAAATCGACTGGGCCTTGAGCATGCGATCGTACAGCTGGCCCTTGGCATCGACGGTGAAGTACACCGTGTCGGGCCGCACGGGGATCGCGGCGGGCACCTGCGGCGCATGCTGCAGCCGCACGCCGGGCATGGCCGAGAGCACCAGCTTGTCCACGTCGTCGGGCGCGCCGACCTTGAAGCGCATCGGCACGGCATCGACCAGCTCGATCGTCGGCATGGCGGCCGACACGGCCAGGTAGAACGCCGTCTTCTCGTCGATCTTGCCCGAGTCGAGCTTGCCCAGGAAATACGAAGGCCGGGTTTCCTCGAGCGCGATGGCAAAGTACTTGGACGAGATCACCGTATCGATCAGCTCGCGAATGATCAGGTGCAGGCGCGCGAAGCCGGGGCCGGGGTCGCCGTGCTGGTAAGCCGGCAGGTCGGCGAGGGTCCAGCTCTTCGAGAACGTCATCAGCGCGCCGGCCAGGCCGAGCAGCTGTTCGAACAGGCGTTCCGGGTGCAGTGCCGGGTGGTGGAAGTAGTGCGTCAGCGACGCGTACGCCGAGCTGGCCGTGTGCAGCAGCCAGAACGAGGACATGTCGCCGGAGCGGTATTCGATCACGTTGCGGTTCGGCTCGCGGTGATGGCCGTACAGGGCGCTGACCTTTGCTTGCAGCGCATCGAGCAGGCGGCGCAGCTGCTGGGCCAGCGCCGGCACGCTCTGCACGGACAGGGCCGGCGGTATGAAGTCCGGATCGAGCTCGAAGCCCCCGGTGGCGAGCCGGCGCAGGCGCAGCAGCGGGAAGCTGGTGTAGGAATCGCGCGGCTCGAATTCGGCAACGAGGCGCACCGACTTTTTCAAATACGCGAGCTGCGCCTGGGCGGCCTGGGTGTACAGGTCCGGCGTGTCGCGGTTGTCCTGCACGTAGCGGGCGCTGTCGATCACCTGGCCGGGCGGGCAGAAATTGCCCCCGAACGGCTTGAAGGCGGGCAGGGCGGCATAGAACGTCACGGTCTGCTGGCTTTGCAGCATGGTCGACAAATCGACGCTCGGCGGGAGTGCGTCGGCGGCGGGCGCCTCGACCAGTTCGCCGTCCGGGAAGCGCAGCGAGAGTTCGAGCACGCGCAGAACATTGTTGGCCAGCGCATCGGTATCGACGCGCAGGGTATTCACGCCCCAGGCGTAGGGATGGACCGCCCGCAGGCTGTGGTGCAGCCGGTGCTCGTGGTACAGGTCCTGCTGCTGGAAGTGCTGAGGGCGCAGGAACAGCCCTTCTCCCCATAAAACTTTGCTTGTCATGCGCGTTGCTCTATCCGCTGTACGTTGATTGCCGGTTGACCGATTTCACAAATTGGCGGAACAATAACACTTTTCTCAGCCTTATAGGAAGGTGGTGATTATCAAATCTCGCCCCGCCAGACAGCGGCGGCTATTAGAGACTCTTCTCGGTTCGTGTAACTGTTGATCTTCGCTCCCGCAACCCGCCCGCCGCACAACCCTCGGCCCCGAAGGCAATTAACCCTACCGACGTCGCGGATATTCACCGAACGCTTCGCGAGGAAATGCGCGTGTGCCCAGGCGCCATGCGGCTTGCCGGCTCGTTATTGCTCGTAGCGCTCTTTTTGTAACCGATGCTGCACGTGTGGACAGGTGTTGGCCCTGCGACACGACGTTTTCAGTAATGAATTGTGAGTTTCTTTCAGTAAATTGTAACCGCTGATTATCAGCCGATCAAGGCGGTTTGAATGGCAAAGAATTGGCGTTTGGTGAGAATTAGTGAGATTCAAAATGGCGTGTATAAATTATAATTCTCTGATATTGTCCAGCCTGCATCACAATATTAGGCTTCAGACAATTACTTTCTGTTACAGATTCTTGAGGTTCGCATGACTATCAGTACTCTTCTGTCGCGTGTTGGCGCGACTGCCGCCCTGGCCGCGGCGCTCTCCGCCTGCAGCACCACCCCAGTAGTTCCCCCGGCGCCGACATTGGAAGGCTTGCTGTCCGAAGCCAGCAAGGCGGCCGACACCGGCAACAAGGAACAGGCCGTGGCGCTCTGGAAGCAGAGCGCCGCCGCGTTCCCGACCGAGAAGACGCCGTGGACGCATATCGCGCAGACGAAATACGAAGCCGGCCAATATGGCGATGCCATCCAGGCTGCCCTCGAAGTGCTGGTACGCGACCCCAACGACCAGCTGGCCAACAGCATCATCGCCATCAGCGGGCTGCGCCTGTCGACGCGCGCGCTGACCGACCTGAGCCGGCTGAATGGCCTGGAAGGCTCGACCAAGTCCGAGTCGGTCGAGCTTGCCAAGCTGCTGCGCAAGACCCTCGGCGAAGACCAGCTGATCGTCACGCCGCCTGCGCCGCAGCCGGAAAAGCGTCCGACCCGCACGGCGAAGAAAGGCAAGACTGTCAAGCCGGCGGCCGCCGCCAGCCCGTTCGACCTGCTGAAGTAAAAGTGCTGAAGTAAACCACAGCCCCAGCCTGACTCATCAATAAAGGAATCCTCATGTCTAAATCAGAAAGTGTGCAAAAGCGCTTGCAAAAGGTGCGGCCTCCGCGAGTGCAGATGACGTATGACGTTGAAATCGGCGACTCCATCGAGAGCAAGGAATTGCCCTTCGTGATGGGCGTGGTGGGCGACTTCGGCGGCAACTCGGAAGTGGAGCAGAAGCGCCTGAAGGAGCGCACGTTCGTCAACGTGGACCGCGACAACTTCGACGAGGTGCTCAAGGGCGTGCAGCCGCGCGCCACGTACCAGGTCGAGAACACCCTGGCGGGCGATAACAGCACGTTCGCCGTGGACCTGAAATTCGAATCGCTGGACGACTTCCGCCCCGAAGCCGTGGTGCAGCAGGTCGAGCCCCTGAAGAAGCTGCTGGAAGCGCGCACCAAGCTGGCCGACCTGCGCAACAAGCTGGCCGGCAACGACAAGCTGGAAGACCTGCTCAACGACGTGTTGAACAGCACCGAGAAACTGGCCGAGCTGGGCCAGCAAGCCAACGCCAGGAAAGAGTGAACATGTCCGCACAACTGAACGCCGGCGGCGCGGCCGCCGCCACCGAAGAGACCGCGCTGCTGGACCAGATCGTCGAGGAAAGCCGTGTCGCCCGCTCGAGCTCCGAGCATGAACGCGCCAAGGACCTGATCGCCGAACTGGTCAACCAGGTCATGGAAGGCACCGTGGTCGTGTCCGACAACCTGGCCGCGACGATCGATGCGCGCGTCGCGGAACTGGACGAGATGATCTCCCAGCAGCTGTCGGCCGTGATGCACGCGCCGCAGTTCCAGAAGCTAGAGTCCAGCTGGACCGGCCTGCACTACCTGGTCAAGAACAGCGCCACCGGCCAGAACATCAAGATCAAGATGCTCAACGCGACCAAGAAGGAACTGGTCAAGGACTTCCAGAGCGCGATCGAGTTCGACCAGAGCACGATGTTCAAGAAGGTCTACGAAGAGGAATTCGGCACCTTCGGCGGCGCCCCGTTCGGCGCCCTGGTTGGCGACTACGAGATCACCCGCCAGCCGGAAGACATGTACTTCATCGAACAGATGTCGCACGTGGCCGCGGCCGCGCATGCGCCGTTCATCAGCGCCGCGTCGCCCGAGCTGTTCGGCCTGGACAGCTACAGCGAACTGGGTCGCCCGCGCGACCTGTCCAAGCTGTTCGACACGATGGAGTACTACAAGTGGAAGGCCTTCCGCGAGTCGGAAGATGCGCGCTACGTGGGCCTGACCCTGCCGCGCTTCCTGGGCCGCCTGCCGTACAACCCGGCCGACGGCGCCATCACCGAAGGCTTCAACTTCGTCGAGGACGTGGACGGCACCGATCACCAGAAATACCTGTGGTGCAATGCCGCCTATGCGTTCGCCAGCAAGCTGACCGCCGCGTTCGCGGACTACGGCTGGTGCGCGGCGATCCGCGGCGTGGAAGGCGGCGGCCTGGTCGAAGACCTGCCGACCCACACTTTCAAGACCGACGAAGGCGAAGTGGCGCTCAAGTGCCCGACCGAGATCGCCATCACCGACCGCCGCGAGAAGGAACTGTCCGACCTGGGCTTCATCTCGCTGGTGCATTGCAAGAACACCGATTACGCCGCCTTCTTCGGCGCGCAGTCGGCGCAGAAGGCGCGCAAGTACGCGTCCGACGCGGCCAACGCCAACGCGGTGCTGTCCTCGCAGCTGCAGTACATCTTCGCCGTCTCGCGCATCGCCCACTACATGAAGGCGATGATGCGCGACAAGATCGGCAGCTTCTCCGCCGCATCGAACGTCGAGGACTTCCTGAACCGCTGGCTGACCCAGTACGTGCTGCTGGACGATAACGCGAGCCAGGAACAGAAGGCCCAGTTCCCGCTGCGCGAAGCGTCGGTGCAGGTCTCCGAGGTGCCGGGCCGCCCGGGCGTGTTCCGCGCCGTGTCGTTCCTGCGCCCGCACTTCCAGCTCGACGAGCTCTCCGTTTCACTCCGACTGGTCGCGGAGCTGCCTACGACCAAACCGTAATCAACTACAACTGAAAGGAACATTTAATGGCAATCGACGTCTACCTGCAGATCGACGGTATCAAGGGCGAATCCGCCGACTCCAGCCACAAGGACTGGATCGAGGTGAAGTCCGTGAACTGGGAAGTGCTGCAGCCGAAATCGGCAACCGCATCGACCGGTGGCGGCCACACCGCCGAGCGTACCGAGCACCGCGACATCGTGATCTCGAAGCTGGCCGACCTGGCAACCCCGCTGCTGCTGCAGAATTGCTCTTCGGGTAAAACCCTGCCGAAGGCCAAGTTCGAATTCCTGCGTGCGGATGGCCAGGGCGAACGCGTGAAGTACTTCGAGATCGAACTGGAAAACGTGCTGATCTCCAGCGTCGCTCCGTCCGTGGCGCCGGGCGACATCCTGACCGAGGACGTGAAGCTGAAGTACTCCAAGGTCAAGTGGAAGTACACCCAGCAAAAAGTCGGCGGCGGCATCGGTGGCAACACCTCCGGCGGCTGGGACCTGTCGACCAACAAGGTCGCCTAAGCATTACCCATCGAGGCACCATGCACGGCTATACACCAGGCCTGTTCGACCGGCTCATGGATGCGCCCGCGCCTGGCGCCTCGCAGGCAACGGTATCGCGGTTGTCGATCGAAGACCTCAAGGAAACGGTCGCCCGCGATCTCGAAGCCTTGCTCAACACCCGCATCGCACTGCCGGATGAACTGCTGCAGCAGTTTCCGCAGTGCCGCCGTTCGCTGGTGACCTACGGCCTGCAGGATTTCGCAGGCCGTTCCCTGTCCAGCTTCGACGACCGTGCCTACATTTGCGCCTGCCTCGAGGAGGCCATCGCGCGCCATGAGCCGCGCCTGCGCAATGTGCGCGCCACGCTCGAACTGCGCGAGGATGCAGTCAATTGCCTCAATTTCGCCATCACCGCGCTCCTGGTCGTCAACCCGGCCCAGGAACCGGTCAATTTCGACGCCATCCTGCAGCCCTCCAGTCAGCATTACACGATCAGCAAGGCACGCCGGCCAGGATCGGCAGGAGCATGAGTTGGAAGAGTTATTACCGTATTACGAACGCGAGCTGGGATTTCTACGCCGCTATTCACGCGAATTCTCGGAGCGCTACCCGAAGATCGCCGGCCGCCTGCTGATCGGCGGCGAGGTCTGCGAGGATCCCCATATCGAGCGCATGATCCAGGCGTTCGCGCTGCTCAATTCGCGCATCGCCAAGCGCCTGGACGACGACTACCCGCAGTTTACCGAAGCGCTCTTCGAAGTGCTGTACCCGCATTACCTGCGCCCGTTTCCATCGTGCTCGATCGTGCGCATGGACTACGGCAGCCGCGCGGCCCAGCTGACGGCCGCGGCGGAAATCCCGCGCGGTACCCACCTGGCCACCCGCAAGGTCCGGGGCGCGGCCTGCACGTTCCGCACCGCCTACCCGGTAACGGTGGCGCCGATCGCGTTGTCGCGGGCCGCGTTCGCGCCCATCATCGACGCGCCGGACGCCGTGCGCCTGCCACCGGGCGCCACCTCCAGCATCAGCATCACGCTGTCGGCGACGGCCGCCCAGGTGACGCTGGGCCAGCTCAAGCTCGGCAAGCTGCGCGTCTTCCTCGACGGCGAGCCGTCGTTCTGCGCCGCGCTGCGCGACGCGCTGTTCATGCGCACGCTGTCAGCCTACGTGGAGGAGGGGAGCAGCGGCCGCTGGATCCAGCTCGGCAGCGTTCCGCTGTCCCCGGCCGGCTTCGACGAGGACGATGCGCTGATCGATTTCTCGGCGCGCTCGCACACCGCCTACCGCCTGCTGACCGAGTTCTTCTGCTTCCCCGAAAAGTTCAATTTCGTCGACATCGACGTGGCGGCGCTGACGGCGCTGATCCCGTCGGGGGCGCGCGAACTCACGCTGCACCTGGCGCTGTCCGGCCTGCGCACCGATTCCGATATCGCGCGCATGCTGGGCAGCCTGTCCACCAACAACCTGCTGCTCGGTTGCACGCCGGTGGTGAACCTGTTCAAGAAGCGCGGCGAACCGATCCGCCTGACGCACACGAAGGCGAGCTATCCGGTGCTGGCGGACGCGCGGCGCGCCTTTGCCTACGAGGTCTATGCGCTCGACTCGGTCAAGCTGGTGCGCCAGACGCCGCAGGGGGAGACGATCACCGACTTCCAGCCCTTCTATTCGCTGCGCCATGGCCAGACGCCCGACCGCAACGGCCATTACTGGGTGATGCGGCGCGACGATACCCTGGCCGACAGCAGCCCCGGATACGAGATGCAGATCTCGATCGTCGACATCGACTTCGATCCCGCGGCAGTGGAGACCGACACGCTGAGCCTGGACCTCACCTGCACCAACCGCGACCTGCCGGCCACGCTGACCTACGGCCTGCCCGGCGGCGACCTGTTCATGGAAGGCGGCGCGCGCATTTCCGCCATCAGCTTCCTGCGCAAGCCCACCCGCTCGCAGCACTTCGGGCGCGGAGCCGGCGCGCACTGGCGCCTGATCTCGCACCTGTCGCTGAACCACCTGTCGCTGACCGGCGGCGGGGTGGAAGCATTTCGCGAGATGCTGGCCATGTATGATCTGCCCCGCTCACCGGCATCGCAGCGCCAGATCGGCGGCATCGCCGAGGTGTCGCACAAGCCGGCCAACGCCTGGCTGCCCGGCAATCCGTTCGCCTGCCTGGTGCGCGGCATGGAAGTGCGCCTCACGGTCGACGAGGAAGCCTTCGTCGGCAGCGGCATCCATGCATTCGCCCACGTGATCGAACGCTTCCTCGGCCTGTACGTGCATGCCAACAGCTTTACCCAACTCGTGATCGTCTCATCCAAGACCGGAGAAGAATTATTGAAATGCAGTCCACGCAGCGGCGATTTAAGCCTGCTGTAATCGAGCGCCTGTTCGCGCAGCCCTACCGCTTCGAGTACTTCCAGGCCGTGCGCATGTTCGAGCTGTGGCTGAAGCGCCATGGCCGGGTGCGCGAGGGCGCCGTGGCGAACTTCCTGCGCTTTACCAACTCGACGTCGCTGGCCTTTCCCGCCAGCCAGATCGAGGCGATCGAGGCGGAGCCGCGCGAACTCGCGCTGGACCGGCACTCGCTTGCCGAGGCGCTGCGCGATGCCAAGCTGCGCTACGTGCGCATCACGCCCGCCTTCATGGGCCTGCTGGGCAGCACGGGCGCGCTGCCGGCGCACTATACCGAGCGCATCGCCGCGCACATGGTCACCACGCGCGACGATGGCCCGCGCGCCTTCCTGGACACCTTCTCGAACCGCGCGCTGGCTCTGTTCTACGAAGCCTGGCGCAAGTACCGGCTGGAACTGAAGTACCAGCTCGACGGCAAGGATGGCTTCCTGCCGCTGCTGCTCGCACTGGCCGGCGTCGGCCAGCCTTCGCTGCGCCGGCGTTTCGCCGGCAACGAGCATGGCGAGCTGCTGGACGAGTCGGTGGCCTACTTCGCCACCGCGATGCGTCACCGGCCCGCGTCCAGCGTGCAGATCGCCCGCGTGCTGGGCGAGTACTTCGCCGTGCCCGTGAAGACCGAGCAGTTCATCGGCCGCTGGTACGACATGCCCGAGGAGCAGCAATGCCGGCTGGGCATGGCCAACGCCATGCTGGGCGCGGGGGCCATGGCCGGCGCCCGCGTGTGGCAGCGCGACCTGCGCCTGCGCATCGTCATCGGCCCGCTCAAGCGCGCCCGGTTCGAATCGTTCCTGCCGGGCGGGAAGGCGGCGCTGGCGCTCGCTTCCATGCTGTCGATGATGACCGGCGTGTCCCTCGAATACGAGGTGCAGCTGGTGCTGTGCGCGCAGGAAGTCGAGGGCGCGTCGCTGTCGGAGAACCGCAGCGGCGGGCGCCTCGGCTGGGATACTTTCCTGCCCGGCGGCGGGCTGACCCGCGACCGCGACGACGTGCGCTACGACGTGCACGCGCTCTGAAACCACCGAATAACCAACACCACGAGGGACCACCCCCATGAGCCTGAATCTCAAGACGCTGATCGGCAAGCTGAACGACACCTGCCGCACCGCCGCCACCCGCGCCGCCGGCCTGTGCGTATCGCTGGGCCAGTTCGAAGTGGACCTGGAACACCTGTTCCTGGCCCTGCTGGAGCAGCCGAAAAGCGACTTCGCCATCATCGCGCGCCAGAGCGGCATCAGCCCGGGCATGCTGGAAGCGGACCTGCAGGCGGAACTGTCGCGCCTGAAGTCGGGCAATTCCCGCACGCCGGTCTTTTCGGCGCGCCTGCCCAAGCTGTTCGAACACGCCTGGCTGATCGCCTCGCTCGACATTCCGGACGGCAGCCCGGCCCAGATCCGCAGCGGCCACCTGCTGCAGGCGTTGCTGACCGATGCCGAGCTGTCGCAGTTGGCCTACCGCGGCTCCAGGCTGTTCGACAAGTTCGACGTCGACCAGATCAAGCACAACCTGGACAAGATCGCCGCCGGTTCGCAGGAAGCGCCGGCCCCGCAGGCGCGCGCGGCCGCGGCGGCGCAGGCGCACGGCAGCGACCCGGTCGGCGAGCTCTCCGGCGGCACGGCGTCGAAGACGCCCGCGCTGGACCAGTTCACCACCAATCTCACGCAGCGCGCCCGCGACGGCAAGGTGGACCCCGTGATCGGCCGCGACACCGAGATCCGCCAGGCCATCGATATCCTGATGCGGCGCCGCCAGAACAACCCGATCCTGACCGGCGAGGCTGGCGTGGGCAAGACGGCCGTGGTCGAAGGCCTGGCCCTGCGCATCGCCACCGGCGACGTGCCGGACGTGCTGAAGGGCGTGGAAATCCACACGCTGGACATGGGCCTGCTGCAAGCTGGCGCCTCCGTCAAGGGCGAGTTCGAGAACCGCCTGAAGAACGTGATCGACGAGGTGAAGAAAAGCCCGCATGCGATCATCCTGTTCATCGACGAGGCGCACACCATGATCGGCGCCGGCGGCCAGGCCGGCCAGAACGACGCGGCCAACCTGCTCAAACCCGCGCTGGCGCGCGGCGAGCTGCGCACCATCGCCGCCACCACCTGGGGCGAATACAAGAAGTACTTCGAGAAGGATGCGGCGCTGGCGCGGCGCTTCCAGGTCATCAAGGTGGAAGAGCCCAGCGAGGAGCTGGCCTGCGCCATGTTGCGCGGCATGGCCCCGCTGATGGAAAAGCACTTCGGCGTGCGCGTCTACGACGAGGCGATCACGGAAGCGGTGCGCCTGTCGCACCGCTACATCAGCGGCCGCCAGCTGCCGGACAAGGCGATCAGCGTTCTGGACACGGCGTGCGCCAAGGTCGCGCTGGGCCAGAACGCCACGCCGGCACTCATCGAGAACCTGGCGCGCAAGCTGGAGCGCATCGACGCGGAAGCGGCGGCGCTGAAGCGCGAGCAGAGCTCGGGCACCGCCCACGGCGCGCGCCTGGACGAGCTGGAGACGGAGCGCGCGGCTGCCGCCGACGAGCACGACCGCCTCGCCGCCCGCTGGGAACAGGAAAAGGAACTGACCGAACGCATCATGCAGGGCCGCCGCACGCTGGAAGAGGCGGACGAAGGCAACGCCAGCGCCGGCAACGACGTGCAGGCGCTGGTGGCCGAGTTGCGCGCGCTGCAGGGCGAGACGCCGATGGTGCCGGTGCAGGTCGACGGCCACGTGGTGGCCGAGATCGTGGCCGGCTGGACCGGCATCCCGCTCGGCAAGATGGTGAAGGACGAAATCAAGACCGTGCTGAACCTGAAGGACTTGCTGGAAGAGCGCGTGCTGGGCCAGCCGCACGCGATCGAGGCGGTGGCGCAGCGCGTGCGCACGGCGCGCGCCAACCTGGACGATCCGAACAAGCCGAAGGGCGTGTTCCTGTTCGTCGGCCCCTCCGGCATCGGCAAGACGGAAACGGCGCTGGCGCTGGCCGACGTGCTGTATGGCGGCGAGCGCAAGCTCATCACCATCAACATGAGCGAGTACCAGGAGGCGCACAGCGTCTCCGGCCTGAAAGGCTCGCCGCCGGGCTATGTGGGCTACGGCGAGGGCGGCGTGCTGACCGAGGCGGTGCGCCGCAATCCCTACAGCGTGGTGCTGCTCGATGAAGTGGAAAAGGCCCACCCGGACGTGCTGGAGCTGTTCTTCCAGGTGTTCGACAAGGGCGTGATGGACGACGCCGAAGGCCGCGAGATCGACTTCAAGAACACCATCATCATCCTCACCTCGAACGTGGCCTCCGCCGCGATGATGGGGGCTTGCCTGAACAAGACCGGGGAAGAGCTGCCGGCGCCGGACGAACTGGAAGCCGTGATCCGCCCGCAGCTGATGAAGCAGTTCAAGCCGGCCTTCCTGGGCCGCCTGAAGGTGATTCCGTATTACCCGCTGTCGGACGACGTGCTGGTGGAGATCATCGAGCTGAAACTGAAGCGCATCGCCAAGCGCATCGCCATCAATCACAAGGCCGAATTCTCGTACGACGAGGCGCTGGTGGAAGCGGTGCTGGCGCGCTGCACCGAGGTCGATTCGGGCGCGCGCAATGTGGACAATATCCTCAACGGCACCTTGCTGCCGGAGGTGGCCGAGTCGGTGCTGGCGAAGATGGCGGAGGGCGCAAGCATTTCGCGCATCGCCGTCACGGCCGATGAGCAGGGGCAGTTCGGCTACACGATCGAGTAAGACTCCGGCGCCGCCCTGACGGGGGGCGCCGGTCCTGCCCTCGCGGCATGCGTTCAAGGCCTGGCTGGCGAGTGGGACCTCATGCTTCAACCCGGCAGCAAAACCTGGGGGCAGACCCCGGCCTCTCGTTCATGGGGTTGATCTATCGCCTTGACTGGCAGCCAAGCGGCATCGCAGGCTGCGATGTTCTTCTCAATTGGCGTCCGGCTGGATCCCCAGCAATTCCTCGATATGCGCCAGCGACGAGGAATCCTTGACGACCGAGCGCAGCCAGGTGTGCAGGTCCTGCTCGCCGGCGCGCGCCGCCTTCTCGGCGAAATACGACACGGGGCTGTGCGGTTCCGTGCGGCGGAAGAATTCGGCGATCACGCGCAGTTGGGCGATGGCTTGCTGGCGCGTGTGGATGGCGCCCGGCGGGCCACTGGGCGCGGCGGTCGCCACGGGCGCGTCGCCCGTGGCAGGCACTATCGCGTTGTCCTGCGCGGCCGGCGCGGCTTCCTCGGCGGGGGCCGGGACCAGGCCCTGCATGTCGCGAATGGCGTCGCGCGCGCCCACGAAGCCCGGCGCGTCATGGCCGAGCCGCGCATCGGCCGCACGTTCCAGGTCCAGCAGCGCGTCCAGGCAAGCCTGCGCGTCGGCCGCGAAGGCGCGGCGGAAAGCGATGGAGGTGGCGTTGCGTGAGGATTCCAGCTCGGCGAGCTGGCGGTTGTCTTCGCCGCCCTGGCGGCGCGCGATGTCGAAATCGAGGGGCGAACAGGCGCGGCCGTTGCCGTCCGTGATCGGCATCTCGCGCAGCAGCGGCTTGATACGGCCCAGCAGCCAGCTCAGGGTACCGATGCGGCGTTCCTGGTCGCCGTCGTCCGCTTCCGGGTACAGGCCCTGGTCCCAGAAGCCTTCCAGCAGGCCGGCAACCACGCGCAGGCCCTCGGCCAGGCCGCGCAGGCGGTACTGCTTGGCGGCGGCCTCGGTCATCCAGGCGGCCAGCCGCAGGTCCTTGCTCTTCGTCTCGAGCAGGTTGGCGCAGCTGCGCACCACGAATTCCCAGTCCGCTTCTTTCAGGTCCGTCACCCATTCGCCCTGGTCGAGCGAGGGGTCGTCGAAGGTGCGCGCGTGGGCGATCGCATCCAGTTCGGGCGAGAAGGAAAGGTCGATGCCGCCTGGCTGGTCCGGGCTGATCGGCTGGAGTAACTGCTCGGCTGAAAACATGCTGGGTTCCTTATGGTGATCGCGCTTACTGCGCGATGCGGAATTCGATGCGGCGGTTGCGCGCGCGGCCTTCGGCCGTGTCGTTGCCGGCAATCGGCCGGTTGGCGCCCTGGCCGCTGGCGGTCAGCAGGTCGCCGTTGATGCCGTTGGCGGCGAGGTAAGCCTTCACCGCCTCGGCGCGCGCCTGGCTCAGGCCCTGGTTCGTGGCGGGCAGGCCCTGGTTGTCCGTATGGCCGATGATCTCGATCTTGCGCTGTTTCAGCTTCTGCATGGCGCGGATCATCTCGTCCAGGATCGCGCGGCCGGCCGGGGTCAGCGTGGCCTTGCCGCTTTCGAATTCTACCGTGCGGTTGGCCAGCGTGCTGTCGAGGATGCCCTGGTCGGCGCTCGACACGCGCAGCCCGTTGTTGACCGTGTACGTGGGATTCAGGCTGGTCGCCACATCGCTGGCGATCTTCTGGCGCTGCGCCTCGTTGGCCACCTCGCCGCGCAGGCTCACCGTGGTGCCGTCGATCTTCAGCTGGCCGCGGCTGATCTGCTTCAGGTCGGGCGTGAGCAGCTTTTGCACGTAGTCGTTCCAGTTGGCCGGCGTGGCCACCTGGCCCACGGCGATCTGGTCCACCACGCGCTCGGCGCCGTAGATATCGCGCAGGCGCGCCAGCACGGCGGCGCGCGTTGCTTCATCCGGCACGGTGCCGGCGGCCACCACCTGGCCGGGCTGCGGCGCGGCGGTCTGCGCGGCCGCCGCGCCCAGGGCGCAAGCGAAAAGGAGGGGGAGGAGTCGTGACATCTTCATCAATCAGCTTCCAATAAAGGCCGCGCACACGGAATCGAGCGCGGACTTGAGGGACAGGTCGGGCTGGGCCAGGTAGGTGGACAGTTTCTTGACGGCGTAGTCGTCGTTCACCTGGTCTTCCACCCAATCGAGCTCGTCGAAGGCGATGTGGCGCTCCAGTCCCGCCTGCGGGTCCATGATCGCCTGCAGCGTGTGCGCCGACGCGCCGGAAAAGCCCAGCACGAGGGCGGGCCGCCCCCCAAGGCGCGTGAGGAACAGCGCCAGTTCGAAGTCGGCACGGGCCAGGAACGGCGCGACCAGGTGCATCCAGAACGCCGCGGCCAGGCTGCGGTACATCGGATCGACCGGCAGCGGCAGCACCAGGCTCTTTTCCAGCCGGCTGGAACTGCTGGCCAGCACCGGTTGCAGCAGCATGCCCAGCGCCAGCAGCACCTGGCGCAGCGAGCCTTCGAAGCCGCCCTGGGCCAGCTGCGCCTGCAGTCCGCCCACCGTCTGCAGTTCGAGGAAGTCGGCGAACGCCGCGCCGTACGCGGCAGTGCGCAGGTCGATGTCTATCGCCTGGCTGGCCGCCGCCTGCAGCGGGGCCGTGGCATCCTGGGCGCTCACCACGCCCTGGCTCATGCCCTCCAGCCGGTTCCACAGGCGGTTCAGCACCAGCGGTGCATCGCCCACGAAGGCGGCCGGCTCCGGCACCTCCAGGGCGCTCATCATCAGGAACGGGAAGCGCCGCTGCGACTGGTCGCTGCTGGCCACGATATGGCCCGCGATCGCGTGGCGCCGGCGCGGGCCGATGATGGCGAAGTTGAGCGGCGCCACCGCGTCGTAGGAAAGCTTCCAGCGCGCGTCGGCGCTCAGCAGGTCCATGGCGCGGGCCAGCCAGTCGTCCAGCAGCTTGATCAGGGCAGGGTTGTCGCTGCCCTTGACGAAGTCGCCCCGGCTGGGGATCTTGCCGAAGTAGCCGATGCTTGCGGCCGAGGTCGTGGCGCGGCTCATTGCGCACCTCCCACCGGTGCGGCCGCAGCGGACGGGTTCGATACCGCGGCCGATACGACCGGGCTCGGTACGATGATCGATTCGGGCAGGCGCAGGCGCTTGAAGCCCTGGGCCGCCGGCGCGGGCGCGGCGGGTGCCGGGGCCGGCGCCCGGGTGCCCACGATCTTCAGGTTGGCCGTCACGGTCACGCCCGAATTGCTCCAGCTGAGTTCGAACACGCCATTGTCGCGGCGGTTGCGCGACGCCGTTTCCACCATCTTCTTCAAGCCCGAGTGGCCCGGTTCATTGAGCAGCACCACCGGGTTGCCCTGCGGCGTGATGGCGGTGATTTTCGCGCCCGGCGCGCCGCTCGCATTCGGCCACACCATGTGCACCCAGGGCTGGGCCTGGCCGCGCCAGCGCAGCGCCTGGCCGTCGATCTCGATGGTGAATTCGCTCGCGCCCACCGCCTTCAGCGCCTGCAGGTCGAACATGGTCTGCGGCTCGCCGGGGGCGGTGGCCGCCGCGTTGGCGACGCCGCCTTCCGACAGCGGCGCGACCCAGCTCGGGAAGCTCTGCAGCACGGCCGGCGACAGGTTGATGCCCATATTGGCCCACGTCCTCGCGCTCAACGCGTCGCCGCGACGCACGACCAGCGGGCCGATGGTGGTGTCGAAGAACTTGGCGATCGCGCCCTGCGGGCCGAATACCTGGCCGATCTCGGCATCGCTGGCCTCCTGCTTGGAGTCCATCGCGAACGGATACTTGTTCACCAGGTTCTGGCGGAACGGCGTGAGCACCTGGGCCGCCCACACCTTGTCGATCTCGGCCTCGGTCGGCCGCACGATCACGGCGAAGCTCTGCATCAGCGGCCGCACCAGCAGGCCCCGAAGGGCCTGCTTCTGCGAGTCGCTCATGCCGGTCAGCATCTGCTCGTCGACGTACTTCAGCGCTTCGGCCAGTTCGGAACCGTTGCCGTCCAGCGTCTGCTGCATCAGCTGTTTGGCGCCGGGGCCGGTGTCGCCCTGGTTCTTGATCGTGTTGAAGCGGCTGCGCAGCTTGGACAGGTGGTTCATGTAGCCGCCCATCAGCGAAGCGTCGTTGTCCTTCGCGACGACCATGCGTGCCACGCCGGCGAATTCGCGGCCGACGGGGCCGAGCGGCAGGGCGGTCTTCGGCATGCTGGAGGGCGCCTGGATGTTGACGTTCACGCGCGACGGGGTCTGGCGCAGGATCGTTTCGCGGAACCACGCGCCGATGCCGCGCTTGGCCTGGGCGACGCCGGCATCGACCAGGGTCGGGTTGTCCCACGAGGTCTGCTCATACACGGTGGTGACGAGCTTGCCGATCGGCGAGATCTGCGGATCGCCCAGGCGGTTCATCGCCGCGGCTGCCGCGTCGAAGCCGGACAGGTCGCGGATCGTCACGCCCTGCAGGAAGCGCTGCCATTCGCGCGCATATTCGGTCTTGTACAGTTCGACCAGGCTTTTCTGGATCTGTTCCGGGCTGCCTTCCAGCGTCAGGTCGTCGCTCGAGGAGGTGCGCAGCACCCAGTCGGCGCTTTGCAGCTCGCGGTTGGCGGCATCCTTGAAGGCGTCGCGCACGAAGCCTTCCCACGCTTCGCGGGTGAAGGTGCCGGGGATGGCATAGCTGCCCAGCACCAGTTCCTTGTCCTGCTCGCCCACGATGCGCGCCACGGTCATGGTGGGGAAGCGGGTGGCGGCGCGCGCCTTCACGTCCGCATACACGCGCTCGCGCGCCGGCATGCCGCGCACCACGCGCTTGAGGTTTTCGCGGGTCTGGTCCACCAGGGCCAGCTTCGGTTCAAGGCGCGGCCAGGAGGTATCCTGGATCTGCGCCAGGTAGAAGGTGATGATGCGTTCGGCCCCGCGGATCATCTGCTCGCGCGACATGGCGCCACGGTTGGCGTCCAGCCAGCCGCGCCAGAAGCGCGTCAGCTGGTCGTTCAGGTGCGCGCCCTCGGCGCGCGCCGGGTCGGACAGCATCAGGTAGGTCTTCAGGGCGTTGTAGGCATCCTCGCTGCTGGTCGGCGAGGAATCCTTGAACTGCTGGGCGGCGGCCTGCACCGGTTGCGCGCTGGCCGGTCCGGCGGCCGTGCCGGCGGCGGCCGCCACGGCGGCGCGCGAAGCCGGTTGCAGCTGGGCCGCGTTACGGTTCACTTCGGCCAGGTAGCCTTCCAGCGCTTCCCCCACGGGCTTGAGCATCACTTCGCGCACGCCGCTGAAGTACTCCTCGCGCAGCTTGCGCTCCAGGTAATCGCCCTGGTACAGGCCCAGGCTGAGCGACAGCGGGCGCTTGGTGCGGTAGCTTTCCAGCTGCTCGATGCGGTCCTGCAGGATTTGCAGCGCCTCGAAGCGCGATTGCAGGTCGAGCCGCTTGTCCTGCACGCGTACGGCCTGCGCCAGGTCGGCTTCCACGTTTTCCACCAGCTGGCGGTTGTTCACATAAGACCAGCTCCAGCCGCCCAGGGCCAGGCCGGCGAACGCGGTGGCGGCGAAGAAGGCAGCATAGCGCACGCGCGTCTTGGCCGGGCTGGCATACTGCGCCACCAGTTCCTTGTCGGCGAAGATCACCTTGCGGAACAGGTTGAGCAGGAAGTAGCCCTGCTGCTGGTGGCTGTCCTCGTGGTGGCCCGGCTGCAGGCGAATGTCGAAGCGCTGCGCCACGCGCTTCGAGGAAGCGGAGACGGGCTCGCCTTCCTGCAGCGCGCTGGTGAAGTAGAAGCCGCGGAATACGGGCTTGAACTGGAACGGGTTTTCCTCGAACAGCGTGGCGATGAACGAGCGCAGCGGCGCCTTCACGTTCGAGAATTCGAGCGGGAAGGTAAACACCCCCGGCGGCATGCGCTCGCGCGACAGCAGCGCCATGTTGGCGGCGCTCATGTCCTTCAAGCCTTCATACAGTTCGTCGAAGCGGGCGTCGAACTGGTCGAGCACCTGCTGGCCGCTGGCATGCTGGTTGTAGGGCAGGGTGGCCCCCCACACGCGGTCGCGCTCGGCGCGGTCGGCATCCTGGAAGAATTCATTGAAGCCGGTGATCAGGTCGGCTTTCGTGAACACCACGTAGACCGGCGCATGCACTTCCAGTTTCTCGGTCAGCTCCTGCACGCGCTGGCGCAGGTTCTTGGCCAGGTTGATGGCGAACTCGGGGCGGTTGCCGGCCAGCTCGGCGACACTGGCGGCGATGATCACGCCATTGATCGGCGCTTTCTTGCGGTACTTCTTGAGCAGGGAAAGGAAACCGAACCACTCGGCGCGGTCTTCCTCGTTCACCGAGTAGCGGCCGGCGGTGTCGATCAGGATGCCGTCGGTGGTGAAGAACCAGTCGCAGTTGCGGGTGCCGCCCACGCCGTGCACGATCTTCGCGTCCGCGAACGGGAATTGCAGGCCCGAGCTGGCGATCGCCGTGCTCTTGCCCGCCGCCGGGTTGCCGATCACCATGTACCAGGGCAGCTCATAGAGCGCCGCGTCGTCCGACAGCAGGCCCAGTTTCGAGCCCTTGATCGTGCCGATGGCGTCGAGCATGCGCTTCTTGATCGCCTCGTGCTCCTCGCGCTGGGTGGCGTTGGCCTTCGGCGTAGCGGCGACGGCCTGTTGTTCCAGCATGTCGCCCAGTTCGGCGGCGGCCTTGCGGTTGCGCCAGCGGCGCCAGCCCCACAGCGCGGCGCCGGCGGCCAGGGCGAGCAGGAACAGTCCCCAGGCCCACGGCACCGGCAGGCCGAGCAGGCGCGTGGAGATCCACAGCAGCGCAGCCAGGGCGAGGTAGCCGATCGCCGTCAGGCTGGAGCGGGTCGTCAGGAACTGCCAGATAGTATCAATCATCGTAAAACTCGACTAAAAACTGCTCGTCAATCGATCAGGATTGCAGGGCCGGCGGGCGAACCAGCACGGCACTGCGGTGGTGGGGGTCTTCATTGCTCACGCACAGGACCGGCGCCTGCCGTTCCTGTGCCTGCTGGTTGGCCAGCGCCAGCGCGGCCACGAACGGCACGGCGCCCGCGTGGCCGCAGGCACTGCCCGTGGCCAGCACGTCGGCGCCGGTGTCGAGCTGAGCCAGTTCGCCATTGGCCAGCTCCATCAGTTCCATCATGCGGCTGGTGCGGTGCCCCGTGTCGGCCACGAGCGCCGCCACCGCGCCGGCCGCGATGGCGCCCTGCGTGCATGCCTGCGCGCCCAGGCGCCGCAGCAAGGCGGCATCGGCCTTGCGCGCGACGTCGGCCGAATCGTCGCGTTGGGCCGCCACCGTGTGCAGGTGCGCCGGCGCCTCGCCCAGCAGGGCCGCTTGCGTGGCGTCGGCCAGCAGCAGGCCGGCGGCGCCTTCGCCGGGGATCAGGCCTTGCTGGCGGCTGGCCACGAACAGCCGGCCCTCGGCCGCCAGCGCGTTCACGCTGGCTTCGCCGATGTGGGAATCGGCGGCGAGGAGCATGCCCAGCGTGGGCGTGCCGCTTGCCTGCGCCGACAGCTGGATCAGCCAGTTCGATACCGCGGCGGCGGGCGCGGCCTGCGCCGCGACGCTGATGCTGGCGCGGTCAGCGGGCCAGCCCATTTCACCGATCACGTGGCGCACCCAGGCCGCGGCGGCCGCGCGTTGCGCCTCGTTCCAGGCGCCGGCCTGCGCCAGCAGGACCTGCAACAACGGCGGCTGCGGTGCATGCGCTGCCTGTTGGTCGCTTTCGTCAGGTTGCGCATGCGGGTGGGCGGCGGCATGCTGCGCCAGTTCGGCGGCGACCTCGGTCAGCATGCCGAGGGCGCGCCACTGCTCCTCGTCGAATGCCGGCTCGGCCAGCGCTTGCGCCGCCAGCCACGCTTCGATCTGTTCGCGCCGCCCCGGATCGACCGGGTCTTTCACGCGCGCGCTCATGATGGGATAACCCTCGTCGTCGAGGAGTTCGGGATCGAGGTCGCCGCGCGCGCGCTGGCCGGCGATCGCCTCGGCCAGTTCCTCCGGCGCGGCGCCGTGCGGCGTGCGCAGGGCCGTTGCCAGCACGGCCAGCGACGGGCCGGCCACCAGCGGCGCCGGCACTGCCGCGCCGGCGGGTGACGCGGCCGCTTCCGGTGCGGCCGCCGGCTTGATCAGGTGCCGGACCAGCAGGAACACGCCCAGCAGCGCCAGCGGGGCACCCAGCAGCAGCACCGCGAGCTCGGTATTGGACGGCGAGCGCCCCGCGCCCTGCCACCAGGTGATGGCGCCGCCCCAGCAAAGGCCGAACGCGACCAGTGCCGCCAGGCCGCCTTTGATCCACGCCCCCATCGTTATACCTGGTCGACCGTGTTCTGCTGCCCGGCGATCAGGGTCGCGCCGCAGCCGGTCTTGTCGCCGTGGCGCGCCACCGGCTTGCCGTCGATGATGCAGGTCTGGTCGCCGGAGACGATCGGGCTGGTGCCATGGCCGGGGATCGGGCAGCTCGTCTTGTCGCCCATGCGCGCAATGCCGATGCCGCCGCTGTCGCTCATGGTCGACGCCTCGATGACGGTGCCGCCATGCGAGGTCTTGTCGCCCAATCTGATCACAGGTCCTGCCATGTTCCGTTCTCCCGCTTCCTTGTCCGCTGTTTCATATGCCGTTTCGCTCAACGGCGTTGCATTACCCCGGGCAAACGCAGTTCCGTATGCCCCAGGTCCATCATTTTCCAGCGCCCGCCCCAGGTCAGGCCCATTGACTCGGCCACCTCGCCATACAGCTGGTAGCCGCGCATCGCCCATGGATCCTTTTCCGAGATGACGATGCGGCCGTTACGCACGAAGGCGCAGTCGGCCGCCAGCCCGTACTGGTGCCAGCTCTGGAAGGCCGCCGCGTTGGTGACGTTCGGCCCCATCGCGGCCAGCATGTCCTGCCGCTGCGGGCTCCGGTAACCCTCCAGGATCGCCATTTCGTAGCCATGCTTCTCCTTCATGATCCGGAACACATGCAGGAGCCGCTGCTGGTACTCCGCATTGAGCAGTGCCCAGTCGCGGCTGGCCGTGGCAATCATCGGCCGTTCCTTTTGCACTTCCGCGCTGGCGAAGGCGAGCGGCGGCAGGGGCGGCGGCGGCACCAGCTGTTCGCCCTCCAGCAGGGTGGCGACCTGCGTGTTGACTTCCCGGGTCGATTCCTCGTAGCCGCCCAGCTGCGTGTGGCCGGCGCTCATCAGCGCCACCAGGGGCGGCGCGCCCAGCAACAGTGCACCACCGAGGCACAGCAGGTAATGGCGGCGGATGAAGGTACCGGCCTCGCGCAGCGACGCGCCAGAGGTCTGCCCGATTGCATCGAGACGCCGGCTTTCGCGCTCCGCCGTGGCGCGCCAGCCACGCTGCAGCCGCTTGCCAGTGCCGGCCAGCGCCTGCAGCACCAGTGCCCGCCCCGAGGGGAACAGCACCAGCCAGCTGATCAGGCAAGCCAGCAGGAAGTACAGCGCGACAGCGACAAACAACACGTTGAGTCCGTTCTTCTGCCAGGGCAGCGAGCGATGAAAATATGATTGCTCCGAAGTATAACTTAATCTCTAGATAATAGGTCGCTTATAATATTATTTGTGGCGCGCACAGGCGCAGTGGTTTACAGACTTTGTGCGGAGGGTTATATAGATCGCGTAAAGTTAAGCAGGAAATAATAAGGGAGTATATTTTGCCGCAACGTGATGAACCGGGCCGCACCAGCCGACCCAGCCTTCTCCCGGAGCAGCCGCAACAGAATGCGGCAGGAGACGACCAGAGCATCCTGAGCAAGCTCGATGGCCGCGCGAGCCCGTCCGGTTCGGCGCGCGCACCGCGCAAGGCCGGCCGCAAGGGCGGTATGATGGCGGGCCTTGCGGCCGCCGTCGTGCTGGGCGGCGGCGCGTTGGCCTGGACGATGCAGGAAAACGACGACGCCGGCATGCAGGTTGCCGCGGCCCCTGCGCAGGCTTCCGCGGCTGCGCCGGCAGTGGCACCGGCGGTGATCGCAGATGCGCCTCACCCGGAACCATCGGCTGCGCCCGCAGTAGCGCAGGCCGCGCCCGCGCATGACAGCAATGTGAGCGCCGCGACGATTCTTGATGAAATGCCTGGTGCCGCTGGTGCTGCCACCGCGGCGGCCGTCGCGGCCGGGGCAACCGCCGTCGCGGCACGCCCCCCCGCCGCGCCGGATGGCAAGGACGGCAAGGATGAA
This sequence comes from Massilia sp. METH4, assembly GCF_037094685.1. Classification (NCBI taxonomy): domain Bacteria; kingdom Pseudomonadati; phylum Pseudomonadota; class Betaproteobacteria; order Burkholderiales; family Oxalobacteraceae; genus Massilia; species Massilia sp. METH4. The sequence continues at coordinate 6,569,214 of NZ_CP146614.1, read as the reverse complement.
CTGGCGGCGTTTCTGGACAAGCGGGCCTCCGGTGAAAAGTCCGAGGCCGCCAAACCGGACGACGAAGAGAAACTCGCCAAGGCGGCTCCCGCGAAAAAGACCCAATTGACCAGGGCGGAGCGCAAGGCGAAAGCGGCAAGGGAGAAACGATTGGCCCAGGCAGCGGCGAAGAAGAAGAAGCCGGCGGCGAAAAGCGCGCCCGCCGACAGCGACGCCGCCCTGCTGGCGGCGCTGCTGGCCCATTCGAAGGCAGCGGCCGCGCGGGAAAACAAGGCCCCGGCCGAACAGAAGGGCTGTGCCACGTCCGGCAGCGGTACCGATAGCGGAAAAAACAAGGCGAAGGGCGACTGCAAGGATCCCCGCGTGGCCGAGATTGCGGGTTGACGATGGCGGTGGAGCTGGTTGAAGGAGTGCGGGCCGCACTGGCCCTGTTTTCGAGCGCGACGCGGCTGTACGCATTGCAGGTTGGCGATGGCAGCCGGGAACTGGGCGCCGGCGGACTGCTGGTGGAAGCGTTCGTGGCGGACGACCTGGTGCAGGGAGTGGGCGCGCGCGACGTGATCGCCGTATCCACCAGCGCCCATATCGACTTGCCGGCCCTGCTGGGCCAGCCGGCCACCTTGCAGGTGAGCCTGGCCGACGGCACGCGGGCGAGCTTCGCCGGCGAAATCAGCGAGTTCGCCATGCTGGGCAGCGAAGGCGGCCTGGCACGCTACCGCGTGCGCATTTCCCACTGGATCTGGCGGCTGGCCCACGTGCGCAACAGCCGGGTGTGGCAAGACCAGGGCGTGGTCGACATCATCGAATCCGTGTTCGGCGCCTACCAGCCGGCCGCACGCTGGCGCTGGAGCGACGAGGTGATGCCGTTCCTGGACGGCGCGCTGCCGCGCAGCTACTGCTGCCAGTACCGCGAGACCGATCTCGCCTTCGTCGAACGCCTGCTGGCGGAAGAGGGGCTGGCATGGCGCTACGACCACGACGAGGATGGCCCGCTGATGGTCCTGTTCGCCGACAGCAGCAGCAAGACGGGCGTGCCGGACGACGTTTCGAGTGCCGCCGGCGGCGTGCGGTTCCACGGCGCGCATGCGCGCGAACAGAGCGACACCGTGCAGGCGCTGGCCGCCATGCGCAGCGTGGGTGCCTCGGCCAGCACGGTGCTCAGCTACGACTACAAGGCCAAGAAGGCGGTGGCGGCCAGCTCGCCGTCGCGCCTGTCGAACGGCGCCAGGCTTCCGCCCCTCGAATCGTTCGACGGGCCGGGCCAGTACGCCTATGCCGATTGGGGCCAGGCCCAGCGCTACGCCGACCTGCAGATGGAAGCGCGCGAGGCGCGCAGCCAGCTGTGGCGCGGCCGTTCGACGGTGCGCACGCTGCGCGCGGGCACGCGCCTGACGGTCACCGGCACGCCATTGCAATCCCTGGGCGAAGCGGCCAGCTACACGGTGCTGCGCGTGGTGAGCGTAGGCGTGAACAACCTGCCGTCCCGCGCCACCGAAGCGCTGGCGGAGCTGTTCGGCCCCATTCCCGAACTGCTGCACGAAACCGTGCGCGACCTGCCGCCAGACTTCCAACTGACGATCGACCAGGCCCGCAAGAGCGGCTACGGCAACTGCTTCGAGGCGGTCGCCAGCGACGTCGTCTGGCGCCCGGTCCTGCCGGGCAGCGATGGCCGCTCGCACCCGAAACCGACCGCCCGCGGCGCGCAGACCGCGATCGTGATCGGGCCGGACGGCAGCGACACGCCGGCCGGCGCCGATGAGCTGTACTGCGATGCGCTGGGCCGCGTGCGCATCCGCTACCACTGGCAGGACAGCGGCGACGCCACCTGCTGGGTACGCGTGGCGCAGCGATTGGCCGGCGGCGGCATCGGCAGCCAGTTCCTGCCGCGCATCGGGCAGGAAGTGGTCGTGCAGTTCATGGAGAACGACATCGACCGGCCGATCATCGTGGGCGCCGTGTACAACGGGCAGGGCGAAGGAGGCGTTGCACCCACGCCGGGCGGCGAAGCGCCTTCATCGGATAATGCTGCCTCGCTGTTCCAGCCGGCGCACGACCACGCGATCTCCGCGCAGGGCAACCTGACCGGCGGTCATTCGCCCGTGTGGCATGGCGCTTCGGCCGAGAGTGCCGGGCACCGCAATGCCGCGAGCCAGTGGGGCGTGCGCACCAGGGAATTTGGCGGCGCGGGCTACAACCAGTTGCTGTTCGACGATACGGATGCGCAGGGAAGGGTGCAGCTGCGCACCACATCGGCGGCCACCGAGCTGAATCTGGGCCATTTGATTCACGCGGCCGACAATTATCGCGGGTCGCTGCGCGGCCAGGGAGCGGAGTTACGTACCGACGCCTATGGTGCCGTACGGGGTGGGGCGGGCTTGCTGGTGTCGAGCTACAAGATTGCGCATGGCGCCGGGTCGCGCGATCCGGCCGGTGACAACTCGGCCGGGATTGCGTTGATGAAGCAGGCGGTCAAGCTGGGCGAGACGTTCAGCCAGGCGGCCGTGACGCATGAGACGGTGGGCCTCGCTGCGCACCTTGGCGCCGCCAAGGCTTCGTCCAGTGTGCTCGACCCGAAGGCGGCGCCGTTGAAGGCCATGCTGGACAGTGTGTCGGGCATGGTGGGTTCTGGCGGTTTCGATGCCGCGCTTTCCGATGCCGCGTCAAAAAACACCAGCCCGGATGACCGCAAATTGCCGCACTCGAGCGATCCGATCATTGCGATTTCCGCGAAAGCGGGGCTGGTGGTCACTGCTGGGCAGGCGGTGCAGCTGTCCAATGGCGAGACCGTCAGTTTGATGAGCGGGCAGGATGCGCAGTTCATCACTGGCGGGCAGATGCGGGTGCATAGCCAGCAGGCCGTTGGCGTGCTGGCTGGTGCCGTCAAGGCTGGCGAGGGTGGTGTCGGGTTACAGCTAATCGCGGCCAAGGATGCGGTCGAGGTGCAGGCCCAGGCCGATGTGCTGAAGGTGCAGGCGCGGGATGAGGTGAATGTGGTCAGTGCCAATGCTCACGTTGACTGGGCGGCTGCGAAGAGCATCAGTTTGTCGACAGCGGGTGGTGCGAATATCACTATCGATGGCGGGAATATTACTGTGCAGTGTCCGGGGAAGATTGCGATTCATGCGGGGAAGAAGAGTTTCTCAAGTGCGAGCAAACTTGACAATGTTCTGCCAACTCTTCCGCGTGCATCTATGCGATTCGACGACCAGTTCCAAATAGTCGACCCATCAGGGCAGCCGATGGCCTCAATGCGATACGCTATTGTGCGTGAAAATGGGGCAAGGATGGAAGGTATTTCGGACCAAAATGGCATGATCCCATTATTGCAGGCGTTCAGTTCAGAACGGATCCAAATCGAGATTCTTGGAAAGCTTAAAGTTTAGAATGGCCAATCAACCCGACGAGAAAGAAAGACTTGCAAGGCATATTCAGCAGGCAAAAGGACGGACAACCTTTGATTGGAATCTTACTGACTCAAGATTGACGGGCATTGTAAAGCTGCAAGTCCCTCCCAGTCAGGTTATTCCAATTATATTCGTTCCAGGCATTATGGGGAGTAATCTTTGTGATAGCACTAACGGCAATCCAGTATGGTTACTAGACGGTGAAGGCTTGCCAGTTGAGCTAGCAAAATTCTGGGTAACAAAGCTTGCAGGCGCTCGCCAGAGAATCCTTCACCCCGACAGGACCCGAGTATATAAGTACGGCGCAGTACCTAACGCGCCTGTAGGTGCCCTTAAAGATGAGAGAGATTTCCACGCGCGGGGCTGGGGCGAAGTGGCACAGACCAGCTACCATGAATTCTTGATATGGCTGGAGAACAAGCTGAACGGGGAGGGGTACGATCCCCTGCGGTGGTCTGACTTCTCACCCAACTCCTTCATGAGCGCCACCGAGCGAGCCGAACCTTGGTCGGCACAAAAGCTCCGGCCAGGAGTCGCGATGAAGATGGTTGGCCTGCCCGGAGTGGCAGAGCCAGGTTTTCCAACAGCACCTATTCTTTCAGATGATCTGCTACAACGTTCCAAATGCCGTTTCCCTGTATATGCATTTGGGTATAACTGGCTCGCATCCAACAAGCTCGCGGCTATTGCCCTGAAGGATAGGATTGAAGAAATTATCCGTATTCATAATGGCAGAGATTCGAGTTGTAAGCAGGTTATTCTTGTCACTCACTCGATGGGAGGGTTGGTAGCGCGTGCTTGCTGCAGGTTGCCCGAGATGGAGAAGAAGGTGGTTGGAGTCGTACACGGTGTGATGCCGGCAGTTGGTGCAGCCGTGGCTTATCGGCGTTGCAAGATAGGCATGCGCGACGAAGATCTCGGAGCTGGACTCGTCATAGGCTTGACGGGAACCGGTGTCACCGCCGTTTTTGCGCAAGCGCCTGGTGCTCTGCAGCTCCTTCCTTCTAAGGATTATGGAATAGGGTGGTTGACTCTTCGGAATGAGCAAGGGCAGCAGGTTGCAACTCTGCCACAGTCAGATCCATACGATGAAATCTACCTAAACAAAAAAAATTGGTGGGGATTGGTGCGTGAAGAGTGGCTCTCCCCCCGGGATGGCATCTCGATAAAATGGAACCAGTTTGTCAAAAATATCCAGTTAGCTAAAGATTTTCATGAGAAGCTTGCCGGTTCTTATCACCCAAATACCTATGTATTTTATGGTGCGGGTTCAGCTAACGGTTCGAAGCAATTTAACTCGTTCGGGAAAATCCACTGGCGCATGCGGAAAGGGGTAAAGCCCGCAAAAGGCGACTGCCCAACTGCGCAGGAAACCTTCGAGATGACGCACGGCCAAGTCAGAGAGGATGGAAAGAACCTGATATACGTCGGGGGCGAATCTGTTGTTACGCCAAATGCTGGTATGGGCGGGGTGTATTCAACGATTGAGACAAGTTTCTGGGAACTGACTTGCGAAAAGCACGACACATATGGCGACGGTACTGTTCCCGAAAGCTCTGGCGCTGCACCAAGGCGAGCTTCTGCAAACAGTATCAAGCAGCAGTTTAAGCTTACTGGGTTCGATCACGAGCCAGCATATAAGGATGCTGTCGCCCGACAGGTAACATATTATTCGATTACCAAACTGGCCCGCGAGGCAATTATCGGATGAACTATCTTCTTATTGTGTTTGCGATGGCAGGTTTGTTAAGCGCTTGCCGAGAGAATGAGGATAAAGGTGTGGCAATGAAAAGCGAAGCTTATAATACGGTGCCGTACTGTGCTGGTCGTGTAAGTTTTTTACTACCAGAGGGATGGAGACAGCGCCGCTCTGTGCAAGCGACGTTTGGCTTGGAGGGCGTAGGGGATGATGGTGATGATATCGAAGTGGTGACCGAAGAAGGGTTAAGTCAGAAGAATTTCGAAGAAAAAATTCTAGTTCGTACTGCTGAAATAAGAAAAAGTCAGGATATCGATACAGACGTACTGGAATTGAAGCATATTGTAGGTCCTCAGGAGATCTTGTTTCGAATCAAACGAATTGGTTCTTCATACTCGAGCGAATTACATAAATTGATTGACGGGACATACGTTCGTATGTCGACCGACTCTTTTAACGGGCAATTTGTTGCGGCCGAGCATCGCTTATATGATTTCGCGAAGGCGCTTCGCTCCAACACTGGTCATTCTGCAGAAGGGGGGTTTTGTATCGGTGTAATAAGTGTCTTGCAAAAATATTCCAGTGAGGCCATTAGAGTTGGTTATGAGAGTTCCGAGCACAGCGACGCTCTTCTTTCCCTCGATATCGACACTTTCCGACCGGATGAAGGTGTTTCGCTGTTTCAGCGGGTGACAGGAACGGACTCACTTTTGAATAGATTCGGCGTTACTAGTAGAGTCATTCGAAAACGTGAAACAAAAGTTGCTGGAATGACCGCGCAGGAATGGATGGCTTGGATGCCAGCTGACAAAAGTTCTGACTCAGGACGCTTTCTTTTCGCTGTCGAAAGCCGCCGTACTAAACCTGATCGCCTGAGGCCGTCGATTCATGCTGAGTTGGAGACCGCCAGGCGCTCAACAGATGGCGCACGTCAGCAAAATTCATTATCCGAAAGCGAAGCAGTGATTCTCTGGGATAACTTTGTTGAGTCTTTCGCAACTCGCTAGGAGGCGCGCGAGGCGCGCAGCCAGCTGTGGCGCGGCCGTTCGACGGTGCGCACGCTGCGCGCGGGCACGCGCCTGACGGTCACCGGCACGCCATTGCAATCCCTGGGCGAAGCGGCCAGCTACACGGTGCTGCGCGTGGTGAGCGTAGGCGTGAACAACCTGCCGTCCCGCGCCACCGAAGCGCTGGCGGAGCTGTTCGGCCCCATTCCCGAACTGCTGCACGAAACCGTGCGCGACCTGCCGCCAGACTTCCAACTGACGATCGACCAGGCCCGCAAGAGCGGCTACGGCAACTGCTTCGAGGCGGTCGCCAGCGACGTCGTCTGGCGCCCGGTCCTGCCGGGCAGCGATGGCCGCTCGCACCCGAAACCGACCGCCCGCGGCGCGCAGACCGCGATCGTGATCGGGCCGGACGGCAGCGACACGCCGGCCGGCGCCGATGAGCTGTACTGCGATGCGCTGGGCCGCGTGCGCATCCGCTACCACTGGCAGGACAGCGGCGACGCCACCTGCTGGGTACGCGTGGCGCAGCGATTGGCCGGCGGCGGCATCGGCAGCCAGTTCCTGCCGCGCATCGGGCAGGAAGTGGTCGTGCAGTTCATGGAGAACGACATCGACCGGCCGATCATCGTGGGCGCCGTGTACAACGGGCAGGGCGAAGGAGGCGTTGCACCCACGCCGGGCGGCGAAGCGCCTTCATCGGATAATGCTGCCTCGCTGTTCCAGCCGGCGCACGACCACTCGATCTCCGCGCAGGGCAACCTGACCGGCGGTCATTCGCCCGTGTGGCATGGCGCTTCGGCCGAGAGTGCCGGGCACCGCAATGCCGCGAGCCAGTGGGGCGTGCGCACCAGGGAATTTGGCGGCGCGGGCTACAACCAGCTGCTGTTCGACGACACCGATGCGCAGGGGCGCGTGCAGTTGCGCACCACGTCGGCGGCCACGGAACTGAACCTGGGCCACCTGATTCACGCGGCCGACAACTACCGCGGCTCGCTGCGCGGGCAGGGGGCCGAGTTGCGTACTGATGCTTATGGCGCCGTGCGAGGCGGGGCGGGCTTGCTCGTGTCGAGCTACAAGATTGCGCACGGCGCCGGGGCGCGCGATCCGGCCGGTGACAACTCGGCCGGCATTGCGCTGATGAAGCAGGCGGTCAAGCTGGGCGAGACTTTCAGCCAGGCGGCCGTGACGCATGAAACGGTGGGGCTCGCTGCGCACCTTGGCGCCGCCAAGGCTTCCTCCAGTGTGCTCGACCCGAAGGCCGCGCCGTTGAAGGCCATGCTGGACAGTGTGTCGGGAATGGTGGGTTCTGGCGGTTTCGATGCCGCGCTTTCCGATGCCGCGTCAAAAAACACCAGCCCGGATGACGGCAAATTGCCGCACTCGAGCGATCCGATCATTGCGATTTCCGCGAAGGCGGGGCTGGCCATTACTGCCGGGCAGGCGGTGCAGCTGTCCAATGGCGAGACCGTCAGTCTGATGAGCGGGCAGGATACGCAGTTCATCACTGGCGGGCAGATGCGGGTGCATAGCCAGCAGGCCATTGGCGTGCTGGCTGGTGCCGTGAAGGCTGGCGAGGGCGGGGTCGGGTTGCAGGTGATTGCCGCCAAGGATGCGGTCGAGGTGCAGGCCCAGGCCGATGTGCTGAAGGTGCAGGCGCGGGATGAGGTGAATGTTGTCAGTGCCAATGCGCATGTGGATTGGGCAGCGGCGAAGAGCATCAGTTTGTCGACGGCCGATGGGGCGAATATCACCATTGAGGGTGGGAATATTACTGTGCAGTGTCCGGGGAAGATTGCGATTCATGCAGGGAAGAAGAGTTTTGTTGCGCCGGAGCGCAGTCACTATTATATGCCTCGTCTACCTCGCGATAAACTCAAAGAATGGGATGGTACGTTCCTATTCTCCTGTTAATCTGCTTGGCGCAATGAATGAGAGCTCGGCCAATTTCAAGAATTTACCGTGCGCGTGCAAAATCCGAATTTCTACTAAATGATAGTTACTTATCCTATTCAGATTCCATATACCGCTGGTAAGCACAACCGCGTTTTGCCAGATAACGCCTACGCTTGTAGTGAGGTTGTGAGCGGAACCTACCCGATGGGGCAAAATCGCTTCTGGCATGGAGGAGTCCATATCACGCCTCAGGATCCATCTATTCCTATCAGGGCGATAGCAGATGGAGAGGTGGTGGCATATCGCTACGACGAAGTTGACACCGTCGATGCTTTCTTTGACAAAACGCCGTATTCACGAAGTTTTGTATTGCTCAGACACGAAGCTGAATTCGGTAAAACGACCCTCGGAACCAGCAAGCTACAATTCTATTCTCTGTATATGCACTTACAAGCGTGGAGCAAGGTCAAGGGAAAAAGTGGGGATCGTGAAGTCAATTTCCTCAAAAAGAACGTTCCCCCAAGTCCAAAACTTGATAAGAAGGGACATCCTTTACTAGACAAAAATAAGAAGCCCATTCTGACCAAGGCAGATATCGAAACCACCGCACCAACCGCAGACGGACAGTGTCATGATGGAAGCGGCTACTGCCGTGTTAAGCGAGGTGACATACTTGGATATAGCGGGTTTGTTCCTGATAATTTCACTGCGCCATCGCGTGGAATTCATTTCGAAATCTTCTTCGATGACGTCGATTTTCTCAAAAATTCCTTCAAGACGATCTGGGGTCGCTGCCTGCTCACAAGTGAATTGACTGCTTATGATGAATTGCCGGAGACGATAACGCTTGCTGTCGATCCATCAAAACCGTTGAAGATTAGTAATAATGATGGGGGCGGTGGCTATCAATGTGTCGTAATCGATAAGCGTAAATATTGGGTTGCTGAAGGCCAATTGAGTGCCGTTGCGCCAGAGGTGATTTCTCCAAAGGCTAAGTCAGGCGCAGCGTTTCCCGCTAAACAGTATAGCGCTAAGAGCAGCAGTCTGCAGGCCTATAAAAAAGATCCGAAAAAGAATGAGACTCGATTGGGGGTGGGGACCTCGATAATTCCCTGGGTTGATCCGTGGCTGAAAGTTGAGGAGTTCTTGCAAAAAAGTTTTGGTGGAAAGGAATGGATTCAAATATTTGTTCCAGAAACTAATGACGTTTACTGGGCTGAGAAATCATTGGTCCAGTACAGCAGTGACGCGGACTGGGCTGGGTTCAAACTCCTGGAAGAGCATGGCGCCTACAGCGAAGACGGGTTCGTGGATGACATTGGCATGCAGAATATTCTGAATGCATTCGAGAAAGGCGACGCACGGGAAAGCGGTCGGGCGTCGGTTGATATTGCGGAAAAACTGAGGTTCTTAGTCGTAAAGCATCCAACCGAATGGAGCAAAAGGGATCTCGAGAAGCGATTTGGGCGTGTAAAACAACCAGATTTTGGCGCGCGGAAATTGACGGCTGATCAATTTTTGCGCCTGACGCAGCATATCGAACGTCTTTGTTTTTGGGAGGATGTGAAAGGTTTGCCAGCCTCGCGGCTAGTTTGGCATGTTCATCCAATAAAGTTTATTGAGCATGCTGCTAAGTGCATGTGGTTGTCGAAAAATGAATTTGCCGAAATATATCCTGACCAAAGTGGATCAGGTAGCGAGATAAGCCATGGCACATCGCCTGACGTACGAGAAAAGTACCGAGTAGAAGTAAATAAATGCACTTTTAAATACGGAGTAAATACAAGGCTTCGTCAGGCGCACTTTTTTGGGCAAGGCGCGGTTGAGAGTGGGAGCCTCAATTTGATGCTTGAGGAAGCGAGCGGTGACGCATATGAGAAGAATCTCGGTCTCGGTAATACTCAAGCTGGCGATGGTCGAAAATTTAAAGGACGGGGCTTCAAGCAACTGACCGGACGCTTTAATTATGGTGAATATTGGGCTTTCAAGGGTTGGCTGAAAAAAGGGACTGACTTTGATGTTGGGTGGGAGCTCGACAGTAAGAAGCGGTTCCCTCGAGTCGAAAACCCTGAGAAGTTATTGGAAGATCACTATGCCATTGATGCTGGGTGCTGGTATATCGTCAAATTGCGCAGCAAAACCATAGCTGCTATGGATAAAGATGATGTTGAAAGTGTTACTCGTGCTATCAATGGTGGGGTAAATGCACTCGATGATCGCGTGAAGTTTACAACTCGGATCAAGAAAGTTGTCTTATGAGAACTATTCGGTTCTTGGTCGCTGTGTGGTTTGGACTGGTATCCCAGCATTCAGTTGCACTCGAAAATAAACCTCCTCCCTTAGTCAAGTTCGTTGTAGGGAAAGCCAAAAATATGGGTGTAAATCGCCCTGCGTCGAGTGTATCAGTTGAAACGCTTAAACTTGAAGCCGTGGAGGGCATGCAGCCTAAGATTCTTGATCGGGTCAACGCGCAGCTTAGGGGGAAACAGAGGAGTATTCAGCGAGAAATAAAGCTCTGCGGTTCCTATGCGGAAGGTCGCCCATGGAGTTTTCACATGAGGTTCAACAAAGTTTATGTTTCAGATCATTATATAAGCGTCGTTTTCGAAAGGTCTACTGTTTGCGCTGGCTCTCCAAATATCGAGAAGATTCCTATGGTGTTTTCGAGAGCAAACGGCTCATTAATACCGGCGCCAATTTTAGTAAGGCAGTTTGTGTCAGCTGCCGCCGTTGTTACGCCCGGTCATGAGGGTAAAGTAGAGCTTGATGAAGAATCGATAGGTAAAATGATTGCTGATAGCGAAGCTGAAGGAATCAGCAGTGACGACCGGTGCGATTTTTATCTGAAAAATTCCCCCTATTCCGTTTGGGTTGATGCGAAGAATTTGGTGCTTTCGCCTGAATTCACTCAAACGCACTCTGGTTGTATGAAGGAGTACGTGTTTAAAGAAGGTAAATAAACGAAACTCAATCTCGCGAGATAGCAAGGGCCTGAGAAACGCGCTAGCATTACCGGCACACATGCAAAAAGGTGTGGTGTCAGCGAGATGTTCTATGTTCTCAAGGCCACTTGATCTCTCTCAACACGCTCATCACGCAAGGCGGGCGCGCGAAGGTCAAGGGCGCGGCGCCCATCGACAAGGAGGGCTTTTAGATGGGCGCAGGTCATTTCTGCGCCCCTGAACGCCCTGGCGTTCAACCAGCGTGCCGGGTTCACAGCGATCCGCGAGGAACTGTACCCGCACCCCATCGACCTTATGCTGGCCACATATACCTGGAAGAAGCGGCTGGACCTGTAACAGCACGCAACCGTGCGAGACGCGGGCCCGCGCCGATGCTAGACTTTGCATTTCGAACAAGCAGTTCTATCGGAACCGATGGGCGTCACGCACTGCGGTCCCGGCAATGGAGCGCCCCCCTGATTGGGCCTCCATGGATGGCCGCCAGCAGGCATCCGTCACCGGCCAGCCGCCGCCGCGCCGTGCTGACACACTCTCCCGCAGTGATCGCTGCTCACGCCCGGCGCCATGCGCGCGCGGGCCTCGCGTCCATCGCCGGCAAACGATATCAAGCAAAGCCAAGGAGTCTTATCGAGCATGCGTCTATCCCTCAGCTTCCTGGTCGCCCTCCTGATCGCGCTGGCATCGCCACTCGGTCACGCCGCCTTTTTTGCCAAGCAGGATGCGGCATCCGCCGCCCCGGCCGTGCAACCCGATCCGCTGGGCCGTGAAACGCCCCGTTCCATGGTGTCCGGCCTGATCGAGGCGCTGGCCGCACTCGATTACGACCGCGCCGCCCTGTATTTCGACCTGCCGGCGGCGTCCAGCAACCGGCAGCGCATGAATGCCATCAGCCAGGCGCGCGCCTTCCATGCATTGCTGGACGGCGGCGGCACGATCAAGCCCTTCGCGGCGTTGTCCAACGACGCCACCGGCACCCTGGAAGACGACCTGCCGATGGAGCAGGAAGCGATCGGCGAGATCACGGTCAAGGGGAAACCCGTGCCCATCCTGCTGGTGCGCGGCCAGGATGGCAACCTGCAAGTGTGGCGCGTATCGAAGGAAACGCTGGCCCAGGTGGCGGCGGCGAGCCAGCGCATGCCGGCCGAGCAGCAGGAGCCGTCGAAGAACGAGATCGTCGTCGGTGGTGCGCCGTTGACCGACTGGGGCATCCTGCTGGGGCTGGGCATCCTGATCTTCGGCGGCCTGTGGATGCTGTCGGCGCTCATTGTCGCGGGCATGCGGCGCGTGGTGGCCGATCCTGCCGCGAGCAGTATCTACCGTTCGGTCGAGGCGGGCCTGCCGCCGGTCAGCCTGCTCGTCGCCGTGGGCATCTTCTACAATTGGGCGGACAGCCTGCCGGTCTCCATCGTGGCGCGGCAGACGCTGCTGCGCTATGCCGGCATCGTGGCCGTCATCGCCGTCGTGTGGTTCGGATTGCGGCTGGTCGATGCCATTACCGACGTGGCCACCACGCGCATGCAGCGGGCGGGGCGGCGGCAGATCGTCTCCGTCATCACGCTGGTGCGTCGCACGGTCAAAGTGCTGTTGCTGCTGTTTTCCGGCATCGGCATCCTCGATACGTTCGGCATCGATGTCACCACCGGCATCGCGGCGCTGGGCATCGGCGGTATTGCGCTCGCGCTGGGGGCGCAGAAGACCGTCGAGAATCTGGTCGGCAGCGTCACCGTGATTGCCGACCGGCCGATGCAGGTGGGGGACTTCATCAAGGTGGGCGACGTGATCGGCACCGTGGAGGATGTCGGCATTCGCTCCACGCGCATCCGCACCGGCGAGCGCACGGTCGTCACGATCCCGAATGGCGACCTGTCGGCACGCCAGATCGAGAACTTCGCGGACCGCGACCGCTTCCTGTTCAATCCCGTGATCGCCGTGGCATACGGCACGCCGTCGGCCAAGCTGAAGGAAGCGATCAGCATCGTGCAGCAGGTGCTGGCCGAGGAAAAGCACCTGGCCGAAGGCGCCCGCGCGCGGCTGGGCAATATCAGCGACCGGTCGTTCAATATCGAAGTCTTCGCCTACATCGACGTGAGGGAATTCGACACGCAGGTCGTCATCCGCGAGGCGCTGCTGCTGGCTATCTACGAGCGGCTGGAGGCGGCCGGCATTTCGCTGGCGTTCCCCAGCCAGACCATCGTGTTCACGCACGGTGGCCAGGAGCAAGTGGCCGCGGCGCGGCCGGTGGTGAACCTGAGGAAAGCGGAAGGGCCCCGCTGAGCGGCGGGGCAGGGATCAGGCAGTGAGGCGGACGAACGCTTCGCGCATGGCCATGCCGCCGCCCGTGATCAGCAGGCCGAAATAGCCGATGGTAACGATATTGCTGATATAGCCCAGCAGCACGCACACGCCATCGCGCTGCAGCAGGCCAATCGCCAGGAACAGCAGTGCCACGGCGGGGAAGGTATTGCTGAACGGAATCATCCCGAACGGCATCATCAGGAGCACGGCGCCCAGGATGATCGAGGCATTGTTCATGCGTTCGACCGGGCCTTGCGTCACCAGCCAGCGGATGCGGTTGGGACGGCTCACGCGCTCGATCTTCTGCAGCCACGGCAGCGCCTTGCGCAGCACGGGGCGCAGCTTCTTCGTGCCGATCGTCTTGTGCCGCATCTTCGAAGGAAGCCACAGTTCGCGGCCAAACAGCCGGGAAAGGCCGATCAGCAGGATGGCGGCGCCGAACACGGTGGAAACGCCCGGGATCGACACGGGAATCAGGAAAACCAGCGTCAGCAGGGCGGTCAGCAGCAGGAGGCCATCGTTGCCGACCCGGTGGATCAGTTCGGCGAGCGTGATGCCGGTGGGCGGCAGCGAGCGGACGAGGGAGCGGAGCCGTTGGGAAATCGAATCGCCGTGCATGGAATTCTCTTCAATGGGTTGGTGGAACGGGATCGCCGACTCTCACTGCCGGGATCACTCGACAAATAGTTGCGAATTGTATAGCAAAAGCGGCCATTGGCATGGTTCTGGTGTAAGATTTCGCCCCCGGCCCGGACGGGGCATTGATCCCCAGCAAGCGGCCCCTGCCTTACTAGATACAGTCATGAACAGCGAAGTCAAGACCCTCAAGGACGTGATCGTGCTCGTCCTGCACGCCTGCCGCGCGGCGGCACCGTTTTTCCTCAGCATCGAGGTGTGGCTGATGGTCGCCGTCGCGGCCGCCACCGTCGGCGGCTTCTGGCTGGCCTTCATGGGCGACCTGCGCAGCGTGCTCGCGTTCGTCTTTGCGATCGGCTATCTCGTGGTGCGCCCGGTGCTGCACCTGAAGCGCATCCTCAGCTGGCCTTTCCTCTGAGCGAAGCCGCTAGAATGTCCTTTCAACCATTCAAAGGACAACCATGAGTACCGCACAGGCATTGCAGGATATTCCCTTGAAGCGCATCGACGGCGGCGACGACACGCTCGCCGCCCACCGTGGCAAGGTGCTGCTCATCGTGAACGTGGCATCGAAATGCGGGCTGACGCCGCAATACGCCGGGCTCGAGGCGCTGTACCAGGACAAGCGCGCGCAAGGCCTGGAAGTGCTGGGCTTCCCCGCCAATAACTTCATGGGCCAGGAACCGGGCACGGATGAAGAGATCAGCGCCTTCTGCTCGCTGAACTACGACGTGAAATTCCCGCTGTACTCGAAAATCTCCGTGCTCGGCGACGACCAGCACCCTCTGTACGGCGCGCTCGTGGCCGCCCAGCCGCAGGCGACCGGCGACGGCCCGTTCCGCGAAAAGCTCACGCAATACGGCGTGCATCCGGCCCGCAAGGAAGACGTGCTGTGGAACTTCGAGAAGTTCCTGGTGGGCCGCAACGGCGACGTGGTGGGCCGCTTCGCGCCGGACGTCACCGCCGACGATCCGCGCCTCGTCGCCGCGATCGAGGCCGAGCTGGCCAAGGCGTAGCCCACGATTGCCTGATCGGCTGACACGACCGTCAGCACGATCGGGCAGGGGGCCGTGCGCGGTCCGCCCGCGTGTCGCTGACGGCGATTGCATCCGCGGCAGCTTGGGATAGACTGTAGCAGGCGATACGCCCGGCGCGCGGCGGCACACGGGTTCTGCCGTGGTGTGCGTGCAGCACCTCGCCGCGTACCCACTTTCAATGTCTTCGGGCGGGCGCCCGAGTTTCATCTATCGTCGAAGAAGCCGTCCGGCAGTGCCCAGGCACGCTGCCTGTCCTGCCGCCGGTCGCAGTGCAATACTGTCTTGCGGCTCTGCGCAGGCGATGTAGCACCTGTCCCGGAATGGAACAGTCGCTTGTGGCAGCACGCCTGGCCCACGGCGGAGCAATGGCTGGCATGGAGTTTGCGATGACGTCATGGGCTGCAAGTCCACCATCACAACCACCGAGAAAGAGGAAGACATGAACCTTGCCGACATCAGCAAACTGGGCGTTGCCAACCCCTTCCGCGAACGCTACGACAACTATATCGGCGGCCGGTTCGTGGCCCCGTCCAAGGGCGAGTACTTCGCCAACGTCACGCCCATCACGGGCCAGCCGTTCTGCGAGGTCGCCCGGTCGACGGCCGAGGACGTCGAGCTGGCGCTCGATGCCGCCCACGCCGCCCGCGAAGCCTGGGGCAAGACCTCGCCGGCCGAGCGCGCCAACATCCTGAACCGCATCGCCGACCGCATGGAGCAGAACCTGGAGCTGCTGGCCACCGCCGAGACCATCGACAACGGCAAGCCGATCCGCGAAACGAAGGCGGCCGACATTCCGCTGGCGATCGACCATTTCCGCTACTTCGCCAGCTGCATCCGCACGCAGGAAGGGGCCATTTCCACGATCGACCATGAAACCTATGCCTACCACTTCCACGAGCCGCTGGGCGTCGTCGGCCAGATCATCCCGTGGAACTTCCCGATCCTGATGGCGGTGTGGAAGCTGGCGCCCGCGCTGGCCGCCGGCAATTGCGTGGTGCTCAAACCCGCCGAGCAGACGCCGGCGTCGATCATGGTACTGATCGAGCTGATCGGCGACCTGCTGCCGGCCGGCGTGCTGAACGTCGTCAACGGCTTCGGGCTGGAGGCAGGCAAGCCGCTGGCCTCGTCGAAGCGCATCGCCAAGATCGCGTTTACGGGTGAAACCGGCACCGGCCGGCTGATCATGCAATATGCCGCGCAAAACCTGATTCCGGTGACGCTGGAGCTGGGCGGCAAGTCGCCGAACATCTTCTTTGCCGACGTGATGGACGCCGACGACGAATTCTTCGACAAGTGCCTGGAAGGCTTCGCGATGTTCGCGCTGAACCAGGGCGAGGTGTGCACCTGCCCGTCGCGCGTGCTGGTGCAGGAATCGATCTACGAGCGCTTCATCGAGCGCGCGCTGGAACGCGTGGCGAAGATCAAGGCCGGCAACCCGCTGGACGCGAACACGATGATCGGCGCCCAGGCCTCGCAGGAACAGCTGGAAAAGATCCTGTCCTACCTCGACATCGGGCGGCAGGAAGGCGCCGAGGTGCTGGCCGGCGGCGAGCGGCTCACGCACGAAGGCGACCTGAAGGGCGGCTACTATGTGCGGCCCACTGTGTTCAAGGGCGACAACCGCATGCGCATCTTCCAGGAAGAGATCTTCGGCCCCGTCGTTTCCGTGACCACCTTCAAGGATGAAGAGGACGCGCTGCGCATCGCCAACGACACGCTGTACGGCCTGGGCGCCGGCCTGTGGACGCGCGACGGGGCGCGCGCCTTCCGCGTGGGCCGGGCGATCCAGGCGGGCCGCGTGTGGACCAACTGCTATCACCTGTACCCGGCGCACGCCGCGTTCGGCGGCTACAAGCAGTCGGGCATCGGCCGGGAAAACCACAAGATGATGCTCGACCATTACCAGCAGACGAAGAACCTGCTGGTGAGCTACAGCCCGAAGGCGCTGGGCTTCTTCTGATGGGCGACGCGGCGATCCCCCGCGTGACCGCCACCCCCGCCGCGCTGGCCTTCATCGGCGAGCTGCGGCGGCGGCACGGCCCGCTGATGTTCTTCCAGTCCGGCGGCTGCTGCGACGGCAGCGCGCCCATGTGCTACCCGGCCGGCGAATTCAACATCAGCGACACGGACGTGCACCTGGGCGACCTGGACGGCGCGCCGTTCTACATGGGGCGCGAGCAGTTCGAATACTGGGAGCACACGCAGCTCATCATCGACGTGGTCCAGGGGAATGGCGGCATGTTCTCGCTCGACAATGGCACGGGGCGGCGGTTCCTCGTGCGCTCGCGGCTGTTCACGGACGAGGAGTGCGAGCGGTTGCGCGAGGAACGACGCTGAGTGGGCGGGCACCGGCGCGTGCCCTACAATACGGCATGCCCGCCATCGATCCACACGAAGTCGAGTTCACCGCCATCCGCGCCCAGGGCCCGGGCGGCCAGATCGTCAACAAGGTTTCCTGCGCCGTGCACGCGCGCTTCGACATTGCCGCATCGTCGCTGCCGCAGCACGTGAAGGAGCGCCTGCTGGCGCTGCGCGATGCGCGCGTCACGCGCGAAGGGGTGCTGGTGCTGAAGGCGCAGGGCTCGCGCAGCCTCGAACAGAACAAGGAAGATGCGCTGCGGCGCCTGCAGGAACTGGTCGACCAGGCGGCGTTCGTGCCGGTCGTGCGCCGGCCCACGCGGCCGACGAGGGGTTCGCAGGTGCGGCGCGTCGATGCCAAAGTGCGCAGCGGGAAGATCAAGGCATTGCGGGGCAAGGTCACCGAATAGGAGGCAACATGCCGGACCATCGCATCTACGGGACGCCGTTTGCGAAGGTGTACCCGATGTACGTGCAAAAAGCCGAGCGCAAGCAGCGCACGAAGGAAGACGTGGACCGCATCATCTGCTGGCTGACCGGTTATACCCCGGCCGGCCTGGCCGAACAGCTGGCCGCGGGGACCGATATGGAGGCATTCTTCGCCCAGGCGCCCGCCATGCATCCGAACAGCGCCCTGATCACGGGCGTGGTATGCGGCGTGCGGGTGGAAGAGGTGGAAGACCCGCGCATGCGCAATATCCGCCGGCTGGACAAGCTCATCGATGAGCTGGCCAAGGGAAAGGCGCTGGACAAGATCCTGCGCCCCGGCCCCTGAGCGCCAGCGGGCCGGGCCTGCGGCGCTTCAGCAGGCCGTCGGCTTCACGCGCTCCACTTCCAGCCCGAACAGCGGCCGGATGCGCGTGCCCACCACGTTGCCGGCGAAGGCCATCACCAGCCACAGCCAGCCATGCAGGCTGCCGGAGACGATGCCGCTGAAGTAGGCGCCGATATTGCAGCCGTAGGCCAGCCGGGCGCCGTAGCCCAGCAGCAGGCCGCCGGCGACGGCGGCGATCAGCGAGCGCTTCGGGATCTTCCAGACGGGCGCATAGCGACCTGCCAGCGCGGCAGCCAGCATCGCGCCCAGCACGATGCCGATATCCATCACTGAAGTGATGTCTTCCCACACCGGCGCGGCGAGGGCGGCGGCGTTCTTGCCGGTCGACCAGTAGGTCCAGCTGCCGACGTCGATGCCCAACAGCGCGGCACCCTTCGCACCCCACAGCGCAAAGGCGGAGGTTACGCCCCACGGGCGGCCCGACAGCGCCAGCGTGGCGAAGTTCAGTACTACCAGCGCGATGGCGCCGGCTACCAGGGGCCAGGGCCCGTGCAGCCACGGCGACGCGTGCTTCGGCTGCGTGTGCGCGGCGACGAGGCGGCCGTGGCGCCGTTTCTCGACGACGACGGTAATCGCCGCGATGGCCGCGAAAACGAGCCAGTTGAGCGCCAGCGCCGGCGCGAGGCCCAGTGCCTTCACGGCGGAGATGGGTTCGAGTTGCGGCAGCGACGTCCAGAACGGCATGTGGGCGGTGCCGATCACGGAACCGACGATGAAGAACAGCAGCGTGACGATCATGCGCGTACTGCCGCCGCCCACCGTGTACAGCGTGCCGGAGGCGCAACCGCCGCCCAGCTGCATGCCGATGCCGAAGATGAAGGCGCCGACGATGACGGACGTGCCCGCCGGCGACACGAGGCCCGTGACCGGGTTGCCGAACAGCGTGCCGCTCGATAAGGCGGGGAAGAACAGCGCCACGCCGATGGCGAGCATCAGCATCTGCGCGCGCAGGCCGGCGCCGCGGCCGTCGGCGATGAACACGCGCCACGCCGACGTGAAGCCGAAGGCCGCGTGATACAGCGACACGCCGAGCAGCGCGCCGACAACGTACAGGGCAGCCTGCCGTGGGCCCACGACCTGGCCGAGGAACAAGGCGCCGAGGGCGATCAGGAGAAGGGCCGCGCCCAGCGGTTTCGGATTGACGGCGGACGGGCGCGGGAAGTTTGCGGTAGCTGAAACAGACATGGGAAAACCAGGAAGAAAATGCGTAAGCCGTTATTTTCCCTCGTTTTTTTGTTCCTTGCAGGCGGCCGTCCAAAACTGGCCGGGTGGACAATGGTCAAGAAAACCACGTTGGCGCCACCGGTTACCTCCGGCCGCTCGATCCGGCCGGTGGCCCGAACCAGGCCTCAAGACTGGCGCGCCGCGCAATGCCGGCAGCAGATGCGGTTGCGCACGTGGGCGCCCAGCAGCAGCAGCGCGCCCGCCACGCTCACCACCGCTTCCGCGCCATGGCCATAGCGGGGCTCGACGATGAACATGGCGACCGCCAGGCAGGCCAGGCCCGCGCCGCCCAGCAGCGGCACGGTGCCGCGGCGGTGCACCAGGTAGCCCGGCCCGAGGGACAGCAGGGCGGCCACCAGCGCCACGCCGATCAGCACTTCGTGCAGATGGTCGTCCTCGGCCCAGCTCATGGCCGGCAGGACAGCCAGCAGCACCGGCATGGCCAGGCAATGGATCATGCACAGGGCGGAGGCGAAGATGCCGGTGGCGTCGGCCGCGCTGGAGAGCTTGTTCATGGGGATTCCTTTCAACGGTCAGAAAAAGTAGCGCAGCGAGCCCTCGACCTGGGTGCGCGGCACCGTCGAGACCAGCAGGCCGGTCGTCGTGCCGTAGGCGATGTCGCTGGCGAATTCGTGGGGCTGCACGACCACGCCCAGCGACGCCTGCAGTGCCCCCAGGTCATAGCTCGATTTCAGGCTGTAGCGCACATAGGTCGGCATGTCGCGCCGCACCGCGGGCGTGCCCATGTAGTAAGGATTGCGGGCGCTCACATATACGTCGCCGCTCAGCATGAGCTTGTCGCGCCGGTACAGCGCCCCGGCCTTCCACGTGTGCGCCGGTACCGACAGCAGGGCACCGGCGCCGGGCGCCGGATTGTCCAGCTGCGCGCGCAGGATGCGGCCGTAGCTCAGCCAGGCGGCGAGGCGGCGGCCGGCCTGGTACTGCACGTCGAATTCGTATCCCTTGCGCGTGGTACGGCCCGAGGGCAAGAACACGTCCGGCGCGGTGTTGACGATCTCGTCGTCATTCTTGATGGTGTAGGCAGCGGCGGCGACGCTCCAGCCGGCGGCCGGCCGCGCATTGATTCCCACGTCGTGCGAACGCACCTTGCTGGGATCGATGGCGGTGTTGCTGCGCCCGCCCGGGGCGCCCAGCGGCCCGAGGCTGCCGCTGGCGCTGATCTGCTCCGCGGCGGGCGAGCGGAAGCCCTGGGCCACGTTGGCGAACAGTTCCAGCTGGGGCAACGGGGTCCAGATCGCGCCGGCCTTCGGCGTGAACGCCGATCCCCGGTAGCCGGTCGAGGCGGCCGGCAGCTTGCGGTTGGCCAGGTCGTAGTCGAAACGGTCGTAGCGTGCACCCGCATGCAGCTTCAGCGCCGGCGCGACGCGCACCTGGGCCTGCGCGAAGGCGCCCCAGGTCAGCAAGTCGAGATCCTGGTTGTTGACGTAATTGGGGGTGGGCCGGTGGAACTGGTACTGGCGGCGCAGCGCAACGCCCTTGTCGGCCCGCGTGTCGACGCCGGCCGTCAGCACCGCCGTCTCGCCGAACGCCCAGGTGTTCCCCAGCCGGCCGCCGCGGATCGTGCGGTCGTCGTAGCCGAAGGTGTGCTGCGTGGCGCTTGTCGCGATGGCGCGGCTGCGTTCGAAATCCTCGACATAGGCGGTGGCGAACCAGCCGGCGGTACCCGTGGGCTGGCGGTTGAACACCAGCGTGGTGCGGCGCGCGTCGCCGAAGCCGGGCAGGCCGAATTGCGTGGCATGGGGATCGAGACCCGCTTCGAGAGCCGGCAGCGGCAGGTAGCCGGCGCCCGCGTAATCGGCCCGGTACCAGCTGGCGCGCAGGCTGTAGATGCCGTCGCCGATCGTGGTGGAGAGCTTCCAGAACAGGTTCTTGCGGTCGGTGCGGGCGCCGTGCCGGAAGCCGTCGCTGCGGTAGCGGTCCGCGACCAGCAGCGAGCGCACGGCCCCGTGTTCGCCGGAAAGCGTGAGCGAAGCGCGGCGCCCGCCATGGCTGGCGAGCGTGAGCGCGGCGCTGGAGGGCGTGCCGGCGCCACCCTCGCGGGTGGCGATGTCGACCGATCCCGCGCGGTTCTGGTCGCCGTACAGGGCCGATACCGGGCCCTTGATCACCTCGATGGTGGCGATCATGTCGGCCGTCATCCATTCCAGGAAGGCGGGACCGTGGCCGGCGCCGCCCTGGCTCGACGGGATATTCTGCGGCACGCCGTCGATGCTGATGGCGGTATCGGCGCCGTGCGTGCCCTGGGTGGCGAAGCCGCGCATGCGAAAGCCGTTGCCCGTGTCGCCCTGGTCGATATTGTTCGCCACCACGCCGGGAATACGCTGGAACACGTTGGAGATGTCCCGCCCCACGACGAGGGTGGCGATGTCGTCGGCCGTCACCGCGGTGACGGTGCCAGGCAAGCCGCGCGCGGCGACGCCTGGTACGGTGCGGCTTTCCTCGTCCCGGCTGGCGCGGATTTCAACGACCTGGGTCGGCGCGGGTTCCACGGGTTCTTCCGCGGCGAGCGCGGCGCCGTGCAGCGCGCCGGCAGCCAGCACGGCGCGCGAAAGGGGACGCGAAAGGGGACGCAAAAGAGGGCGGAAAGGGAAGGATGCCGGCAAGCGCAGGCGGGACGGGGGACGCAAGATGGTGCTCCGGGGGATGGCGGGAAAGGCTCGTACTATACGATATTGAGAATGCATTATCAATATCTGCGTGAGCGATGCCGCTGCGGCACACCCGGAAAGGCGAGCGGCGGCACCAGGCCGCCGCTCGATGTTGCACCTGCCGCCGCGTCAGATCGGCGCGAGCCGCCCCGCGTTCAGCATCGCCAGCAGCACGATGCCCAGCAGGATCCGGTAGATCACGAACGGCCAGAAGCCCCGGTTGCTGACGATCTTGAGGAAGCCCACGATGACGCCATAGCCGACGAAGAACGCGACCACCGTGGCCAGCGCCGTGGGGCCCGGCGCGACGGGGCCCGCCACGCCGAAGCTTTTATAGAGCTGGTAGCCGCCCGAGGCCATCACGGCGGGAATCGCCAGCAGGAATGAGTAGCGCGCCGCCGCCTCGCGGGTATAGCCCAGCAGCAAGCCCATCGTGATCGTGCCGCCCGAGCGGGAGACGCCGGGGATCAGCGCCATCGCCTGGGCAAAGCCGAACAGGATGCCGTCACGCCAGGTCATCTGCGCCAGCGTCGTGCGCTGCTTCGCCGTGCGGTCGGCGAAGCCCAGCAGCACGCCGAAGGCGATCAGCATCGTCGCCGTCAGGTACAGGTTGCGCAGGTAGGTTTCGATGGCGTCCTGCAGCAGCAGGCCCAGTATGCCGATGGGCAGCGAGCCGACGATGATCAGCCAGCCCAGTCGCACGTCCGGATCCTTGCGCACGGCACGGTCGCCCAGGCCGCGCAGCCAGGCGGTGGCGATGCGGGCGATGTCCTTGCGGAAGAAGATGAGCACGGCCAGTTCGGTGCCGATCTGGGTGATGGCCGTGAACGCGGCCCCCGGATCGAGGCCGGAAGGGAGGAACGGGCCGATGATGCGCAGGTGCGCGCTCGAGGAAATCGGGAGGAATTCGGTCAAGCCCTGTACCAGTCCCAGCAGTGCAGCTTCCAGCCATCCGATCGATGTTACGGTCATGCGTTTCTATCCTGTCATGTCAGAAAGTCATCATGATAAACAGTAAAGCCTTCAGTGCGGCAAATATCACACCTGAAACGAGCACGGCCGAGGCGGCAGCCGTCGCCAGACCGGCCACGATCCACACGCCGTCGCGCTCCAGGATGCCGAGCGCCAGCATGCTGATCGCCAGCGCGGGCAGCATATTTCCCAGCGGGATGGGTAGCAGCACGACAATGGCGAGCAGCAGGCAGACGAGGCCCACCACGTATTCCATGGGCGGCAGTGCCCAGGCGCTGCCGCGCGGGCGCAGCATGCGCTCCGCTTTCCGCAACCACGGCACGATCTTGCCGATCAGCGACTGGAAGTCGCCGCGCGCCATCGACCGGCTGGCGATGAAGGCGGGCAGCCACGGCTTGCGGGCGAAGGCCAGCTGGGCGGCCAGGATCACCAGCGGCGCACCCAGGATTGCCGATGTGCCGGGCAGCGTCGGCAGCACATTGGGGCAGGCAAACACGAAGATCAGGGCCGCCAGCGCGCGGTCCGCCAGCGCCGTCAGCAGGTCGCCGATCGAGATGCGCTCGCGCCCGTCGTCGTCGGCCAGCCCCTGCAGGATCTCGGACAGGGCAGGGCCGCTCCCGTGCTTCGTCATGGCGCCACCTCCTCCGGCTGCACGGGCACGATGCGGCTGATCGCCACGCGCGCGATGCGCCGTTCTTCGACGGCCGCCACCTCGAAGCGCAGGCCATCCTTCTCGATGGCCTGGCCCACGTCCGGGAAGCGCTCGAAGCGCGCCAGCAGGAAGCCGGCCAGCGACGTGTAATCGGTCTCGTCGCTGACCAGGCCATCCGTTTCCAGCACCTGTTCGAGCAGGTGCAGGTCCGCCGTGCCATCGACTTCCCACGCACCGGCGCCCAGGGGGCGGATGGCCGGCTGTTCATCCTCGTCCGGGAATTCGCCGGCGATCGCTTCCAGGATGTCCACTGGCGTCAGCAAGCCCTGCACCACGCCGTATTCGTCCGTCACGAGCACCAGCTGGCCGTGCGAGCGCTTCAGCGTCTCGATCGCCTTCAGTACGCCGGCCGTATCGGGCAGCACGATGGGCTTGCGGATCGGGCCAGCCGGGGATTCGTCGATGCGCCGGCGCACCAGCAGGCCGGCGATCAGGTCCTTGGTGCGGGCGATGCCGATCACGCCGTCGAGCTGGCCCCGGCAGACGGGCAGCAGGCCGTGGGGCGTGTCCTGCAACTGGGCCAGGATCGTCTCGGCCGGATCGTCCAGATTCACCCACGACACTTCCCCGCGCGGCGTCATGATCGAGCGCACCGAGCGGTCGGCCAGGGTCAGCACGCCGCTCACCATATTGCGCTCCTCGACGGCGAAGGCCTGCTGTTCCGGCGTCGGCGGCTCCGTCGCATTGGCCGTGGCGTCCAGGCGCCTGCGGCCGCCCATCAGGCGCAGCACCGTCGCGGCGGTGCGGTCGCGCAGCGGCACGCGCGCCTCGTTCTTCAGGAAGTTGCGGCGCGCGAACTGGTTCAGTGTCTCGATCAGGATCGAGAAGCCGATCGCGGCGTACAGGTAACCCTTCGGGATGTGGAAGCCCAGCCCTTCGGCCACCAGCGACAGGCCGATCATCAGCAGGAACGACAGGCACAGTACCACCACCGTGGGGTGCGCGTTCACGAAGCGCGTGAGCGGCTTCGAGGCCAGGATCATCACGCCGATCGAGATGATCACGGCGGCCATCATCACGCCCAGTTCATCGACCATGCCCACGGCGGTGATCACGGCGTCGAGCGAGAACACGGCGTCCAGCACCACGATCTGCGCCACCACGGCGGCGAAGCCGGCATACACCTTCGACTCGTTGTGCGTGTGCGCCACGCCCTCGAGCCGTTCATGCAGCTCGATCGTGGCCTTGAACAGCAGGAAGATGCCGCCGCCGAGCAGGATCAGGTCGCGGCCGGAGAACGACAGCGGTCCGACGGCGAACAGCGGCGTGGTGAGCGTGACGAGCCAGGAAACGATGGTCAGCAGGCCAAGGCGCATCAGCATCGCCAGGGACAGGCCGATCAGCCGCGCCTTGTCGCGCTGGTGCGGCGGCAGCTTGTCGGCCAGGATCGCGATGAAGATCAGGTTGTCGATACCCAGCACGATTTCCAGGACGACGAGCGTGAGCAATCCTGCCCAGATTGCCGGGTCGAATAGCCATTCCATATACGTAAAACCTCTTTGAACAACGGGAAAATGACGCGCGCCGGCAGTGCCGGGCGAGCGAAGACAGCGCGCCGGCCGACCGGCGTGGGGAATCAGGCGGCGGGCGGCGGCTTGATGGGCGGCAGGGGATCGAGCCCGCGCCAATCGGGCAGGGCGGAAGAAATCGATGTGTCGGGCGGAACGGCGCGCAGCAGCCGGGGCGGCGCGCTCACCGTGTCGTGGAAATCCATGCCGGCGGGCGGTTCGTCCGGATCGAGGTCGAAATCCGCATCGATAACGACGGCGTCGGCCAGCGCAACGAGATGTTCAGGCGCTTGTGCGGGCACGCCGCCTTGCATCGACGAGACGGACATCGACAGTGCGTACACATTCAGGGGGAACAGCAGGGCAAGGAAGATGACGAATAATCGTCTCATAGACATAACGTTACAGGTAACGGGACGAGTGTACCACGCATTGCGGCGCTCGGCCGTCCTGCACTAGCCCTTCGCCGGCTTCACGGGCGCCACGAACGCCAGCGCTTCCTCGAACGATTGCAGCACCATGTCCACGTGCTCGGCCACGACGGCCGGCGCCACCGGCGCGTCCTCGCGCGGGCGGATCGTCACGAGCGGCACCTCCGGCAGGTTTTCGCGCAGCGCGGCAACCCCTTCGCGCCATTCCTCGAACGCGGTGTCGATCGGATAGACCACGAACACGGTGGAGACGATGTGTTCCGCCTCCGGCCGCTCTTCGTCGTCGCCGTCGTTCAGCACGATGCTGCGCGCATCGATGCCGGCTTCGCGCAGCGCCAGCACCAGCAGCTCGCTGCGGAATTCCTCGCGCGTGCCGGGAAAGCCGACGCTGAGCACCACCGAGCGGGCCGGCACGTCCAGCGAGCCCTGCCAGCGCCCCAGCCGTTCCTCGCGCTGGTGGCGCAGGTGGGCGCCGATCCCTTCGTTGAGCATCGAAACATTCAGGCGCCGCGCGCGGCCGCCGTGGCCCCCGGCGGCCAGCGCGTCGGCCACCACGGCGAGGGTGCCGCGCATGCGCTCGTCCTGGGACTTGTCCATCACGCCATTGCGCCGGTCGGCCAACGCCAGCGCCAGCCCGGGCAGCAGTACCTGGTCGCAGTAGCGCGCCAGGGTGGACTTGCGCAGGAAGACGCGGGCATCCTGGATGATGGCCGCGGCGTCGCCGCTCAGCGCGCGGTGGTAGAAGCGCTGCGCCGTACTGGCGTTCGGCATCTCGGCCAGCAGGATGCTTACCGGTTCCAGGCCCTTGATGTAGCGGCCGGCCACCACGAGGCACAACGTCAGCGGCGTGGACAGCAGCAGGCCGACCGGGCCCCACACGGCGCTCCAGAACAGTGCCGAGACGATCACCGCCAGCGGCGACATGCCCGAGCTGTGGCCATACACGCGCGGTTCGATCACGTTCGCCAGCACCAGTTCCAGCGTGACGAACAGCAGCACGGCCAGCAGGGCGAGCGACCAGCCCGGATCGACCGCGGCGGCGAACAACGCGATCGCGCCGCCGGCGATCAGGGCGCCGATGTAGGGCACGAAGCGCAGCACACCGCACAGCGCCCCCCACAGCACGGCATGGGGAATCCCCAGCAGCCACAGGATCGCCCCCATGACCACGCCGAACACGATGTTGACGATGAACTGGGAAAAGAAGAAGCGCGACACACCCTGGGCCGCGTCCTCCAGGCCCTTCAGCGTGCGGCTCACCTCGCGCTGGCCGGCAAGCCGGATCAGCCGGTCGCGCAGGTTTTCCTGGTCCAGCAGGATGAACACGAGCAGCACCAGCACGAGACCGCCGGCACCCAGCGGGCCGGAGACGAGGGCCACGGCCCGGGTCAGCGAATCCTGCGTCGACGTCGGTTCCTGGATCACCACCGGCACCGGCTGCGATGCGCCGCGGCGCCCGCGCAGCGAGGTGCCGGTGGCGGGCGCGGGCGGCACGCCTTCCAGCAGCTCGGTGGGCAGGCGCGACAGCGGCCGCTCGGTGAGCACCTGCACTTCCTTCAGCTTGGCGCGGATCTCGGCGCGGTACTGCGGCAGGTCGGCCGTGAGCGCGTACAGCTGCGCCACCAGCACCACGGCCGCGCCGGCGAGCGCCGATATCGCCAGGCCGAGCGCGACGAAGGTGGCCACCGTGCGCGACACGCCCAGCCGGCCGATGGCGCGGATCAGCGGCGCCAGCGCCAGGCTGAGCACCAGTGCCAGGGTGATTGGTTGCAACACCTCGCGGCCGAAGTGGAGCAGGGCGATGACGCAGGTGGCCGTGATGATGAAGTTGGACGGGCGTTTCGGGAACATGTTCGATAGTTCGACGGTTGGAACGGCTTGCAACGCACGAGTTGCACAACGGGATCATAGTGCACTTTCGCGCCGGCAAGCGCAGCACTTGCCGCCGGCATGTCGATGAAGCAGCGGTTCGATGCGGCCGATCGCGACCGCTTCGCGGTGCGCTTGGCGCCTGGGCAGGTACCCGGCCGCTCAGTGGCGGAGCTTCGCGGCGATGCTGCGCGCCGGCCGGCGCGCGCGCAGCCGCAGGCAGGGCCGCTCGACGGCCACGTACAGCAGCGTGGCGAAGGCCAGCGACGCCAGGCCGTAGACGGGCAGCGCCAGCCACGCGGAGCGCTCCGCCAGCCCGGGCAGCCAGTCGTCCAGCCAGGCGTACACCTGCTTGTGCATGAGATACAGGCTGAAGGCCAGCGTGGCCAGCATCCGGACGCCGGGCAGCGCGACGGTACCCAGCGGCGTACCCGTGCCGATCGCGCCGACCAGCAGGCAAGAGAAACCCAGCGCCAGGAGCGGGAACAGCACGATTGCGCCGGCTGCCCCGGCCGGCGCGATGCCGGTGCCGGCCACCACGAGCGCGGCGCCCGCGGCCAGCAGGGGCCAGGCGTGGTTTAGCAGGCGGTTCCACCATGCCGGCCGGAACGCACGGGTGGCAGCGACCGCCACGCCGGCCAGCAAGCCGTCCAGCCGCGCACAGGTCGGCATGTAGATCGCGCCTGCATAGTGGCGCATGGCGCCGCCGCCGTCGCCGGCCGCCACGGCGGGGCCGACCAGCGCGTGCCACAGCCAGCCGCGCAGCGCCATTCCGCCAAGTACCAGCCCCGCCGCGATCGCCACCACGGCCGATGCGCGCATGCGGCCCGCCGCCAGCCACGCGCACAACGGCAGCAGTAAATAGAAGTGTCCTTCCACGCACAGCGACCAGGCATGGGAAAAGGCCGTGCCGCGGGTCCAGTCGGGCGCCAGATTGATGGTGAAGGTGAGGAATTTCCACAGCGGCTGCATGGCGCCGCCCTCGCGCGATGCCGGCAGCGCCAGGTACAGCGCCAGCACGGCGCCATACGCGGGCAGGATGCGCAGCGCGCGGTCGCGCAGGAAGTCATCCCAGCCGGGCATGCAGCCTTGCGCGAGCTCGCCGAGCAGCTTCCAGCCGACCAGGTAGCCGCTCAGCACGAAGAACAGGTCCACGCCCATCCAGCCGTGCTCCACGAAGCCCGGCAGCGAGATGCCGTGGCTGCTGGCGTGGTACAGCATCACCGCGCCGATGGCGCCGGCCCGCAGCAGGTCGACGCCGGGCAGGCGGACGGTCACAGCGCCGCCTCGTATTGCAGGCGGAAGGTCGCGTGTCGTGGCGCGGCCGACTGGCGCACGGTTGCCGTCGTGCCGTCGTCGTAGTACTGGCCGTCGCGGTTCACCATGTGCGGCACGCCGGCCAGCGTGGCCTTCCACTGGCCTCCCGTCGCCCGCCACGAGGCATACGCTTCCAGTTCGCGGCGCATGCCCGTGGATTGCACCAGGTCCGGCGCGCTGCGCGCTTGCCATCCGCCGACAAGGTTGGCATTCGCTCCCGCTTTCACGCCGCCGGGAAGTTGCGCGTCGATGCCCAGGTTGGCAGTCAGCGGCGCCTGGTTCGCCAGGCGGTTGGCGGGACCGGGGAGGGCATCCGCGCGCGACCAGTTGCGGGCGAGGTTGGCGCGCAGCTCGATGGCGCCGAGCGGCAGCCGGCCATCGAACTCGATGCCGCGCACGCTCGCCTTGCCGCCGTTGACCGGCTCGCTGACCCAGGTGCCGCCTTCTTCCCACAGCCGCGTCATCGTCACATCGCGCACGCGCCGCGCATAGGTGGCGACGCTGGCCATGGCGCCGCGCGCGAAATAGGCTTCCCACGCCAGGTCGAGGCCCCATGCCAGCTCCGGGCGCAGCAGCGGATTGCCCTGGTAGTCGGGGGTGGTGGGGCCGTTGCCATTGTTGACGGTGTAGCGGCGCGGCACCAGCTCGGCCGGCTGGGGCGCCTTGTACGTGCGCGCCAGCGCCAGCCGTACCTGGTCGCGTCCCGCGCTGGCCGGCCGCCATACCACCTGGGCGACCGGGCTCCACACGCGCGACGCGGTGGCCGCGCCGGCAAAGCCCCGCCCCGCCGTGCGGGTATCCAGGCTTTCCCAGCGCAGGCCGAGATACACCTGCACGCGCTCGCCGGCGGCCCATTCGTCCTGCGCGAACCAGGCCAGGCGGCGCACCTGGGCGCGGTATTGCTGGTCGAGCGTGTGGAACGGCAGGCCATCCGGACCGCTGTCGCGCTGCGCGCGCGTCTCGCCGCGCCGGGTGGCTGCGCCATCCCAGCCGAAGGCGAAGTCGTGGCCGGCGGCCAGCGGGATGGTGAGCTTGCCGCTCGTGCTCGCGCGGCGTTCGGTGGCGCGCGAATCGACCGCGCGGTGCAGCCACGGCACCCCGGCGGCATCGACGCCATGGAAATGGTAGTCGCCATCGCGCTCGCTCGCTTCCAGGCCGCCCTTCACGGTGAGGCGGCTGTTACCGGCGCGGTGCGACCAGCTGCCGTCCACCTTGGCCAGCCAGCGCTCGTACAGGGCGCGCCAGCGCGCATCGGGCGAGGCGGTGGACTCCCCCTGCAGCGTCGTTTCGAGCTGGCTGGCCTGGGTGTCGTTGCGGCTCGCGTCGAACAGGCCCTGCAGCGCCAGCGTGTCGCCGCCGGCCGGCTGCCAATCGAAACGGGGCGCGACGCCGAGCTTGCGAACGCGGGAATCCTCGCGTTCCGCGAAGCGGCGCAGGGCGGCCCCTTCCGGCCCGCCGCTGCGCTCGTCGACCGTGCGCCCGTTGCGCCGCCGTGTTTCATCGACCGTGGCCACGAGCGCGTACGCGGCCACGCCATCGCGCCAGGTGCCTTGCAGCGTGGCAGCGGGACTCACGCCACCGCGACCCGCTTGGACGCCCAGCTTGGTCGCGCGGCGCGGCGCGCTGGCCGCCTTGCGCAACACGATGTTGATCGACCCGGCGATCGCCTGCGCGCTGGCGTCGGCCTGCGCGCTGCGCTGGATCTCGATGCGTTCCACCAGTTCCGGCGAGAGGCTGTCGATGGCGAAGCCGGCGGGCGCCGGCTGGCCGTCCAGCAAAATCTGGGTGTATCCGGCGCCGAGCCCGCGCATGCGAACCTCGCTGCCGGAGACGCTGAGGCCAGGCTGCCGCTTCAGGGCGCCGGAAAGACCGGTGTCGCCGAAGCGGCGCAGTTCCTCGCCGCCGACCACGATGCGGCCCTGCGCGTCGTCGCGGCGCAGCTGGAGGGTGGCGGAACCCTTAACCTCCACCCGCTGCATCGCTTCCTGCGCGCCGTCCTGCGCCGTGGCGTTGCCGGGGGCGACGAAGGGCAGTGCGCACAGGCACAGTACATGGGAAGGACGGCGAAGCGGAAAGGCGGGTTTCATAAGAGGCGCAAGGTCGAAGGAGGCCCGAGTATAGACAGCCGGCTGACGGCCAGCCACCGCATGTGACGAGGGCGCCGGCAAATGGGACGAGCGGGCGGCCCGCCATGCCTGCCGGCGTTCATGGCGCTGCTATACTGCCCCGCCATGAACGCCGTGCTCCGCTCAACCCTTTCGTCCGCTCCCATGCAATACATGCGGATAGCGCTGTCGCATGCCGCCTTCTGGCTGGTCCTGTGCCTGGTGGGCGCGACCGGTTCGCACAGCGACGCGCTGCGCAGCCACGACGACGTGGCCTTCCTGCATCTGTTCTGGAGCTGGTGCTGGAACCACGTGCCGGTATGCATGCTCGGCATGGCGGTGCAGGCGATCCATCGCCGCTGGCCCGACTGCTTCTTCGACGGCAAGCGCGTGGCGGCCGGCTACGTCTTCGTGGTCCTCGTCTTCCTGCCCCTCGAGCTGATGTTCATCGCCGTGCAACACGTGCCGGGCGATGGCATTCCGCCGCTGCGTACGGTGCTGGAACAGGTGCTCGCGATGCGCCGCTTCGGCTGGTTCACCGAACTGGCCTGGACCAGCGGCACCTACATCGGTGTGATCGGCCTGTGTGTGTGGCGCCGGCACCGCCAGCGCGAACAGGCCTGGCTGCAGGCCGAGCGCGACAATCTCCAGCTGCGCCTGCAAATCCTGCGCGGCCAGCTCGAACCGCATTTCATGTTCAATGCGCTCAACGCCATCAGCGCCCTGGTGCGGTCCGACGACCGCGCGCTGGCGGTGGCCGGCATCCGCCGCCTGAGCGACCTGCTCCGCTATGCGCTGGCGGCAAGCGAACGCGAATGGGCCACGCTTGCCAGCGAGCTGCAATTCACGCGCGATTACCTGGCCCTGCAGCGCCTGCGCTACGGCGACCGGCTGCAGGTACACATCGAAGGCGACAGTGCCGCCGTGCTGCGCGCCGATTGCCCGCCGTTGCTGCTGCAGCCGCTCGTGGAGAACGCCCTGCGCCATGGGCTCGACCGCAACGGCTGCCACGGCGAGATCCGCATGACATTCGCCGTGCGTGGCGAGGAGCTGGCGATTTGCATCGTCAATCCGCTGGTACGTGATACGCCCCCCAATCCGGGCGCCGGCATGGGGCTGCGCAATGTGCGCGCCCGCCTGCAGAATGCCTACGGCGCGGCTGCCGTGCTGCGCACCGGTGCCGAGGGCGAGCATTACATGGCCGAGATCCGCATGCCGCTGTACGGCACCGAGGCGGACGACGGCGAGCTGCTGGCCACCGCATGAGCACCGTGCGCAGCGTCCTGATCGTCGACGACGAAGAGCCGGGCCGCATCAACCTGCGCCACGCGCTGGCCCCGCATCCGCACTGGCGCATCGCCGGCGAATGCGCCGACGCGCACGCCGCGCGCGCGCTGCTGGACGGCGGCGGCATCGACCTCGTGCTGCTCGATATCTACATGCCGTCTGGGTCCGGCCTGGAGCTGGCGCGCGAGCTGTCGGCACGGCCGCGGCCGCCCCTGATCGTGTTCGTGACGGCGTTCGACAGCTATGCTGTGGAAGCCTTCGGCGTCTACGCGCTCGACTATCTGCTCAAGCCGGTCGACGACGAAGGGTTGGCACGGGCGCTTGCCCGCGCCGGCGACCTGATCGAACAGCGCCAGCTTGCCGCGCATGCGGCGGCATTGCGCGACTGGGCGGGCGCGCAGCGGCAGGCGGCGCAGCCTGGCTACCTGCGCCAATTGAATGTGCGCTCGGTCGGCCGCATCGACCGCATCGATCTGGCCGAAGTGGAGTGCATCGAGGCCGCCGGCAACTATGTCGAGTTGCACATGGCCGGGCGGCGCTTGCTGCACCGGGCCGCCATCGGCACGCTGGAGCGCCTGCTCGACCCGGCCAGCTTCGTGCGCGTGCACCGCAGCGCCCTGGTGCGCATCGACCGGATGGCCGCGCTGCGCGGCAAGTCCGACGCCATGCGTTTCCTGCTGTTGCGCTCGGGCGTGGAGGTGCCGGTCAGCGAGCGCCATCTGCCCAGGGTGCGCGCGCTGCTGGCCGGTCAGTCCAGGTAATCCGCATACTCGCGCTGCGCGTAGCCCTTCAGTTTTTGCCACGGCAGGTCGCGTGTGAGGTTGCCAGCCACTTTCAGCTCGGTGCGGTAGTAGACCGTGCCTGCCTTGTCGCCGCTCTCGATGACGAGCGGGATGCCGTTCGCATCGTCCCACAGCACGCGCTCGAACAGGCCGTCGCGTTCGCGCTCGCGCCAGCGGGCGCCCGCGACCGTGGACGGGCGCTGCGTCACGCGCATCGCCCGCAGGCCCTTCGTATCGAGCAGGTAGTAGGCATGATCCCAGGAGCCGTCGAAACCCACGTTGTCGTATTCGCCGGGCGGAATGGCGATCACCTCTCTTGCGTGCGGGTCGACGTAGCGCAGCTTGAGCTTGCCGTCCTGCAGCGCCACGTGGCGCGGCAGGGTCACGGGATTGAAATGCTTGTGGCCCACGCTCTGGCGCGCGGCCGCCTTGTGCGGCCCCGCGTCGTGGTCATGGCCATGGGGCGCCACGCTCGCCGGCAATACCCGTGCAGTCCACACATTGCCGGCGCGGCGCAGCACGGTTTCCTCGTAGCGGGCCTCGCGGGTGACGCCTTCGGCCGTGACGACCTTGCTGTAGCGGGTGACGCGCAGGTCGACGTCGGTACCGGCGTGCGCGGCACCGGCGGCCAGGACGCCAAGGCCCAGGAAGATCGTTTTCATGTGTTCCTCATCATCCAGGAAAGCGGGCTTGCCGCTCCGCTCAGAAGCCGAACGCCGTCTTCAGCAGCCCGAACACCTTCGTGTTATCCATCGTGCCCTTGAACGCCTTCGCGCCGGCGCCGGTGGCGAGCAGCTTCACGTCGCCGCCGCCATGGGTTTCGCTGGACAGCCGCACGCCGGTCTCCTGCAGGTAGTTGTCGGCCAGGACGGTGGCGCTTTCCAGGTTCGCACGCACGTTCGGACGGTTCGGGCCGTTGCCGAATACCAGCGTGGTGTAGGTATTGCCGTCGGCATCGCGGTTCGGCTGGTTGTCGCGGTAGCTGCGGTTGATGTCCAGGATGGGATTGCCGCGCTTGCCGTAGCCGTTGATCGCCAGCGTGTGGTCGTGGTCGGCGGTCACGACGATCAGCGTGCTGGCCAGCGTCGGGTCGGTCTGCTTCGCCTTGTCGAGCGCGGCTTTCACGGCATCGTCGAACGCGATCGTGTCGGTCAGCGCGCGCTTGGCATTGGTGCCGTGCAGTGCGTGGTCGATGCGGCCGCCTTCCACCATCAGGAAGTAGCCGTTGCTGTTCGCCGCCAGCAGGTCCATCGCCTTCACCGTCATCTCGGCCAGGCTGGGCTGGCTGGCGCCTTCGCCCAGCGGCGGGGTGGCGGTGCGGTCCAGTTCGTATTCGAGGTGGCTGCGGCTGCTGTACAGGCCGATGAATTTCTTGCCGGCGGCGGCCGCATGCATTTCCGCCTTGTTGGCGGCGACCGTGTAATCCCGCGCCGCGAGTTCGGCCAGCAGGTTCCGGCCGTCGGCGCGGCCGGCCGGGTTGGTGCCGGCGGCGAATGGCGTGAAGTGGTTGCGCCCGCCGCCCATCAGCACGTCCACGCCGTCGCCCAGTGCCGTGTTGAAGCCGGCGCCGCCCGGCACCAGCTGCGCGGCGATCGCATACTGGGCATTGCGGTTGCAGATGTGCGCCCAGGCGCTGGCCGGCGTGGCATGCGTAAGCTCGGTGGTGGTAACCGTGCCCACGGACTTGCCCTTCGCCTTGGCCAGTTCCAGGATCGTCACGGCGGCCGTGCCGTTGCTCGCGGCGCAATTGTTCACGCCCAGGTTGCCGTTGGCGTCGCGCCCCGGATTCGTCGCCACCGTGTTGGCGGACATCGAGATGACCTCGTTGTTCATCTTTACGCCAGTCATGTAGGCGGCCATCGACGGCGCGCTGTCGGTGGTCTGCGCATCGTTGGAGAATGTCTTGATGCGGGCGGTGCGTTCCAGCGTGTCCATGGTGAGGTTGCCGTCCTCGCCAACCTTGAAGATGCGCGCGGCCGTGATGGTGGACGGGCCCATGCCGTCGCCGAGGAAGAAGATGACGTTTTTTGCTTCGCCGGCCGCGTGGGCGGCGGAGAAGGACAGTGCCAGCGCGGCGCAGGGCAGGGTACGCTTCAAAAGCTTATGTTTCATGTGCATGGTTCCGTATCCGATGGTTCTTACAGGCCGGCGGCGTTCTTCACCAGGGTGAACACCTTCGTGTTGTCGATGGTGCCGGTGAACGTGTCCGCACCCTTGCCGATCGCGCCCAGGAACACGTCGGTACCGCCGTGCGTCTCGCCGCCCACGCCCATGCGGATCGCCGCTTCCTGGTGGTAGGTGTTGGCGCTGGTGGCGTTGTCGTCCAGCGCCGCCTGGCCGGCACGGCTGGCCTGCACGCGGTTCTCGCCGTTGCCGAAGCCGATGATGGAGTACGGCGCGCCGTCGAGGTCCTTGTCCACTTCGCCCGTCACGTAGTTCTTCACCACGCCCAGCACGCCGGCATTGCCGGCGGCGGTCTTGCCGGTCCGCCTGGCGTAGCCGTTCAGCACGAGGGTGTGGTCATGGTCGGCCGTGACGACGATCAGCGTGTTCTTCAGTTCCGGGTCCTTCGCCCTGGCCTTGGCGATCGCCGCCTTGATGGCCTCGTCGAAGGCCACGGTGTCCTGCAACGCCTTCTTTGCCGTGGTTTCATGCAGCGCATGGTCGATGCGGCCCGCCTCCACCATCAGGAAGTAGCCCTTGCCATTGCGGGCCAGCACGTCCATGGCCTTGGTCGTCATGTCCGCCAGGCTGGGCTCCTTCGCCGGATCGCGGTCCAGGTCGTAGCTCATGTGGCTGGACGTGAACAGGCCGAGCAGCTTGTCGGTCCTGGTCCCGTCGATGGCATTGAGTTCGGTGCCGGTGCCGGCCCACGCGTAGTTCTTCGCGCGCAGCTCGGCGACCAGGTCGCGCCCGTCCGCGCGCCGGCCGCCATCCTTGACGGGCTTGAAGAACTGGCTGCCGCCACCCAGGATCACATCCAGGCCGGTCGAACCGAGCGCGCTGTTGTAGCCCGTGCCGCCCGGCACCAGGGCGGCGGCGATGTCGTTTTCCAGGTCGCGATGGCAGATGTGCGCATAGGTCGCGGCCGGCGTGGCGTGCGTGACGCGCGCGGTCGAGACGACGCCCGTGCCCAGGCCCTGCGCCTTGGCCAGTTCCAGCAGCGTGGTGGCCGGCGTGCCGTTGTTCGTGCCGCAGTTGTTGCCCAGCCGGTTGCCTGCCGCGTCAGTCACCGGGTCCACGGCCCTGGTGTCCTGCGACATGGAGATGACCTCGTTGTTCATCTTTACGCCGGTCATGTAGGCGGCCATCGACGGCGCGCTGTCGGTCACCTGCGCGTCGTTCGAGAACGTCTTCACGAAGGCCGTTTCCGGCAGCGTATCCATCGTCAGCTCGCCATCCTCGCCGACCGAATAGATGCGTGCCGCGGTCATCGTGGTCATGCCCATGCCGTCGCCCAGGAAGAAGATCACGTTCTTCGGTTGCGGCACGTCGACGCCCGGCGCCGGGGTGGGCGTGAACGTGGTGGACGCGTTGCCGCTGTCGTTGCCACAGGCGGCCAGCAGCGTCATCGACAGGCTGGCGATCAGGAGGGACTTGCGGTTCATGGCGTGGGTTGGCTGTTGTAAGAAGCAGAACGATAGCAACCCGACATGACCGGCTCATGACACCGCCTTCGTCTCCTTCCGTTCCGGCGCGCGCGACGCCGCGCCCAGCTTGCGGCCCAGTCGCCGCCAGCCGATGACGATGCCGGTCACGCTCATCACGGTACCGCCGAGGCCCAGCCCGATCAGCACGGCATCCCACAGCGGCCGCCGTTCCAGCAGCGGCAGCCAATCCCAGCTGTGCAGCATGGCGAACAGCCAGCGGCTCCAGCGCTTGTGCCGGTCGCTTCGATTGATCACGGCGCCCGTGTGCGGGTCCAGGTGCACCCAGCTTTCCTGCGGATCGGCAAACACCACGCGCAGGACCGGCAGCGGCTTGGCCGAACCGCCCGTCATCGTGTGCGCATCGCGGCTGTAGTAATACAGGTCGTACGCCGCCAGCCGCTCGATGCGCCGCACCGGATGGCCCAGCAGGCCCGCAGCCGCCATTTGCAGCGCCGTACCATCGATCGAGACCGGTTGCGCGGCGCGTGCGTCGAGCACCGCAGGCCGGCCCGTCGCCGGCTGGGCGAGGACGAGCGTTTGCCCCAGCATTTGCGTCCAGCGCAGCTCGCGCACGTTGCCGCCGGCGAGCAGCGGGGCAGGCGTGGCATCGAGCGTGGCGGGATCGAGCTTGCCGCCCGTCAGCGCGGCCATGCGCAGCGGCGCGGCCCCACCGTCGAAGACGTGCCACGGGTTCATCGACATCAGGCCGCTGAAGATCCACGTGATCGTCGTGAGCGCGAACAGCAGGCCGCCGATGTGATGCCAGCGCATCATGGCGCCGGGGTACGGGGTGCGCGCGCCGCTGCGGTAGGGCCGCCGGAAGCGCCAGCGCAGGATGCCGGCGATGGTGCCCGTGAGCGCCAGCGCGATACCGGCGATCGACAGCCAGTTGACGATATCGGCCCAGTACCGGTCGAAGGCATTGCCGCGGAACGGGTACAGCCAGTGAATCCAGGCGCCGGCGTAGTTCCACAGCCGTTCGGTGCGCGGGGCGTCGCGCACCACTTCGCCGGTGGCGCCCGAGATGTGCAGCAGAGTGCCCTCGGCATCTTCCACCATCACCCGGTGCAGCGGGCGATGCGCATCGAGCCCGCGCGAATGCGTGAACGCATCCTCGTCCACGGTGCCTGCGTAGCGCAGCGCGACGTTGGGGCCGGCATAGGCACGGGCGCTTGCCAGGGCGCGCGCTTCGTTCGTGCCGGGAACGCGGCGGCCGGTGCGCGCATCCACCACGACCATGGCGTGGCCGGAACGCGGCCCGTCCGGCGTGACGAAGTAGGCCGGTCGCCCGGCGCTGGCGGCGGCCAGCCGCAGTTCCTTCAATGGCCCGGCAAGGCCGGCGTTCGCCAGCGCGATGGACGGCGCCAGCAGGCCAGCGCCGTCCACCACGGGCAGGTGCGCGAGCCGTTCATCGTCCGTCAGCTTCGGGTAGCCGACATACATCATCACCATGCCGGACATGAACCACATGGCGAAGAAGGCGCACAGCACGATGCCGAGCCAGCGGTGCGCCAGGAACAGCAGTCGTTTCAAGGACATTCCCATGGCAGCCTCAGAACGTGAAGCGCAGCGCCATGTCCGCCGTGCGCGGCGCGCCCAGGTAAGCCATGGTGGCCGTCATGTTCACGGCGTGCAGCCGGTCGCCCGCATTGCGCACGCGACCCACCAGTTCCACGTTGGGCGAGAAGCGGTAACTCATGCCCAGGTCCACCAGCGTGTAGGACGGCCACCGGATCGTGTTCGGCGCGTCCGCATAGACGCTGCCGACGTGGCGGATGCCAACGGTGCCCTTCAGCGCCGGCGTGAACAGGTAGGTGAGCCACACGTTCGCGACCGTGTCCGGCGTGTTCACGGGGCGCTTGCCGGCGAGCCAGAGGCCGCCCTGGCGGTAGTTCTCGTACTCGGCATCCACGCGCGTCACGTTCGCCTGCACCGACAGCTCGCGCGCCGGCTGCAGCCCGAGCGCCAGCTCCACTCCTTTCGCCGACTGCTCGCCGACAAGGATCGTGAGTGTGCTGTTGGCCGGGTCCTGCGTGGCGATATTCACGCGCGTGATGCCGTAGGCGGCCAGCGTCGCCGTGCCCTTGCCCTGCCAGAAGTCGAGCTTGACCCCGATCTCGGCCTGCCGGCCCGTCGTCAGCTCGCTGTTGTTGCGCACATCGGCGAACGAGGCGGTCGACAGCACGCCAGACGGCGGATCGGCGGCCGTCGCGTACTGCGCATAGGCGGTGGCGCCGGGTGCCACGTCCCACACGAGGCCCACGCGGCCCGTGGTCGGGCCGTAGCGGCGCGCGAACGTGGCCGGGTTGGCGGCTGTCACTTCGCGGCGGTTCGTCAGGTCCAGTTCGATGCGCTCGTGGCGCAGCGCCGTCACGAGGTTCAATGCCGCCAGCAGGGCGGTGCGGTTTTCCGCATACACTGCGGTCGTGGTCACCTTGTTGTCCCGGTCCGGGCGGAAGCCGGGCACCATGCCCGGGATGTCGAAGAAGCGCTCGGTCGCGAAGCGGTACGGGTCCACCGTGTCCACAGTGGCCGCGAGGCTGTTGGGGAAGCGCGTCTGCCGGTTCACGCTCACGTCCAGGCCGAACGCCCATTCGCTGCGGCGCCCGGCCAGCGTACCCCGGTAGAGGCCGTCGAGGCGGTTGCCGACCACGCGCTGGTCGTGCCGTTGCAGCAGGACGCCGGAGCGGGTCACGCCCTTATTGTCCGAGGTGAAGCGGTAGTTTTCAACGTTGCGATAGTCGCGCAGCGCGTCGTAGGCATACATTGTGTTGGTGACCTGGGCTCGCTCGCTGGCCTGCCATGTCGCCACGGAGCGCAGCCAGTGCACGCGCTTGGCGTACACCCCGTCGGCGCTGTTGTAGTTCCTGAAGCGCGTGCCTTCGTCCACCCGCGCCGTGCCGGCGATGGGATGCATGAGCGGCGTGCCCCAGTAGGGCCGGTCCACGTCCTCGTCCTGGAATTCATAGGCCAGCGTGTGCGTGAAGCGCGGTCCGAAGTCCGAGCGCAGCGATGCCGCAAGCTGCGTTGCGCGGGTGTGCGTGCCGTCGATCCAGTTGCCGGCATCGCGGTGGTTGACGTCCAGGCGGGCGTAATGCGTGGTAGCGCCCGAGCCGCCGAGGCGCCGGTTCAGGCCGAACGACGCTTCGTTCAAGTCGTCGCTGCCATGGCGCAGCCGCGCTTCGGCGAACTCGCGCCGCTCGGCCGTCTTAGTGATGTAGTTGATCGATCCGCCCACGGCGCCGGAGCCGAACAGGAAGCTCGACGCCCCGCCGATCGCTTCCACGCGCTCGTAGATCCAGCTGTCGATGGGCCGGGCCGCGATCGAATACTGGACGTTGATGCCGTTGAACAGCTGGCTGATGGAGCCGCTGCCGAAGCCGCGGTAGCTCACGCCGATATTGCCGGGCGCGTTGTGCGCCGTGATGCCGGGAATGGCGCGCAGGATTTCCTGCGTATCCTGGGCGCCCCGTTGCTCGATCGTGGCGCGATCGACGATCGACACGGTGGCGGGCGTTTCGCGCACCGTGAGACCGAGGCGGCTGCCGGTGCCGGCGGGCGCGTCCAGGTCGAGCAGGGCGTCGCCCCGCAAGGTCGCGCCGGTGATTTCCACCGTGGGCAGAATGGGGTTTGTCTCGTCATGGACGATCCTGGCGGCAGTTCCCGCCGCGGGCAGGGTGGCGCCCGTCTGGGCATGGGTTGGCGCGGCGGCGCACGCCAACGCGAAAGGGACGGCGGCAAGCGCGCCGTTCCCCGAAAGGGAAGACATCATCGATACCTCTGGCTGTCGCCCGCGGGCGGGCGAATGGAGATCCGGCACCGTGGACGGCGCCGCCGGGCCCGTGCGGATGCATCGGGCGCAGGGACTGCGGATCAGGCCAGGGGCGGGCCGCGCGGTTTTGCCGCCGTCCACGCGAACAGCGGGGTGGGCGACCGGTAGAACAGGGCGGGGCGCGGCGGCGTGCCGGCGAGGAGGGGCAAGACGTAGGTGGCGGAAGGCAGCGCCAGCGGCGAGGACCCCGTCTGGCAGAACGGACAGTGCTCGAAGTGCGCCTGGTGGCTCGATGCCGGGGATTTCTCCTCGGCCACGATCTGCTGCATGCCCGCCATGCCGGTGGCCGAGCAGATCTCGGCCGTGATCGTCACCGCGCGCGCGTGCGGCGCGAACGCATGGGCGAGCGCGGGCGCCACGACCGCCAGCAGCATGGCGGCCAGGGTGACCCAGCAGGCGGCGATGAACGATTGACGGCGCATACGCATGTTGAAATTGTAGCATCGGCCCCGTTTCGGGCGCGCAGCGCGCCATGCATGCATGCTCATGGCAGGCATATCCCGAGATTCTTGAGCCGGATTCATTGGCCAACCAGGATTCCAGCCGGGCTGGCCTTCTGCGTTGCCGCGAAGATGGAGGCGCTGCGTCGCCGGCATCGTTAGGCCCGCCTATTGATGACTCAGGTTCATCGGACCCGCGCGGGGCAGGGCGGGGCGGTCCTTCAGCACGGTCTGCCCGTTGACCAGCCATGCCACGCCGAACGCGGCCACCGCGCACGTCTCGGGCCAGAATACCGAGTGGCCTTCGAGCGCGAAGCCCATGATGGCGATCGCGAGGTACGACAGCAGCATGATCGAACCGCACACCTTGTAGACCACCTGCCGCTTGCGCTCCTGCATGGTGAGCGGGGCGCCGGCGCCGAAGCGGAAATACACCATGTAGAACGACAGCACCCCGAAGGAGATGGCGAATACCAGGTGGTAGCCGAGGATGCCGTGGTTCGAGTAATGCGCCTGCGTGCCCAGGTCGGGATAGCGCGCCAGCAGTTCGGCGGCATACGTGGGGTCCATCGGGAACAGGGCGAGGCCGATCGCGGCGATGCCGGCGGCGGTGGACACGATATTGTCGCGCAGGTGGGGCGTGCGGTAGCAGGCGAGCAGGGCACCCGTGAGCACCGTGATCGACACGAACACGTCGCGCATGCTGGTGTAGTAGTAGGCGCTCAGCGAATCGGTGGTGGTGATGCCTTCCAGCAGCAGGCCGCCACCGCGCACGGCCAGCGGCATCAGCAGGCCGGCCCAGCCGATCATCCGCCGCAGCGTGATATACGAGGCAACGTAGTCGTTCTCGTGCGCGTGCATCTTGGCCTCCGCGTAGCAATGAGACAGTCTACTCCCGCGCCAGCGCGGCAGGCGCACCATCCGGTCGGTGAATTGATCGCCCTGCGGGTGGCTTTCCGACTAGAATGGTTTCTCCTTCAGCCGGGATCATTCGCCATGCTCAAAGCCCTTGCCGGTACCGTCGCGCTCAGCCTCTCGATCCTCGCGCCGGCCGGCGCGCAGGCGGTGAAACCCGTGAAGATCCTGATCGTCAGCGGCGGCTGCTGCCATGATTACGCGCAGCAGCGCATGCTGCTCGAAGAGGGCCTGAAGGCGCGCATGGCTGCCGTGGTCAGCCACCTTTATCACGATCCGAAGCCGGGCGAACAGGCGACGCGGCCGGCGCTGCCGATCTACGGCAACCCGAGGTATGCGGACGGCTACGATGTGGTGATCCACAACGAATGCGCGGCGGACGAGGACAGTCCCACGGCGCTGGATGCCGTGCTGGCGCCGCACCGCGCCGGCGTGCCGGCCGTGAACCTGCACTGCGCCATGCATTCCTATCGTTCGGGCGAGTGGAAGAAGCCTGTCAAGGCGGGCGCCCC
This sequence comes from Massilia sp. METH4, assembly GCF_037094685.1. NCBI lineage: Bacteria > Pseudomonadati > Pseudomonadota > Betaproteobacteria > Burkholderiales > Oxalobacteraceae > Massilia > Massilia sp. METH4. The sequence goes on along the minus strand of NZ_CP146614.1, from coordinate 6,526,859 downwards.
GAATGCGCGCTGGTTCGAATTCACCGGCATCCAGTCCAGCGGCCACGGCCCGCAGTCGCCGATCCAGCTGACGGCCGCCGATACCGGACACCCGGTGGCGGCCGGCTTTCAGCCGTATACGACAGGCAGTGACGAGCTGTACAACAACCTGACGACCTTCGACGTCACCCCCGTGCTGTACGGCGTACAGCCGGAATCGCCCGTGGCGGCGGACCGCGGCAAGATCTACACGTGGCCTGGACGCATCACTACGGCCCGAAGCGCGCCCGCGTCTTCAGCACCACGCTGGCGCACAACGCCGAGGTGATGGCCGATCCCCGCTACCTCGACCTCGTCGCCCGCGGCGTGCTGTGGGCGGTTAGCCGGCTGTAACGCCGCTCCCGGCTTTTCCGCCTCCAGCCGGCGCCGCCGTCCGCGCGCCTGGCTTGCGAGGCAAGATATTTCCCATTGGGCCGATCCCCGCTGGACGTTTCCCGACGCGTGTTGTGGAAACGCTACCACTTACCTCTGAAAACGCTTTCATAAAAAGCATGCCTCGGCTACCATCTGTTTCGGTACGTAATTACATAACGAATAACGACTGGGAGACACATGAGTACCACCGAAATCTTCTTGATTGCGATGCTGCTGATCTTCGTCGCACCTTACCTCGTGTGGCGGCTCGGCCGCACCGAGTACTTCGCGCCGCTCGTGATCGTGCAGATCATCATGGGAATCATCCTCGGCCCGGGCGTGGTCGGCGCGGCCTTCCCCGAATACCACAGGTTCATCTTCAACCCCGACGTCGTGAAAACACTGAACGGCATCGCCCTGTGGGGCGTGATGCTGTTCGTGATGCTGGCGGGTATCGAGCTGGACCTGAAAAAAGTCTGGCAATACCGCCGCGAAAGCGCCACCACGGCCGGGCTGTCGCTGGGCATGCCGCTGCTGTTCGGCTGCGGCGCCGCCGTACTGCTGCTCGCCTATCCGGGCTGGATCGGGCCGAAGGCAGCCACCTGGCAATTCCTGCTCGGCACCGGCATGGCGTGCGCCGTGACGGCGCTGCCCGTGCTGGTGCTGCTGCTGGAAAAGCTCGACATCCTGCGCCAGCCGATGGGCCAGCGCATCCTGCGCTATGCAAGCCTGGACGACGTGGCCATCTGGGGCGTGCTGGCCATTATCATGCTCGACTGGGAGCGCATGGGCCGCCAGCTCGGTTTCCTGGCGGCCTTCGCCGTGCTCACGGTGCTGTACCGCCGTCTGATGGCGCGCCTGCCGCAGGAAGACCGGTGGTTCGTGGCCATGGCCTGGCTGATCGCCTGCGCATTCGGCGCCGACTGGGCCGGCCTGCACTTCATGGTCGGCGCGTTCCTGGCGGGCGTGGTGATGGATGCCGACTGGTTCGGCCAGGAAAAGCTCGACGCGCTGTTCAAGAACGTGCTGCTGGTGCTGATGCCGGTATTCTTCCTCAGCACGGGGCTGCGCACGACGTGGAACGTCGGCGGCTACGCGGTGTTCTTCGCCGCCGGCCTTCTGCTGCTCGCATCGGTCGGCGGCAAGCTGGCGGGCGCCCACCTGGCCGGGCGGATGCTGGCCTGGAAGCCGGGCGAGGCTTCCATCATCGGCTGGCTGCTGCAGTCGAAGGGCCTCATCGAGATCATCTTCGCCAATATCCTGCTCGACAAGGGCATCATCACGAGCGAGACGTTCACCGCGTTGCTGCTGATGGCCGTGGGCAGTACGATGCTGACGATTCCCGTGGTGCACCCCAAGCTGAACCGGGCGGCCAGTCGCGGCCTGGTCGGGCAGGCCAGTTCGTGAGGAAGACGGCATGGCAAGAAGCGGATTGACGAAGGCGCAGGTGCGGGAAGTGCGCGACCGGCTGGTGGCGCAAGGGCGCTACCCGTCCGCCGACGCGGTGCGCCAGGCGTTGGGCGACACGGGTTCGAAGTCCACCATCCACAGGTACCTGAAGGAGCTGGCGGAGGAGGACCCCGCGCAGGGCGGTGCGCGCGGCGAAACGGAACGCACCCTGCAGGCGCTCGTGGCGGAACTGGCGGACCGCCTGCATGCCGATGCCGAGCGGCGCGCGCAACGGCTCGTCGCCGAGCGGGATGAGAGGGACGCGGCGTTGCGGCAAAAGGATGCGGAGCTGGCGGAGCTGCGCGGCACCGTGGCGGCGCTGACGGCCCGGCTGGAAGCGCTGGAAAGCATGGCCCCGGCCAGGCCCACGCCGCTGGGGCCGCGCGAGCGAAGCGTCCAGCGCGACGGCCGCATCGCCGGTTTCGGGAACTTCGGCGGCCTGCTGTCGGACTCGCGCTGCGCGCAACGCGACAGCTCGCCGTTCAGCATCCTGCTCGCCGGCGGCAGGTCGGACGTGCTGGACATGGACAGCGTGGCACCCTCGGGCCTGCCGATCGCCATGTGACGGCACTGGTGCCGTGCGCGCTACGCGAATGCCATGGCTGCCACGTGGCGGTCAGGCCGATGCCAGCGGCCGTAGACCATGGAGCGCGAGCAGTTCGTCGAAGCGCGCGCTCCGTTCATGCAGGATGACGACGGACTTCAGCGACGCCGTATCCTCGAACAGCACGGTGAACCCGTCACCCTGGGCGTACCAGCCCGCCAGGGGCCGCGTCCACTCGACCCGCGAATCGTCTCCCTTGATCCGCGTGTACGTCACGATGGCGTCATCGATGTCGTACTGCGCCACGAACGGCGCCATGGCCCGCGACCTCTCCAGCGCGCGTGCCGCCAGCCGCCGCGCGAGGGTTTTCCGAGGCCAGGTCCAGCGTTCCGGCCGCCATGCGCGGGCACCTGCCGCGATGCGCGGCAGCAGGAGCGACAGGGCCAGCCCGGCGATGAAGTACGAGGCAAGGATCAGGTCCAGCCGGTAGCCGTCCCATTCGAGACCGCCGCTCGCGGTGAAGGCGAGCGCGACCATCAATCCCAGCAGGCCGCACCTGCGCAGGAAGACCAGGATCTTCGATGGCGGCATGTTCCCCCGCGCCATGGCCTCGGCGGTATCGGCGGGTTCGTCGGTCGTGGCTGTCCGCGGCCGGGCGCCATGCATCCGCGCGAACAACACCGCTTCGAGCCCGATGCGCACGCGTTCCAGCGTCGGGGCATCGATGGTCGAGCGCAGCCGCAGCGGCGGCTGGCCGGGTGGTTGCCTTGCGGTGTCGGGCGGGTCGGCTGGGGCGTTCATGCGCGGCGGTTCTCGTGGGGGAACGCGATGCTAGCACATGGCCGGCTCAGCGGCGGTCATTCTCCCCCTTTGGCGGCTGGGCCAGCACCCACATGAAGTACAGTGCCTTGGCGGCCTTTGCCCGCGTCACGAGCGCTTTCGGTTCCAGCAGCAGGCCGTTGACCATGCGCCCGCGCGCGATGCCGGCCTCGGAGCGCATCAGTCCCAGTTCATACGCTTCGCGCAGCTTGTTCCGGTGCTCTGGCGCGACGGCCGCCGTGTCCCGCAGATGCTCCCAGCGCACGAGCGGGTAGTACATCGCGCCGCGCGCGCTGGTGTCCAGGTTGGGGTCGGAGCCGGGCAAGACTGTCTTGCCGTTGTAGTCGGTCATGTAGGCCGGCTTCGCGGTGAACTTCGCATGGTATGCATCGTGCAGCAGCACGCCCATCGCTTCGCGCGTCAGCGGTCCGTCCGCATGGCCGGCCAGGGATGCCGCCGGCAAGCCCATCACCTGCGCCAGCGCGCCGCTGAACTCGGCCGTGCGCATCGGCGCCTCGGGGTGGAAATTGCCCTGCGCATCCTTGCGCAGCGCGCCCAGTTGCAACAGTTTTTCGATCTGGTTGCGATAGTAGGCATTCTTGCCATCGACGATGTCGCCGGCGATCTCGGGATGAATGGCGGACCAGTCGCCTGACGCGACGGCACGGCGCACGTCGTCCCTCAGTTGCGCGACGATGCGCGTCGCCGTCCTGTCGCCCTGCGCGGCCAGGCGCGCCAGTTCCGTCACCACCAGCCGCGCATACTGCTTCGACAGCGCTTCCTTGAAGTGCGTGCCGTCGATCTTGTTGGCCGGATGGCCGTTGGCGTAGCTGCCGTCGTTCGTCTTGCCCGGTGTCTCGCCCGCCTCGATCGACATCACCATGGCCGTGATCGCGTCATGCCCGGCCGCATTGTAGTACTCCACGCTGCGCGCATTCAGGTCCACCACGGGCACGTCCAGTTCCGCGCCCAGCTCGCTCAAGAGCTCGGGGAAGCGGCGCTTGCCGAACGAGTTCCCGTATGGCGCGCCGGGCTGCTGGTTGCCGTTCACCCGCGACATCGGCGTCACGAGCACGGGCACCATGCCGCGCGCACGGATCGCCGGCAGGTACACCTGACGGATCATTTCTTCATACATGGCTTCGGTGGCACCGCGGCCGTAGCGGTCGCTTTCGTCGGCGCTTTCATCGTTGTGGCCGAACTGGATCATCACCACGTCGCCCACGCGGCCGGCCAGCAGCAGGTCGTTCAGCCTGCCCTCGGCATAGGCGTTGCGGAACGAGCGCCCGCCCATCGAGTAGCTGGCGACCTTTACCCTGGCCGGGTCGAACAGGTCGTCGAACACCTGGCCCCAGCCGCTCATCGGCGCCTCGTCGAACGTGTACGACTTCACGGTGGAGTCGCCCAGCGTGAACAGCGCCGGCCGTTCGCCGGCGGGGCGCTCCTGCGGTGGAATCGGCGTCAGCACGATCTCCGCCAGGCCGACGGGAACACCCGCCTTGTCCGGCTCCACCTCGATATCGATGAAGTCGCGGCCATTCACGTAGCGGTACGACCAGTCGCGGCCCTGTGCCGTCACGCGCGTGCGGTTGGGCAGCAGGTTTGCGGCATCCCAGAACACGGGCGGGATCAGCCGGCTCGTCTGCATGCCCGTGATCGAGACGGTTGCATCCGCCGCATCGTGCGTCGTGCGCACCTTCAGGGCGTACGCGCCGGGCGGCACCTTGATGCGGAAGGCCATGCCGAAGCGGTTGTAGTGGTTGCCGCCAACGGCCGTGTCGATCACTGGCTCCGTGATCGTGAAACCGTGGGCGCCGGCCCGGATGCCTTCCGAGTGCACGGGCCGGGCGGGCAGGGCGCCGGTGTGCGTGACGAAGCCGTAGCCGGTGGCGGCGCTGTACAACGGCGCCCCGCCGCGTGCATCCGCTTCGACCGTCACCGCGCCGGGTGCCGGATGCGCGGTGAAGTTGAAGCGCATTCCGGCTGCTCCCATCGCGCCTTGTCCGTGTGCCGGCAGAGCGCAGCACAGCAGGCATGCCGACGTGGCGGCCAGTATGGGCCGCAAGAACTGTTGGCTTCCCATCGGCATGCCCTTCCTCACTGTTTTGCTGGCCCGTAATGGTAGGTCTTCACCTTGTCGGTGATGACGACATCCGGGTTGTTCAGCAGCTTGATCATCTCGAAGCCGGCCAGCAGCACCGGGCCGTAGCCGGCCATGGCATTGATGCTGGTCGGCCGGTTGTAGTAGTACACATGGTCGGCGGCGAAGGTGGTGGCCGTCACGCCGTCGACGATGCTGCCGTCGGCCTTGATGCGCGCCGAGATGCCTGCCCATCCCGCCTGGGCGATGGAGCCGTACGTGGTGGGGCTGATCCAGCCCTGGTTGATCGCGTGCGCCAGCGCATAGACGAACATCGCGGTGCCGGAAGTCTCCAGGAACGAGTCGTGCCGGTCCAGCATCTGGTGCCACATGCCTTCGCCCGATTGCAGCTTCGCGATGCCGCGCAGCGCGCGGCGGTGCTGGTCCAGTACCTTCCGGTAGCCGGGGTGCGACTTCGGCAGCACGTCGAGCAGGTCGGACATGGCGAGCACGGCCCAGCCGTTCGCGCGGCCCCAGTAGAACTCGGGCGCGTCGGGATTGTTCATGTTCCAGCCATGGGTGTATAGGCCGATCGTCGGATCGAACAGGTACTTCGAGATGCCCAGCACGTTCTTCACCGCGTCGTCGTAATAGCGCCGCTCGCCCGTCATGCGGCCCATCTCGGCCAGCGCCGGAATGCTCATGTACATGTCGTCCGCCCAGACGGACCAGGCCTGTGGGCGGTTGCGCGCCAGCGTGCCGTCCTTCAGGCGCACCTGCTTCGTGTGCACCCAGTCCGCCAGCCTGGCGATCACGGGCGACATGTCGGGCCCGATTCCTTCCAGGCGGGCACGCACGAGGGCGGCGCACATGGACCCGGAATCGTCGAGCGCATGGGGCTTGGCCCAGCGCGCGAAGCTGTTGGCGCGCCCCAGCTTGAACCGCTTCTCCTGTTCCTCGAAGTAGCCCAGGCGCTGGTGGAAGAATGCCAGGTGGCGCTCCGTCATCGCCGTCCACTTCGGGTCGCCCGTCACCCGGCGGCCCAGCATCAGCCCGGCATGCATCACGCCCATCTCGTAGTTCATGATGCCGAAGTCGTGGGGCGACGGCTCCACGATCGCCGTCGCGACGGGCACGCTGAAATCGGTGATGGGCTGGCCGGTCGCCTTGTCGACGATGCGGCTGGGCGTGGCGCGGTCGATGAAGCCGCGCACGGCGTCGAGCTGCGCGGTGATCTCCGTGACCACCGGCAGTTTATATGGCACCGGATACGTGCCTTCCAGAGGGTCGTTCGGGTTCTTGTTGTCCGGATTCCGATAGGGGCCGGCCGCGTGGACGGAAGCGGCCGCCAGGGTGGACAGTAGCAGCCAGATCGTCAGCTTCTTCATCGCGTCACGCGGAAGTAGTCCGCGTCCAGCCAGGCGCCGGACGGCTGGGCCGCCGCGCTGGCGCTATACAACCCCATCTGGGCGCCGACCCAGAGACCCTTGGTGGCGGTGAACGGCGCGCCCGCGTCGACGAAGCGCTTGCCGTCCACGCTGTACTGGAACCGTGCGACCGCGCCTTCCTCCATCGCCATGCGCAACGTCAGCGCTGCGGGCGCCTTCGGCAGCAGCACCGTCTCGCTCTCGGTGCAACGCGGCGTGAATGGCGTGCAGGTGGTGTACACCAGTTGCAGGTCCGCGCCGCGCTGGCGCAGGCCCAGCGCCGCATAACTCTGGCCGTTCAGGATCAGCCCCGCCCGATCGCCATCCTTCGCGCCGCGCAGTTCGATCCTGGTCTCGGCCGTGAAGGCGGTCGCGGGCAGCTTCTGGGCAATGATGTTCGGCGCCGCGCGCACGAAATCCTTCGTTGCCGGCACGGCTTGCACCGGCAGGCGCAGGTGGCCGGGCCGGGCGGAAAGCGAATACCAGCCATCCTGCGGGTTGGCGTTCCATTGCCATTGCAGGCCGAGCGCCTTGCCGTCGAATTCGTCGGACGTGGCCGGCACCGCGACCGGCTGGCCCGCCACCGGCTTGTCGTGGGTGGCGACAGGATTGCCCACGCCGGGCTTCGGTCCCGGTTGCCCGATGACGGGCCAGCCGTCCCGCCACGTCATCGGTTGCAGGTGCACCACGCGGCCGTAGGCGGCCCGGTCCTGGAAGTGCAGGAACCAGTCCTTGCCGTCCTGGGCGCGCACCCACGCGCCCTGGTGCGGCCCGTTGACGGGCGTATCGCCCTGTTCCATCACGATGCGGTCCTCGTAAGGCCCGTCAATGGTGCGCGAGCGGAACACGGATTGCCAGCCGTGTTCCACGCCGCCGGCAGGCGCGAACACGTAGTAGTAACCGTCATGCCGGTAGAACTTCGGGCCTTCCAGCGTGCGGTAGCCGGGCAGCCTGTCGCCATCGATGATCACCTTGCCTTCGGAATCGAGCAGGCGGCTGCCGTCCGGTGCCATGCTGCGCAGCGTGAGCCGGTTGTTGATGCCGGCGCGGCTCTTGGCCCAGGCATGCAGCAAGTAAGCCTTGCCGTCGCTGTCCCACAGCGGCGTGGGGTCGATGATGCCCTTGCCGGGCAGGAGCAGGTGCGGCTCGCTCCACGGGCCGGCGAAGTGCGTGGCCGTCGTCACGTACACGCCGTGGTCGGGATCGGGATAGAAGATCCAGAACTTGCCGTCGTGGTGGCGCAGGCAGGGTGCCCACACGCCGCCGCCGTGGCGCGGCGTGGAAAAGTGTGTCACCGGAACCTGCTTGGGCAAGGCATGTCCGACCAGCTGCCAGTTCACCATGTCCTTCGATTGCAGTAGCGGCAGGCCGGGCGCGCTGTTGAAGCTCGACGAAGTCATGTAGTACGTGTCGCCGACACGCACCGCGTCCGGATCGGAGTAATCGGCATTCAGTACCGGATTCTGGTACTTGCCGTTGCCGAGATCGGGTACCCATGCCTCGGCAGAGTGCACGGGAAGGCCGGAGAGGGCGAGGAGCAGCAGGGGAACGGCGTGCAGCGTGGTGGTCATCTTCATGTCGGCCTCAGAAGGTGTAGTTGACGCGGACGTTGTAGGCCCGGCCGATCGGTTTCGACACGTTCTGCGCGAACACCACGCGCGAACCGATGCGCTGGTTCGACAGCGGCGGGTCCTCGTCGAGCAGGTTGTTGATGCCGAAGGTGAGCTTGAGCTTGTCCGAGAAGTTCCAGTTGGTCGTGAGGTTGTACAGTGTGTAATGGTCGATCTCGTTGAAGAACGGCTGGCCCGGCTTCTGGTTCGGCTGCGCGTTCGTGTCCTCGTAGTGCGAGGTATAGGCCTGCATGAGCTGCGCGCCGAACTTCTGCCAGTTCCACGACAGGCGCAGGTTGTGCTTCCAGCGGTACACATAGGTGTTGGCCGAGGTGGCGCCGGTGGCCAGCGCGCCGGGCTTGCCCACGCTGTCGATCCATTCGCCGCTAGGCTCGTTCTGGCCTTCGTAGCGGTCGACATAGGTGCCTTCCATGCTCACGCCGAACTTGCCCCACTGCGTGGCGGGCCACGTGTAGTTCACGCTTGCGTCGATGCCGCGCGTGCGCAGGCCGCCCATGTTCAGGCGGGTCTTGACGATGTAGTCGAGCGTGCCGTTGGGGTTGCGCACGAACAGGTCGCCGTACTGGTCCAGGTTGTCGAAGATGGTTTCCTCGGTGATCTGCGCGATCGTACCCTTCATGCGGATCGACCACCAGTCCAGCGTCACGTTCAGGTTCTTCATCGGCGAGAACACGATGCCCGCGGTGACGGTTTTCGCCTTTTCCGGTTCGAGGTCGGGATTGGCGCCGGTCAGGGTGGTCAGGTTCGTATCGCAGACCTGGGCCGGATCGAGGTTCAGGCCGGCGTAGCGCGGGTCCGTCGTCAGGCTGCCCGTGCCGCGCACGGAGGGCGTGGCGCTGGGGCACAGCAGCGGATCATCCCACTTGTTGGTCGATGGCGTGCGCGTGAGCGGGGTGCCGTACAGCTCCGGCAGCGTGGGTGCGCGGAAGCCCGTGCTGGCCGTGCCGCGCAGCAGCACGGTCTGCGTGGGCTGCCAGCGCACGCTCAGCTTCGGGTTGACGGTGTTGCCGAAATCGCTGAAGTGGTCGGCGCGCACCGCGCCCGTCAGCGTCAGTTCCTTCGTGATGGGCGCGTCCGCTTCCATGTACAGGGCGCTCACCTTGCGCTCGCCGCGCGGATAGGAGTTGGGCGTGCCGGACACCTTGTACGTCACTTCGTTGGCCACCGGATGCGTCGCGTCGCGGTAGGTCTCGCGGTGCCAGTCGCCGCCGATCGCCAAGGTCAGCGGGCCGCCGGCCAGGTCCATCAGCGGGCGGGCGATATTGAAGTCCGTCCCGGCATAGCCCACGCGGCCCACGCGGTAGGTGAGGCCGTCGCGGCTGATGCTGTCGAGGTAGGCTGCGCCTTCCGCGTCCTGGGCGCCGAACGGGTTCAGGATGCCGCTGGCCACGCCCTGGTAGATGCCGTCCGTGGCAAAGAAGCCGCTGCTCCAGCCCACGGCGCGCTTGCTTTCCGCCGCCGTGAAGCCCACGCGGTAATCCCAGCCCATGAACTCGCCCTGGTCGGCGATCGCCAGGCGCCGCGCGTTCTGGCGGTCGTCCGTCTTCGCGGGGCCCGCTTCGTCCAGGCTCCATGTCAGCGCCAGGTCCTGGTTCGTGACGCCCGCCACGGCCGGCACGCCACCGCTGCCCCCCGGATACCACCGGGATGACGGCGTGATGAACAGCGGCTTGCGCACGCCGGGGTTGTACTTGTCGTAGTCGGTCTGCGCGCCGAACACCTGCGGTGGATTGAGCGCCTTGATATAGGACTCGGTGGCCAGCAGTTCCACGGTCAGCAGGCGGTCGCCGTGGTGGCGCAGCGAAGCCTTCGTGAACAGGGTGGCCTGCATATTGTCGGGCAATAGCTGCGGGTACAGGTCCGGGTCGAGGATGCAGGTGCCGGCGCCGGCGCCGCTGGCCTTGGAGGACGGGATCGTGTACTGCGCGCCGCCATACGGCGCCGCGCAGCCGGCGGCGAAATACGGGTTGCCGGTGCGCGTGGTCGGCTTGCCGTTCTGGTAGACGGTGAAATTGGCCGGGGCCGACGAAGAACCCGCGACAGCGGAAGTGAACGGGTTGCCGCCCAGCTGGGCGATCAGGTTCGGGTCGCTGATATTGGGGCGGTCGCGCTGCATCAGGCGGGCGCGCTGCTGGAAGTCCACGGCTGCGTAGACGTTCCAGCCCTGTTCGTTCAGGTCGCCGAAGCCGGAGAGGATGCTGATGCGCTGCTGGTCCCCGCCGCCATGGCGTTCCGGCTGCACCCAGCCGCCGGTGACGGTGGTGCCCTGGTGCGTGCGCTTCGTGATGAAGTTCACCACACCGGCAATGGCATCGGTACCGTAGATCGACGAGGCGCCGTCGCGCAGCACTTCCACGCGCTCCACGGCGCTCATCGGCACCACGTCCACGTTGACGGAACTGGCACCGATCGCCTCGTTCGGCAGGCGGCGGCCGTTCAGCAGCACCAGCGTGCGGTTCGTGTTCAGGCCGCGCATATTGATCATCGTGCCGGAGCCGCCGCCGCCGACCGGCTCATTGGTGGACCCGACCGTGAGGGAAGTGGCCACCTCGGACATCGTGGTGAGCCCGCGCGCCACGAGTTCCTCGGACTTGATCGTGGTGAGCGGCAGCGCGTTTTCGGTGGCCACCTGGCGGATCGAGGAACCCGTCACTTCGACACGCGCGATCGGCGTGTCGGCGGACTGCGCGGCGGGCAGCGCGGCTTGCTGGGCGGAGGCAGCCTGGGCGAGGGTGAGGACGGCGAGGGCGATCGCGGACAGCGCGATCCGATGGGGGATACGGTGCATCTGGTCTCCTGTGTCTTGGTTCGGCGTGCCGGCCGTGCAGCCGCGTCACATTGATCAAGTTTTTGATTGGTCAGGCCGCTGGTCATGTGGCCTGACCAGCTTCTTTTAGGATGGCTTAAAATACATGATTACGCAAACAGTTTTTGCTGGAGTTGTTCGCCGGCTGGATCTCTTTACCTATGGTGATGGCTGTTAGCGCAATCAAAAATGCGCTGGCGGAAATGGCCTGACCTGCGCTAAAGTGGTCAGGCCAAAGCACCCGTGTCGGACATCATTTCCGCAGGAAATGGTGTCGGACACAGGTTTTCGGTGGCAATATCAACGACAGGAGACGACCATGCGCTTCAACAGCCTGCTGGCAACCATGGTGCTGGCATCGACCTACGCCGCTGCTGCGGACCAGGTAACGCGCATCGAACCCGAGGCCCCCGTGCGCATCACCGGCGCGGCGCCCGCCGATGCCTACGTGGAGGCGCGCTTCCGCCCGCTGGCAGCTAGTGGCGCCGACGGCCGCCTGTACGTGGTGGGCCGCTACCAGGACGATGGGAACTGGTATGGCGCGGGGCTCGGCTTCCACTCGGCCACGCAGCGCATGCAGGTGGAGATCGTGCGCATGAGGGATGGCCAGCTGACACGGCTGAAAGGCTTCAGCCGCGCCGCCGTCGGCGATGGCCGTTTCAATACCGTGCGCCTGGAGATGCAGGGTGCCATGCTGGTCGTGTACCTGAACGGCGAACGTGTCACCAGCGTCACCGATACGGCGCTGCCGGGGGCAGGGCGGATTGGCGTCGTTGCCGGCGGCACGGCATTCGAGGCGAGCACGCCCGTTACCGGCGATCCCGCCCGGAAGCCGGCGCGGCTGGCCCTGGCGCGCGCGCCGCAACTGGCGCAACTGACCCTCGGCGACGGGCCGCATCGATTCGACGTCAGCGCCCTCGGAAGTTATCGGCAGGCGGGCGACCCGGCGGCGGCACCGCCCGTCAACGGGCCCGGTACCTTCTTCACGAATGCCAGTCCGCCGAACGCGACGGCATATGGCGCTTTGCCGTTCCGCTTCGAAGCCGTCGCCCCCGACCCCGCGCTCGTGCGCGTGGACGCGGGGGCCGCTTACGTCACGCTTACCCCCGTGGCGCCCGGCGCCACGGCGGTCACCTTGAGGAGTCTCGACGATCCGAACGTCCAGTCGGTGTTCGACGTGCGGGTGGCGGAACGCAGGACGCCGGCCAAAGCGCCTTACCGGCTGGACGGCGGCGTGGCCCCGGCCATCGGCAAGCGCGACGTGCCGTACGACACACCGCTGCGGCTGCGCTTCGATGCGATGCCGAAGCTTGGCAAGGCGGGCGCGATCCGCGTGCACCGCAAGCGCGATGGCGCGGTGGCGGACACGGTCCACGTCGGCGGCGAACATGACCTGCTGGGCTACCCCGGCCAGGAATACCGCAGGGCCGTGCGCCGCCAGCCGATCGCCATCGAGGGCCGCAACGCCGTCATCCACCTGCACAGTGCGAAGTTGCGGCCGGGCGAGGAATACGTGGTGACCATCGATGACGGCGTGTTCGAGGGCAGCTTCGCCGGGCAGCGCTTCGCCGGCATCGGTATCGGGCACGGCTGGACGTTCCGGACCCGCGCCGCCGTCCCGCATGGCAGCAGGCTGGTGGTGGATGACGACGGCAGGGCGGACTTCCGCACAGTGCAGGGAGCATTGAACCACGCGATGGAGCACGCCGGGCGCACCGCGCCCGTCACCGTGGAAATCAGGAACGGCCGCTACCAGGAGCTGCTCTACCTGCGCGGCAAGGACAACGTGACGCTGCGTGGCCAGAGCCGCGACGGCGTGGTGATCGACGCGGAAAATGGCGACGGCCTCAACCCCGGCTCCGGCACGGCACAGGATGCGCAATCGCCCGGCATCAACGGCGGGCGTGCGCTCTTCCTCGTCGAGGATGCCGACATGCTCACGCTCGACACGCTCACCATGCGCAACAGCGTGCGGCGCAATGCGCCCACGGGCGGGCAGGCCGAAACGATCTTCTTCAACAGCGAAGGGCGGCTGGTCGCGAAGAACGCCAGCTTCTTCAGCGAGCAGGATACGATCCAGGTGCGCGGCTATTCCTGGTTCTACCGCACGCTCATTGCCGGGAACGTGGACTTCATCTGGGGGAACAACCGCGCCGCGCTGTTCGAGGACAGCGAGATCCGCACCGTGGGCGACAGCGCGAACTCGAAGAACGGCGGCTACCTGCTCCAGGCCCGCACCATGTCGGCCACCGACAAGGGATTCTTGTTCGTGAACAGCCGCCTGACGCACGGCCCCGGCCCGACCGGCAACGACGTGCCGGCCGGTGCCACCTGGCTGGCGCGCAGCCCCGGCTATGCCAATACCTGGGACCATATCGCGTTCATCGATTGCCGCATGGGCCCGCACATCGCGGCGGCCGGCTGGGCCGGGCCGAATGCCAGGCAGCCAGTGCCCAATCCCGCCGAGGCCTCCGCCACGGCGGGGTGGCGCGAGTTCGGCACCATGGATCTGGCCGGCAGGCCGCTCGACGTCAGCGGGCGTTTGCATGGCAAGGTGCTGGACGCGGCGGAGGCAAAGGCCGCCTACCCGTCGCGGGCGGCTTACTTCGCCGGGTTCGATGGCGGCAAGGGGTGGTCCCCGGAGCCGTAGCGGCTTGCCTGGAACCGGAACGCTTCGCCATCCTCCGGCACCAGCACGCGCTCGGCGATGTTGTGGGCGGCGGCGAACTCGCGCAGTTCGGCGCGCGTCTGGCTGGCGTGGTTCACGGCTTCCATGTGGATGCCGACCACGCGGGCCGCGGGCGCGAGCCGGGCGGCGCGCAGCAGGTCTTCCTTGCCCATGATGATCGCTCCCGGCAAGCCGGGAATCCTGGCATAGCCGGCGTTCAGGATGATCACGTCCGGCCGGTATGCCGTGATGGCCCGTTCGACCTCGGCGGTCCAGGTGGTGTCGCCGGCGATATACGTGGTCTGCCACCCAGGGCGACGGAACACGATGCCGGACACGTCGCCCAGCCGCTTGTCCAGGCCCATGGCCATCATCTCGTCCGTGCCGTGCTGGCCACCCGTCTTCGTCAGCCGCGTGCCATGGAACTCGCTGTCCTCGCCCAGCACGCGCACATCGGTAAAGCCATCCTTGCGGATGCTGGCGGCATCATGCTCATCCTGCGCGAACACCGGCATGTCCTTCGGGATCGCTCCTTTGGCCGCATCGTCCCAGTGGTCCATGTGCAGGTGGGTGACGATGATGGCGTCGGCCCTGATCACGTCGGCGAGCGGCAGCGGCAGCTCCACCAGCGGGTTGCGCAGGTGGCTGTTGACGGTGCCTTCGAAGCCGGGCCAGCCGCCTTGCGGCGCCAGCATCGGGTCGACGAGAAAGGTGGTGCCCGCATATTCCACCTTGATGGTGGCGTTGCGGATGTGCTGGAAGGCCACGGCCTGGGCGGTCGGAAGCATCGGGGCGAGGGCGGCGTCGCGGGTATTCATTCTTCGGTCTCCTGGTGATGGGCGCATGGGGCCCGGTGACGCCATTGTCGGCGGGGCAGCGGTTTGCCGACAGTGGCCCGAAGGCATTGTTCCGATATAATCGGGCCATGCCGCCAAAATCCGCCAACCCATTGAAAGTCGCCGTCGTCGCATTCGACGGCGTCACGCCATTCCACCTGTCGGTGCCGTGCCTGGTCTTCGGCGCGACCCTGGGCGCCAGCCTTGGGACCGGCGCGCCGCTGTTCGACGTGGAAGTATGCGCCGTCGGCAAGGGGCCGTTGCAGACGTCGGCCGGCTTCGCCATCGCCACCCGCCGCGGGCTCGCCGCCCTGAAGGACGCCGATATCGTGGTGATGCCGGCGTGGCACGACGATTGCCGGCCGGCGCCGGCGCCGTTGCTCGCCGCGCTCCGGCAGGCCCACGCGCGCGGTGCCCGGGTGGTGGGCCTGTGCCTGGGCGCGTTCCCGCTGGCCGAGGCGGGTCTGCTCGACGGCCGCTCCGTGGCCACGCATTGGGCCGCCGCAGGCGAGCTGGCGCGGCGCCACCCCCACGTGAACGTCAACGAGGAAGTGCTGTATGTGGACGAAGGCGACGTGCTCACGTCCGCCGGCGTGGCAGCCGGTCTCGACTGCTGCCTGCACCTGTTGCGGCAGCTCTGCGGCGCGGAGGTCGCGAACCGGGTCTCGCGGCGGCTGCTGGTCGCGCCACACCGCGACGGCGGGCAGGCGCAGTTCATCGAGCGGCCCGTGCCCGTGTCCGGCAGCGACGGGCGCTTCGCCCAGGTGCTCGACTGGGTGGCGCGGCATCCGCAGCGCGAGCACAGTATCGACGCGCTGGCCGAACGCGCCGCGATGAGCCGCCGCACGTTCACCCGGCACTTCCGCCAGGCCACCGGCACGTCGTTCAAGCAGTGGCTGCTGAACCAGCGCATGGCTCATGCGCGCAGCCTGCTGGAGAGCAGCAATGTGTCGGTCGAGGTGGTGGCCCAGGAGGCCGGCTTCGGCACGGCGCTGTCGCTGCGGCAGCACTTCCGAACCGCCTTGAAGACGTCGCCCTCGGCCTATCGGAAGTCGTTCAGGGCTGGTGTCGTCGCTCCGGCGTGATTATGATGGTGGGATGATAACCACCGGAGGATCCATGTACCGCCTGCACTGTTTTGGCCAATCGGGCAACGCTTTCAAGGTCGCGTTCATGCTGCGCGCGCTGGGCGAGCCGTTCGAACCCGTCTTCGTCGACTTCTTCACGGGCATCTCGCGCGATCCGGCCTGGCGCGAGGAGCACAACGAGATGGGCGAGGCCCCGATCCTGGAAGACGGCGACCTGCGCCTGACCCAGTCCGGCGCGATCCTGACCCACCTCGCCAACAAGCATGGGCGCTTCGGCGGCGCGACCGAACGCGACAAGCTCGAGGTGCTGCGCTGGATCCTGTTCGACAACCACAAGTTCACCAGCTACTTCGCCACCTACCGCTTCATGAAGTCGTTCGGTCCCGTGCAGCCCGATCCGGTGGTGATGAAATTCCTGCTGGGGCGCATCGAGGCCGCCTTCGGGATCGTCGACAAGCATCTCGCCACGCGCGAATGGATGGTGGGCGACGGTCCGACCATCGCCGACTTTTCGCTCTCCGGCTACATGTTCTACCCGATCGAGGAAAGCGGCATCGACGTGGCGGCGCGCTGGCCGCACATCGGCGCGTGGATCGAGCGCCTGAAGCGCGTGCCGGGCTGGGTGCCGCCGTACGAAGCCATGCCGGGAGAGCGCATCGCGCCGAAGTGGTGAGTCGCGCGGGCACGCAGCGGTCGCCAGGGCGCGGATGAGGCGAGGGGCGCCCTCGTGAAACGCTCAATTTGTTGATAATTGAGGGTCGTGTCTCGCGGGCAAAAGGCTTTATGATCAGACACCATTTGTCCGACCAACCAAGAAGCCCGATGCCCAAGATTCCTGCCTCGCCGCGCCGCAGCCACCTCGCCCATATCCTTCCGATCGCCCTGGCCGCCCTCGCGGCCGATGTCACCGCCCAGGAACTGGGCATCCCCCAGGCGTCCGACGCGCAGCAGCGGCAGGCGCAGGCGGGCCTCGTTGCGAACGCACCCGTCTTCCTGATGGCGGCCGTGCCGCTTTCAGCCGAGGGCAAGTTCAGCGTCTATTCGTCAAGCGATGGCGTTACCTTCACCACGCTGGCCTCCGAGGCGCATGCGCCGTCCGGTACCGCGCTGGCCGATCCCTCCATCGTGCGTCATGAGGGGCAGTACTACGCCGTGTATGCCCAGGGCGCCAACCTCGGGATCGCGCGGTCGCGGGATTTGCGCAAGTGGGAGACGGTGCACGCCGCCCCGCTGGCGCTGCCCGGCGGTGCCAGGGTGTCGGCACCGCGCTGGGTGCGGGAAAAGAGCGGCGCCTTGAAGGTGGTCCTGGCCGCCGGTGCGCAAACGTATTTGCTGGCGCCGGGGACGGATTTCGCGCAATGGTCGGCGCCGCAGGCCGTGCAGGGCCTGGCCGGCGGCGTAGCCATTGCCGCCACCGACAACGGCTACGCCGCGCTGGTCCGCAACGTATCCACCGGTGCGCTGGAAGTCGCGATGGCGCAAACGCTGCCTGGGCCCTGGACCGTTCAGCAGGGAACCGGTCCGGGCGCATCGTCCGGCGGCCAGTCGCTCGTCCGGCTGGCCGACGGCGGCTGGCGCGCCTATTTCGCCGACCCGGACAGCCGCGCGTACTGGTACTCGGACAGCCGCGACCTGCGGACCTGGGCACCGAAGGCGAAGGTGGGCGGCGTTTCGGGCATGATCGGTACCGCGTCCGTGATTCCGGAAGAGCGCATGGCCTTCGCGCAAGCCACGAAGCCGAAGGGCCAGCCGAAGAAGATTGCCTGGGACGAGCATTCGCTGCTGGTCGATGGAAAGCGCGTCGTCGTCTGGTCGGGCGAGGTGCATCCGTTCCGGCTGCCCAGCCCCTCGCTGTGGCGCGACGTGATCCAGAAGATGAAGGCGGTGGGCTTCAACGGCATCGCGTTCTACTTCGACTGGGGCTACCACTCGCCGGAACCGGGCGTGTACGACTTCAATGGCGTGCGCAACGTGGAGCGGGCGATCGAGATCGCCGAGGAGGAGGGCATGTACATCATCGCCCGCACCGGCCCCTACGTGAACGCGGAGCTGACGGGCGGCGGCTACCCGGGCTGGATGTTCCGCAATCGCGCCGAGGCACGTACCGACGACCCCGTGTACCTGGCCGCATCGGACGAGTGGATGACGCAGATTAATGCGATCATCGCGCGCCACCAGGCCACGGATGGCGGCGGCAACATCATCGCCTACCAGCTGGAAAACGAACTGGGCAAGGTGGAGCCGAAACATGTGCGCCAGATGGAGCACCTGGCGAAGAAAGCACGGGCGGACGGCATCACGGTGCCATTTTTCCACAATGCGGCCGGGCGTCTGCCCGACTGGGCGCCGAAGAACTCGGCGGCGCCGTGGGCCAACACCGGCCCGACCGATATCTATGCCTTCGACGGCTATCCGGGCGGCAGCTGCAATGTGTTCGCCGACCCGTCGGGGCCCAACAAGGCGCCGGACTGGGGGATGTACGCGCAGCCGGGCCCGAAGGCCGGCGCGCTGTCTTCGCCCGGCACGCCCGGCTTTGCCGCGGAACTGGGTGGCGGCTGGTTCGACTACTGGGGCTCGAACGGCACGTATGAGTGCACCGCCCAGCGGCAGGGCAAGGGTTACCAGCGCGTGTTCTATGGAACGAACCTGATCAACCGGATCACGATCCATAATGTGTACATGACGTTCGGCGGCACCTCGTGGGGCTGGCTCGGCGGCCCGGTCGTCTACACGTCCTACGACTACGGCGCGCCGATCTCGGAAGACCGCGGCCTGCGGCCGAAGGCGCTGGCACTGAAGCAGCAGGGCATGTTCGTGCAGGCGGCCGAGCAGGCGCTGGCGCAGATGGACAAGGGGCCGCCGATCAGGACATCGTCGGACAAGGTCAAGGTCTACCACAACGTCAATCCGAAGCTGGGCGCGCACGTGCTGCTGGCCGTGCACAGCCCGTCGGACTTGTTGACGGACGACAGCTTCACGTTCGACCTGGCGACGCGGGATGGCAGCTATCAGGTGCCGCTTCGGCTGAACGGGCAGGATGCGAAGATGCTGCTGGCCGCCTATCCGATGGAGCGGCAGCACCTGGTGTACTCCACTTCCGAACTGCAGACGCATTTCAACAATGGCGAGCGCGATATCGCGCTGCTGCACGGCCGCGATGGTGAGCCCGGCGAAACGGTGCTGCGGTTCGCGAGCGCGCCGAAGGTCGATGTCCTGTCCGGCAAGGTGGCATCGAGCTTCGACGCGGCGAAGGGCGACCTGAAGCTCGCGTACACCCATGACGGGTTGGCCCGCGTGCGCATCACGGGTGGCGGCCGCGCCCCGTTGCTGCTGCTGCTGGCGGACGAGAAGACCAGCCTGCAGTTCTGGACGCAGAAGACTGCTGCCGGCCAGGTGCTGCAACTGACGCCGGCGCTGGTGCGCGGCGCGACGCTGGCCGGCGGCAAGCTGGCTCTCACCGGCGACACCACGGCGGCCAGCGCGATAGAGATCTGGGGACCGGCCTTCACGGCCGCGACCTTCAACGGCGAAGCGCTGTCGCTGGCGGCCCAGCCGGACGGCAGCTTCAAGTCGAACGCCGTGAACGGGCCTGCCGCCATCAAGCTGCCGGACCTGGCCGCGCTGCCATGGACGCGCCGCGCCGACAGCCCCGAGGCGCAACCCGGCTTCGACGACGGCAAGTGGCTGAAGGCCGACCACCGGCCGTCCGCCGCGCAGACGTGGACGATGCCGGAACGCGGCCAGCCCACGCTGGCGATGAGCGACTACGGCTTCCACCATGGCGATGTGTGGTACCGCGGCCATGTCGACATCAAGGATGGCCGCGGTGACCAGGGTACCAACCGCCTCGAACTGTTCTACGGCGCGGGCGGCGCCGGCATGGCGCAGGTGTGGATCGACGGCCGCTTCGTCGGCCAGCACGAAATGGATACGGGCCGATCGTTCCCGGAAACGACCGACAGCGTGAAGCTGGCTCTCGGCGACCTGAAGCCGGGCAGGCACGTGATCGCCGTCATGGTGCGCAACAATTCGCATAACTGGAACCTGATGGCCGACGACTACCACCGCGAGGCGCGCGGCCTGATTTCGGCCTCGCTGACGTCGAAGGGCGGCAAGCGTTTCGCCGTGCCGATCGAATGGCGCATCCAGGGCCGCCGCGGCGGCGAAGCGCTGGCCGATGTGGCGCGCGGGCCGCTGAACAACGGCGGCCTGTATGGCGAGCGCGAGGGCTGGCACCTGCCATCGGCCGGCGCGCAAGCCGGCTGGAGGGCGGCCAAGCCGACCGACGCGCCGCCGGCCCCGGGCACGTACTGGCTGAAGACGAGCTTCGACCTCGACCTGCCGAAGGGCCACGACGTGCAACTGGGCCTGGCCTTCGGCGATACGGGCAAGCCGCGGTCGGAGCGCGAAAACCGCGCGCTGATCTTCGTGAACGGCTGGAACATGGGGCAGTTCATCGCCCACATCGGCCCGCAGCGCACGTTCGTGATCCCGCCGGGCATCCTGAACCCGAACGGCCGCAACACGATCGCGCTGGCGGTCACGACCGATGGCAGGAAGGAGAACGCGCTGGAGCCCGTCAAGCTCGTCAACCTGCGCACCGCGCGTGGCGGCGTGCCGGTGGAAGTCCTGGCGACACCGCAGGACGGGCGCTGATCAGCCGCCGGGCACTTGACCCACTGGTGTCGGACATCTTTTCCGGGGCATCATCCGGAAAAGGTGTGCGACACCGGTGTTCCCATGATGCATACGAGCTGACTGAGGCACAGGAAAACCGGTGTCGTACACATTTTCCGGAACGGCACCGGAAAATATGTCCGACACCAACCCGACACCAGCTCGCGACCGCCTTCCGGATGCCTTCCAAGGGTGCGCCAGCTAACGGACGGCGAACCACGATGGGTCCACCCTGTCGCTGAACGACGGGAGGACTCATGGAAGCAGGTTACGTAAAGCTGAACAATGACGCCGCGGTGGCCCAGCTGGTCACGCGTACCGACCCGGCGCTGGCCTGCTGGGCCGCGCTCGTGCAGGTGTGGGAAGGCATCGAAGGCACGCTCGACGAAACCGACCCGCCCGGCAGCGCCGAAAATGCCACGCCGATGACGGCCCTGCGGCCGTTCAGCTGATCTCTACAGCTGAGCACGTGTCTCGTGGGGTCAGACCCCAGTGACACGGACTCAGCGATGCTCACCGCGCAAAGATCTCCAGCGGTACCGCTTCGGCCATCGCGGCCATGCCGGCGTCGTTCGGGTGCAGGTGGTCGCCACTGTCGTACTTCGCCAACAGTTTCGACGGTTGCGCGGGGTCGCGCAGGGCGCGGTCGAAGTCGATCACGGAATCGAATTCGCGGCTTTCGCGTATCCACTTGTTGACGGCTTGCCGCACCGCTTCCTTCGGCGCCGTGTAATAGCCGGGGAACACCGTGCCTTCGAACGGCGTGAGCGTGGCGCCGTGGATGGAGATGCCGTGCGCGCGGGCGCGCGCGATCACCTGGCGGTAGCCGGCGATCAGGTCTTCGGCCGAAGGGCCTTCGGCGGCCGGCATCGAACCGGTGCCGGGATGGCCGATGTCGTTGATACCGATGAGGAGCACCACGTGGCGCACGCCGGCGGTGGCCAGCACGTCGCGGTCAAAGCGCGCCAGCACGGCGCGGCCGAACGGCGGCCACTCGCCGGGATCGCGCAGCAGCCGGTTGCCGCCGATGCCGCGATTGACGACGCCGAGTCGCAGGCCCGGCCGCGCCCCTTGCAGGCGCAGCGCCAGCACGTCGGGCCAGCGGCGGTTCGCGTCGGTCGTGGTGTTGGAGCCATCCGTGATCGAATCCCCCAGCGCGACGATCGTGCCCGCGCCGGGCGCCAGCACGTCCACCTCGGCCAGGAACGGCCACGAGCCGATCGTGCGCTGCACGGGGAAAGTGGCCGCGGCGGCGAAATTGCCCGGGCTCGACACGTAGCTGGTCTGGAAGGCATTGCCGTGCGCGGTCGTGGCCTGCGCTTCGCCCGGCAGGTGCAGGCTCACGGCCAGGTCGGCCTGGGCCGGCACCGCGAATTCCACCGGATCGGACAGCACCGGCGCGCCCGGCGGGATGACGGCGAAGGGCCGCCCGCCGAAGGTCAGCGCGTGGCTCGATGCCGGATCGATGTCCGCCCCGGCCCTGCGCAAGGCCACGTGCGCCGCGCCGATGCGCAGAGGCGCCTTGCCAAGCTCGTTCGACAGGCGGATGCGCACCTTCGTGCCGCCGATACTCGTGTGCACGACCAGCCTGAGCGTCTGGTCCTTGAACGTCTGCAGCGTCTTCGGAGCCGCGTCGGCCGGTGCGGCGCCCCAGGTGCCGGCCCAGCCGCGGCCCGCTTCGGATGCCCCATGGGCCAGCGGCGCGCCGGCCAGCGCGGCCAGCGCCAGCGTGGCGGCGAAGGCGCCGCCCAGGAAGCGGCGCCGCGCGAACGATGTCTTCAAGATGTTCTCCTCCTCGTGGTCTCCCGCCTGCCGGGGACAGGCGACACTGTAGCTCACCGCGTTGTTCAAAGCACACAGCATCGTGAACTTTTCCGTCCGAATGCGCCGGAACGGCTCAACTGCGTGAGTGATTGCCGCGTGTCCCTCCTTTAGCAAAAACAATCGTCCTAAGATCGAAACGACTCCGGCAAACGGAGCGTGACCATTACAAGAACGAGGAGGCAGCATGCAGCACATGGGTAAGCATCGGGGCCATGCGGGAAGGTTGACGGCGCTGGCCGTGGCGATCGCCACGCTGTCGGCGCAGGCACAGGCACAGGCTCAAACGCAGGCACCGGAAACGGCGCAGGCCGCACCGGACGCGAACGTGGTCGTGGTGACGGGCTTCCGGGCCAGCTTGAACAGCGCCCTGAACACGAAGAAGAACTCCGACGGCATCGTGGACGTGATCAAGGCCGAGGATATCGCCAAGTTCCCGGATGCGAACCTGGCCGAATCCCTGCAGCGCGTGCCCGGCGTGGCGCTGGCGCGCGGCGACGGCGGCGAGGGCAAGCAGATCACGGTGCGCGGCCTGAACGCGGGCTTTACGCGCGTGCGCATCAACGGCATCGAGGGCGTGGCGGCCACCGGCGCGTCGGACATCAACGGCAGCACGAACCGCGGCCGCGGCTTCGACTTTTCCGTGTTCGCCTCGGAGCTGTTCAACAGCCTGGAGGTGCGCAAGACGTCGGAAGCGGCGGTGGAAGAAGGCTCGCTGGGCGCCACCGTCGACCTGCGCACCGGCCGACCGTTCGACTTCAAGGGCCGCACGATCAGCCTGGGCGTGCAGGAGTACTACAACGACCTGTCCGAAAAGACGCAGCCGCGCGTGACAGCCCTGATCTCGGACCGCTGGGACACCCGCTACGGCAAGGTGGGCGCCCTGGTGTCGGCTGCCTGGTCGAAGCGCCGCGCGCTGGAAGAAGGCTATGAGGCCGTCGACCTGCTGGCCGCGAACGCCGACGGCGGCTTCTGCTCGCCGGCCGGCTTCGCGCCGCAGAACCCGGCGAACAATGCCGTCAAGGGCATCGATGCCGCCAACTGCGGCTTCGGCGAACCGCGCACGTCGAACCTGGCGGCGTGGAACGACGTGATGGGCCGTACCGACAACTACGGCGGCACCATCGCATCCCCGGCGGCCGGTTCCGGCGCCTTCCACCCGCGCATCCCGCGCTACCGCCGCTCGATGACCGACTACGAGCGCACCGGCATCACGGGCGCGTTGCAATGGAAGCCCTCGGCCGACACCGACGTGAACCTCGACCTCATGTACGGCAAGTTCGACAACCGCCGCTACGACAACTACATCTCGGCGATCTCCTTCGGCCGCACCCTCCAGACGGCGAACGGCAAGCCGCAGACCTCGATCGCCGACGCGCACTTCGATGGAAACGGCAGCTGGGACTACGGCAAGTTCAACGGCGTGGACATCCGCACCGAAGGTTTGCTGGACGTGTACACCACCACGTTCAAGCAGTACGTGTTCTCCGGCGGCCACCGCTTTTCCGACCGCTTCAAGGTCAATTTCCTGCACGGCACGTCGAACTCGGAACTGGACGAGCCGATGCGCGCGACGGTGCAGTTCGACTCGCCAAACGTGGATGGCTTCTCGTTCGACTTCCGCAACAACCGCAACGTACCGGCGCTGAACTTCGGCATCGACGTGGCCAACCCGAACAGCTTCACCTTCGGCCCGCAGGACACGGACGGCACGCTGCACGGCCAGTTCGTCGGGCGCTACCTGAACACCCGCAACAAGCTGAAGACGACGGAACTGAACGGTTCCTTCGACGTGAACGACCGCCTCACGCTGCGGGCCGGCTATTCGAACCGCAAGAACACGTGGAGCAACGTGGAGATCGGCTCGGGCGGCAACGGCCTGGCATTGCCCGCCGGGGTCACCGTGGCCGACATCTCCCAGCAGGTGTCCGGCTTCGGCAAGGGCCTGGGCGCGGCCGTGCCGTCGTCCTGGGCCGCGGTGGACCTGGACAAGCTGCGCGCCATCTACGACATCGAATGCCATTGCGACGCGGTGCCCGGTTCGCAGTACGCCTATCTCACGCAGGCGAACCGTGCGGTCGAGGAAAAGATCGATGCGCTGTACGGCATGGTCGACTTCAACTACGACTGGGGCGGCATCGGCTGGCGCGGCAATGTCGGCGTGCGCGGCGCGGAAACCAGGGCAACCTCGATGGCACTGATCAACGTGGCCGGCCAGCTGCGGCCGAACGTCGTCACGAAGAAGTACCGCGACTGGCTGCCGGCGTTCAACCTGACGGCGCAGCTGCCGAAGGATGTCTATCTGCGCTTCTCGGCCGGCAAGGTGCTGTCGCGGCCCGAGTACGTGGACCTGGCGCCGTCGGCCACCGTGTCCGGCCAGTCCGGCACCGTCGGCATCGGCAACGGCAACCTCGACCCGATCCGCGCCAAGACCTACGACTTGCAGGCCGAGTGGTACTACGACAAGAACGCGATGGTGTCGCTGGGCGTGTTCCGCAAGGAGATCGACAGCTTCATCCAGACCGTTTCCGAACGCGCCGTGTACAACACGCTGGGCCTGCCGAACGAGCTGCTGGTGTTCAACGGCTGCTCGATCACGGGCGGCACGCCGGGCTGTCCCACGTCGCCGACCGAT
Organism: Massilia sp. METH4; assembly: GCF_037094685.1. Lineage (NCBI taxonomy): Bacteria > Pseudomonadati > Pseudomonadota > Betaproteobacteria > Burkholderiales > Oxalobacteraceae > Massilia > Massilia sp. METH4. The sequence continues at coordinate 6,501,985 of NZ_CP146614.1, read as the reverse complement.
TCGGTGGTGGTGAGCCGCAAGGTGAACACGCCGGGCGGCCCGTTGAACGGCGCGGAATTCAATCTGCAGGCACCGTTCAACTTCCTGCCGGGCGTGTGGAAGAACTTCGGGCTGCTGGCGAACTACACGTACGTGAAGTCGAAGATCACCTACATCACCCGGGTGGACAATCCGAACACCACCGCCAACGAGCAGTTGCAGGTGCAGGCCAACTTTACCGGCCTGTCGCCGCGCGCGCACAACCTCACGCTGTACTACGAGGATGCGAAATTCTCGGCGCGGGTGTCGAAGGCGCACCGGTCCTCGTACCTGCTGGCGGTGCTGGGCGACGTGCAGGGCCACGACTTCACTGTCGTCGACGGTTCCACCAATATCGACGCCAGCATCTCTTACCAGTTGACGCCGAACCTGCGCATTTCGCTGGAAGGGCAGAACCTCACCGACGAGCCGCTGCGCTATGGCCGCGACACGCAGCGCAACGACACGCTGCTGTACGTGCATTCGGGCCGCTCGGCCGTGCTCGGCCTGTCCTACAAGTTCTGACCCCGCCGTTCAAGCGTGCCCGCTACGGCGGGCACGGGGCACTCCTATAACAACGCAGAGAGGATGAGACATGCATAGACCGCAACCGAGGTTGATCGCGCTGGCAGCACTGGCTGTGTGTGCGATGGCCGCCCACGCCAATGCCCAGCAGGCGACGGGTGAGGCGGACCAGCTCGATGGACAGCAGGTGGCGCAGGCGGCAGCGGAAGCCGCCGCGCCGACAGCCCAGGATGCCGCACAGGCAAGCGGCCAGTCGGGCGCCCAGGGAAGCTCGGGTTCCTCTGGCCAGCCAGCCAGCCAGGGGAGCGGCGCGGAAGCCAACACGGTCGTCGTCACCGGCTTTCGCGCGAGCCTGAACAGCGCGCTGAACACGAAGAAGAATGCCGACGGCATCATCGACGTGATCAAGGCGGAAGACATCTCGAAGTTCCCGGACGCGAACCTGGCCGAGTCGCTGCAGCGCGTGCCCGGCGTGGCGCTGGAGCGGGGCGATGGCGGCGAGGGCCGGCAGATCACCGTGCGCGGCCTGAACTCCGGTTTCACGCGCGTACGCATCAACGGCATCGAGGGCGTGGCGGCCACCGGCGCGTCGGACATCAACGGCAGCACGAACCGCGGCCGCGGCTTCGACTTTTCCGTGTTCGCGTCCGAACTCTTCAACAGCCTGTCGGTGCGCAAGACGGCGGAGGCGGCGGTGGAAGAGGGCTCGCTGGGTGCCACCGTCGACCTGCGTACCGGCCGCCCGTTCGACTTCAAGGGCCGCACGATCAGCTTCGGCCTGCAGGAATCCTACCGGGAGATGGGCAAGAAGACACAGCCGCGCGTGACGGGGCTGATCTCCGACCGGTGGGAAACGCCATACGGCCGCTTCGGCGCGCTGGTCTCCGGCGCCTGGTCGAAGCGCCGCGCGCAGGAGGAGGGCTACGAGGCCGTCAGCATCGTGGCCGCCAATACCGATGGCGGTTTCTGCTCGCCTGTGGGCGTCACGCCGCAGACCCCGCCGAACGATCCAGCCAAGGGCGTGACAGCCACTTCGTGCGGCCCCGGTGCCGACCGCCTCACCGACGCCACCGCCTACAACGAGGTGTTCGGCCGCCGCGACGACTACGGCGGGCTGGTCGCCAATCCCGCCGCCGGCAACGGCGCCTTCCATCCGCGCATTCCCCGCTTCCGCCGCTCGATGACGGACTACGAGCGCCTCGGCCTGACGGGCGCGCTGCAATGGAAGCCGAGCGCGGACACGGACGTGAACCTGGACCTCATGTACGGCAAGTTCGACAACATCCGCTACGACAACTACATCTCGGCGATCTCGTTCGGCCGCACGATGGCGCAGGCGAACGGCAAGCCGCAAACCTCGATCGTGGAAGCGGAATTCAACGGCGACGGCCGCTGGCTCTACGGCAAGTTCAACGATGTCGACATTCGCACCGAAGGCCTGGTCGACGTGTACCAGACCATCTTCAAGCAGCACGTGCTCACGGTCGGCCATCGCTTCACCGACACGCTGCGGGCCAACTTCATGCACGGCGTATCCGATTCCGAGCTGGACGAACCGATGCGCGCCACCGTGCAGTTCGACGCGCCGAACGTGGATGGCTTCTCTTTCGACTTCCGCCAGAACCCCAATGTGCCGATCCTGAACTTCGGCATCGACGTCGCCAATCCGGACAACTTCACCTTCGGCCCGCAGGAGGCGAACGGCACGCTGCACGGCCAGTTCGTGGGCCGCTACCTGAACACGACAAACCGGCTGCAGACCACGCAGGCCGACGTCGAATGGGAAGTCAACGACAACATCACGTTCAAGACCGGCGTCTCGGCCCGCAAGAACCGCTGGGGCAACCTGGAGCTGGGATCGGGCGGCAATGGCCTGGCGCTGCCGGCCGGTACCACGGTGGGCGACTACACGCAGCAGATCACCGGCTTCGGCAAGAACCTGGGCGGCACCGGCGTGCCGGCATCGTGGGCGACAGTGGACCTGGACAAGTTGCGCGCCGTCTGGGATATCGAGTGCCATTGCGCGGCGGTGCCCGGCTCCGAATACAACTACCTCACGCAATCGAACCGCTGGGTCGAGGAGAAGATCAACGCCGTCTTCGCCAGCGTGGACTTCAAGTACGACGTGGGCCCCGTCACCCTGCGCGGCAACGTGGGCGTGCGCGGCGCGGAGACGAAGCTGAACTCGATGGCGCTCATCAACGTCAACAACCAGCTGCAGCCGAACTACGGCTACAAGAAGTACCGCGACTGGCTGCCGGCGCTGAACCTGACGGCGATCCTGCCGAAGGACATCTTCCTGCGCTTCTCGGCCGGCAAGGTGATGTCGCGTCCCGATTACGTGGGCCTGACGCCTTCGGTGTCCGTCAACACCACGGCGCAGTCGGTCTCGATCGGCAACCCGAACCTGGATCCGATCCGTGCCGACACGTTCGACCTGCAGGGCGAGTGGTACTACGCGAAGAACGCGATGGTGGGACTGGGCCTGTTCCGCAAGAACATGAAGTCGTTCATCCAGGGCGCCTCGGAGCAGGCGACCTATTCGTCGCTGGGCATTCCGCTCGAACTGCTGCTGACGCCGGCCGGCTGCTCGATCAGCGGCGGCACCCCGGCCTGCCCGACGCAGCCGGATACGCTCGTGACGGTGAGCCGCCAGGTCAACACCAGTGGCGGGCCGCTGAAGGGCATGGAATTCTCGTGGCAGACACCGTTCTCTTTCCTGCCGGGCCCCTGGTCGAACTTCGGCATGATGGCCAACGTGACGCGCGTGCACTCGAAGATCAAGTACCTGACGCGCCTCGACAACCCGCGCACGACGGCGAACGAGGAACTGTTCATGATCACGAACTTCACCGGCCTGTCGCCGCGCGCGAACAACCTCACGCTGTACTATGACGACGAGAAGTTCAGCGCCCGCGTGTCGCGCGCCTACCGCTCCACGTACTACCGGGGCATCCGCGGCAACGTGGACGGCCACGACTACCTGGTGGCGGACGGCTCGACCACGTACGACATGAGCACGTCGTACCAGGTTACGCCCAACCTGCGCATTTCGTTCGAGGCGCAGAATCTGTCGAACGAACCGACGCGGTACTACAACGACACGCAGCGGCAGGATACGCTGCTGTACGTGAAGTCGGGAAGGACGTTCGTGCTGGGGGCGAGCTACAAGTTCTGATTGCCGGCACCTGATGCTCTGGTGTCGCACACCTTTCCGGGCCTGCCCGGAAAGGTGTGCGACACCGGTTATCCGCCGAGGTCGCGGACTACCGTTGGGAAGACCGGTGTCGCACACCATTTCCCCGGCGGGGAAATGATGTCCGACACCGAAGCTCATGCGTTACGGATTGCCACTCGTGCCAACGATTCGCCCCAGCTTCGCTTCCAGCCCCGCCACCTCGCTCGCCGCCAGCCCGAACGTATTCTCCAGCAGGTGCACCAGCGCCGCCACGGTCGTGATCTCCTCCCTCGTTCCCGTCCCATCCGTCCCGTAAAACGAATACCGCCCGTTGTGCAGCACATGCCGCCCGTTGGCCACGGTGCGCACGGCGATCAGGTCGCGCGTGAAGTGCGAGGCGGGGTGGGTCGACACGAACCAGTTCGACATCTCGAAGTCGACCTGGTAGGCCGGCCGCGGCTCGAACGCGTACAGCGGCGCCCAGCCTTCGCCGGTTTCCGTCTCCAGCTGGTACTCGTCGCCCTCTTGCGTGAGGCGGTACACGCCGTGCGGCGTCTGCTGCGGCACGCCGGCGATCAGCCGCAGCGGGGCGGTGGGCGTCGCCTTGCCGAAGCCCGTGTCGGTAAGCACCCGCTCGCCATCCACGTCCACCAGCAGCAGCATGTGGGTGCGCGGCGTCACCGTTCCGGGCGCCACGTTCACGCGCACCCGCGCCAGCAGCGGCGTGGTGCGGTAACCGAGCGTTTCGAGCGCGTGGCGGTACAGCAGGTTGTGCTCGAAGCAGTAACCGCCGCGGCGGTGCGTGAACTTGTCCAGCAGCGCGGCAGTGTCGAGCGGCACGCGCAGGCCGGCAAGCGGGTTCAGGTTTTCGAAGGGAATGGCCAGGATGTGGCCTAACTGCAGGCGGGCCAGCGCGGCAAGCGAAGGTTTAGCGGTGCCGGGCTGGCCGATGAGATCGAAGTAGGGCGCCAGCGCGGCAGGCGCGGCATCGTCGGCATGAAGCACGGTTGTCTCCTGGTGATATGCACACCGCAAGAGTGTAACCGCAGCCGCGTCAACCCTGCATGGAGCCTTCCACGTTCTCGCTCGTCACCGGCGTGCGCTCAGCTTTTCCACGCGCATGCCGCGCATGGTCACGTGGCGCACCGGAGCCTCGCGTTCCGCCCTGATCAGGCAGAGGAATTTCGCCTCGCGCACCGTGATGTTGCTCACGTGCACACTTTCGATGGCAGTGAGGTGCGTCGGGCATCCGCCCCGCGGGCATTGGGCGGGGAATCGCTCAGCAGGTTGATTTATGTCGTCAGGACGCCATCGCGTAGCGCTCGAGCCAGTGCGCGTACGGCGCCGGCAGCACCCACGACGGGCGGGGCAGGCCCAGGTCCTTGGCGGCGCGATACGGGTAGTGCGGGTCGGCCAGCAGGGCGCGGCCCACCATCACCAGGTCCATCTGGCCGTCGGCGATGACGCGGTTGGCGTTGGCCGGCGCGTCGATGCCCCACGATGCCGCGACCGGCAGGCCCGCCTCGCGGCGCACGCGTTCGGCGACCGGCGCCAGGAAGGCCGGGCCCCATGGAATCGCCGTTTTCGGGATCGTGAAGCCGACCGACACGTTCAGCAGATCGAGGCCGCCTTCGCGCATCTTCTTCACCAGGGCAACGGATTCGGCGAGGGTTTCCTCGTCGCGGCCGTCGTATTCGATGACGCCGAAGCGGGCCGTCAGCGGCAGGTTCTCCGGCCACACCTCGCGCACGGCGGCCAGCGTCTCGAGCAGGAAGCGGCCGCGGTTCTCGGCATTGCCACCGTAGATGTCGTCGCGCTGGTTCGAATGCGCGGAGAAGAACGATTGCGCGAGGTAGCCATGGGCAAAATGAAGCTCCAGGTACTCGAAGCCGGCGTCGCGCGCGCGGCGGGCGGCCGCCACGAAGTCGGCCTTCACGCGCTCGATGTCGGCGATCGTCATCGCTTGCGGCACTTTGGGCAGGTTGGCGCCAAAGGCGACGGCGGAGGGGGCGATCGTCTGCCAGCCGCGCGGATCGCCCTCGGGGATGTGGTCATCGCCTTCCCAGGGGCGGTTGGCGCTGGCCTTGCGGCCGGCGTGGGCGATCTGGATGCCGGCCACCGCGCCGCCGGACTTGATCGCGGCGGCGATGCGCGCCATGCCCTCGGCCTGGGCATCGTTCCACAGGCCCGTGCAGCCCGGCGTGATGCGGCCTTCCGGCGACACGGCGGTCGCTTCCACGATCACCAGGCCGGCGCCGCCGCGGGCGATGCTGGTGTAGTGGGCCAGGTGCCAGTCGTTGGTGAAGCCGTCCACGGCGCTGTACTGGCACATCGGCGGCACCGCGATGCGGTTGCGCAGGGTGACGTCTTTCAGTTTGAATTCGGAAAAGAGTGCGGTCATGTCTTTCAGCTTGATAATGACGAGGGTGGCACTGTAAGCGCCGCTCGTCATCATGTAAACTGATGGTACCTTATCGTTCCCATTAGAGTTTGTTATGCATCCTCCACAGTGGCTGCAATCGTTCGCGGCCTTGGCCCATGCCGGCAGCTTTACCCGCGCGGCCGAAGCGCTGGGGCTCACCCAGGCCGCCGTCAGCCAGCACGTGCGGCAGCTGGAAGACCGGCTGGGGCCATTGCTGATCCGCCGGCCCCGCGCGATCGAGCTGACGCCGGCCGGCACGGCGCTGCTGCGCTACTGCGCCGAAATCGAAGAGGCGGACCGCCGCCTGGCCGCGCGGCTGGCCGACGAAGACGCCTGCCGTGGCGACGTGGGCGTGATCACGCCCGGCAGCGCGGGCCTGTTCCTGTATCCGCGGCTGCTCGACTTCCAGGCGGCGCACCCTGGCCTGGCGATCCGGCACCGCTTCGCGCCGGACCGGGAAACGCTGGCGCAGGTGCTGGACAAGCGCTACGACCTGGGCATCGTGGCGCTCAAGCCCGACGACGTGCGGCTGGCCGCCACCCCATTGGCCGAAGAGGCGCTGGAACTGGTGGTGCCTGCCGCAAGCGAGGTGCGCACCTGGGCCGACTTGCAGGCGCTTGGCTTCATCGACCACCCGGAAGGCCATGCGATGGCCACGCGCCTCCTGAGCCGCGCGTTTCCCGGCAATCCCGGCATCGCCAGCGTGCCCTCGCGCGGTTTCTCGAACCAGGTGGCCCTGCTGCTCGAACCCGTCGCGCGCGGGCTCGGCTTCACCGTGATTCCCACCCATGCCCGGCGCTGCTTCGCGCGCCAGGAGGCGATCCGCGTGATCGATGCCGCCACGCCCGTGGTGGCCACGCTGTGGCTGATCCACCGCGCCGAATGGCCGCTGCCGGCGCGCGCCCGGCGCGTGGCCGCTTATCTGCACGAGCAGCTGCGCGAACAACCGCGCGAACAACTGCGCGAACAACTCCCGACAAGGATGACACATGAATGACGAATACCTGGGCTTCCTTCGCGAACTGGCCGACGCGGCCGCCGCCGCGGCGCTGCCGCATTTCCGCACCCGCATGGCCGTGGAGAACAAGGAATCCGGCGGCTACGACCCGGTGACCGTGGCCGACAAGGCGGCCGAGCGGGCCATGCGCGATCTCATTCGCGCCCGCTACCCGGAGCACGGCATCGTCGGCGAAGAGGAGGGCAGCCTCGCCGGCAGCAGCCCGTATCACTGGGTGCTCGACCCGATCGACGGCACGCGCGCCTTCATCTGCGGCTTGCCGCTGTGGGGCACGCTGATCGCGCTGAACGACGGCACCCGGCCAGTCATTGGCGCGATGTACCAGCCGTTCACCCGGGAACTGTACACGGGAGGACCCGGCGGCGCCTGGCTGAACGGCACGCCGCTGCGCACGCGTGCCTGCGCCGATATCGGCTCGGCGCGGCTGATGGCCACCGCGCCATCGATCTTCCGCAAGCCGGAACAGCGCGCCGCCTTCGATGCGGTCGCGGCCGACGCGCAGCTGCTGCGCTACGGCGGCGACTGCTACGCGTACTGCATGGTGGCCGCGGGCCATGTCGACGCCGTCGTCGAGGCGAGCCTGCAGCCGTTCGACATCCAGGCGCTGATTCCCATCATCGAGGGCGCCGGCGGCGTGATCACCAGCTGGGATGGCGGCGACGCGCAGCACGGCGGCACGGTTGTCGCTTGCGGCGATCCCGTATTGCATGCCCGGCTCGTCGAACGGCTGCGCCACGCGGCTTGACGGCACCGGGTGCAAGCAGGCAATGCTCCACGGCGACCTTGCCAAGACCACTTTTTGGAGTACCATGAACTTCTAAATGGAGGTTTTCATGGCGTTCTCCCGATATGCATTGCAACAAGAGCAATTCGTCAAGGATGCAACGGCACTGGTGGCCGAGGCCGAGGCCCTGCTTGCGGCACCGGAGGTGCACGAACGGCGGGGCGAATACCTGGCCGCACTGAAAACAGCGCAAGAGGCGGTGTCCCGGCTCGAGGTGATCGCCAATCCCGTTCCTCCCGGCGAGCGCGCCAACGAGTTCGCGCGACTGCTGGAGCGGCTTGCCGGCAGCGATTTCGGCGCGGCCGAGGCCATCCGCGCCGGCTTTCCCGCCGCCATCATCAAGGATGCCGCGGCATACTTCGACGTGCCGGCGGCACGCATCCGCGCCATCGTCCGCCTGCCGGAAACCACGGCGCACACGCTGGCGAAGCGGGGTTCCTGCCTCGATGCGGCGCTTTCCGAGCGGATATGGCGGCTGGCCGATGTATTGGCCATGGCGCGGGAAGTGTTCGAGGAAGAGCGCGCGGCCCGGGCATGGCTGCTGGCCCCGAACCGCGCGTTCGGCGGCGCGGCGCCCATCGACCACCTCGACACGGAACCCGGTGCCACGGCGGTGCGGCAGGTGCTCAACGCCATCGCCACCGGCGGTGCCGCTTGAGGTTATGGCGCATCGTCCAGCGCAGGCATGCGCTGGACAAGCTGTGCCTTGGTGCCGCGCAGTTCGGTGGCCGCTGGAACCCGGTCGGCATGCCGGCCCTGTATTGCGGCACGTCGGTGGCGCTCTGCAGCCTCGAGAAATTCGTCCATGTCGGGGCCGGGCCGCTGCCGCCCATGGTGCTGGCGGCCGTCGATATTCCGGACGATACCGTCCTCCATGAACCCGCGGTGGCCGCGTTGCCGGCCGGCTGGGATGCGCTGCCCACTTCGAAAGCCGCCCAATCCTTCGGCGGCGCCTGGCTCGCCCGCGGCGCCGAACTGGGGATGAAAGTGCCGTCCGCCATCGTGCCCGAGGAAACGAACGTCATCCTCAATCCGCGCCATCCGGCGTACGGCGCGGTCGCGCTGAGTATCGTGCGGCCGTTCATGTTCGACGACCGGATGTTCAAGTAGGCGATGTTCCAACCATGATCCCAAGAAACGTTGTCAACGATTCGCAGCGGTCGTGCCCAGCAACGTGCGGCCGTTCACGGATGTTAAAAAAGGGGATGTCCCGGACGGTTGTCGTGAAAACGTTGTCAAGAATCGCAATGCCTCCCGTTGAAATTCGTAATTGCCGCCACTTGCCGGCGTGAGCAAAATGGCCATACGATCGCCCGTTGCGCTCTTTCAACTATTACAATGGCGCCACAAGACGAGCATGGGGAGACGAACGACATGCTGAGAACGCATCGCATCGCGCTGCTTTTCAACGCCAACAAGATTTTCGACCGCGAAGTCATCACCGGCATCGCCGCCTACCTGGCCAGCACCCGCACGGCGTGGGACCTGTTCCTGGAAGAGGATTTCCGGCTGCGCCTGGCCGGCATCGACGGCTGGCAGGGCGACGGCATCATTGCCGACTTCGACGATCCCATGGTGGCGCGCGCGCTGGCTGCCACGCGCGTGCCGATGGTTGCCGTGGGCGGTTCGTACCAGAACCCGGCCGACTATCCGGCCGCCGTGCCCTATGTGGCCACCGATAACTTCAAGCTCATCAAGCTGGCCTACGATCACCTGATCGAGGCCGGCCTGCGCCACATCGCCTGTTTCAGCCTGCCCGAGGCGCAGGAAAACCGCTGGGCGCAGGAGCGCGAGAAGGCGTATTGCAAGCTGCTGCTGCGCGACAGGCTGCAACCCGAGGTGTACCGGGGCCGCGCGACCAGTGCGCAGCACTGGACGGAGGCGGTAGAGCAACTGGTCGCCTGGCTGCAGAGCCTGCCGAAGCCGGTCGGCATCATTGCCGTGACCGATGCGCGGGCGCGCCAGCTGATGCAGGCGTGCGCGCTGGCCGGCATCGAGGTGCCGGAGCAGGTGGCCGTGATCGGCATCGACAATGACCCGCTGGCGCGCATGCTCACGCGCATTCCGATGAGTTCGGTGATCCAGGGCGCCCAGGAAATGGGCCGCACGGCGGCCCACCTGCTGGACCAGATGCTGCACGGCGTGCGCCTGCCCGATACGCGCATCCTGGTGCCGCCGGCCGGCATCAACGTGCTGGCCTCCAGCAAGCACGAGGCGGGCAAGCACCCGCACGTGATGCGCGCGCGCCACTTCATCCGCCAGTATGCGTGCCAGGGCATCAAGACCGACCAGGTGGCCCAGTACGTGGGCATCTCGCGCTCGTCGCTGGAAGCGCATTTCCGCGCGGAGCTGGGCCGCAGCGTGCACGACGAGATCCTGCGCCTGCGGCTGGAAGCGGCCACCGGCTACCTGGCGCGCGGCGGCTGTAACCTGGCCGACGTCGCCGTCCGCTGCGGCTTCACGTCGAGCCAATACATGCACTCGGTGTTCAAGCGGGAACTGGGGTGCACGCCGCGCGCCTGGCAGGAACGACAACGGAGCGCCGAAGCCGCCGGCGACGTGCGGGAATGATCATCATGCCGCCAATGGCCGTGTCGGCCGCCACGGCGCGGCGCTTCACGCTGACCAATGCCTGGGGCATGCGGGTGACGATCAGCGAGCGCGGCGCCGCGCTCGTCTCGTGGCTGGCGCCCGACCGGTACGGCCGCATGGCCGACATCCTGCTCGGCTACCCCGAAAACGAATACCTGCTACACCACCGTCATGCCTGGTTCGGCGCCATCCTCGGCCGCTGGGCCAACCGCATCGCGCGCGGCCGCTTCAAGCTCGATGGCCGCGTGGTGCAGGCCGACGTCAACGACCGCGGCAACCACCTGCACGGCGGCGATGCCGGCTTCCATGCGGCGCACTGGGATGGCGAGCTGGCGCACGGCGGGCTGGCGCTGTCCTATGTGTCGCCGGACGGGCAGGGCGGCTTTCCCGGCACCCTGGCCGTGCAGGTCTTCTACCAGCTGGACGACGACGGCAGCCTGACCATCGAATACCAGGCCACCTGCGACGCGCCCACGCCGGTCAACCTCACCTCGCACCCGTGTTTCAACCTGAATGGCGGCAGCGCCGACGTGGGCGACCACATGCTGCGCATCGATGCCGACTACTACCTGGAGATCGACGCCGTGGGCATCCCGATCGGCCGCGCCGCGGTGGCCGGCACGCCGTTCGACTTTCGCCAGCCCGCCGCGATCGGCCCACGCATGCGCTGGCCCGATCCGCAGATCCGCGTGGCGGGCGGCTTCGACCACTGCTACTGCCTGCCGTCGGACCCGCGCGAACGCGGCCGGCTGCGCAATGTGGCGCGGGTGGTCGACCCCGGCTCCGGCCGGCAACTGGACGTGGCCACCACGGAGGCGGGCCTGCAGTTCTACAGCGGCAACGGCCTGACCGGCGTGCGCGGCCGGAACGGCGTGATCTATTCGCGGCACGACGGCTTTTGCCTGGAAGCGGGCGCCTTTCCCAATCAATTGAACGGCAAGGGCGCGGCCGCCGTGATCCTGCGGCCAGGGCAGGTCTACCGGCAAACCACCGTATACCGAGTGTCGGTCCAAGGCTGAAATATTGTTCGGTCGGCTGGTGAATTTCGCAATTGAACCGCGCCGCCGTCCCCGTCCAGAATGCTGCCAGAACAGAATCCTGCCAGAACAGAATCCTGCCAGAACCATAACGACGAGACGCCATGCGCCATATCCTCCCGCTGCTTCTGCTGGCGGCCGCTTCCGCACACGCGGCAGCCGCCGGTGCGGCCGCATCGGACCCACTCACGCTCTTCAAGAACCGTCCGGGTGCCGGCTGGCAGGTGCGGGTGGCCGATCCGGAGAATGCCGTGCCGCTGGCCGGCGCGAGCGCCGTCGTTCCCAAATCCGAAAATCAGCCGCAGGCCGTCGTGCGCGGCACGGCCGGCAAGGTCGCGGGCCGCAACGCGCTCACGCTCGCCTGGCGCGATACCTGGTACGCGAGCCTGCGCTTCGAGAGCACGCCACGCGACCTGCGCCCCTACCTCGACAAGGGTGTCGTGGCATTCGACCTGAACGTTCGCGACCTGGGCAAGGGTGGCATCGACTTCAGGCTCGATTGCGGCGAAGGCTGCGAACGCAAGGTGCCCTACGTGCTGCCCGGCCGGGCCGCGGCGGGGCAGGGCTGGAAGAGCGTGTCCATCGCATTGAAGTGCTTCTACCGCGAAGGCGATGTTTTTGAAACGGTCATGAAACCGTTTTCAGTCGACGCGACGGGGCAGGGCGAAGTGGCCGTGGCCAACGTGCGCATCCTGAAGAGCGGCCAGCCCAATACCGCGTGCCCGGACTACCGCACCCGTTCCGTCACGCCCGAACCGCTGAACGAATCGTGGGCGATCGACTGGTGGATGCCGCGCCACGAGGAAAAGGTAAAAGACAACGCCGCGCGTCGCGTTGCCGGCAAACTGCCGCAACTCGTGTTCATCGGCGACTCGATCACCGAGGGCTGGGCGAAGGAGGGCAAGGAAGAATTCGCCCGGCGCTACGCCCGCTACCAGCCGATCAACCTGGGCTTTGGCGGCGACCGCACGGAAAACATCCTCTGGCGCATCCGGCATGGCGAAGTGGACGGCATCGACCCGAAGGTGGTGGTGCTGATGGCGGGCACCAACAACACGGGCAGCCGGCAGGAAGACCCGGCCACCACGGCCGCCGGCCTGCGGCGCGTGATCGACGAACTGCAACAGCGCCTTCCGAACGCGAAGATCCTGCTGCTGGGCGTGTTTCCGCGCGACGCGGCGGACAGCCAGTCGCGCCGCATCAACGACGCGATCAACGGGCGCATCGCGCAGTTTGCGGACAATCGCCGCGTGTTCTTCGCCGACATCGGCAGCGCCTTCCTCGACGAGCACGGCACGCTGTCGAAAGACATCATGCCCGACCTGCTGCACCCGAACGCGCGCGGCTACGAAATCTGGGCCCGGGCCATGGACCCGATCCTGCAACCGCTGCTGACCGGCTACCGCTGGGGCAGCGTGGCGATCGGCGGCGGCGGCTTCGTGTCGGCCGTGGTCCCGACGGCGGAGCAGGGCGTGGTATATGCCCGCACGGACGTCGGCGGCGCCTACAGGTGGACGGGCGATCGCTGGACGCCGCTGCTGGACTGGGTGTCGGAGGACCAGACGGGCTTGCTCGGCGTGGATTCGCTGGCGGTCGACCCGCGCGACCCGGCCAGGCTCTACCTGCTGGCAGGCATCGCGTATCACAACGGCGGCCGCACGGCGATCCTGCGCTCGCGCGACTACGGCAAGACGTTCGCCGTCACCGATGTGACGGCGCAGTTCAAGACCCACGGCAATGGCCCCGGCCGCAACAACGGCGAACGGCTGGCCGTCGATCCCGGCGCTTCCAACGTGCTGTACGTGGGCACGCGCGCCAATGGCCTGTTCCGCAGCGACGATTTCGGTGCGACGTGGCAGCACGTGCGGGGGCTGGACGTGGCGGCCACGCCGAACGGCGCCGGCATCGCCTTCGTGCTGCCCGATCCGGCCAGCGTGAAGGGTGGAAGGAGCGAGCGGCTGTTCGTCGGCGTGTCGCGCGCCGGCACCAATCTGTTTCGCAGCGACGACGGCGGCAGGACGTTCCAGCCCATGGATGCCACGCCCGGCGGCCTGATGCCGCAGCGCGCCGCGCTCGACGGCCTGGGCCACCTGTACGTGACCTTCGCCAACGGGGCCGGCCCGCACCCGCGCGGCGACGAAAAGATGGACAGCGGCGCCGTGCGCAAGTACGCCATCGCCTCCGGCGCCGGCCAGGACGTGACGCCGAAGGGCCCGCGCGCCGCTTACTCCGGCATCAGCGTCGACCGCGCCGATCCGCGCCGGCTGCTCGCTTCCACCATCAGCCTGTATGCGCGGCAAAGCGGCGAGAAGGGGGACGCGAAGGGCGACCGCTTCTACCTGTCCACCGATGGCGGCGCGAGCTGGACCGACCTCGTCGCGCGCGGCTTCCGGATGGACCATGCCGGCGTGCCCTGGGTGAAGGGCCATGCCATCCATTGGGCCAGCACGATCGCCTTCGATCCCTTCGACCCGCGGGCCGCCTGGGTCACGTCAGGCAACGGCGTGTTCAAGACGTCCAACCTCGACGCGGTTCCCACCGTCTGGCGCTTCGACGTCAAGGGCCTGGAGGAAACGGTGCCGCTGGGCCTCGTCAGCCGCGCCGGCGCGCCGCTGGTGTCCACGATCGGCGACTACGACGGTTTCATCCACACTGACCCGCGGAACTATGGCCGCATCCACGAGCCGCAGATGGGTACCACGTTCGGCCTGGCGTACGCCGGCATGCAGCCGCAGGTACTGGCGCGGGTGGGAAAGTCGATCTACGTCACGCGCCATGGGGGTGCGAAGTGGCGCCTGGCGCGGGGTATGAACGGCACCAAGGGACAGCTCGCGCTGTCGGCGGACGGCAAGGTGCTGCTGCATAGTCCCGAAAGGTCGCGCGTGACTTTCCGATCCACGGACGATGGCGATACCTGGACCACCGTGACCGGCCTGGATGGCGCGCGCCCCGTCGCGGACCCGGTCGACGGGAACCGCTTCTATGCCTACCAGGACGGCGCCTTCCTGGCCAGCGCCGACGCCGGCCGCACCTTCAGCGTGACGGCGCGGCTGCCGGAGGGGGGCTCGGATGTCGTGCGGGCCGTGCCCGGCCGCTCGGGCGACGTGTGGGTGGCCCTGAGGAACGGCGGCCTTGCCCGTTCCACGAATGGCGGCGCCACGTTCGCCGCGATCAGGGACGCGACGTACGCCGGTGCCGTCGGTTTCGGCAAGGCCGAACGGGAAGGCGGCTATCCGGCCGTCTACCTCTGGGGCACGATCGACGGCTTGCGCGGCATCTGGCGCTCCACCGACGAGGGCGCGAACTGGGTGCGCATCAACGACGACGCGCACCAGTATGGCGGGCCGGGCGACGGGCGCTTCATCGTGGGCGACATGAACGTGGTCGGCCGCGTCTACATGAGTACCGCCGGGCGCGGCATCGTGTACGGGGAGATGGCGCCATGATGCGGGTCCTTTTCGCCACGCTGTGCTTCACGGCCGCGGCCCACGCGGCGCCCGACCTCACGCTGCGCTACGACCGCCCGGCCACGGACAATGCCGACGGCTGGGAGCGCGAGGCGCTGCCCGTCGGGAATGGCCGCATCGGCGCCATGGTGTTCGGCCAGCCGGCGCGCGAGCATGTGCAATTCAACGACATCACGCTGTGGACGGGCGACGCGCAGTCGATGGGCGCCTTCCAGCCGTTCGGCGACCTGTACATCGACCTGCCGGGCCATGCCGCCGCCACGGGCTATGCGCGCACGCTGGACCTGGCGCGCGCGCTGCACACGGTCACCTATGTGCACAACGGGGTGCGCTACCGCCGCGAAACGATCGCCAGCCATCCGGCCGGCGTGATCGTGGTGCGCCTGACGGCCGACCGGCCGGGAGCCCACACGGGCGTGGTGCGCCTGACCGACCAGCACGGCGCGCACATCAACGCCTTCGGCAACCGCATCCACGCCACCGGTTCGCTGGCCGGCTTCGTGGTGCCGCGCGAGCGGGGCAACCAGTGGACGCCGGCGCACCAGCCGCTGACGTCGAACCAGATGGATTACGCGGCCCAGGTGCAAGTCATGAACGAGGGCGGCAAGCTGGTGATGGAAGGCGACACGGTCCGCTTCGAGCAGGCCGACGCCGTGACGCTCGTGCTGGGCGCCGGTACCAGCTACGCGCGTAATGGCGCGGCGAACTTCCAGGGCCCGCACCCGCTCCCGCGCGTGACCGAACAAGTGAGCCGCGCGGCGGCACGCCCATGGTCCGATTTGCAGGGCGAGCACGAAAACGATTTCAAGCGCCTGTTCGGCCGCCTGGAGCTCGACGTGGGCACGGCTGCGGTGGAGCGCCGCGCGCTGACGACGGACCGCCGCCTGGCCGAATACACGCGCCGGGGCAACGACCCGGAACTGGAAGCGCAAGTGTTCCAGTACGGCCGCTACCTGCTGATCGGCAGCTCGCGCGGGCCGCTGCCGGCCAACCTGCAAGGCCTGTGGAACAACAGCCTCACGCCGCCGTGGAATGCCGACTACCACACGAATATCAACATCCAGATGAATTACTGGCCGGCCGAGGTGGCGAACCTGTCGGAGCTAACCGAGCCCCTGTTCGGCTTCGTGGAAGCCATGGTGCCCTCGTACCGCCGCCTGGTGGCCGAGAGCGCGGCCAACCCGTCGCGCGATGCCGAGGATGGGCAGGTCGTGGAGACCTTCCTGCGCAAGGACGGCAAGCCGGTGCGCGGCTGGACGGTGCGCACCGAAACGAACCCGTTCGGCTACATGCAGTGGAAGTGGAACAAGACGGCCAACGCCTGGTATGCGCAGCACTTCTGGGAGCACTACGCGTTCACACGCGACAAGGCATTCCTGGAAAAGGTTGCGTATCCGCTGCTGAAGGAGGTGAGCCAGTTCTGGCTTGACTACCTGAAGGAACTCCCTGACCGCGGCGGCGGACCGGGAAGGCTCGTGGCGCCGAACGGCTGGTCGCCGGAACACGGCCCCGTCGAGGACGGCGTGTCGTACGACCAGCAGATCGTGTGGGACCTGTTCCAGAACACCGTGGAAGCGGCGGCCGAGCTGAAGACGGACGTGGCCTTCGCGGGGCAGGTGGCCGCCGCGCGCGACCGCCTGGCCGCGCCGAAGATCGGCAGCTGGGGCCAGTTGCTCGAATGGATGGAGGAAAAGCAGGACCCGATCCTCGACACGCCGAACGACAATCACCGCCACGTGTCGCACCTGTTCGGGGTGTTCCCCGGCCGGCAGATCACCCCGGGTCGCACGCCGGCGCTGGCGCAGGCCGCGCGCGTGTCGCTGGCCGCGCGCGGCGATGCCGGCACCGGCTGGTCGATGGCATGGAAGGCCGCGTTCTGGGCGCGCCTGGGCGACGGCGACAGGGCCCACGCGATGCTGCGCGGCGTGATCGCCACGCCCGGCGCCCGCACGCAAGAGCACAAGCCGGGAACCGAAGAGAACACGGCCGGCGGCATGTACCCGAACCTGCTGGACGCGCACCCGCCATTCCAGATCGACGGCAATTTCGGCACCACGGCGGCGATCTGCGAAATGCTGCTGCAATCGCACGACGGCGTGCTGCACCTGCTGCCGGCGTTGCCGGCGGCGTGGAAGAGCGGCTCGGTATCGGGCCTGCGGGCACGCGGAGGATACGAAGTGGACGTGACATGGCGCGACGGGAAAGTGACGTCGGCGACCGTCAGGGCGAAACCGGGCAACGGGGCCGGCACCGTGCGCGTGCGCGCGGATGCGAAGACCGTGATTCTGAAACTGAAGCTGGGTGAGGCGAGGGTGATCGGCGCACAACTGCGCTGAACGAAAGAGCGCCACCGCGACGCGCGGCGGCAACCCTGGCCCGGACAAATAAATTTTCAAGGAGATGCAGGTGAAACAGTTTAAGCTTACCGCGATGGCGCTGGCATCGGCGCAGATCGCCTTCCTGGCCGGCGCGGCCCACGCGCAGACGGCCGATGCCGGCAATCCCGGCGCCACCGCGACCGTGGTCGTGACGGGCCAGCGCGCCTCGCTCGAGAATGCGCAGAAGATCAAGCAGAATTCGGACGAGATCGTCGATTCCATCGTGGCCGCCGACATCGGCAAGCTGCCCGACAAGTCCGTGACCGAGGTGCTGCAGCGCGTGGTCGGCGTGACGATCGACCGCACGATGTCGCGCGGCGACCCGGAACACTATTCCGTCGAGGGTTCCGGTGTATCGATCCGCGGCCTGTCCTACGTGCGCTCCGAGCTCAATGGCCGCGATTCGTTTTCGGCCAATGGCGGCCGCTCGCTGAACTTCGAGGACGTGCCGCCCGAGCTGATGGCCGGCCTGGACATCTACAAGAACCCGTCCGCCGAGCAGATCGAAGGCGCCATCGGCGGCCTGGTCAACCTGCGCACCGCGCTGCCGTTCGACTTCAAGGGGCCGAAGGTGTCGCTGTCGGCATCCACCGCCTACTCGGAGCTCAAGCGCGGCAAGTGGTCGCCGTCGGCCTCGATCCTGCTGTCGAACCGCTGGAAGACCGGCATCGGCGAGGTGGGCGTGCTGGTCGACCTCGCCCACTCGGAGAGCAATACCCGCACCGATGCGTTCCAGGTCGAGCCATACTACCCGCGCGATAACGTGGTAGCCGGCCGGACCGTATGGATTCCGAAGGGCGCGCAATGGCGCACCCTGAACTTCAACCGCGAGCGCCAGGGCATGTACGGCGCGCTGCAATGGAAGAAGGATGCCAACCTGCGTTCGCACGTCACCTTCTTCAAGTCCAAATACCAGATGGATTGGGATGAGAATGCAATCTTCTCTTCCGCCGATGCGTACAAGATCACGGCAAGCCCGAACTCCACCTACGGCGCCAACGGCCAGTTCCTGACCGGCACGCTGGCCGCCCCGACCGAGAACGGCATCGACTTCGGCGCCGATACCCGGATCGCCAACCGCAAGTCGGACACGACCGACGTCTCCTGGAACCTGGAATGGCGCGCCAACGACCGCTGGACCTTCACGTCCGACCTGCAGCGCATCAAGGCGAAGTCGAACGGCTTCGATTCCACCGTGGCCACCGCGGTGAAGATGCCGAGCGAAACGCTGGACCTGACCGGTCGCCTGCCACGCCTGACCTTTACGGATGCCGACCGCGCCCACCTGGCCGACCCGAGCAAGTACTACTGGAACTTCACCCAGGAACACATGGACCGCAGCGAAGCGGAATCGAAGGCGTGGAAGGGCGACGCGAAGTATACGTTCGACCACCCGGTGCTGCGCGACCTGCGCTTCGGCGTGCGCTTCACCAAGCGCGACTCGATCAACGAGAATTCCAACCCGGACTACAACTGGGATGCGATCACGGCTTCCTGGATGGGCCACCTGAACGGCAACCTGGCCTATATGTCGGACCCGCGCTTCGCCGCGCCGACGATCCTGGGCACGTTCCCGAACTTCTTCAACGGCAAGGCCAGCGTGCCGGCCGTCGTGTTCCCTGGCGTGTCGCTGGCGACCGGCTACCCGCAAAGCTATGCGCAGCTGCACGAATTCTTCCAGATCCTGTGCCGCGAAAACCCGCCCGTCGACGGCAATTGCGCGGCCTGGAACCCGGCCAAGTTCGGCGGCAATCCGGCCGGCATCAACGAGCAGTCGGAAAAGACCAAGGCCTTCTACACGCAGCTGCGCTTCGGCTTCGACGACCTGAAGTACCCGGTCGACGGCAACATCGGCGTGCGCTACGTGAAGACGGACATGAACGCGCACGGCTACACGACGTTCAAGAACGACAGCCGGGACAGGATGTACCTGAACGGCAAGCCGGGCAGCGTGACCATCCCGGACATGCCGGCGTATGAAGCGGCGCGCGCCTACGACAATTCGTACAGCAACGTGCTGCCGAGCCTGAACCTGCGCCTGCAGGCGCGCCCCGACCTGCAATTCCGCTTCGCGCTCGCCAAGGCGATCTCGCGGCCGGACTTCTCGCAGCTGCAGGGCTACACCACGCTCACGCAGGGCGCCACCACGACGGGCGAGGGCCCCAGCCTGATCGTCAACAACGTGTCGCAGACGGGCGAAGGCAAGGGCAACCCGATGCTGCGGCCCATCAAGTCCGACCAGGTCGACCTGACCGGTGAATGGTACTTCGGCAAGTCCAGCTCGATCACCATGGCGATATTCCACAAGCGCCTGAAAGACGTGATCGTCAACCAGACCTACGGCTACGAGCTGGCGGACGTGAACGGCCAGCCGTACACGTTCAGCGTGACGGCACCCGTCAATGGGGCGCGCGGCCGTGCCACCGGCTACGAAATCGCCTACCAGCAGTACTTCGACAAGCTGCCGGGTGCATGGGCGGGCCTGGGCGTACAGGCGAACTACACGTATGTGAGCAGCAGCACCACGCTGTACAACGACAAGTTCACCGCCTACTGCGCGGTCGGCAATACGGCCGCCAACATCAACCTGAACCAGAACGGCTGCGACACCAACGGCCAGTCGTTCGGCAACCTGCCGCTGCAATACCTGTCGAAGAACTCGTACAACCTGGCGATCCTGTACGACTACGGCAAGTGGTCGGCGCGCGCGGCGTGGAGCTGGCGCTCGAAGAACCTGCAGGGCGTGAACGTGAACGGCACGCGCGGCGACAACGGCACGGATACCAACCCGAACAGCCCGACCCGCGGCGCCACCAATATCGGCTGGGCCCTGCCGACGTGGGTGGACGACTACGGCCAGCTCGACGCATCGATCTCCTACCAGATCAACGAGCGCACGCAGATCCTCGTCGACGGTACCAACCTGACCGATTCCAAGTACAAGCAGCTGATGCAGCAGGGGATCGGCATGATGGGCCGTGCCTGGTTCGTCTCCGGTCCGCGCTATTCGGCGCGCCTCAACTATTCGTTCTGACAGGGAGCCCATGAAAGCATTCGCCAAGCCGATGTTCAAGGCGGGTTTGCTGGCCGGTGCCTGCGCGATGATGGTGTCGGCGGCCATGGCCGCCGAGCTGCCGCGCGTCGTCACCAAGGATGGCCGCCATGCATTGCTCGTGGATGGCGCGCCTTACCTGATCCTGGGTGGCCAGGCGCACAACTCCAGCAACTACCCGAAGGCGCTGCCCGAGGTATGGGCCGCCATCGCCGATGCCCAGGCCAATACCCTCGAGATCCCCGTCGCCTGGGAGCAGGTCGAGCCGGTGGAAGGAAAGTTCGACTTCAGTTTCGTCGACACCCTGGTCAAGCAAGCCCGCGAGAAGGACGTGCGCCTGGTGCTGCTGTGGTTCGGCACCTGGAAGAACACGGCGCCCGCCTACCTGCCCGAATGGGTCAAGTTCGACAACAAGCGCTTCCCGCGCATGGTCGACGAGAAGGGCAAGAGCAGCTACAGCCATTCGCCCTTCGGCGGGGAGACCCTGAAAGCCGACCGGCGCGCCTTCGTCGAGTTCATGAAGCACCTGAAGCGGATCGATGGCGACCGCCAGACCGTGATCATGGTGCAGGTGCAGAACGAGGTGGGCACCTACGGCCTGGTGCGCGACCATGGCCCGGCCGCGCAACAGGCGTTCAACTCGCCGGTGCCGGCCGCCGTGGTGGCGAAGCAGAAGCCGCCCCGCGGTTCGGCCAATAACCTGGGAAAGGCCGGCGGCACGTGGAAGGAAGTGTACGGCGAGTACGCGGACCAGTATTTCCACACTTGGGCGGTGGCGAGCTACATCGAGGAGATCGCGAAAGCCGGCCGCGCGGTCTACGACCTGCCGATGTTCGTCAACAACGCGCTGCGCGACCCGGTGGAGCCGATGGCACCGTGGCGCGGCAATTTCGCCAGCGGCGGTCCGACCTACGACGTGCTCGGCATTTATGAAGCGGCCGCCCCGCACATCGACGTGGCAGGGCCGGATATCTACCTGCACGAATCCGACAAGATCGCCGCCACCCTGAAGCAGTTCCACACGAAGGACAATCCGCTGTTCGTGCCGGAGATCGGCAATTCGGAAGACTTCGCGCGCGTGGCCTATGCCGTGTTCGGGCAGGGCGGCATCGGCTTCGCGCCGTTCGGCATCGATTACTTCGAATTCAGCAACTACCCGCTGGGTGCGAAGGCGTGGGACAAGACGATGACCGAGCCGTTCGGCAAGGTGTACGGCGCGTTCCGCCCGATGATGCGCGAATGGGCCAGGTGGGGCTTCGAAGGCCGCACGCGCGGCGTGTTCGAACACGATGACCGCAAGCCGCAGGATATCGCGCTCGATGGCTGGAAGGCGACTGTCAGCTTCCGCCAGCGCCAGTTCGGGGATTCGATGGCGAAGAACGACCCGATCGAAGGCACGGACAAGCCGAACGGCGGCCTGGCCGTCGCGCAGGTCGGCGACAACGAATTCATCGTCGTCGCCCAGCACGCGCGCATCAAGTTCGACCCTGCCGGGCGCAATGCCGGCAAGTCGTCCATGTATGCGCGGGTCGAGGAAGGGCAATACGACGGCAAGGGCAATTGGGTCATGGAGCGCGTGTGGAATGGCGACCAGATCGACTACGGCCTCAATTTCGGCGCGACGCCGACGGTACTCAAGATCAAACTGGGGACTTACCAATGATGAAAATGCAGTTGAAGACAATCAGCCTGGCTTGCCTGATGGTGGCCGCCGGTGCGCCGGCCTGGGCCGGCACGTTCCAGCAGACCGCCACCGGCGTGACGATCGCGCCCGATAGCGGCGCAGCCAGGGAGATCCGGCTGCAGGTCATGGCCGACAATATCGTTCACGTGGTGAAGGTGGACCAGGCGGGCAAGGAATTGACGCCTTCCCTGATGACGATCGCCAAGCCGTGCGCCTGCACGTTCGACGTGAAGAAGACGGGCGACAGCTTGAGCCTGGCCACGAAAAAGCTGGTGGCCAACGTGTCGCTGAAGGATGGCCGCGTGCAGTTCGCCGACAAGGGCGGCGCCGTGTTCCTGAAGCAGGATGCCGAGGACATGCAGCCGGTGACCGTGGGCGGCAAGCCTTACCTCGCCGTGAAGCAGGGCTTCAACTTCGGCACGAAGGATGCGTTCTACGGCACCGGCCAGCACCAGAACAACCAGGTCAACCTGAATGGCGAGGATGTCGACCTGCTGCAGCACAATATGGATATCGCCATTCCCCTCGTGGTGTCGGACAAGAACTACGGCATCCTGTGGGATAACAACGGCATCACCCGCTTCGGCGACCCGCGCCCCTACGGCGCGATCAACCGCGACCTGAAGCTGACGGACGCGCAAGGCAAGGAAGGCGCGCTGACGGCCCGCTACTACATCGGCGGCAAGCTGGCGCTGGAGCGCCGCGAAGAGAAGATCAACTACCAGTACCTGAAGGACGTGGCCGAGTTCTGGCCGAAGGAACTGAAGCCGCTGAAGGACCTGAAGGATGTGAAGGTCGTGTGGGAAGGCAAGCTCGCCTCCGACAAGCCGGGCGTTCACAAGATGAAGCTGTACTCATCCGATTACGCCACGCTCACGATCGACGGCAAGCAGGTGATGGATGTGTGGCGCCAGGGCTGGAACCCGTGGTACCACAATTTCGAGGTGGATTTTGCCGCCAACAAGCCGGTGGACTTCAAGCTCGAGTGGAAGCCGGAAGGCGGCATGATCTACGTGGCGCACAACAACCCGCTGCCGAAACCGGAGCGGCATTCGCTGCAATTCTCGTCCGAGATCGCCGAAGGCCTGAACTACTACGTGATCCGCGGCACCAGTATCGACAATGTGATCGGCGGCTACCGCGTGCTGACGGGCGCCCAGCCGCTGATGCCGAAGTGGGCCTATGGCTTCTGGCAGTCGCGCCAGCGCTACGAGACGCAGGACCAGTTGCTCGACACGGTGAAGACCTACCGCCAGAACGGCTGGCCGCTCGACAACATCGTGCAGGACTGGTTCTACTGGCCCGAGAACGGCTGGGGCTCGCACGACTGGGACCCCAAGCGTTTCCCGAACCCGAAGGGCATGGTCGATGAAGTGCACAGGATGAATGCCCGGATCATGCTGTCCGTCTGGGGCAAGTTCTACGAGAACACGGAGAACTACCAGGAACTGAAGGCCAAGGGCCACATGTGGACCAAGAACGTCGAGGATGGCGCACTGGACTGGGTGGGCCCGGGCTACAAGAACAGCCACTATTCGCCGTACGCCAAGGAAGCGCGCGACATCTACTACCGCCAGATGAAGACCAAGCTGGTCGACCTGGGCTTCGATGCGTGGTGGCTGGACAATACGGAGCCGGACGTGCTGTCGAACAGCCGCCTGGAAGACTTCAAGCAGCTGATCGGGCCCACGATCTACGGCCCCGGCGAGATCACGTTCAACTCCTACAGCCTGCTGCAGACGCAGGCCCTGTACGACGGCCTGAAACGCGACCAGCCGAATAAACGGCAATTCATCCTGTCCCGTTCCGGCTTTGCCGGCGTGCAGCGCAACTACGTGGCGATCTGGAGCGGCGACACGGTGGGCCGCTGGAACAACCTGTATGACCAGATCTCGGCGGGCGTGGGCTCCACCATGTCCGGCATTCCGAACTGGACGCATGATATCGGCGGCTATGCGCAGGAAACCCGCTTCCAGAGCGGCGAGCTGGGCTCGGCGCAGGAAAACCGCGGCATCGGCGGCGCGCAGGTCAAGGAAGAAGACCTGAAGGAATGGCGCGAGCTGAACCTGCGCTGGTGGCAGTTCGGCTCGTTCACGCCGCTGTTCCGCTCGCACGGCGAAGTCGTGAAGCGCGAGATCCACCTGATCTCGCCGGAAGGCTCGCCGATGCGCGATTCCATGGTGTGGTACCTGAAGCTGCGCTATCGCCTGATGCCCTATATCTACGCGACCGCGTCGAGCACGTACTTCGACGAAGGCTCGATCATGCGCGGCCTGGTGATGGACTTCCCGAACGATCCGGGTTCGAAGGACGTGAAGGATGAATACCTGTTCGGCCATGCCTTCCTCGTCGCGCCGGTGTACGAGTACGGCGGCCGCGAGCGCAAGGTCTACCTGCCGAAGGGTGCGCAGTGGTACGACTACTACACGGGCGAACGCTTGCAGGGCGGCCGTACCGTGACGGCGGCGGCGCCGGAAACGCGCATGCCGCTGTTCGTGAAGGCCGGCTCGATCGTGCCGATGGGTCCCGTGACGCAGTACGTGGACGAGAAGCCGGATGCGCCGATCACGTTGAAGGTGTACACGGGCGCGAACGGCCAGTTCAGCTTCTACGAGGACGATGGCGTGACCGAGGACTACCAGCGCGGCAAGTACTCGCGTATTCCGTTGACCTGGAATGAGAAGGCTGGCACGCTCACGATCGGCCAGCGCTCCGGCGACGGCTACCAGGGCATGCTCGCGAAACGCACGTTCCGCGTGCACTTCGTGAAGCCAGGCGTCTCGAGCTCCGAGACGTTCGATGCTTCCGACAAGGAAGTCGTTTATGAAGGCAAACCAGTGACGGTGAAACTGTAATGGCATTGATGAAGAAAGTAGTGGCGGTCGCCCTGGCGGCGGCCTTTGCAAGCACTGCGCACGCCGCGCCCGATCCGGACCAGCGCGCCCGGGACACCGTGGCGCAGATGACGCAGGCGGAAAAGCTGCTCCTCGTGTTCGGCTATTTCGGTGCCGAGTTCCAGGGCGTGAAGCCGCCGAAGGAGGCGATACCGTACACGGCAGGCTATGTGCCCGGTATTCCCCGGCTGAACATCCCGCCGCAGTGGCAGACCGATGCGGGCCTGGGCGTGGCCACGCAGCCGTCGCCGGCGCCGCGCGAGCGCACGGCGCTGCCGGCGGGGCTGGCCACGGCCTCCAGCTGGAACACGAAGCTGGCGTACGAGGCGGGCGCGATGATCGGTCGCGAGGCGCGCCTGTCCGGCCACAACGTGATCCTGGGCGGCGCCGTGAACCTGCACCGCGATCCGCGCAACGGCCGCAATTTCGAGTATGCGGGCGAGGATCCGCTGCTGGCCGGCGTCATCACCGGTGAGCAGATCCGCGGCAACCAGTCGAACCATATCGTCGGCACGATCAAGCACTTCGCGTTCAACGACCAGGAAACGAACCGCAACACGATCGACGTGAAGATCGACGAGGCGGCCGGGCAGATGTCCGACCTGCTGGCGATGCGTATCGCGATCGAGCGGGGTGATCCCGGGTCGGTGATGTGCTCGTACAACCTCGTCAACGGCGTGTACGCGTGCGAGAGCGACTGGCTGCTGAACCAGGTGCTGAAGAAGGACTGGGGCTACAAGGGCTTCGTGATGTCCGACTGGGGCGCCACGCACTCGACCACGCAGGCGGCCAACGGGGGCCTGGACCAGCAATCTGGCTGGCCGTTCGACAAGTCGATGTACTTCGGCCCGGCGCTGAAGGAAGCCGTGGACAACGGCCACGTGCCGAAAGAGCGCCTGGACGACATGGCGCGCCGCATCCTGCGCGCCATGTACGCGAACGGCCTGATGGATGCGCCGCAGCCGAAGGTGGAGCCCGAGAAGATCGACTTCGCCGCGCACGCGAAGGTAACGCGCCAGGTGGCGGAAGAGGGCAGCGTGCTGCTGAAGAACGAAGGCAACGTGCTGCCGCTCGCCGCCGACGTGAAGTCCATCGTGATCATCGGCGGGCATGCCGACAAGGCCGTGATCTCGGGCGGCGGCGCCGCCCAGGTGCACCCGCACGGCGGCAGCGCCGTGAAGGGCGAGGGACCGAAGACCTTCCCGGGGCCGATCGTGTGGCTGCCGTCCTCGCCGATGAAGGCGCTGCAGGCGCGCACGAAAGCGCGCGTGACCTACGTCGACGGCAAGGATGCCGCTGCGGCTGCGCGAGCGGCCGCTTCTTCCGATCTTGCCATCGTGTTCGCCACGCAGTGGGCGGCCGAGAGCGTGGATGCGCCGTCGATGTCCCTGCCGGACAACCAGGACGCGCTGATCGCCGCCGTGGCGGGCGCCAACAAGCGCACGGTCGTCGTGCTGGAGACGGGCAACCCCGTCACCATGCCCTGGCTTAACAATGTGAGCGCCGTGCTGGCCGCCTGGTTCCCCGGCTCCGCCGGCGGCGAGGCGATCGCGCGGCTGCTGACGGGCGAGGTGAACCCCTCCGGCCGCCTGGCCGCCACCTTCCCCGCCTCGGAAGCGCAGCTGCCGCGGCCGAAGATCGACGGCAACCCGAACGACCGTGAAGGGCGCTACAGCACCGACTACAACATCGAGGGCGCGGCCGTCGGCTACAAGTGGTTCGAAAAGACCGGCAAGAAGCCCCTGTTCGCGTTCGGGCACGGGTTGTCGTACACCACATACGAATACGGCGACCTGAAAGCGCGCAACGATGGCGGCAAGGTCGTGCTGACCTTCACCGTGGCGAACACCGGCCAGCGCGCCGGGCAAGCCGTGCCGCAGGTCTACGTCGGCCCCGCCGGTTCGACTGCCAAGGCCGCCGGCTGGGAAGCCCCGCGCCGCCTCGCCGGCTGGGACAAGGTGGCCCTGCAACCGGGCGAGCGCAAGACCGTCAGCGTGACCGTCGACCCGCGCATCCTCGGCGTGTGGAGCGCCAGGACGCGCGACTGGCAACGCACCCCCGGCACCTACGAGTTCACCCTCGGCGGCGCCTCCGACGCCATCACCTCGCGCACCACGCTGGCCCTGCCGAAGTAGCGCCGCCACAACAAAAGCGTAGCGCTTCAACAACAGGGGACAGTCCCCGATTTTTTACAACATTACCTGGGAGCAATCATGGGAATATCACGGATCGCGCTTCTGGCAGTTTCATCCTTCGCGGCCATGCCGGCGATGGCGGCGCAGTTCGATGTGCTGGTGTTTTCGCGCACGGCGGGCTGGCATCACGAGTCGATCCACGAGGGCGTGGCGGCGCTGCGCGAGCTGGGGCGGCTGCATGATTTCAATGTGTTCTGGACCGAGGATGCGAACCGCGTCTTCAACGACAAGGAGCTGGCCAAGTACAAGGCCGTCGTGTTCCTGTCCACCACGGGCGACGTGCTGGACGACGAGCAGCAGCGCGCCTTCGAGCGCTATATCCGCGCCGGCAACGGCTTTGTCGGCGTGCACGCGGCGGCCGATACCGAATACGGCTGGCCGTGGTACCGCAAGCTCGTCGGCCACATGTTCGTCACGCATCCGGCCGTGCAGTCGGCCGTGCTGAAGGTGGAGGATGCGAACTTCCCCGGCATGGAGCGCTTCGCGCCGCGCACGCTGGTGACGGAGGAGTGGTACGAGTACGGCGCCGCCGAGTCGAAGGGCTTGCGTTACCTGCTGTCCGTCGATGAATCGACCTACCGTCCGGAGACCGGCAAGGGCAAGGGCATGGGCGCCTTCCACCCGATCAGCTGGTACCAGCAGTACGACGGTGGCCGCGCCTTCTACACGGCGCTCGGCCATTTGCCGGCCACCTATGGCGACCCGGTGTTCCGCCATCACCTGTATGGCGGCATCTACTGGGCCGCCACGGGGAGGGATCTCAAGGCGCGTTAAGCTGGAGAAATATTGCCAGAAAAGCGGTGCCTGTCACCGGTTTTCAGCCTCGACAAATGTTGCTCGAAAATCGGAGCCTGTCACCGGTCTTGTCAGAGGCACCCCAGCTCTTGCCGTTGGGGGAAATGGCACGGTGCCGCGCAAGCGTCGATCAAGCCCAGATCTGGTACGCCATCCCGTTCTGCATCACCCCCACCAGCTGGTCGAAATTCTCCTGGCTCTCGCTGAACGATGTCAGCACCCCGGCCACGTTGTCCTTCTGGTTATCCAGGACATCGAGCCAGTAGTTCATGCCGCCGACATCCGGTGCGCGGTTGAGCACGTGCTCGTAGAAGCCCGTGATGATGGTGGCATTGCTGGGATTGGTGCCGTAGACGCCTCGGAATTCCTCGGAGTTGACGAACCCGGCGGCCACCGAGTGCAGGCTGGCGCCGCTGTCCAGCTGATGGATCCAGAAGCCCAGGCCGCCCTCGTCCGGCATGCGGTCGAACGCGGCCTGGTACAGCCGGTAGGCTTCGCCGGCGGTGCCGTCCACGTCGAAGGCCAGTGCCACGTCTTCAAAGTCGAGCCGCTCGACGTCGACGAGCGTGTCCGCCCCATCCAGCCCCACGGCGTCGGTGACGAACAGCCGATGGCCGGCCGTGGTCACGTCGTACTCGGCCAGCCTGCCGGCGTACCAGGCCGTATCGATGCCGCTGCCGCCGTCGAGCAGGTCATTGCCGCCGCCGCCTTCGAGCAGGTCCCAGCCGCCGTGGCCGTACAGTGCGTCGTTGCCGGAAGTACCGGTGATGTCGTCGTCGTACTCCGTGCCGTGGCCGATCGCCAGCGGAATCGTGTCCAGGTCTTCCAGGATGGACAGCTCGACGTCGCTGTACGGCGGCGCTGCCTGTTCCCACGAGGCGTCCACGAAATATGTGCCGGAGTAGGGGGCGATGAAGCTCAGGCCGTCCTGGCCCACGGGGCCCCAGCCGTCGTCCTCGGCGATCGGCGCGCCATCCGCGTCGTACAGGACCAGGTTGTAGGGGTCGAACCAGCTCTCGGAGGTGATCGTGTACAGCCCGCCGGCGACGGCCGTGAAGCTGAAGATCGGGAAGGCGGCCTCGCCCGGCGTGGAGCTGGAGAACAGGGCGCCGTTCTCATAGCCATCGAAATTGTACGGCGCGAACGTCAGGTGATCCGCCGTGTCCATGTCGGCCTCGGACAGCGGCGGAAGGTAGGGCAAAGTCTGGTAAATGGCCATTGCAACCTCTCTTGTCGTGATGGCGACAGCATAATCCCGCCGCCCGTGCGCCGCGCGGCAGGATTACACTTTGTTGCAATGCGCCGCGGCCCGGCAGGTCAGGCCAGCTCGATGTGCGCGTGGTCGTGGTGGCCGATCAGCTGCACGTCGATATCGTCCGCCCCGCGCCACGCCGGTTCTTCCCCGCGCACCGGCGCCGCTTCCTTCGATTGCGCGACCTGCAGCATGGTGGCGAAGACGTCGGCCGAGCCGTCCGGCGCCTCCGATTTCGAAACCGGCGTCGTCAGTGCGAGCGTGCCCGTGGTCAGCGTGACCGTCGCGTCCGTAAAGCGCAGCAGCTCGATGTTCGACAGGGTGTCGCTGCCTTCCGCGCCGGAGACGTTCCAGCCGGTGCCGGTTCGGGTCACCGTGTAGGCGCTGCGCGCGCCGTTGTAGAACGCCGTGTCGGAGCCGGCGCCGCCGTTCAGGATGTCGTTGCCGCCGCCGCCTTCCAGCACGTCGTTGGCCGTGCCGGTCGTGAGCGTATTGGCCGCGCTCGTGCCGGTCAGCCAGCGGCCGCCCGCCAGGGAATTGACACCCAGGTTGCCGGCCAAGCCGTCGCCGCCGTACAGCCACTTCAGCGCCGCGATATCGTAGGGGCTGAACGTGGAGTGGATGCCGCCCGCGTGCGTGTACGACTCCAGCGTGTAGGCGGTATTGTCAGTGGCCGTCGGCAGCCTGATCGTGCCCTCGAACGGGTGCTTCAGGCCCAGCATGTGGCCGAGCTCGTGCAGCAGGGTTTCATAGCCCTGCGTGCCCTTCGTGAGGTTGGCATTCATGCCAGCCCATTCGGCATTGTCGAGGTAGACATACGACGCGGCCGTGAACTTGGTGATCACATTGCTGCTGTTGTACGAATAGCCGACGCGGTTGCTGTCGAGGCCCGCGGTGCCCGAGCCGGCCAGGTTGGCGTTCGCGAAGTGCACCTGCGCCAGGTTGGCGTCCGCCGTTTCCACGAACTTGATGCCGGTGAGGCTCGAGATGTACGACATCGCGCCGCGCGTGGCGGCTGCCTGCGAGGCGGTGAACGCCTGCGGAGCGCTCAGCAGCATCGAATTGCCGCTTTCGAGATTGCCGGCGACCGAGAACGAGTAGTACAGCGTGTTGGTGCCGGGGGTGACGTAGTTCCAGTTCGGCAGGTTGCCGAGCAGGGCGTCGATGTGGTTGTGGCCGGAGAGGGTGGTGCTGGTAGCTTGCGAGACGGTTGCCATGGATGCCGGGAGACCTTCAATGCATGTGGAATCCCGACAGTTTCGGCCGCGCGCCCGGCCGGGTCAACCGTGCGCGCGGTGAGTGTGCACTCCTGTCCAGAACGTCTATCCAGTCCTTCAAGCCTCTTCGGTAACGAGCTTGTCGCCGAGATAGACACGGTAGCGCCGGATGCGTCCCGTCACCCCGTCGGGCCCTTGCCGGGGCGTGTACCGCAGTCCTGCCACCTCGAAGGGGGCGCCCAGGTCGAGCACCAGCCGGTGCGGCGGCTCGGCCACCGTCTTGCTGTAGGCCGAGTGCCAGAAGTCGGTGTTCTGGCCATTGATCGCGTTCAGCGCCGTGCCGTCTTCCTTCGACGCTTCCTCGCTGCTGGCAAAGGCGATCGTCCACAGGGTCTGGTTCAGCGTCTTGCCATCCTTGCCCAGCAGGGCCAGTTCGGCGATGGCGGCGAACGGCTTGCCGTCGAACGCATCCAGCGCCTCGATGCACAATTGCTGGCCGGTGGCGGCTTGTGAAAACTGCACGTCCTGCGTGGCGCCGCCGGGCTGGAAGCGGCCCTCGTGCACGGGTTTCACGCCCTGCAGCGCAAGGCGCGCCGTGCTGGGCGGGCGCACCAGGTCGCGCTCCGGGCGCAGCCGGTCGAGCACCGGTTTCGGCACGCCGGCGATGCGGTTGTCCTGCGGGCCCGTGAGGTCGAGCACCACGACCTCGTTGCGGCCCGCCTTCAGCCATGGGCCGGGCAGGTACATCGTTTGCGTCGGGCCGATGCTCCAGTAGCGGCCCAGGCAGCGGCCGTTGATCCAGACGATGCCCTGGCCCCAGCTCGTCATGTCGAGGAAGGTGTCGGCGGTGTTGGCGGCGTCGAAGCTGCCGCGCCAGAACGCCGGGCCTTTCACCTTGCCGGCCTGCCAGTTCAGCGGCGGCAGCACGCCGTCTGCATCGAAGTCGATCGCGCGGATTTCCCAGTTCTCCAGCGCAACCGGGTCCTTGCCCTTGGCCCGCAGCGTGATGGGCCCATGCAAGCCCTTGCGGTCGTGGATCTCCACGCCGAAGTTCACGCGGGCGATCGTGTACAGCAGGATGTCCAGCGTCGTGCTCTTCGCGCGCGCCGGCAGGTTCACGCGGAAGCGCCGGTAACGCGTGTCCATCGTGCCCACTTCCTTGCCATCGATGGTCACCCAGGCCAGGTCGCGCACCTTGGCCGCTTCCAGCACGGCCGCCGGGCCGGGCGGCAAGGTGACGCGGTAGGCGATCAGGCCCCGGCTGATGTCGTACTGCTCGATCGGCCTGGGCGTCGCGTCGCGGATGACCCGCGCGGGCAGGTTGGCGAACACGGGCGCCGTCTCGGCCAGCGTGAACGCGGGGATCGTCATGACGGGCATGGGCGCCGGCGCCGGCGGCAGCTGCTCGCCCGCTCGCAGGTGCCGGCCGATGCCGGCGCGGTAGGCCTCGAACTTCTCGCCCACCCAGCCCGCCTCGCTGATCGGTGCGTCGTAGTCGTAGCTGGTGGTGTCGGGCCGGAACGGCCGGTCGCAGCCGCCCCACAGGCCGAACGACGTGCCGCCGTGCG
The DNA here is from genome assembly GCF_037094685.1 of Massilia sp. METH4. Classification (NCBI taxonomy): domain Bacteria; kingdom Pseudomonadati; phylum Pseudomonadota; class Betaproteobacteria; order Burkholderiales; family Oxalobacteraceae; genus Massilia; species Massilia sp. METH4. The sequence goes on along the minus strand of NZ_CP146614.1, from coordinate 6,469,909 downwards.
CCATGTACAGGCTGAAGGAACCGTTCGCCGCCAGCATCGCCTCGATGTCGGCCACCGCCTTGGCGGGGCTGCCCGTGCGGTGCGGGGCGCCCCAGGTATCGAACCAGCCCGAGTAGTATTCGCCGCACATCAGCGGCGCCTTCTGCACCTTGGCCAGTTCCGCGAAGCCGCGCCCGGGATCGCTGCCGAAGTTGGCGACCGAGTACAGCTCGGGAATATGCGTCTTGGCGACCGCGTTGGTGGGATTGCACTGGAACAGCGGCACGTCGAAGCCGCCGTCCAGCAGTGCCTGGCGCATCACGCGCATGTATTCCAGGTCCTCGCCGAAAAAGCCGTATTCGTTCTCCACCTGCACCATGAGGATCGGGCCGCCATGGGTGACCTGCTGCGGCCCGAGCACGCGGCCCACCTCGCGCATCCAGCGACGTGCCGGCTGCACGAAGTTGTCGTCGCGTGTGCGGAGGAATGCGTCACCTGGGCTCTTCAGCAGCCACCACGGCAGGCCGCCCATTTCCCATTCGGCGCAGGCGTAGGGGCCGGGCCGCAGGATCACCCAAAGCCCCTCGGCCTGGGCCAGCCGGCAGAACTCGGCCGCGTCGTGCTGCCCGCTCCAGTCGTAGCGGCCTTCGCGCCACTCGTGGTAGTTCCAGAACAGGTAGGCGCACACGGCGTTCAGGCCCATCGCCTTGATCGCCTTCAGGCGGTGCCCCCAGTATTCGCGCGGCACGCGGGCGAAGTGGATCTCGCCGCAGCGCACCTGCAGCGGTTTGCCGTCCAGCAGGAAGTCGTTTTCGCCGATGGCGAAGCGATGCGCGGGAGCGGAGGTGGCGACGGCGGGGATCAGGGTGCTGCCGACGGCAGCGGCGGTGCCGAGCAGCACGCGCCGGCGGGATGGCATATTGGTCATGTCTGTCTGGTGGAGGTGGAAGGAAGGGCGCGCAGGCGCGCCATGCAGGCCAGGCACAGCGCCGAGAACACGGCACCGCAGCCCAGCGTCAAACGGTAGTCGTGCCCCGACAGGTCGAGCAGCGGGCCCTGCACGATGCCGACGACGATCATGCCGGCCACGACGGCGAAATCCTTGGTGGCATTGAACTGCACGAAGCGCTCGCGCGGGAACAGCGCCATCGGCATCGATGCCGCCGCCGTCCACCATGCGCCGGAAACGATCACGTGGCACAGGTACACGGCCTGGAACGTGGCCGCGTCATCGACGATCGCCGTGCCGAGCGCGGCCACCGCCAGGTATGCCGTCATGACGGCGGCGGAAACGCGCATCGCCCCGCAGCGGTCGACGAGCCAGCCGATGGCGAAGGCCGAACAGATCGATACCGCGTAGCCGGCCGCCGTGAGCATGCCCAGCGTGGCCTTCGGAACGGCGCTGGCATGGGCGAAGAACTGGTAGAAGGTGTTGAAGGGATTGAACGTGACGGCGGCGCACATGAACATGGCGATCGCCCACAGGATCGGCGCGGTGAACAGACCGGCGGGCAGGCGGGCGGGCACGCCGTGCGGCCGCCCGGCCGCGGGAGGCGGGACTGCCGGCTCGCGCACGCCCACGCACATGGCGAACAGGCAGCCGCCAAACACGAGCGCCGTGCCCACCAGGATCTCCGCCAGGTAATGGTCGGTCAGCGCGAAGACCCAGCTGTGGAAGGCGATGCCGGCGCCCAGCCCGACGATGCGGAACAGCGCGTAGAAGCGGCCCAGCCAGCCGAACGGCACCACGTCGTTGACGAGACCCGTGAACAGGGAGAGCGCGCACAGCGCCGCGCAGTCGAAGACGGTCCAGAACAGGCCGAACGCGATGAGGCGGCAAGGCTGCGGTCCCGGCGACCACCCGCCGAGCGCCGAGTCGAGCGCCACGCCCAGCGCCGGGGAGTACGCCAGGCCGGCCAGGGCGGCGCAGCCGGCCGGCCCGGCCACGAACAGATAGGGCCGGCGCCGTCCCCAGCGCCCGCGGTGCCGGTCGGAATGCCAGCCCACCAGCGGCACCACGACCATCGACAGCAGTGCGGGCACGGTGGACAGCAGCAGCGAGGTGGCCGTGTCGGAAGCGCCTGCCACGCGCAGCAGTTCCAGGCCCGAGGGCAGCGCGGCGCGGTCGCGCATCGCCAGTCCCAGGTCGCCCAGCAGCAGCCAGGCCAGCATGCCGGCCAGCGAGAGCAGCCCAACCCCGCCCGCCGCCCTCGCGCCCGCCGGACCGGCGGCCTTTTCGGCCATCTCGGCCATCTCGGCCGGGGAGGGCCGGGCGGTGGCGGCGGCGCGGGCCATCATTTGCCCGGTGCCGGTCCGGTCGATTGCCGGATCACGAGTTCCATCGGCAGCGCCACCTTCGCGGGGGGCAGGGTGCCGCCCTGGGCGAGCGTGACCACGTCGGCCACGGCGCGCGCCGCCAGGTCGTTGATCGGCTGGCGCATCGTCGTCAACGGTGGAAACACGTGGCTGGACAGGGGGATGTCGTCGAAGCCGATCACGGATATATCGGCCGGCACCTTCAGGCCGCGGCTGTGGATGGCGTCGATCGCGCCATAGGCCATCTCGTCGTTCGCCGCAAAGATCGCGGTGGGGGGACGTTTCAGGTCGAGCAGCTGCTGCGCGGCCGCGTTGCCGGCCGCCTGGTTGAACGCGCCGCCGGCGATCAGCGCGGCATCGACGCGGATGCCGGCGGCGCGCAGCGCATCCTTGTAGCCTTTTTCGCGCTCGGCGCTCTGGCCCGTCGCCGCCGTGCCGGCCAGGAAGGCGATGCGGCGGTGCCCGAGCCCGATCAGGTGCTCGACAGCCGTGCGCGCGCCGTTGCGGTTCTCCAGCGCCACCACGGGCAGGCCGACGTCGCGCGCATCGTAGGCGATCAGCACGCAGGGCATGCGGTGCTGGCCCAGTACGTCCAGGTAGCCGTCGGCGCCGTTCGGCATCACCAGCAGCAGGCCGTCGCACAGCTTGGAGAGCATGTCCACGGTGCCCGCGCGTTCCGGGCTGTCGAAGCGCTCGGCGTTGAACAGCAGGATGTCGTAGCCGCGCGCCCGCGCTTGCGCGCTGATCGCGCGCGTGACTTCGTGCAGCACGAGCGAGCCATAATTGTTGACGAACACGCCGATCAGGTTGCTCTTGTCGCCGCGCATGCGGCGTGCCAGCATGTCCGGCGTGTAGTTCAGCTGGGCGGCTGCTTCCATGATCCGGGCCCGCGCCGCCTCGGAAACGTAGCCGACCCCGCGGATCGCGCGCGACGCGGTGATCGGCGAGACGCCGGCGATCTTGGCCACTTCACTGAGCTTGCTGGTCTTGCGCATGGATCGTTCTGTCTGAATGTGGGACCCGACTGTACCAGAGCACACGCCGTTCGGGCGGGGATGTGGTCACGTTACCACATCGCCAAAAATACTCGGAGAAACTTTATTCAATGAACTCAAGGGTTTACGGATGAGGCGGCAAACCGCTCAATTTCGTGATCGGTTTGATGAAAAACGTCTGTGGTAACGTGACCATAACTCGAGGCAATCGAGACAACCTACAAAATCGGAGACGGAGATGAACAAGAAGCTTCTCGCCACCCTGCTGCCGCTGGCGCTGGCCGCCGCCTACGGCCCCCATGCCGGCGCCCAGGAGGCATCGGCCGCCGCGGACACCGGCATACCGCAAGCCAGTCCCTCGGGGGCGCAAACGAACCCCGCCAGCGCGACAAGCGCCGACACCGCGGCGGCCGCGCAGTCCGCTGACCCTGGCCCGGTGAGCACCGTGGTCGTGACGGGCTTCCGTTCCAGCCTGCAGAAGGCGCTGAACCTGAAGCAGCAGGCGATCGGCGTGCGCGATTCCATCGTGGCGGAAGACATCGGCAAATTCCCCGAGGCGAACGTGGCCGAGTCGCTGCAGCGCGTGCCGGGGGTGATCCTGAACCGCGACGAAAGCTCGGCCGAAGGCCAGCGCATCTCGATCCGCGGCCTGCCGACCGAATACTCGGTGACGACGCTGAACGGCGCGCCCGTCAACACCACATCCACCAGCACGATCGGCAGCGCGGCGCGGGGCTTCAACTACGATGTATTCGCTTCCGAACTGTTCGGCCGCGTGGACTTCTACAAGTCGCCGCTGGCCGAGCTCACCGAAGGCGGCCTGGGCGGCATCGTCGACCTGCAGACGCCGCGGCCGTTCGACAATCCCAAGCGCACCATCCGCTACGGGCTGACGGCCGGCTACAACACGATGTCCGAGCACACCGATCCTTCCGGCTTCGCGCTGTATTCGAACACCTGGGGCAACTGGGGCTTCCTGATCGGCGGCTCGCATTCGGGCAGCGTGAACAACCGCTCCGGCTTCGAAGCCACGGGCGGCTACAACAGCTCGTTCAACGGCAGCCAGAGCCCCGTGAAAGGCAACTTCGCGCTGGCGCTGGACTACGATTCGCCGCTCGCCAACCTCTCCGGCTACACGCGCGAGCAGGTCGACCGCGCGCTGCTGCCGCGCATCTACCGCTTCTACGGCTCGCAGAACGACCGCTCGCGCAACGGCCTGGTGTCTTCGCTGCAGTACAAGAACGGCCCGCTGAACATCAGCCTCGACACGCTGTACTCGAAGCTGGAGAACGAGCGCGACGAGATGTACTTCGGCATCCTGGTTCGCAACAGCCGCACCACCAACCGCAACGCGCCGGCCGGCCAGACGGGCAACAACGGCCTGATTCCCCTCGACGTGCGCATCGACCCGGGCTCGAACCTGCTGACCGGCACCTTCGGCAATACCTCGTACAGCAGCGGCGTGACCTATGCCAACGACGAAACCGAATTCGGTTATGGGGCCCTCAACCTGTCGTACAAGGCGAGCGACCGGCTGACGTTCACGGCCCAGGCCAGCGCCAACAACAGCAGCGCGCTGTCCTACCAGAGCACGCTCTCGGGGCAAATCTTCGGCATCACCTCGACGATCGACTATGGCGACGATCACGTCTACCCGTCGCTGTCCTCCCCGACCAGCTACACGGACCCGAACAATTTCCAGGGCTTCCAGATCGGCACGGGCTGGACGAAGGAGACCGACAAGGGCCGGCAGGTGCGCGCCGCCGCCGACTGGGACTACGACCTGCCGGGCGGCTGGAGGGGCCATATGAAGACCGGCTTCTCCTTCGTGGAAACCACCAAGGGCATCGACAAGCGCAACGGCACCTCGCTGGCCACCGCGCGCCTGAACCAGCTGGGCAACGCGGGCCTGCGCGCCGGCATGACGTCGAACCTGCCGATCTCGAACCTGGACATGGGCGGCGGCTGGCCGAACGCCTGGGGCACCTTCGACCGGGGCTATACCTACGCCACGTTCAACCCGCTGGAATACAACCCGAACTCCGCGTTCACGCCCGCGCAGAGCTTCACCGCGCAGGAAAAGGTGAGCACGGCCTTCGTCCAGTCCGACTTCCGCGGGGAAGTGTTCGGCCGCGAGCTGCGCCTCAATGCCGGCGTGCGCTACTCGGAGACGAAGACCTATATCGACAACTTCAAGCAGACGGGCGCCAACAATGCCTACGCGCCCAATGAGGAGCAGGGCAAGTACAGCAATGTGCTGCCGGCCGTGAGCGCCGCGTTCGACGTGACGGACACGCTGATGTGGCGCGCTTCGTGGGGCAAGACGATTTCCCGCGCCTCGCTGGGCATCATCGCCGCGCAGACCGTGATCCCGAACCAGTTCGACAACACGGCCACCGCCGGCAATCCGAACCTGAAGCCGCAGCAGTCGAAGAACTTCGACACGAGCCTGGAGTGGTACTTCAAGCCGGGCAGCCTGCTGTCGGCCGCGTATTTCCGCAAGACGCTGACGGATGCCACCGTATCGTCCACGCAGATCGTTACCTTCGGCTCGCTGGGCCTCCCCGACACGGCGCTGGGCCCCATCTTCCAGGATGCCAATGGCCGCGTCGATCCCAACCTGGCGATGACCCTGCGCACCTACTCGAACGCCGGCGAGCAGGTGCTCAAGGGCTACGAACTGGCTTACCAGCAGGCGTTCGACTTCCTCCCCGATCCGTTCAAGGGCTTCGGCGCGCTGGCCAGCTTTACCCACATCGACCCGTTCAACAGCCAGCGCTGGATCACCACCTCGGGCCGCGAGATCGAAGTCAATTCGGTGCCGAAATTCGCCTACAGCGCCACCGGCTACTACGAGCGCGGGCCGCTGGCAGTGCGCCTGTCCTGGAACTACAAGGGCCGCTCGCTGCATGGCGACAACCCGCGCAACAATGGCGATGACCTGATCCGCTGGCGCGCCGCCCGCGGCTACCTCGACGGCAATATCAGCTACAAGATCAGCGACAGGCTGGAACTGCGGATCGATGCGCTGAACCTGTCCAACACGCTGTCCTACGATTACTTCGAGGACGCCAACGGCGTATACGGCAGCGGCAAGAAGACCCGGATGGACTACGCGAAGTACGACGGCCGCACGATCAAGATCGGCATCCGCGGCAAGCTGTGATGTGGATGACGATACTGCGGCCGGGCGCGGCGCTCGCGCTGCTCGTCGCGGCGGGCGGCTGCGCGCACCTCGCCGGCCGCAGTGCCGTCGAACCTGCCGCCGGTCTTGGCGCCGACCTTGCCGATGTTCGCCTCGTCGACGTGGCGCCCGGGTGGGCGGACAACTCCGTGAACGCGGTGATCTTCCGCCGCCACGCGCTGGTCAGCGACGGCGCGATGCAGTTCATCGCGTTCTACGATGCCGAGGGGCGCGTGGTGCTGGGCAAGCGCAGGCTGGGCGCCTCGCAATGGGAACTGGCGCCCACACAGTACCGGGGCAATGTGCGCGACGCCCACAACAGCATCAGCATCGGGCTGGACGCCACCGGCGTGCTGCACGTGGCGTTCGACCACCACAACGGGCCGCTGCGCTATGCGCGGGGCGTGGCGCCCCATGCGCTCGCGCTGGGTGCCGAGGAGCCGATGACGGGCCGCGACGAACGTTCCGTCACCTATCCAGAGTTCCATCCGCTCGCCGGCGGCGCCATGCTGTTCCTGTACCGCGACGGTGGTTCCGGCCGGGGCAACCTGGTGGTGAACCGCTACGATCCGTCGTCGCGGCGATGGACGCGCTTGCACGACAACCTGATTTCCGGCGAAGGCAGGCGCAACGCCTACTGGCAGGCGGCCGTGGACGGGCAGGGCACGGTACACGTCTCCTGGACCTGGCGCGAATCGCCGGACGTGGCCAGCAACCACGACATCGCCTACGCCCGCTCGCGCGACGGCGGCGTGACGTGGGAAGACAGCACGGGGCGCCGGCTGGCGCTGCCGGTCACGGAAGCGACGGCCGAGGTGGCGGCGCGGGTGCCGCGGAACAGTGAGTTGATCAACCAGACCGCGATGGCCGCCGATGGCGCGGGCCGGCCGTACATCGCCACCTACTGGCGCAACGCGGGCGAGACCGTGCCGCAATACCGCATCGTGTACCGGGGCGATGCCGGCTGGGGCACGCTGGACCTGCCGTTCCGGCGCACCCTGTTCTCCCTGTCCGGCATGGGCACGAAAGCGATCCCCGTCTCGCGGCCGCAGCTCGTCGTCGACGAGCGGGGCGCCCATGCGCTGCTGCTGTTCCGGGACGAGGAGCGGGGCAGCCGTGTGTCGGCAGCGCTGGTCGACGTGGCGAAGGGCGGATGGACGGTGCGCGATCTCACCGAAGGGTCTGTGGGTGCTTGGGAACCGAACCTCGACCCGGAGCGCTGGCGGCGCGCCGGGGAATTGAACCTGTTCGTGCAGGAAGTGCGGCAGGCGGATGGCGAAGGACTGGCACGGGGCGCGCCGACGATGGTGCGCGTGCTGGAGTTCAAACCAAAGGAGTGGAATCGATGAAGCAAGTGGTGAAGAACCAATACGCAATGAGAGGCGTGCTGCTGGCGGCCGTGTTCGTGCTGGCCGGATGCGCCTCGCAACAAGCGGCGCACAAGCCGGAAGGCAGGGCGGAAGTGGTGGCCGTGATGGACAAGGTGAACGGCTATTGGCAAAAGACGACACCGGCGCGGGAGTGGCCGTTCTGGAACGTGGCCGCTTACCACACCGGCAATATGGAGGCGTGGAAGATCACGAAGAACCCCGCATACCTGCGCTATACGCAGGACTGGGCGGAGCACAACAAGTGGATGGGCGCGAAGTCCACCGACAAGGCCAAGTGGAAGTACACCTACGGCGAAACGGACGAGCACGTGCTGTTCGGCGACTGGCAGACATGCTTCCAGGTCTATGCGGACCTGTACAAGCTCTCGCCCGATCCCGTGAAGATCGCCCGCGCCCGCGAGGTAATGGAATACCAGATGAGCACGCCGAACGATGACTACTGGTGGTGGTCCGACGGGCTGTACATGGGCATGCCGGTGATGAGCCGCCTGTACAGCATTACCGGCAACCAGCAGTATCTGGCCAAGATGCACGCGTACTTCGCCCATGCGCGCAAGATCATGTACGACGAGGAGGCCAAGCTGTTCTACCGCGACGTGCGCTACGTCTACCCGAAGCACAAGAGCAGCAATGGCGGCAAGGACTTCTGGTCGCGCGGCGTGGGCTGGGTGTTCGCGGCGCTGCCGCGCGTGCTGGACGACCTGCCGAAGGACGACCCGCACCGCGCCGAGTATGAACAGGTGTTCCGCGACATGGCCGCCTCGCTGAAGAAGGCGCAGCATGCCGATGGCTACTGGACGCGCAGCCTGCTCGACCCGGCCCACGCGCCGGGGCCGGAAACCTCGGGCACGGCCTTCTTCACATACGGTTACCTGTGGGGCATCAATAACGGCCTGCTGGACCGGAGCGAATACCTGCCGACCGCGCAAAAGGGCTGGGCCTACCTGACCACGGTGGCGGTGCAGCCGGACGGCCGGCTGGGCTATGTGCAGCCGATCGGCGACCGGGCGATTCCCGGCCAGGTGGTGGACAGGAACTCGACCGCGCATTTCGGCGTGGGCGCCTTCCTGCTGGCGGGGGCGGAAATGGTGCGGCTGATCGACAAGGAGGCTCGCTGATGGAACGCCGACACTTCATGCGCGCGCTGGCCGCCGCGCCCGCCGCTTACACGGCCCCGGGCCTGCTGCCTGGGGGTGGCAATGCACTGGCCGCCGACACCGCGCCGGGCGATGCCCGCGCCTTCCAGCTCGGCCTGATGCAGAAGATGGCCGAGCCGGTGCTGGCGAACATGGCGAAGGGGCAGCTGAAAAAGACTTTCCAGCTGGAGGTGAGTCCCACATGGGATGGCCGCGATAAAAACGTCGCCTACCTCGAAGCGTTCGGCCGCCTGATCGCCGGCATGGCGCCGTGGCTGGAACTGCCGGACGACGGCACGGCCGAGGGCAAGGCCAGGAAGCGCCTGGCCAGCCTGGCGGTGCAGAGCTATGTGCACTCGGTCGATCCGAAGAGCCCCGATTACCTGACGTGGAAGGGGCATGGCCAGGCGCTCGTCGATTCGGCGTACTTCACGAACGCGCTGATGCGCGCGCCGAAGGCGTTGTGGGAACCGCTGGACGCGACGACGAAACGCCGCATCGTCGAGGTGGTCAAGGGCTTGCGCGTGATCGAGCCGCCGTACATCAACTGGCTGCTGTTCGCCGCGATGAACGAAGCCTTCCTGCTGTCGATCGGCGAGGAGCACGACCCGATGCGCATGAACGTGGCGATCCGCAAGGTCAACGAGTGGTACGTGGGCGACGGCTGGATCAAGGATGGCGAGACGTTCCACTTCGATTACTACAGCTCCTACGTGATGTACCCGATGCTGGTGGAGATCCTCGAAGTGCTGGCGAAGCACAAGGGCCCGTTCTGGAACGGCAAGCCGGAAGAGCTGCTGGTCCAGGCCTACCAGCGCATGGGCCGCTTCGGCGAACACCTGGAGCGCTTCATCTCGCCGCAGGGCACGTGGCCGCCGGTCGGCCGCTCGCTGACCTACCGCACTGCCGTGTTCCAGCCGCTGGCGCTGCTCGCATGGCGCAAGAAGCTGCCGAAGGCGCTTCCGGAAGGCCAGGTGCGCGCCGCGCTGGACGCCGCCCACCGCGCGATCTGGACCACGCCCTCGAATTTTACAAAGGATGGCTACCTGACGATCGGCTTCATGGGGCACCAGCCGGAGCTGGGCGACTGGTATTCGAACAACGGCAGCATGTACATTGCCTCGGCCGGCTTCCTCGCGCTCGGGCTACCGGCTTCGGACAGCTTCTGGACCACGCCGGCGCTGGACTGGACGCAGAAGAAGGCGTATTCCGGGGCGAAGTTCGCGAAGGATTATCCGGTGAACTATTGACCTGAAGTTGCTTCAAAAATGGGGACAGACCCCATTTTTCAGGAAACATTTCTTGGAAAATGGGGTCTGTCCCCATTTTTTCGCACTTGGGCCGACTCCGGCCGCCCGCCGGTGGGGTAAAGGCATGCGCCGGCCACGTGTTAAACTCCCCCGACGATCAACTCCGTTTTCCGCAGTTTTCGACATGTCCCTCGATACCACGTTCAAAATCACCCCTTCCACGAACCCCGCCTCCGACGCCGACCGCGAGCAGAAGCTCAAGGCCATCAAGTTCGGCCGCGTGTTCACCGACCACATGGCCGTCGTCAAGTACAGCAACGGTGCCTGGCACGATCCGGAAGTGAAGCCCTACGGCCCGCTGTCGCTCGATCCTTCGGCTTCCGTGCTGCACTATGGCCAGGCGATCTTCGAGGGCTTCAAGGCCTATCGCCAGCCGGACGGTTCGGTCAGCCTGTTCCGCCCCGAGCAGAACGGCGAGCGCTTCAACCGCAGCGCGCACCGCCTGGCGATGCCGGCCATTCCGAAGGAACTGTTCATCGGCGCGGCCGAGGCGCTGGTGAAGATCGACCAGGCGTGGGTGCCGTCCGGTTCGGGCGAGAGCCTGTACCTGCGGCCGTTCATGATCGCGACCGATCCGTTCCTGGGCGTGCGCCCGTCCGAGGAATACCTGTTCCTGCTGATCGCGTCGCCGGCCGGCGAGTACTTCCCGCAAGGCCTGAAGCCGGTCAGCGTGTGGGCCAGCAAGGAATACGTGCGCGCCGCGCCGGGCGGCACCGGTGAAGCCAAGTGCGCCGGGAACTACGCGGCCAGCCTGCTGGCGCAGGCCGAGGCGCAGGAGCACGGCTGCGACCAGGTGATCTGGCTGGACGCGATCGAGCGCGAGTACATCGAAGAGATGGGCGGCATGAACCTGTTCTTCGTGTACCAGAAGGATGGCAAGCCCGTCATCGTCACTCCGCAGCTGACCGGCACGCTGCTGCCCGGCATCACGCGCTCGACCCTGCTGCAACTGGCCGCCGACGTGGGCTATGCTGCCGAAGAGCGCCGCCTGTCGCTGACCGAAGTGCGCAAGGCCATCGAATCCGGAGAAATTTCCGAGGTGTTTGCGTGCGGCACCGCCGCCGTCATCACGCCGGTGGGCCTGATCAAGGGCCGCGGCTTCGAAGTCACCGTCAACAACAACGAGAATGGCCCGGTCGCCCTGGCCATGCGCGACGCGCTGCTGGGTATCCAGCGCGGTACCGCCGAGGACAAGCACGGCTGGCTGCACCAGGTCGCGCTGGCGTAATGCCGGCCGCGTCGGCGGTGGCCGCCGCCGACGCGAATCGCTCTAATGTGGTACAAAGCAATATTGGTAACCCAGAAGGAGCAATCATGGCCGGATTCAGCATCAACCTCGAAGAAAAGACCCTCTCCAACGAGTACTTCCGCGAAGTGCTGTTCACCACCAAGCAAAGCCAGCTCGTGGTGATGACCCTGCAGGCCGGCGAGGAGATCGGCGCCGAGCAGCACGACGACACCGACCAGTTCATCCGCGTGGAAGCGGGGCAGGGCAAGGCGATCCTCGACGGCGAGGAGCATGCGCTGGAAGACGGCGTGGGTGTTGTGATCCCGGCCGGCACGCATCACAACGTGATCAATACGGGCAGCGAGCCGCTGAAGCTGTACACGCTGTACACGCCGCCGGAACACCCCGACGGCACGATCCACAAGAACAAGGCCGAGGCGGACGCCTACGAGGCGGAGCATGGGCATCATTGAGTGATTCTCCGCGGCGCTTGCCTTGGTCGGCGGCGCCCGCGGCTCGGTGTCGGACATTTTTTTCTGGGTGCTTTTCCCAGAAAAAAGTGTGCGACACCGGTTCTATTCTGCGATCAAGGCAATGCAGAGGAAAACCGGTGTCGGACACTTTTCCGCATGAAGCGCGCGGAAAAGTGTCCGACACCAGATACTTCCCCCGACGGCGGTTCTACCGATAGCTTGCCCGGCCGTCCTGGCCGAGCGCCACCGTGACCAGCCGGTCGCGATATCTCACCTTCACCGACTGATTGGCCGGGCCGCGCAGCGCGGCGCGCACCAGCTGGCCATTCTGCCACGCGATATCGAGCTCGATGCCGCCGCGGGCGCGCACGCCGCGCAGCGCGCCGCCCGGCCAGGCGCGGGGCAGGGCGGGCAGCAGCCGGATCTCATCGCCCCACGATTGCACGATCATCTCCAGGATGCCGGCGGCGCCGCCGAAATTGCCGTCGACCTGGAACGGCGGATGGGCGTCGAACAGGTTCGGGTAGCTGCGCAGGGGCCCCATCAATCCCAGCAGGATCGCATGCGCGCGCTCGCCTTCGCCCATGCGTGCCCACAGGCACAGGCGCCAGGCCGTGGCCCAGCCCGTGGACAGGTCGCCGCGCGTGTCGAGCGTGTGCTTCGCGGCGGCGACCAGTTCCGGCGTGTCACGCACGTTGATCTGGTCGCTGGGATAGACGGCGTACAGGTGCGAGACGTGCCGGTGCTGCTGGTCGGGCGCGCGCGCATCCCAATCGTCCAGCCATTCCTGCAACTGGCCCTGGGCGCCGACGCGGTCGGCCGGCAGGCGCGCGCGGGCGGCGGCGACGGCTTTCGCGAAGTCCGCATCCGCCTCGCCCAGCAGCGCGTGGGCCCGCAGCGTGCGGGCGAACAGGTCGCGCAGGATCTGGCTGTCCATCGCCGGGCCGGCGCAAATCGACACGTCCGGCAGGTGCATGTTCTCCGGCGACATCGATGGCGACGTGACCAGGCCGCGCCCCTTCGGGTCTTCCACGAGCGTGTCGAGGAAGAACAGGCTGGCGCCCTTGAGCAGCGGGTAGATGCGCTTCAGGTAAGCCGGGTCGGGGTGGTATTCGTAGTGATCCCACAGCGACATGCACAGCCAGGCCCCGCCCATGGGCCAGGTGCCGTATTTTGCGCCGTCGATCGGGGCGGTTGAGCGCCACAGGTCGGTGTTGTGGTGCGCCGTCCAGCCGCGCGCGCCGTAGCTGTCGCGCGCCGTGGCGGCGCCTTTCACGGCCAGGTCCTCGACCATGCGCACCAGCGGCTCCATGCAGGTGCCGAGATTGGCGGGACCGGCGGGCCAGTAGTTCATCTCCGTGTTGATGTTGATCGTGTACTTCGAGCCCCACGGCGGGTTCGTGCCTTCGTTCCACAGGCCCTGCAGGTTCGCGGGCTGGCTGCCGGCGCGCGACGACGACAGCAGCAGATACCGCGCATATTGCACGTACAGTGCGGCCATCGCCGGATCGGGAGACGCATCGTGCCCACCCGCCAGCGCCACGATGCGTTCCTTCGTCGTGCGCTTCGGCAATGCCGGGCCGTCGATCCGCAATGACAGCGCGCGGAACAGGGCGCGGTGCGCGGCCAGGTGATCGGCCTTCAAGGTTTCGTAGGGCTTGCGCGCCGCCGCGTCGACCTGGCGCCGCACCTTGGCGACGGGGTTGCCGCTGACGTCCGCGAAGTTCACGTAGCTGGTGGCCATCGCGACCAGCAGCGTGACGCGCCTGGCGTTGCGCACCGCGATGCGCTCCCCATCGACGGCAATCTCGCCATCGCCCACCACCTTCACGCGCACGGCATAGCGCAGCGCGCCCTCGATGCCGAAGGCGGCGATATTGCGGCCTTCGACCAGCAGGCAGCCGTCGCCGTCGGCCCGGATCGACAGCGTAGTTGGGCGCGTGACGACGCGGTCGTCTTCCCGGTGGTCCCATGCGGCGCCGCCGGTATCCAGGCGCGTCACGGGGCCTTTGTGTTGGGTGGAGTCGTACTGCGCCTTGTCCGGATGCCGGTAGCCGACGTGGAAGGACATCGGCTTGTCCGCGCTGAACTGCGTGACGATCACCTGGTCGCTGGCGCTGGCGAAGGTTTCGCGCAGGTGCGCGTTGCCGCCGGTGCGCAGGCGCGTGCTCGCCACGGCGGAATCGATGTCCAGGTCGCGGCGGTACCCGGCGGGCGCGCCGGCACCTTCGAAGTCGATCAGCAGGTCGCCGGCCGCGCCATACGGCATCTGCCGGCTCGGCTTCGCCAGCAGCCGCTCCTCGGCGAGGTCGCTCGCTTCCTTGTACCGGCCCGCGTCGATCAGCGCGCGCACCTTCGGCAGCGCCGCGCGCATCGCCGGATTGTTCGGGTCGTGCGGGCCGCCGGCAAAGAGCGTGTCCTCGTTCAACTGCAAGCGCTCCTGCGCCACCCGGCCGAACACCATCGCGCCGATGCGGCCATTCCCGACCGGCAGCGCTTCGACCCAGGGGCCGGCAGGGCGGTCGTACCACAGTTCGAGGTCGTCTCGCGCGCCATCCGACCGCACGGCGCCTTGCGCGCCGGCCAGGCCGGGGAAGGCCAGCGCCAGGCCGGCGCCGAGCATGAATTCCCGGCGCGTCAACGCCGCCTGTCTCGATTCTTGTTCTGCCATCGTCACCTTTCGTCTCCGCAGCGGTTGCTTGCAGTGTCCAGTATATATAAAAAACCTAATTCGTTTGCTGCCAGGCGAGCGTTCGCCACGAAATTACCGATAATTAACGGGAGTGATATTTTTCATAATTGATATGCGCTACCAAATGGTTGCGCTAATTCCGCTCTCCTGATTACCGAGATTCCTGGCTTTCATAGTGTGTTTTGAGCAGACAAGAGTACACGTTGCGGGGATGGTAGCGCTTAACAAAGCATGGTAAAAAATGTTGACTTTGTTTCGTGCGACTTCTAAACTCGACTCCGCTGTGCTACTAAAAGGCAACAGATGGCACGGCAGTGCTGATAAAAACAGGAGACAGACCATGAAACATCGAACGACCGCCGGCCGGCGTGTCGCGCTCGGCTTGACCGCGATGGCGAGCCTGATCGCCCAGGCATACGCCCAGGACGCCACTAACGCCACTAACGTCGCCAGCCCCGCCGCTCCCGCGGCGGCCGAAGCGCCGATGCAGACCGTGCAGGTCACGGGTTATCGCAACAGCTTGCTTTCGTCGGCACGCGACAAGAAGGAAGCCGTGGGCTTCCAGGATTCGATCAACGCCGAAGACCTCGGCAAATTCCCGGACAAGAACATCGCCGAATCGCTGAGCCGCGTGCCCGGCGTGCAGGTGGCGCGCGACGTGACGGGCGAGGGCATGACGATCCAGATCCGCGGCCTCGGTTCCTCGTTCACGAAGATCCTCTTGAACAACTCGCCGATCGCGGTCGCATCGTCCGGCCCGATCGATGGCGCCAACACGAACCGCGAAGTCGACCTGGACCTGCTGCCGACCGACCTGTTCACCAAGCTTACCGTCAGCAAGAGCCCGACCGCCAGCCAGATCGAAGGCGGCGCCGCCGGCGTGGTGAACCTGCGCAGCGCGCGCCCGTTCGACAAGGAAGGCCGCCAGCTGTCGATGGGCCTGACGGGCACCAAGCAGCAGATCGCCGACAAGGCCGGCTTCCGCGGCAACGTCATCGCGTCCAATACGTGGGGCGGCAAGTTCGGCCTGCTGGGCGGCATCTCGTTCTCGCGCCAGCAGAACCGCGTGAGCGGCTTCGAGACCGTGGGCTGGACCAACCCGAACCTGACCACGGCGCAGAGCAATTCGCCGGCGCGCAACGCCACCGGCGGCGGCAACTGGACGATTCCGGCCACCGTGCCCGCCAACGCGGGCAATGGCCTGGTGCCGGGAACGGCGATCAACCAGGCATTCCTGCTGGCGCAGAATCCAGGCCTGACGATCGACCAGATCGACAACGCGATCGTGCCGCGCCTGGGCCGCACGATGGAGTACTACGGCACGCGCGACAAGATCTCGGCCGTGCTGGCGGGCGAATACCGCCCGACCGAGAACCTGCACTTCTACCTGGACACGATGTACAGCAAGAAGGACGACGACATGCAGCGCAACGCCTATACCTGGGCGGTGCGCAATAACGGGTCGATTCCGCTGAACATGACGGTCGACCGCAGCGACTGCGCCAACGGCTGCGTGGTCACCTCGGGCACGTTCGCCAACGCGCTGAACTTCATCGAGTTCGGCCCGCGCCGCGACAAGGTCGACCTGCTGGGCATCAACCCGGGCGTGGAATGGAAGATCACGCCCAAGCTCACCTTCGACGCGGCCGGCAACTGGAACCGCAGCCGCTTCACGCACGAGGCGCCGACGATCATGCCGATCACGGCACCGAACAGCGGCAACACGATCACGTATGAAAACAATGGCGGCGTGCCGTCCATCGTCTCGAACCTGGACTTGAACAATCCGGCCAGCTACCAGTGGGTGGGAGGCCGCGTCAACATCCAGAACGAGCTGCGCGAAACGGAAACCAAGGGCTTCCACACCAACCTGGCATGGGGCGACAAGAAGCTGACGATCCGCGGCGGCTTCGCCTGGGACGACATCAACCGCCGCATCCGCGCGCAGGACAATTCCGCCGCATGGCAGGCTGCCGTGTGCGGCAACAACCCGAGCGTGTTCCTGCAGGGCCCGAACGGCGCGCCGCCTTGCGACGGCGCCGTCACGCCGGGCGCCTCCGCCGCGGGCCTGTATCCGGGCTACGGCACGGGTTACACGGCGGGCCAGAACCAGGCCCTCACCTATGGCGGTTCGCTGATCCCGAATGCCGCGGTGCAGAACTACCTGGTGCCCGGCCCGTACGGCCGCCTGGCGCTGGACTGGGACCGCTTCCGCAAGGATTCGAATTACGACTACTTCAACAGCACGGCGCCCGATTCCGGTGGCTCGTCCACCGGCGCCAGCGCCGGCTACATCCGCGAGAAGTCGAAGGCGATCTATCTCGAAGCGAACGGCGAGCTGCAGCCGGCCGGGTACAACCTGCGCTGGAACGCCGGGGTGCGATACGTCCGTACCGAGCAGCTGGTCGGTTCGCTGAACTCGACGTCCGATCCGCGCAATGCCAGCCTGACACTGAACGGCAGCAAGTATCCGAACATCAGCCAGTGGGTCTACCAGAACACCGAGTACAGCAACACGCTGCCCTCCGGTACCGTGGCGCTGGACCTGACCAAGGACGTGGTGCTGCGCGCCGCCGCCTCGCGCAGCATGACCCGCGTGAATCCGAACGACCTGCGCCCGGGCATCAACTTCGGCGATGTCTCCGCGCAGGTCGGCACGATCGGCAACCCGGGCCTGAGCCCCTACCTGTCGGATAACATCGACCTGGGCGTGGACTGGTACACGGGCCGCGAAGGCTACCTGTCCGTGACCGCCTTCCAGAAGCGCCTGAATGGTTTCACCGTGAACGAGAACATCACCATGCCGTTCTCCGCGCTGGCGCAATACGGCATCAACTACAACACGCTGATTCCTAACCAGCAGGTGGCGATCGATTCGCGTGGCGGTCCGAACAACGCTACCGTGGTGATGACACGCCCGCGCAATGCCGACGGCATCCTGCGCATCCGCGGCCTGGAGATCGGCTGGGTGCAGCCGCTGGACAAGATCCTGCCGTGGCGCGGCTTCGGCATCAACGAAACGCTCACGCTGATCAACCAGAAGGCGAGCGGCGAGGGCTCGCAAGGCTTCATCGCGCTGGGTGTCCCGAAGCGCACCAACAACTTCGGCATCTACTACGAGAACCACGGCTACATGCTGCGCCTGTCGCACACGTACTCGAAGGGCAGCCAGGTGGCCTACGCCAACCAGAGCGGCATCACGCAAGCCGCCCTGTTCGGCCGCGACTACAAGCAGGCGGATTTCTCGTCGAGCTTCGAGTTGGACCAGATCTTCGATCGCGAAGGCTTGCCGATGCTCACCTTCGACATCGTCAACCTGAACAAGGCAAAGCGCAGCGGCTACTTCCAGTTCCCGAACGCCACGATGTCGCAGTACGAGCCGGGCCGCACCTTTGCCCTCGGCCTGCGCATGAAGTTCTGATGCGGGCCTGACGGCTGCTTGTCCAGGGGCCGTCGTTGCCTCGCATGGTCGGCGCCCATCCCGCAAGGGAGGGCGCCGATGTTGTTTGGCGCTGGCTTTGCCGATGCCGCCGATGCCGCCGATGTCGCTGGTGTCGCTGGTGTCGGACACCGGCTTCATGGTGTCGGACACCGGTTTTCGCATGCGCCGCCACTGCCTCGGAGGAAAACCGGTGTCCGACACCTTGCGGTGTCCGACACCAGTGCCGCCCACGCCGCCGGCCGTTACCAGCGACGCGGGCCACGCCTTCAGATACCGACGGCAACCGCCTCGCTGACGACCCGCCCGCTGCCGTTCGACACCTCGACCTTATACCTTCCGGGCTCGCCCGCCGGGATCGTGGCGCCGTTGCCGGCGACCGGCTTGCCGTCGCGATACCACCGGTACGACGGTTCCGGCACCCCGGCGGCGCGCACGCTGACCGTCCCCGTGCCGGCCACGGGCTGCGCCAGGATGATCGGCGCCAGCGCCGGCCGCCATCCTCCCAGCACGAAGGCGGGATCGCGGTATTGCGCGATCACGGCCGCGTCGCGCGTGGCATCGAGCTGCCGCGAGCGCGGGTGGCGCGCAGTCACGTCGACCGGTTTTCCGTCCACGCCACGAGAGTTGAACTCCCAGAACTTCACGTGCGTGGCGCCATCGCCAATGTCGGCCCAGCCGGCCTGGCTGATGCCGTCCAGCGTGGAATCGATCAGCACCGCCTCGGCATGCGGATAGTTCCTGCCCTTGTTATCCGGCAGGCGGGCGATCTCCGCGGGGCCGCCGACGGCCGTGAAGCGGCAACGGACGAACACGTTGCCGTGATTCGCTTCCGTGTTCCTGATCCACATGAAGGCGCTCTTCGACGCGATGTCGCAATCCTGGAAGAAGGCGGGGCCGCGGCCGAGGATCGTGTCGCCGTCGCCCGCCAGGCTGAAATGGCTGTAGTACGCGCTGCCGTTGGTCTGCAGCGCGTCGCCGGAACCACGCACCGTCACGTGCGTGACGATATTGCGCGCGCCGTTGAGCAGCAGGCCCTCGGCCTGGCCCTTGGCCGTCGTCTCGATCGTCAGGTTGACGAGCGCGATGTCCTGCACGTTGTCGGCCATGAAGGCGGCGCGGCGCGACGGGAAAGTGCCCGGCTGCTCGTTGGTGGCCACGTTCAGCGGATGCGGGTTGAACACTTCGTTGTTCGCGTAGTGGATGCGCACCCTGTTCCGATCCTCGCCCACGATCGCCAGGTTGCGCTTGTTGCGGAAGTAGACGATCTCCTCGTAGTCGCCATTCTTCACGAAGATCGTGGTGCGGCGTGCCGGCTGGTCGGGCACGTGGTCGAGCGCCCCCTGCACGGTCGAGAAGTCGCCGTCGCCCGAGGCGCTCACGGTGACCAGCGGCGCATCCTTCGACGGGGCGGCGGGCTTCGTGGTGAAGCGCCACGCCTTGCCCTGCACGCCCTGGAAGCCGTCGCCCTCGAGCACGCCCGCGTCGACCTGCACGTAATACGTCTTCCCGTACCCGAGCAGGTTGTGGTGGAGGGTGATCGTCGCCGTGTTGCCGCGCACCAGCAGCGGATGGAAGTGGAATCCTTCGGTGAAACCGCCGATGATCGTCAGCTGGTAGTCGCCCGGCGCGGCGACTGGGGCCGGCTCCACGCCGGGCGTCGGCGTGCCCGGCTTCGTGTCCGCATTGGTGCGGCGCGGCCCGCCGTAGGGATAGGGGTGGGCAAGGTAGGGCGCGCGCGGGGCGGTGCGCCGGGTGGCGGGGCCGGGCGGTATCGACAGGTCGAGCGTGTCGACGAGCCGGTCGTCGGCCGCGTCGTAGATGCGCACCTGGCCGCGCGTGCCCGGCACGGGCGCGCTGTCGAACACGAGGCGCAGCCGCGTATCCGGATTGATGCCGGCCGCGCCGCTTCTGGGCAGCAGCTCGACGGCATTCGCATGGCCCGTGAACGACAGGGCGATGGCAAGAGGCAGGGCGGCGCGCTTCATGAGACTCCTCTGGGTGTTTTCCCCATTGTAGAGCGGCAGGGCGGTCAATTGCGCTCAAGCTTCCGATCATCCTACGCGCATTCGTCATATACTGGCCGTCCGACCATTTCCGCCAGTAACCCATGATCACCAGCACGGAAACCGACTTCTGGAACGAGGCCATCCAGCAACCGACCGAGCGCCGGCACGGCGCGGCACCCGCCTTTCTCGCGGAGGCACTGGGTCACGAGCACGCCGGAGCTGCCCCATCCGGCGACGGCGGCGTCGACGCCGACCTGGGGGCCGCGCTGCGCGACCTGCCGCCGGCCGTGCTGGCGCGGCTGCACGTGAGCTGGCTCGGAGCGTACTTCGTCGAGGGCCTGGGGCGCGAAGCGCTGACCGACCTGGTGGTCTCGCCGGAAGGCGAATTCCTCGGCATCGTCACCTTGCTCGATGCCGGCGAGCTGGCCGATGCCACCGCGAACGGCTGGGCCAGCGCGCGGGCCAGCGCCATGTTTCCCGCCTCGCCGTCGCTGGTAGAAGTTTGCGTCGAGGATGATGCCGGCGACACGCGCGCCAACGCGCTGCGCCTGTTGCTGCTGCACGAGGCGGGCAAGGCGCTGGCGGCCGGCCGCAACTTCATCCCCGACTGGTGGCGCGCCGATGCGCAGGGCGAGTACTCGTTCCTGCCGCTGTCGTGGCAGGTGGGCGAGGAGGGCGCCGTGGTACCGGTGGACGACGCGT
The DNA here is from genome assembly GCF_037094685.1 of Massilia sp. METH4. Classification (NCBI taxonomy): domain Bacteria; kingdom Pseudomonadati; phylum Pseudomonadota; class Betaproteobacteria; order Burkholderiales; family Oxalobacteraceae; genus Massilia; species Massilia sp. METH4. Next base: position 6,449,055 of record NZ_CP146614.1, on the reverse strand, counting down.
TGCGCCATGCGGAGGCCGATGCCGCGGCGGCATTCAAGGCCCTGGCGGGCACCGCCTTCCTGACGCCGTTCGGGGCGCAAAGCCCGGTCGACGACTTCGCCGAGGCGTTCGCGCTGTATGCGCACATCGTTCTCTCGCAGCGGCCGTGGTCCGCGCGCGTGTTCGATGGCGGCACGCCTGTCGAATACGCGCCGCGCTGGGACGAGCCGCGCCTGGCCGGCAAGCTGGCGCTGCTCTCGCGCTTCGTGCCGGACGTGTCGCACGAGGCCGACCCGCTGGTCGCCGCGGCCGCGCTGCCGTTCGCGCCGCTGATCGGCACGGCGCCGCTGATGCGCCGCGCCTTTAACAAGGAGGACATGGCGCCGGTCGCGCAGGCGCTGCTGGCGCGCGCGGAAGCCGACGCGCTCGACGCGAACGCCTTCCTCGATTTCTCCACCACGCTGCAACTGACCGGCGACCGTGACGTGGCGATGAACGTGCAGGCCGAGGCCGTGCGCATCCGCCCGCACTACACGCTGCCGGCGCGGCAGGGCGAGATGCTGCGCCTGCTGGTGATCATGGGCCTGGGCGACCTGATGGCGAACACGCCGGTCGAGTTCCTGCTGGAAGACTCGGACGTCACCCTGGAAATCCTGTACGTGACGGCCGAGGCGCCGTGGCCGGAAGTCGTGCCCGAACACGACGTGATGATGGTCTGCATGGGCGAGAACGACGCCAACCAGCCGCTGCTTGCGCGGCTGTCGGAATGGATCGCAGGCTGGCCGCGCCCCGTGGTCAACGGGCCGGACCGCATCGCCGTGCTGTCGCGCGACGGCGTGTGCAATGCGCTGGGCGCCATCGACGGCGTGGAGATGCCGCAAACGGTGCGCCTCGCACGGGAGCAGCTCGCCGCACTGGCTGCCGCACCGGAGACGCTGCCGTCGCTGCTGCCGGACGGCGTATTTCCGCTGATCGTGCGCCCGCTGGGTTCGCACGCAGGCCACGACCTGGACAAGATCGACACTCCGGCCGACCTGGCGGCCTACCTGGACCGGGTGCCGGCCGAGCGCTTCTACCTGTCGCGCTTCGTCGACTACCGCGGCGCCAATGGCCTGTTCGGCAAGTATCGCGTGGTGCTGATCGAGGGCACGCCGTATCTCGCGCACTTTGCCAGCTCCGAGCACTGGATGGTGCACTACCTCAATGCCGGGATGGGCGAGAGCGAAGCCAAGCGCGCGCTGGAAGCGGAGGCGATGGCGCAGTTCGACGTCACGTTCGCGGCGCGCCATCGCGCCGCGCTGGCCGAGATCGACCACCGCATCGGCCTGCCGTACGTGGGCATGGACTGCGCCGAGACGCCGGACGGACGGCTGCTCGTGTTCGAGGTGGATAACGCGATGATCGTGCACGCGATGGACGATGCGGCGCTGTACCCGTACAAGAAGCCGGCGATGGCGAAGATCTTCGCCGCGTTCAGGCAGATGCTGGAGAATGCGCGCGGCCACCGCGGCTCCGCCAGTTGACTGCAAGCAGCTGGTGTCTGACACTATCTCCCGCGCGCGGGAAATAGTGTCAGACACCGGTTTTCTCGTGAGTACTCCTCAACCTCCGCTCCGCCAACCGTTCCAACCCCTCCAGCATCGCATCGATATCCCTCCGCTCGCTGCGATGGTTCACGATGGCCACGCGAATGGCCACCTTCCCCCGCAGGGTGGTCAGCGAAGGTGCCGCGATCCCGGCTTCCTGCAGGTCGGCCACCAGCGCCGCATTGAAATCGTCGAGATCGCCCTCGGGCGCAAGGTGGCGGAAGCACACGATGTTCAGGCAGACGGGCGCCAGCAGTTCGAACGCGGGCCGCTTGCCCACTTCTCCTTCCAGGTAGCGCGCCAGCGCGCACGTGCCGGCGATGGCTTCGCCCATGCGGTCGGTGCCATAGGCCCGCAAGGTGAACCACGCCTTCAGTGCGCGGAAGGAGCGCGACAGGTCGGGGCCGAAGTCGCACGGCCACGGCGAGCCGCCGGCCATGCCGCGCGGCTCGCGCTTCAGGTAGCGCGGCGTGGCGGCGAAGGTTTGGCGGTGCAGTTCGCCGTCGCGCACCAGCACGAAGCCGGCGTCGTACGGCACCTGCGCCCACTTGTGGAAATCGAAGGCGATGGAATCGGCGTGTTCGATGCCCGCCAGCAGCGGCGCCAGCGCGGGCGACAGCATGGCCATCGCGCCGAACGCGCCATCCACGTGGAACCACAGGCCGTTCGCATGCGCGATCTCGGCCACGCGGCCCAGCGGGTCGATGGCGGCCGTGTCGACGGTGCCGGCGGTGGCGGCCACGAAGAAGGGGCGCAGGCCGCTTTGCACGTCGGCGGCGATCGCCTGTTCCAGCGCCTGCGTGTCCATGCGGAAGTCGGCGTCGACGGGGATCAGGCGCAGCGCCGCGCGGCCGATACCGGTGAGATCCATGGCCTGCGCAATGCAGTCGTGCGCCGCGGCGGACGTGTAGGCAACCAGGCCCTGTCCCATGGCCGCGAGGCCGGCGTCGCGCACTTCGGCACCGAGCGCGCGGCGGCGCGCCACCAGCACCGCGATCATATTGGCCATCGAGGTGCCGGTCACGAACACGCCGCTGGCCGTGTCCGGGAAGCGGAACAGTTCGGCCATCCAGCGCGCCACCTGCCGCTCCACCTCGACGGGAATCTGGTCGCGTCCGCCCACGTTGGCGTTCAGGCCCGCCGCCAGCATTTCGGCCAGCATGCCGACCGGCGTGCCGCCGCCATGCACCCAGCCGAAGAAGCATGGGTGCGCGTTGCCGACCGCGTAGGGCAGCATGTCTTCCATGAAGGCGCGATGCAGGTCGGCGATATCGCTGCCGGCGCGCGGCAGCGGCGCGCGCAAGCTCGCGCGCACCTCGGCCGGCGCCTGCTGCCACACGGGGCGCTCGCGCAGGTGCTCGAGGTAGTCGAACATGTCGTCGAGCATGCGGTGGCCCTGGGCGCGCAGGGCGGCCCAGTCGTCGGGATCGAGGGTGGTGCGGTGCTCGGCCATGGCGCTTCCTTTGAACTTCCGGGAAATGGCGGCACTATACTGCACCGACGTGCCCGGCAGGCGCGCCGCAGGATCAGCGCGAGACGATGAGCTTCAGGCCCAGCGCGATGAACACGGTACCGGCCACGCGGTCGAGCACCTTGCCGGCGCCGGGCCTGTTGGCGAGCCACTGGCCAATGGCGCCGGCGAAGTAACCGAGCAGGCCGAACAGCACCGCCGCCTGCAAGGTGAAGGTGACACCGAGCGCGGCCAGCTGCCAGCCCACGTCGCCCTGCGCTGCCACCACGAACTGCGGCAGGAACGACAGGAAGAACAGCACCACCTTCGGATTGATGGCGTTGGCCAGGCAGCCTTTCCAGAACAGCCGGGCGGGCGATTCGCCAGGGATGCCGGCAGCCGCCACGTTGACGGCGCCGGCGTGGCGCCACGCTCCCCAGCCCAGTTTGATGAGGTACAGGCCGCCGGCCACTTTCAGCACCGTGAACGCCGTCGGCGACGCAGCGATCAGCGCGCTGACGCCCACCACGGCCAGGACCGTGTGGCTGAGACAGCCGAATGCGCAACCCAGTCCGAAGGCGATGCCCTGTCTTCTTCCCTTCGACATGCCCATGCCGAGCACCATCAGGTTGTCGGGACCGGGGGAGGCCGTCAGTACGATGGCGGCCAGCAGGAAGGGGAAGAATTGGTCGGGGGTGAGCATGGGTGACTCGCGTTTTGGAAAACGCGAGTATATGCGACGGCGGGGCCGGCGGGGCTAGCCCTGGCCCAATGGCATGGCCGGCAAAAACCGGGGTCAGTCCCCTTGTAACGCCGCCAGCAAGCGCCGCAGCCAACACTTACCGGGGACAGACCCCTGCGCCCCCTGCGCCCCCTGTATGCAGGCGCAGCGCGCAACCTCGAGCCGGACGGCTCAATGCGCGGCCGAGAACGACTCGTGCGACGGGAATTTCGCCATCATCCATTCGCGGCGCAATTGCAGCGTATCGACGACCTCGGCGGGCAGCGTGCCGATGATTTCCGGGTCGTCGCTGGGCGTGTCGGCCAGCAGGCTGGCCAGGTGGATCACGCCGGCCAGCTGGCAGAACGGCTTCGTGGCGAGCGGGTCGCTCGAGCCTTCCAGGGCGCGCACGATCCGGGCGGGGAAGTTCCAGCGGCGGCCGAGTTCCGCCGTGATCTGGCCTTCGGAAAAGCCCAGCAGGCGTTGCTCGCGTTCCCAGCGGCCGCCCGGCAGGTGCGGCTGCTGTTCGATTTCCGCGAACTGGGCGGGGGCTACCTGCCAGATCAGCAGTTCGCCCAGGCGCAGCATCATGCCGGCCAGCCAGGCTTCGCCGCCATCGGTACCCAGGCCGGTCGCCAGCCATTTGGCATAACCGGCGCACGCCATGCTGCTCTTCCAGAATTCATCGGAATCCAGGCCTGGCAACTGCGGGAACGATTCGGCGAAGCAGGTGGCCAGCGCCAGCGTGCGGATGTGCGACATGCCGGCCAGGGCCACCGCGTCGTCCAGCGAGCTCACCCCGCGCGAAAAGCCGAAGCGGGCGCTGTTCGCCAGACGCATCAGCTTGGCGGTGAGTGCCGGGTCGCGGGCGATGATGGCGGCGATGCTTTTCGCCGAGGCGTCTTCATCGTCGAGGGTGGCGATCAGGGCGTGCGCGACTTCGGGGATCGTGGGCAGTTTAACGTCGGCAAAGAACTGGGTGAGCGTGGGCATGGGTGTCTCTCGTGCGGGTTTTTCGTGAACTGTGCGATTGCGCGCACTGGTTGCCCCAGTGTAATCCGCGAAATCGGGGGAACCGCCGAAAGATTGCATAAGATCAATGCAGAAATTGGCTGGGGTGTTGCGGAAACGCAAGCGTTCAATCGTAGTGCGCGCCTGCCGGCTCGGCTGACCAGTTCGTACCCGGCAGCGCGGTGGCCTCGGCCACCACCACGCAATCGCGGCCGGCCGCCTTGGCGGCGTACAGGGCGCCGTCGGCACGCTTGATCACCGCGCCGATATCCTCGTCGGGCGTGCGCGCCGCGATGCCGAACGAGGCGGTGACGCGCAGCCCGGCCGGCCAGGCGCCCACGCGCAACGCGGCACGCAGCTTCTCGGCCAGCTGCCGGGCCTGGTCAGCACCCGTGGCCGGGCACACGATCAGGAACTCCTCGCCGCCCCAGCGCACCAGCTTGTCGTTGGCGCGGATCTCGCCATGGATGACGGCGGCGAATTCGCGCAGCACGCCGTCGCCCACGTCGTGGCCGTGGCGGTCATTGATGCGCTTGAAGTGGTCGATATCGGCGAACACCACGGCCATCGGCGGCGCCAGCAGCGAGGAGGTGCTCATCAGCGCGGCGCGCAGGCCCTGGCGGTTCAGGGCGCCCGTCAGCGGGTCGGTGTTGGCCTGCTCGACCAGTTCGCGCGCTTCGAGCTGCAGCGCCGCGTTGATCTCGCCGAGCAGCGTGAGGCGGCGGCTGCTCTCGCCCAGTTCGCGGCGCAGGTGCAGCGACGTCAGCACCGGCCAGCTCACCGCGCACATGATCCATGCCGCCATCAGGCCCACGTACAGCTCGCCGCTCGTGACCCACTTTCCGTGCAGGCGCAGCGATCGCAACTCCACGACATGTTCCCCGGCCGCGCTGGTGGCGCCGGTGAGCACTTCCACGCTGGTGACGTTGTCGATGCGCATATCGGTCTCGTCGAGCGGCACCTTCATGTAGTCAATCCACCACGTCGCCGTGTGGAACACGTTCAGCGGCACGCGGATTTCGCCGTCGCCCGTGACCGGAAACTCCACTTCATTGACCTTGCGCGTCATCACTTCGCCCGGTTTCGAGATCGCGGGCTCGTAATTGAGCAGCATCACCCGCAAGGCATGCCGGCCCGGCCCCTCGTACTTCACGTCGAAGGTCACGGCATCGAATTCCGACAGGTCCATGCCGGCCGCCGTTTCCGAGATGAGGAACTGGTATTTGCAGGCAGGCCACTCGATGCTGCGAACCAGTTGGCAGCGCATCGTCAGCGCACCGTTCCCGCGTTCCAGCGACACGCTGCTGCGGCCACCCATCCAGCGGTCGTCCATTGCCTCGATGCGCACGTCGCGGCGCTGGGTGAGGTCGACCACGCGCTCCATGCCGAAGTGATGCCACACCAGCAAGCCGATGGTGATCACCATCAGGATCGCGATGGCACGATACATATAGCGATGGGCGCGCGCAGGGTTCAAGGGGCAAGAGGGAGAGCGGAGGGCAGGGGTAAACGATACGCGTATAATTTCTACCGGGCAATAAATATTTCAGAGACTGTTGCGCTGGCAGGACGGCAAAGCGTCACATTTTGCCGCGCCCGGCCGGACGGCCGCGCAGCATTGACTGGCCGACAACTCTCATGCGATATTGCATTTTCTTCCTGTTAAGAAAGCGATTTCATGCGTCAATCCCTCTCCGCCCTGACCCTGATGCTGGCCGCGGCCGGCGTTCATGCCCAGCCGGCCACCGATACCGTGGCGGCGCGCATATCGGCCGATTCGCTGCGCGGCCACCTGTCCTTCCTTGCCTCGGACCTGCTGGAAGGGCGCGGCACGCCGTCGCGCGGGCTGGACCTGGCGGCCGAATATATCGCCGCCCAGTTCCGCCGCGCCGGCCTGGAAGCGGCGGGGGATGACGGTTACTTCCAGACGGCGAAGTGGCAGCAGGCCAGCCGCGATCCGAAGGACTTCGCCTTCACCTTGCAGGCTGGCGGCAAGACCTTCACCGTCGCGCATACCGCCGCCACCGCCAACTTCGTGCAGCCGGTGGCGCTGGCCGCGACACCGGTGGTGCGCCTGACGTGGCAGGATGCCCAGCAGGCGGGCGCGGAAATCGATGGGAAGGTGCTGGTGGTGCCGGCTGCCCCGATGCTCGACGCCGCGGACGTGCTGCGCGCGGGGCTGAAGGCGCGCCCGGCGCTGGTGGTGCTGGTCGACCCGCGCGGCATGCACCGCAACCGCGGCGAAGGCTGGCTGATCGATCCGGAGCAGGTGGCCCCGGCCGGCGCGCCGCCCGTGATCCTGCTGCACGATGCGGCCGCCGCGGCCGCGCTGGAAGGCGAGGGCGCCACGGTGGCTGCCACCGTCGGCGTGCCGCAGCTGCGCGCGGTGAAACTGAAGAACGTGGTCGGCGTGCTGCGTGGCAGCGACCCGCAACTGAAGAACACCTATGTGCTGCTGACGGCGCACTACGACCACCTGGGCATCCGGAATGGCGAGATCCACAACGGCGCCAACGATGACGGCAGCGGCACGGTCGCCGTCATCGACATCGCGGCCGCGCTGGCCGCGGAAAAGACGCGCCCGCGCCGCAGCATCGTCTTCGTGGCGCTGTTCGGCGAGGAACTGGGCCTGCTTGGCTCGCGCTACTACGGCCGCCACCCTGTGTTCCCCCTGCAGGATACGGTCGCGCACCTGAACCTCGAACAGGTCGGCCGCACCGACGACAGCGAGGGCGCCCAGGTTGGCACGGCTACGCTGACGGGCTTCGATTATTCGACGGTGACCGATTACCTGAAGAAGGCGGGCGAGCGCACCGGCGTGCGGCTGTGGAAGCACGCCGCCAACAGCGACCGCTATTTCGCCCGCAGCGACAACCAGGCGCTGGCCGACGTGGGCGTGCCCGCCCATACCCTCGCCGTGGCCTTCGGCTTCCCCGACTACCACGGCAAGGACGACGACTGGGCGAAGCTCGACTACGACAACATGGCGCGCGTCACGCGCATGGTCGCGCTGGCGCTGCAGGACATGGCCAACGATGCCGTGCGGCCGAAGTGGACCGGGGTACCGAATGCGGCGCCGTATGCGGAGGCAGCACGGAAGTTGCTGGGGAAGTGACGGCCACCGGCGCCTGATGCCTCGGTGTCGCACATGATTTTCCGAAGGAAAATCGTGTGCGACACCAAGTGCAGAGATGGCCGCAGCGCCTAGAACAGCACCCGCTGCCTGCTGGTCAACCCCGTAAAACTATCTCCCAGGAACGGCAGGATCGCATCCGCGATCGGCTGCAGCTGCCGCTCCAGGTAATGCGCATAATCGATCGGCGCGCGCCGCGTCTCGAGCGGTTCGGGTCCGGCGGTCGTCATCAGGTAGCGGATCCAGCCGCGATTCTGGTATTGCAGCGGCCGGCCCTGGGCGGCATTGAATTCGTCGGCGATGCGGGCGGCGCGCACGTGCGGAGGGACGTTCTTCTCGTAGTCGTCCAGCGCGCGGCGCAGCCGCTTGCGGTAGACGAGCAATTCATCCAGTTCGCCGCGCAGCATGCGTTCCGTGTAGTCGCGCACGTACTCGCGGTGCGGCTCGCCGCGGAAGACCAGGCCGTACAGCGTCTGCTGGAATTGCTGGGCCAGCGGCGTCCAGTCCGTGCGCACCGTTTCCAGGCCCTTGAACACGATGTCGTCGCTGCCGTCGGCGCGCAGCACCAGGCCGGCGTAGCGCTTCTTGCTGCCTTCGTCGGAATCGCGCACGGTCGGCATCAGGAAGCGCCGGTAGTGCGTCTCGTACTGCAGCTCCAGCGCGCTCTCCAACCCGAATTCCGCGCGCAGCTGCGCGCGCCAGTAATCGTTGACGTGCGCCACGAGGGCGCGGCCGATATCGTCGGCCTCTTGCGTGCCATGGGCGCGGCCCAGCCAGACGAAGGTGGAGTCGGTGTCGCCGTAGATCACCTGGTAACCGCGTTCCTCGATCAGCGCGCGCGTGCGGTGCATGATCTCGTGCCCGCGCATCGTGATCGACGACGCCAGGCGCGGGTCGAAGAAGCGGCAGCCGGTGGAACCGAGCACGCCGTAGAACGCGTTCATGATGATCTTCAGCGCCTGCGACAGCGGGGCGTTCTTCTCGCGCTTGGCCGCCTCGCGGCCCTGCGAGATGCGCGTGACGATCGCCGGCAGGCAGTGCTTCGTGCGCGAGAAGCGCGCGCCGACGAAGCCCGGCACCGTGTTCGTCTCCACCTCGGCCTCCTCGACGCGCAAACCCTCGATGAGCCCTACGGGATCGATCAGGAAGGTGCGGATGATCGACGGGTACAGGCTTTTATAGTCGAGCACCAGCACCGAGTCGTACAGCCCCGAGCGCGAATCCATCACGAAGCCGCCCGGGCTGTTCTCGCCCCGCACGTCGCCCAGGTTCGGCGCCACGTAGCCGGCGCGGTGCATCAGCGGCATGTAGAGATGCTCGAAGGCGGCCACCGAACCGCCGCTGCGGTCGGCCGCCAGCCCCGTCACGCTGGCGCGCTCCAGCAGGAAGTCGAGGATGCCCGTCTTGGCGAAGATGCGCGTGACGAGTTCGCAGTCCTGCAGGTTGTAGCGGGCCAGGGCCGGCTTGTCCTCGGCGAACATGCGGTTGATCTCGTCCATGCGGTCGTAGGGATTGTCGATCGCCTTGCCTTCGCCCAGCAGCGTGCGCGCCACGTGCTCCAGGCTGAACGAGGTGAAGCTCCAGGTGGCCGAGCGCAGCGCCTCGATGCCGTCGATCAGCAGCCGGCCAGGCGCGGACGCGAAGAAATGCTGGCCGTTGGTGTGCTCGCGCCATTCCATGGGCGCGCCGCCGCGGCCCAGCAGCAGCGGCACGCCGTACCGGTCAGCATGCTTCTGCAGCACGCGCAGGTCGAACTGGATCACGCTCCAGCCGATGATCGCGTCGGGATCGTGCCGGGCCATCCACTCGTTCAGCCGTACCAGCAGTTCGGGGCGGTCGGCGCAATACGTGAGGGGAAAGTCGAGGGTGCCCGCGTCGCCGTTGGGCGGCCCCAGCATGTAGACGTCGCGCGCGCCACAGCCCTCGATGGCGATCGAATACAGTTCTCCATGCGCGGTGGTCTCGATGTCGAGCGAGGCCAGGCGCAGCTTCGGCCGGTAACCCTCGTCCGGCTTGAGCCGCGCGTTGACGATCACGTCGCCCTCGCCAGCTTCGTCGCCCTCGAACGTCACGGGGGCCGTGATGAAGCGCTCCATCAGGTAGCGCTCGGGCGGCCGCACGTCGGCCTCGTAGACGTCCACGCCATGCTCGCGCAGCCGCTTTTCCAGTTTCAGCAGCTGCCGGTAATGGCCGCAGTACAGGCCGACCACGGGGCGGTGCCGGAAGTCGCGCAGCGACAGCGCGCGCAGCTCCCAGCCCCGCTCCCTGGCCAGCACCTTTTCGGCGGCATCCTGCCACTCGGCGGGGATGAAGGCGACGGCCGGTTGCGGCGGCAGCCGCAGGCGGCGCGGGCCGGCGTCGGTGGCGACCCAGAATTCGACCTCGGTACCGGCGTCGGTATCGCGCCAGTGGCGGGTCAGCAGAAACCCGGGTTGAGAGTCTGCATGCCGGGAGGCTGCACGCCCGGAATCTGCTTGCCCGGCGGCTGCATGCTGGGAGTCGGGCTGGCGCACGGGATTACAGTGTGGCGCGCCACACCACGCGGTTGCGGCCGGCCTGCTTGGCGCGGTACAGGTGGGCGTCCGCGGCGGCGAACAGGGCGGTGGTGTCCTCGTCCGGCAGCAGCGTGGCGCCGCCCACGCTGGCGGTGAGCACCGGTGCCACGGGCGAGGCCAGGTGTTCGATTGCCAGCCGGTTCAGCGAATCGCGCAGCCGGTCCATCAGGGCGCGGGCGTGGGCGGCATCCGTTTCCGGCATCAGCAGCACCAGTTCCTCGCCGCCGTAGCGGGCCGCCAGGTCGCCGGGGCGCTGCACGGCGGCATTGGCCGTGCGTGCCACGGCGCGCAGCGCCCGGTCGCCGGCCGGGTGGCCGTAGTGGTCGTTGTATTGCTTGAAGGCGTCGATGTCGAGCAGCGCCAGCGACAGCGGCGTGCCGTTGCGGCGCGCGCGTTGCAGCTCCTGTTCGAACATTTCGTCGAAGCGGCGGCGGTTGGCCAGTTCGGTCAGGCCGTCCACGTGCGCCAGCCGTTCCAGCATGCGGCGCTGGCGCACCATCTGCAGGTGCAATGCCACGCGCGCCATCACCACGGTGGCGTTGAACGGCTTGGAGATATAGTCGGAAGCGCCCAGCTTCAGGCCTTGCGCCTCGTCCTCGGGCCGGCCCAGGCCGGAAACGAAGATCACGGCGATGTCGGCCGTGCGGGGGTCTTCGCGCAGCCGGCGCAGCACTTCGAAGCCATCCATGTCCGGCATCAGCACGTCGAGCAGGATCAGGTCCGGCACGTGCCGCGCGGCGCGGTCGAGCGTCTGCGCGCCATCCCTGGCAAGCAGCACCGTGTACTCGGGCTTGAGCAATTCGGCGAGCACCTCGCGGTTGATCGCGTCGTCGTCGGCCACCAGGACTTTTTGCATCGTGTTCATGCGGCTTCTTCGAGAGTGGTAGCCAGCGCCTGCGCCAGGCGGGCCAGCGGCTGGAGTGCCGCATGATACTCGATCTCGGCGACCGCCCGGCCGATCTCGGCCAGCAGGGCGCCGTGCGCCGCCGTGGCCGGCAACGCGCGCAGTTCGCGCAGCAGGTCTTCGGCCCGCGCATCGTCGTCTCGCAGGCAGGCGGCGAGTGCGCGCAGCAGCGCGTGCACGTCGGCCCCGGTGGCCGGTGCCGCGCGTAGCGCCGCCAGCGGCGCCAGGCCACCGAGCAGCGTATCGAGCATGGCGACCAGTTCCGGCACCGACGTGGCCAGCCGTTCCTGGCGTTCCTGGCGCAGGTCGAACTCGACGGCGCCGGCCAGCCGCGATACCGCCGTGGCGCCGATGTACACTGCGCTCGACTTCAGGTTATGCACCAGCACGCCCATCGACGCATGGTCGCCGGCCGCCAGCGCGGCGCGCAGGGCCGCCGGCGCCGTGGCGTACTCGCGCACGAAGCCTTCCAGGCGCTTTTGCAGGCGCGGGCGCCGGCCATCCACGCTGGCCAGCGCCGCTTCCCAGTCGACACCCGGCACGGCCGGGAGCGGTGGCGCCGGAAATTCTTCCGCCGCCACCGGCTCCGGCGCGGGCGGTGCCGGCGGCGTGCGGCCGGCCAGCCGGCCCGGCTCGATCCAGCGCAGCAGCGCGGCGAACAGCAGGTCCGGGTCGATCGGTTTCGTCACGTGGTCGTTCATGCCCGCCGCCAGGCTTTTCTCGCGGTCGCCCGCCAGCGCATGGGCCGTCATCGCCACGATGGGCAGGTTCGCGCAGGCCGGCATGGAACGGATGCGGCGCGTGGCCGCCAGGCCATCCATTTCCTGCATCTGGATATCCATCAGCACCAGGTCGTAGTCGCCGGCCTGCACCATGCGCACGGCTTCCAGGCCGTTGACAGCCACGTCCACCTGCATGCGCGCGGCCGCCATGAAGTCCAGCGCCACCTCGCGGTTGTTGGCATTGTCGTCCACCAGCAGCACGCGGGCGCCGTCCAGCCGCGCCAGGTCGAGGTCGCGCACCTGCACGCCCTGGGTCGCCGCCGCCGGGCCGGACATTTCCGGCCGCAGCACCTGCAGCAGGCTGTGGTAGAGCAGGGCGGGGCCTACCGGCTTGGTGAGGAAGCCGGACAGCGGCAACTCGCCGGCCTGTTGCAGCACCGCGTCCCGGGTGCACACCGTGAGCATGAGGATCGCCGGCGGTGCGGCGAAGCGCCGGTCCTCGCGGATCCGCTGGATCGTCTGCACGCCGTCCAGGTCCGGCATCAGGTAATCCATCAGCACGACATGGTAGGGCAGGCCGCCGTTCTCCGCCGCGTGCAGCATGGCCAGGCACTGTTCGCCGGAATCGGCGGTGTCCGCCGCGATGCCGAAGCCGCCCAGCATCTCGACGATGGCTTCGCGCGCGGTAGCGCTGTCATCGACCACCAGTACCCGCGCCTGCTGCGGCAGCGTGGCCGGCAACGGCAGCGCCTCGTCCGGGTTGCCGATGCCCACGTCCACCGTGAAGCTGAAGGTGCTGCCGGCGCCGGGCCGGCTGCGCACCGTGATCTGCCCGCCCATCAGCTGCACCAGCTGCTGCGAGATCGTCAGGCCCAGGCCGGTGCCGCCGTAGCGGCGCGTCATCGACGCGTCGCCCTGGCTGAAGGCGCGGAACAGGTTGGCCTGCTGCTCTTCGTTCATGCCGATGCCCGTGTCGCTGACGGTGAAGCGCAGGGTGACACCATCGGCCGCCTTGCCGGCACCCTTGTTGACCACGTCGACGGCGACCACCACTTCTCCCCGCTCGGTGAACTTGACGGCGTTGCCGGTCAGGTTCAGCAGTACCTGGCCGAGCCGCAGCGGGTCGCCGGTGAGCACGGCGGGCACGCCGCGGCCCACGCGGAACACCAGTTCCACCTTGCGCGCGTCCGACTTCAACGCCGTCAGGCTGGAAAGGTGGTCGAGCAGCGCGTCGACATTGAACGGCACGTTCTCGAGCGTCATCTTGCCCGCCTCGATCTTCGAGAAGTCGAGGATATCGTCGATGATGCCCAGCAGGTGCTCGCCCGCGCCGAGGATCTTGGACAGGTAATTGCGCAGCCGCGGGTCCGGCCCGGCCATCAGTGCCAGCCGGCTCATGCCGAGGATGGCGTTCATCGGCGTGCGGATCTCGTGGCTCATGTTGGCCATGAAGTCCGACTTCAGCCTGGCGGCGGCCTCGGCGCGCAGCATGGCCGTCTGCAAGCCCTGCGTGCGCAAGCCCAGGATGCGCATGTACAGCAGCATGTCGACCGCGTTGGCCAGCGCCAGCGCGTGCATCGTCCAGAACGTGGCTTCGACCTGGCCGGCGAAGACCTGGCCCAGCACCATGGCGCCGGCGAAACAGAAGAGCCAGCTGGTGGTGAAGTACCAGCCCACCGGGTCGCCGCGGCGCATCAGTCGGAAGGCGCCGGGCAGGCCGAACAGCTTGGGCGTGGCACCCAGCGTGGAGACCACCAGCAGCAGGCCGTTCATCGGCAGGATGTCGAGCGCATAGGTAACGGCCGTCAAGGCCATCAGCGCGGCGCAACCCTTCATCAGCAGGCTGAAACGCCGGTCCATGCCGCGCCGAGCCAGCACCTGTTCGACGAACAGGTAGGAACCGCAGGAAGCCACCATGGCAGCGATGCCGCCCATGTGCTCGATCATCCACGCATTGCCGGGCCACAGGTACTGCTGGCCGATGCCGAAGAAGTCGATCGTGTACAGGCCCAGGCCGAAGGTGCCGAGGGCGAACTTGCCGAACGTGTGGTCGCGCAGCGAGGCCCATTGCGCCAGGCTGTAGGCGAGCAGGCAGAGTGCCAGGCCGGCCAGCAGCCCCTGCGCCATCTGCTCGACCAGTTCCAGGCGGTGGAAGCGCGCCGCCTTCTCCAGCCGAACGGGCAGGATGATGGGGCCGCGCGCCTCGACGCGCATCAGCAGCGTGTGTTCGCCCTGCGGCAGGGTGAGCACGAAGGCGGGAACACGCGCACCGAGTTGCGGTTCGGGGGGCGGCAGGCGGTTGCCGCCCGCCATATGCCGGCCCAGCCGGCCGTCCCTGGCGAGCCACAGGTCCGCCCGGCCCAGCAGCGCGTAGTTCAGCGCCAGCACCCACTGGCCGTCGGCGCCCCGCGGCACCGTCACGGGGATGCGCAGCCACACCACGCGCTCATAGCGGCCGGTGGTGCCGCGCGCCGTGTCGGGCGGGTGGAAACGGTCCTGCGCGGCCAGGGCCGCGGCGGCGTCGAGCCGGCTGTCGGGGTCGGACAGCATCGTCATTGCCGACCAGGCATCGACCTCCTGCCGCGCGTCGTCCAGCACCACGGGGGCGGCTGCGGCGGCAGCCAATCCGGGCAGCAGCAGCGCCAGCAGCAGCGCGAGCAGGAGCGCCAGCGGCAGCGCCAGCGTCGGCGGCACCAGGGTTCTCGTCATGCGTGGCATCTCGTCATTGTCCTTCTGGTTTGCGGCCGGCCAGCCGCGCTTCGCACCGGTTCAGCCAGCCCGGCGCCTTCGGGTCCGTATGCCAGCAGTGCAGCGTGCAGCCGACCTGGTCGAGCAACGCATCCGGCAGGCGCAGCGGGCGGGTCTGGTCCATCAGCATGCGCGCCGTGAGGCGGTAGCCCAGCACGCGCGTGAACATGCGCGACAGCGAGAAATCCGGCACCGCCACGCGCACCACCGTATCGATGGCGCGGATGGTGCCCAGGCACGCCAGGAACAGCAGGCGCGCCGGCAGCGCCGAATGCCGCTTCAGGCCGAGCGCGCGCGCGGCCGTCTTGCCGCACAGGTAGCGGGTCAGCTGCAGCGGGAACGAGCGCAGCAGCGGCAGCGGGATATTGCGCTCCATCGTCGCCAGCAGCGCCGCCGCCAGCGCCGGCCGCGGGTCCGGC
This sequence comes from Massilia sp. METH4, assembly GCF_037094685.1. Lineage (NCBI taxonomy): Bacteria > Pseudomonadati > Pseudomonadota > Betaproteobacteria > Burkholderiales > Oxalobacteraceae > Massilia > Massilia sp. METH4. The sequence continues at coordinate 6,433,827 of NZ_CP146614.1, read as the reverse complement.
AGGCGGGGCTGGCGATCGCCCTCGGCCTGCAGCCGGTCGAACAGCGAGCGCGCTTCCTCCATCGTCCCGGCCATCAGTGCGCGCTCGATGCCGAGCACATGGCCGACCACGTTCCAGGCATGCAGGTAGGCCTCTTCCTGCGCCGGCGGCAGGCCCAGGCCGAGCTGGCGCAGCGCGCGCAGGAACACGTAGCTGAACGTGAGCAGCGTATACGCCAGTTCCTGCTGGTTGCAGGGCAGGCCGCGCGCGGCGGTATCCCAGCCCAGCGCGTGCAGCACGCCATGCATGCCGCGCCCGGCGGCGGGCAACGGCGGCACCGCCGCGGCGCCCAGCGCCTGTTCCGGGCTGCCGCGCAGCACCAGGTGGCGGATCGTGGCGTGGATCAGGCGTACTTTCAGCACCTGCGCCAAGCCGGCACCGGTGGCGTCGCACAGGCCGCCGCGCAGCATCACGGGGAAGATCATCGCCGCCGTCGAGCGCACGCGGTAATCGGTGTGCGCCTCCAGCTGGCCGGCCGCGTGCAGCACGTCGGCCAGGTCCGGCATCACATAGCATTCCGGCAGGCTGGCGCAGAACAGCAGCGTGCAGGACAGCATGCCGATATCCATGAAGGTGCGCTCGGCGCTTGCGATGCGCGCCGGGTCCGCCCAGCCGGGCAGCGCGTGCGCCTCGCGCACGAAATCCTCCAGCGCGGCGGCGATGGGTGCCGGCACGTCGGCGGCGGCGCGCCAGCCGGTCAGCACGGCGTTGTTCGTCCACGTGGCGATTTCGCGGTTGACGAGCGCGATCTCGTCGGCCGGCACGCCGTCGCCGCCGGCCGTGGCGAAGATGCGCGCCATCGTGGCGTCGGCCAGCGGGTCGGCCCGCAGCGTGGGCGATGTGGCGGCGCTCAGGCGGGAACCGTCGGGCATGGTCATTCCTCTCGGGGTTGGGGTTGCCAGCGGGCCAGGCCGCAGCAGGCGATCAGGAGCGGAATGCCGACCGCGAAGAACGCCACGGTGCGCAGCTCGACGGGTTGGGCCAGGAACACCTGGTAGGCGGTGCTGCCGGCGTAGACGCCCAGCGGTACCAGCACGTGCCGGCGCATGGCCGGCAGCGGCGGGCGGATGGGCGCGCGCCGCAGCGTGAGGCGGAAGCACAGCACGATGAAGAACGACACGGCCATCCAGCCCACGAAGCCCTGCAGCGTTTCACCGAACCACCAGCCATCCTTCTTTTCCATGATCCACGCCTTGAGTACGAAAACGAAGTAGGGATCGGCCGCCAGGTCCCAGGCCGTGACGATCATCGCGGTGACGAACGACAGCGCCAAGGTCCAGCGCAGGCCGGCGGCGCCGTCGACGGGCGCCTGCCACACGGCCAGGTTGGCGATCACGTAGGCGCCGTAGGTGAGCGCGAACCACATCAGCGGGATCACCACCGGCACGTCGCCCAGCGCCGGGCCCAGCACGTCGGTATAGGTGTAGCTGCCGAAGATCCAGCCGTAGGAGGAACCCAGCTGCTCGGCAACCCAGCCGGTGGGGACGGCGATCGCCACGAAGCGCAGCGTGGCGGGCCCGCCCAGCAGGTGCCAGGCGCTCGCCACGCTGGCGCCGAACATCAGCAGCGAGCTGGCGACCAGCAGGATGGTCGTCTCGGATTGGCCGCGCATCAGCAGCACGGCGAAGAAGCCGGCCAGCAGCATGCCGGCCAGCAGGGGCACCAGGCGCATCGCCTTCATCGATCGGCCTTCCGGTTACTGGTAGCGGTAATCGAAGCGCACGCCGTAGGTGCGCGGCGCGCCCGGCACCGACATGCCGAAGCTGTCGATCGTGGCCGGGGCGATCTTGTTGCCCAGGTTGTGGCCGTAGGCGGAGAGCGTCCACGGCGCATCGTCGGGGTGCCAGGCGAGCGTGGCGTCGACATTCGTCATCGCCGGCACGCGGTACTGCACCAGCTTCGACGGCACGCCGATCATGTAGGCGGCGCTGCGGCGCGCGTTCACGCCGGCGCGCACTTCGTGGCCCGGCAGCCGCAGGCGGCGCTCGTAGCCGGCCGACAGCACGTGTGATGGCGCGCGGTCGAGTTTCCTGTCGTTCCATGAGTGGATGCCGTCCGGCGTGTACGACACGTAGTGCGCATCGAGCAAGGTCAGGCCGTAGCTGAAGCGGTCGTCCGCGGTCGGTTGCACCTTGCCGTCCAGCTCGAGGCCGCGCACGCTGGCCACGCCCGCGTTCGTGGTGATGAAGCGGGGCGCGCCGGCGATGATGGCGTTGCCGGACAGTTGCAGGTTCGTGTAGTCGTACTTGAACGCGGCGGCGTTCAGGCTGGCGCGGTTGTTCCAGAAGCGCGTCTTGGCACCCAGTTCGAAGGCTTTCAATTCCTCCGGCTGGTAGTACAGGTAGCCGGGCGCGACGGTCGCGGCGGACGGGCAGGTTACGCCCAGCGTGGTGCCGGCCACACAGCCGTCGTTGAAGCCGCCTGCCTTGTAGCCGGTCGACACGGTGCCGTAGACGAAGGTGGACTTCGACACGTCGTAGTCCAGGCCCAGGCGCCAGGTGCGCTTGCCGGTCTCGATGCGTGCGGCATTGGGCAGTTGCAGGTCGGTCGCGGGGTTGTAGGCGGGGCCCTGCTGGAAGCTGGTGGCGCCCACGCGCGACTTCTCGTCCTGCGTGTAGCGCAGGCCGGCGGTGGCGCGCAGGCGGTCGGTGGCGCGGTAGGTGAGCTGGCCGAACACGGCGCGGCTCTTCGCCAGCACCGGATCGGTGGGGAAGACGTAGTACGGCGTCAGGCCGATCGGCGCGAGGTCGCGGAACACGTAGGTCGAACGCGATTTCTCGTCGAACCAGTACAGGCCCGCCTGCGCGGAAAACGCGCCGGTGCCATTCGTTGCCACGCGCACCTCATGCGAATCCTGGCGCTGCCCGCCGGTGAAATTCTGGCGCACGCCCAGGGTGGCACGGGGTGCCACCCGATAAATGTAGTTGGTGAGGAAGTCCAGGTCGAATTCGCGGTGCGAACCCAGGTAGGACAGCGTGGCCGGGCCCAGGTTCCAGGTGAATTCGGCGCTGATGCCGGACGTGCGGTTGCTGCCCCGGCCCTGTTCCGGCACCACGTTGCGCGGCACGAAGCGGTTCGTCAGGCGCTCGCCGGCCGGCGCCCCGTACCATACGGGATTGCCGCTGTCGGCATTGCGGAAGAAGTTGTTGTCGGAGACGAAGCTGTCCGGGTTGTAGTCGTTGCTGCTGTGGTCGAAGCGCACCAGCAGCGCCGCCGCGCCAAAGGTCGCCTTGGCCGACAGGCGGGCGGTGCGGATATCGGCATCCTGGCCCAGCGCGTGGCCGGTACCCTGGCCGTTGCGCAGGTAGGAGTCGTGCCGGTCCACGGCCACGGCGGCGCGCAGCGCCAGCCAGTCGGTGACGGGAACGTTCAGCATGCCGTTGGCCTTGCGGCTGCCGTAGTTGCCGGCATCGACGCCGAAGGCCGCTTCCAGCTTGCGCGTCGGCGCGTTCGTGATCACGTGCACGACGCCGGCCGTGGTGTTGCGGCCATACAGCGTGCCCTGCGGGCCGCGCAGCACCTCGATGCGGTCCACGTCCAGCAGCAGGGCGTTCTGGTTCTGCGGGCGGGCGATGTAGACGCCGTCCACCATGAAGGCGGCCGACGGGTCGCCCTTGTCGGTGGCGTCGGAGTTCGAGACGCCGCGGATCGTGATGCGCAAGCCGTCGGCGGCATTATCCAGGTGCACATTGGGCAGGCGCTTGGCCAGTTCGGCCGGCGTGTCGAAGCCCGCTTCGCGCAGGGCGTCTCCCGACAGCACGCTCATCGCCACCGGCGTCTTCGATTCCGGCGCGGCGGTGCGCTGGGCGGTAACGATCACCTCCTGCAACTGCCCTTCGGCGGTCTGGGCGTTGACGGAATGGGAACAGGCCGCAGCGACGAGCGCCGCCAGCAAAGTGGGAGAACCCCGACGATCTTGCATTACTTCTCTTTCAGGTAGGGCACCGCCTGAAGTGGTCGAATAGTTAATTTTTATTGCGGTGCAGTTAAAACAAGCCGGAAGTCTATCAGTTCAGGTTGCAGAGTTATAGTGAATTACAGTAGAGCAATTGCCGTCAGCGCCTTTCTGTCGCGCAATGACCACTTGCTGGCAGGCTGTCATGGCCGCGTCACATGGCGTCTTTACGATTCGGCATTCTTTTTATTTCGCCAACTTCACGAGAAAGACTTCATGCGCCAGCCTTCGTTCCGCCTTCGCCTGAAACCCCTGTGCCTGTCGCTGCTGGCGGCAATGCCGGCCCTTGCACACGCCGCCGACCCCGCGCCGGACCCGGCGGGGGCGCCGCCGATGGCCATCGTGGAAGTGACGGGCACCGGCCAGTCGCGCCAGGTGCAGAACATCACGCGTGCCGACTTGCAGCAGGCCACGCCCGGCACCAGCGCCTTGAAGACGCTGGAAAAGCTGCCCGGCGTGAGCTTCCAGTCGGCCGACCCGTTCGGCAGCTACGAATGGTCGACGCGCTTCTCGATCCGCGGCTTCAACCAGAACCAGCTGGGCTTCACGCTGGACGATATCCCGCTGGGCGACATGAGCTACGGGAACAACAACGGCCTGCACATCTCCCGTGCGATTTCGTCGGAGAACATCGGTCGGGTCGTGGTGTCGCAGGGGGCCGGCGCGATCGGCACGGCGTCGACCACGAACCTGGGCGGCACCGTGCAGTTCGTCACGCTCGGCCCCGCCGCCGAGCAGGGCATCACGGCGGCGCAGACGCTCGGCAGCGACGATACGGCGCGCACGTTCGTGCGCTTCGACAGCGGCGAATTCGCCGGCGGCACCAAGTTCTACGTCAGCGGCACGCGCATGCGTTCCGAGAAGTGGAAGGGTGCCGGCCCGCAGGACCAGGACCAGTTCAACAGCAAGGTGGAGCGCCGCATCGGCGAGCACACGCTTGCTGCCTTCTTCAATTATTCGGACCGCCGCGAGGTCGATTACCAGGACCTGTCGCACGAGATGGCGCGGCGCCTGGGCATGGACTGGGACAATTACTACCCCGACTGGCAGCGCGCCGTGAACGCGGCGAAAGGCATCTACAGCGGCGCCGTCAACAGCCTGGACGATGCCTACTACCTGGGCCAGGGCCTGCGCAAGGACAAGCTGGGCGGCGTGTCGGCCGAGCTGCAACTGACGCCCGCGCTGGCCGCGAAACTTACGGCCTACCACCATGGCAATGAGGGGCAGGGCCACTGGTACACGCCGTACACGCCGACGTCCGCCGAGGTGCCGATCTCGATCCGCACCACCGAATACACGATCAGCCGCAATGGCGTGCTGGGTGACCTGACGTGGGAACTGGGCATGCACACGCTGAACGCGGGTTTCTGGGCCGAACGCAACAAGCACATGCTGACCCGTAATTTCTATGCCGTCACCGACGGCCGCTACATCGACGATTTCCTGGTTAATCCGATGAGCACCGGCTTCCGGCAATCGTTCGTGACGGATACGCGCCAGTTCTACGTACAGGATACGATCTCGTTGATGGACGGGCGCCTGAAGGTCAATGCCGGCTTCAAGAGCCCGAAAGTGGAGATCGATGCGCACACCTTCGCGGGCGACCGGGCCGACGGTTCCATCACCGCGAAAAAGACCTTCCTGCCGCAGGCGGGCCTCACGTATCAGCTGTCGCGCAGCGACGAGCTGTTCGCCTCGGCCGCGAAGAACATGCGTTCGTACCAGCCGGGCGTGAATGGGCCGTTCTCGCAGACCCGCGCCGGCTATGCGCTGTCGATCGCCAGCCTGCGGCCGGAAACGTCGAAGACGTTCGATGCGGGTATCCGCTTCAAGCGCGACGCTGTGCAAGGTTCGGTCGCCGTCTACTACACGAAGTTCGACGACCGCCAGCTGGGCATTGCCACCTGCGCCGGCATCGTCGGCTGCGCCGGCACGATCGTCAACGTGGGCAAGGTGGAAACGCGCGGCCTGGAAGCGCTGGCGGTGTGGAAGATCGCCCGTTCGCTGTCCTGGCTCAACACCTTCACGTACAACGATTCGACCTACGAATCGAACTACACGGACAACGGCCAGCTGGTCGCGGTCAAGGGCAAGCAGGTCGTGGATGCGCCGAAGAAGATGTTCAACACCGAACTGGCGTACGAGGCCAACGGCTTCTTCGCCCGCCTGGGCGCCAAGTACACGGACAAGCGCTACTACACCTACCTGAACGACAATTCGGTGCCGTCGTACGTGGTGGCCAACCTGTCCGGCGGCTACCGCCTGGGCTCGGCCGGCATGCTGAAGGACCTGACCTTGCAGGTGAACGTGACGAACCTGTTCGACAAATCCTACTTCGGCACCATCGGCTCGAACGGCTTCTCCGCGTCCGACCCGCAGGGTACGTCGATGACGCTGCTGTCCGGCGCACCGCGGCAGGTGTTCTTCACCTTGTCGGGCAAGCTGTAAGGTACGGTCTTGCGCGGCATGGCAGCGCGGGGCCGCCGCCCCGCGGTGCGGCCGCATGCATGATGCAGCTTCCACCTTGCGCTATATTGAGAAGCCCCTCGACAAGGAGAAAGCCATGCCCCTGGTCCGCATCGATATCCGCAGGAATCCCGACCCGTCCTACGCCCGCAAGCTGGGCAACGTGGTGTATGAGGCGCTGAGAACCACGTTCGGCGTCCCCGAGCGCGACAACTTCCAGATCCTGAACGAGCATGACGGCGACCATTTCGTCTACGACCCGTCCTACCTGGGCATCGCGCGCACCGATGGCCTGGTCTATATCCAGCTCACCGTCAGCGAGGGCCGCAGCGTGGAGCAGAAGAAGGCGCTCTACAAGGCGATCGCCGAGGGCTTGAACGTGGAGGCGGGCGTGCGGCTGGAAGATGTGTTCATCAACCTGGTCGAGGTGAAGCCGGAGAACTGGTCGTTCGGGAACGGCGTCGCGCAGTATGTGAAGTGAACGGCTCTCAGGCATCCGGCCCGGCCACCTCGACCTTGCCGAAGAAGCCATATTGCAGGCTGGCGGCGATGCGTTTCGCCACCACCAGCAGCTCGTCGGCCACGGGTGGCGCGAACAGCCGGCGGGCGGTGGCGTCGAACAGGTTCAGCCAGCGCCGGAAGTGCTCGGGCGTCACGCCTTCCAGGGTCATGTGCTTGCCGTAGACATTGCCCTGGAATCCTGGCACACCGGCACTGCGTCCCAGCATCACGTCGCTCCAGAACGCCACCATGCGGTCGAGGTGGGCGTCCCAGTCGCCGCCGATGCGCGGCCCGAACACGGCCGCCAGCAGCGGGTCGCGCCGCACGTCGGCATAGAACTCGTGGACGAGGCGGGTGAGCGAGGCGGGATCGGGGGCGGAGTACATCGAGGCCGGGTTCAAGCGGGCGGAGTCCATGGTAGCGTAACCAAAAAATGCGCTGAAACGCTCATTTTAAGGCTCGGAACACGTACAATGGCGGATTCTTCGCCGCCGCCATGTCTCTTTCCAGCTCTTCCCGCCCCCACATCTTCACGCTCGCGTGGCCCCTGCTCGTCGAACTCGTCCTGGCCGTCGCCATCGGCGTGGCCGGCACGTGGCTGGCGTCGCACCTGTCCGACACGGCCGGTGCCGCCTTCGCGATCGCCCACAATATTTCGGTCACCCTGTTCCTGCTGTTCCGCATCATCGGTTCCGGCATCGGCGTGGTGATCACGCAAAGCCTGGGAGGAGGGCGGCGCGAGCGGGCCGACCGCGTGGCGCTGGCATCGGTGGGCGCCAGCTCCTGGCTGGGCGTATTTGCCGCGCTGGTGGCGCTGTTCGGCGCCGGGCCGCTGCTGAACCTGTTGCAAACGCCGAAGGATGTGTTCCCGCTGGCGTTCCCGTTCCTGATGGCGCTGGCGCCGGCGCTGCTGTTCGATGCGTGGAACGCGTCCATGGCGGCCGTGATGCGCGCCCACCTGCGCACCCGCGATACGCTGGTGGTGCTGGTGGCCATGCACACCACGCACCTGCTGCTGGCCGTGCCGCTGATGCACGGCTGGGGGCCGCTGCCGGCGCTGGGCCTGCCCGGCTTCGCGCTCGCGCTCACCATCAGCCGCGCGCTGGGCCTGGTGCTGCACCTGCTGCTGTGGCGCAGCCACCTGGGCATCGTCACCACGGCGCCCGACTGGTGGCGCCTGCCGCGCGAGGAGCTGGCCGAGGTGCTGCATATCGGCATCCCGGCGGCGGCCGAGAACATCGCCTGGCGGCTGTCGTTCATGGTGGCCATGGCGGCCGCGGGCACGCTGGGCGCGACGGCGCTGGCCACGCACGCCTATGTGCAGCAGATCGGCAGCATGGTGATCGTGTTCAGCCTGTCCACGGCGTTCGCCGTCGAGATCATGGTGGGCCACATGGTGGGCGCCGGCGAGTTGGGAGAAGCGCACCGGCTGGTGCGCAGCGCCCTGGGGCGCGGCCTTGTCATCAGCGGCGTGGTGTCGGCCGGCGTGGCGCTGGCCGGCGGCTGGCTGCTCGGCGTGTTCACGACGGACGCGGCGATCGTGGCCGAAGGGCGCAGGCTGCTGTGGATCGGCGTACTGGTGGAGCTGGGCCGCACGTTCAACCTCGTGGTCATCAACGCGCTGCGCGCCACCGGCGACGTGCGCTTCCCCGTGGCCGCCGGCGCGGCATCGATGGCGCTGGTGCTGGCCGGCGGCAGCTGGGTGCTGGGCATCCACTTCGGCTTCGGCCTGGCCGGCCTGTACATCGCGTTCGCGGCGGACGAGTGGATCCGCGGCCTGATCATGTGGCGCCGCTGGGCCGTGCACGCCTGGGTGCCGCATGCCCGCGCGGCGCGGCGCAAGCTGCGGCCGCGAATGGAGTAGGTCAGAAATTCACCCGCAGCTTGGCCGCATAGCGCGGCCCCGACGCGAACCACGCCCGGCCCTTCATGCCGATATGCTGCTGCATGACCTGCTTGAAGACCGAATCCGTCAGGTTGGTGCCTTCCAGGCCGAATGTCACGTGCTCGTTGATCTTGTAGAACAGCGAGGCGTCGACCTGGCCATACTGGTCGGTCCACACGGGCAGGGACCAGTTCAGGTTGCGCTGGCCGAACGTCGGGCTGGCGGGATTCGTGTCGAGCGCCTCGCCGCCGCGCGTGCCGCTGGCCGTCAACAGGCTTTTCGAACGCCATGACCATGCCACCCGCGCCGACCACGGTCCCCTGTCGTACATGAAGGCGAGATTGGCGGCGCGTTTCGACAAGCCTTCGAGCGGCAGGTTGCCGAAGGTGCGGCCATCGGTATCGCAGCCGTTCAGCGCCATGTTCAGGTTCGCCTGCGTGCTGCCGCCCGAGCAGTATTCCTGGAATACCGGGTTGTACAGGGTCTTTTCGCTGTCGACATAGGTGAAGTTGGCCTGCACGCCGAAGCCGGAAAGCCAGCCGGGCAGCATGTCGAAATATTGTTGATATGCCAGCTCGATGCCGCGCGCATGGCCCCTGGCGCCGTTGACCGGCGATTCGACGATGAATTCCTGCGGATTGCCCGCCACGTCGTTCACCTCGAAGCTCGAGAGCTGGTTGATGACGATGTCTTTCAGGTCCTTGTTGAACAGGGCGACCGTGAAGGAGCCGACCGGCGACCAGTAGTACTCGGCCGTCAAGTCCACCTGCCTGGACGACACGGGCTTCAGGTAGGGATTGCCGGACGCCTTGCCGGTCAGGTTATTGCTCGACACGATCAGCTGCTTCGTCACCGGGTCCTGGTCGGCGGTGACCGATTGGGACAAGCTCGTGTAGCCCTGGAGCTGCGAAAAGTCCGGGCGCGAAATACCCTTCGAGAATGCCAGGCGCAGTTGCAGCTTGTCCGTCACCTTCATGCGCAGGTTCAGGCTGGGCAGCACATTGCTGTAGCTGTTGTCGTAGCTGCGCGCCTCGGCATAGGCGGGGATGCGCGGCACGGCCGGGCCGACCACGGCATAGCCCTCGGGGATCAGGTTGGCGGGCGGCGTGAACGTGACGTAGCCGGCCGCGGTCATGTCCGTCTCCACGTAGCGGATGCCTACATTGCCGTCGATGGGGTACTTCAGGTCGTCCCAGCCGAAGCGCAGCTGCGTATAGAAGGCCTTGGTCTTTTCCTGCTGCCGGTTGACGCCGGCCGGGTCGGTGCCCCAGGCCGCCGGTTTCCACGGATCGCAGGTCGAGCCGAATTCGGCGCACAGGATCTGGTGGTATTCATGCAGCGCCGCGTAGCTGCCGGGATAGCCGGTGGTCAGTGCCACGTCCGGGAACAGCATCGGCGGCGGCGCCGGCGCATCGCCGTTGAAGTAGTTCGGGAAGGTGCGCACCGAAGCGCCGCCGGCGAAGCGCGGGTCGCCCAGGGAGGCCAGCCGGCCGATCTGCTGGCCCAGCATCCACGGTTCCGACACGGCGGCCCAGTTGTAGCTCGGGTTGGAATTGGTGTTGAGCGATTCGCGGTCGGTCAGCCGGATGCCGAAGCGCACGTCGCGCAGCACCGGGTGGTCGAACGTGTATTTCGCATCGGTGCGCCAGGCCGTCTGGTTGGCCACGCTGGCGTCGCGGTGCTCCATCGTGAAGTCCCAGAAGTAATTGTTCGGGTCCACGAGGAAGGCGCGGTCGCTGTCGTCGAACGTGATGCGCGGCACCTTGCCGGTCAGGTCCAGCCGCTCCTTCGGCACCAGGATGCCGGTGGCGATCGTGGAATCGAAGGCGGCGGTGCGGGCGCGGATGCGCTGCACGTCGGCCGACAGGGTCCACGCCTGGCTGGCACGCCATTCGGCATTCCAGGCAATGTCGGTCGTGGAGGAATCGCGGTCGGCCGAGCGGGTGTCGTTGCCGAAGTTGATGCCGGTGGAGTTCGGCGTCTCCAGGGTCCCAACCAGCATTACGCCATTGGCATCGTAGACGGTATCCGCGCTGGGCTTCACGCGATATGGCTCGGCGGAGGCAAACACCGCGTTTTCGTCCCAATGGATCTTGTACTTCGACTTGAAGTAGGTGAGGGAAGAGCGCAGGTCGTTGTTCAGCTTCCATTGCAGCGCGCCATACAGGCCGTCGCGCTCGCGGTCGTACGTCATGGTGCGCCACTGGGCCGCCTTCGGCACCCACACCCTGGCGCCGGGCTTCACATCGTCGCGCGGGAAATAGGCGTCGACCTGGAACCCATCCGTGCGCACCTTGCTGTTGGACGACGCCACGTCGACCAGCACGCCGATCTCGCCCAGCCCCGTCTTCCAGCGGTTCGATACCAGCAGCGAGCCGCTGGGCGAATCGCGCTCCTTGCGCAGCTCGGAATACGTGGTGTCCAGCGACGCGCCGAACTTGAAACCCTTGAAGTCGAACGGCATCGCCGTGCGCAGGTTGACCAGCCCGCCCACCGCGCCTTCGATCTGCTCGGCCGACGGGCTTTTATAGACGTCCACGCCGGCCATCAGCTCGGGCGGCACGTCCTCGAAATTCAAGACGCGGCCGCCATTGGCGGAAAACGAATCGCGCCCGTTCAGCTCCGAGCGCACGTAGTTCAGGCCGCGGATCGACACGCCCGAGCCTTCGACGGAGAAGTGCTCGTCGTCGCCCTTGGCCAGCATGCGGTCGACCGTCACGCCCGTCACGCGTTGCAGCACTTCGGTGACCGATTTGTCGGGCAGCTTGCCGATGTCTTCGGCCACGATCGAGTCCACGATCTCGTCGGCGTTCTGCTTGATCTTCTGGGCGGAGTTCAGCGCAGCGCGCTGGCCGGTCACGACCACGACCGAACTTCCTGGTGCCTCGTTGGTTGGCGGTGCTTCCTGCCCGGATGCGATGCCGCTCCAGGCCATGGCTGCTTGTGCCACGCCGACGGCGATGGCGGTTCTGTTCCGCTGCTTGCCCTGCGCTTGCTTACCCATGTGCGTCTCCGATTGTTGTTGTGTGCGGGCGCGGCGATCCTGAATGACTAGCTCGGTATGGAATTTATAAAAAGCCGCGCTGGGGAAATCATCTGGCGGTTTGCAAACGTTTTCAATTATGAGAATGATGAAGGGGGGTTATGAAATTGCAGGGTGGGAGGGAAAGGCTGGCGGGAGGTGCTGTACGAAACCGAGCCGCCTGGGACGCCGGACAAGGCTTCGCCCTGATTCGCCGATGTTTTGTTGCCGCAGCGCTTGCGTGGGCATTACCTTCGGTGAACCCGACGGATTCATCTTCCAGGGAATTCAGCCACTTGCCAGCGGCAACGCCACCCTGAACGTCGCCCCGCGCCCCGGCCCCTCGCTGGCGCACTCGATCGCCCCGCCATGCGCGGTGACGAGGCTGCGCGCCAGCGGCAATCCCAGACCCAGGCCGCCCTGCGACCGCGCGATGCTCTGGTCCGCCTGCGCGAAGACATCGAAGGCGCGCTCGAGGAAGTCGGCACTCATGCCCACCCCGTTATCGCGCACGGTGACCACGGCGGTACCCCCGGTCACGTCGAGCGACACGTCGATGCGGCCCCTATCGGGCGTGTACTTGGCCGCATTGTTGAGCAGGTTGGCCGCCACCTGCACCAGCCGTTTCTCGTCCCCGCCGACGAAAACCGCGGTGTCCGGCAGCGCCACCGACAACTGGTGGCCGCGCCGGTCGACCATCGGGCGCACCTGTTCGACCGCGGCGGCGATCACGGTTGCCATGTCGCAGCGGCGCTTCTCCAGCCGCACCAGGCCCCGCTTCACGCGCGAGACGTCGAGCAGGTCGTCGACCAGGCCGGCCATGTGCTTCACCTGCCGGCCGATCACGGCGCTTGCCATCGCCGTCCTGGCCGGGTCGATGCCTGCCACGGCCAGCACCTGGGCGGCCGCGCCGATCGGCGCCAGCGGGTTGCGCAGCTCGTGCGCCAGCATGGCCAGGAACTCGTCCTTGCGGGCATCGGCCTCGCGCAGCGCCTGCTCCGAGCGCTTGTGGGCCGTGATGTCGTACACGATGCCGAGCAGGCGCCAGCCGTTGCCGTCGTCGCTGTAGCGGCTGCCGTGGGTGGCCACCCAGCGCTCCTTGCCGTCGGCACCGAGCAGTCGGCATTCGTCGCGCCACGGCCGGTTGCCGTCCATCGCGGCGCGGAAGCTCCCGGCCAGCCGGGGCAGGTCATCCGGGTGGATGCGCGCAGCCACGGCGTCCACCTCCCATTCGCCGTCCTCCGCTTCGCAGTCCAGCAGGCGGGCGAGCCGCCCGGTGCCGCCGATGCGGCGGCGCGCCGGGTCGTACACGAAGTCGGCGATCTGCGCGGAATCCAGCGTGAATTGCAGGCGCGTGTTGGCGACGCGCAGTGCTTCCTGGGCATGACGGATATCGGTGACGTCCAGGCAGTTGCCGACCCATTCCACCGCCGTCGCGCAGGCGCGCACGGCGGCGCCGCGCGACAGCATGTGCCGGTATTCGCCATCGTGCCGGCGCAGCCGGTAGCTGGCTACATAGGGGTGGCCATGCGTGGCGGCCGATTGCCAGGCGGCCGCCGCGGCGGCCCGGTCCTGCGGGTGCAGCGCATCCATCCAGCCGAAGCCTTCGTATTCTTCCGGCAGCTGGCCGGTGAAGGCCGACCAGCTGGGGTTCTCGCCGGCGCGCATGCGGTCGCCATCCATGTGCCAGACCACGGCGGACATCGTCTCGACCAGCGTGCGGTAGCGCGCCTCCTTCGCCTGCAGCGTGCGGGCGATGCGGCCCCGTTCGATCGATTCCCAGCTGCGCTCGGCCACTGCCACCAGCAGCGAGACCTCGTCCGTGCGCCAGCGGCGCGGCGTGACGGCGTGCACGGCCATCGCGGCCACGAAGCGGTCATCCTTCCGCACCGGCACGCAGATCACCGCGCGGATATGCGTGGCCCCGTAGCTCGCCCCCGCGGCGCCGACGCGGGGATCGGCCATCGCATCTTCCACCACCCAGGGTTCGCCGCGGCGCATCGCCGCCAGGCAGGCGGCGCCGAACTGGGCGAAACGGTAGCGGCCCACGATGCTGGGCACGCCCGCCGTGTAGTCGCCGGTGAGGTTGAAGGTGTCCTCGTCGGCTTCCACGTCGGCGAACGCGCAGCGGTTCACGCGCAGGTGCCTGCCGAGCAGGCCGGCGGCGGCCAGCGCGATGTCGCGCGGGTCGTCCAGGTGGCGGAACGTGTCGTCGACCTGTTGCAGCAGGCGGTAGCGGGCGTTGCGGCGGGCCCGCACGCGGGCGCCGTTCACGGTGGCGAGGATGCGCGCGGCGAACGCCTCGGCCGTGCTGGCGGCCAGGTCGATTACGTCGTCGAACTCCACGCGGCCATCGTCGCAGGCGGGCGAAAGCGCCACCATGGCGCTGTCCTGCAGCGCCGGCAGCACGCGCAGGCCGGCCAGCAGCGCCGGGTCGGCGGCCGGCGCGCACAGGATCAGCCGCACGCCGTGCCAGGGCTGCTCGGCTGCCAGCTGGGCCTCGGTCGTGTCGCGCACGAGGCAGGGCAGCGCGCGCAGCCATTCGCGCGCCTGCGGCGCCTGGCCGAGGATCAGGATGTCGGTATCGCTTGTGTCGGCTGTCATGTCGCGCTTCGTGTGCCGGCGGGCTCCATGCGCCGCCGGAAAGCGCATGGTAACAAATCGCTTCCCCGGTGTTTGGTACGCCCACGCACCTTGGCGCCGCGACGCTTGCGCCTACAATGTGCACTATCACCACTTCCGCACGAGACGATGAACACACCCCTGCACCTGTTCGCGCTGGCTGGTAGCGCGCCGTTCGGCCAGCGCGTGGCCCGGCACCTGGGCATGCCGCTGACCGCCCATGACGAAAAGGATTTCGAGGATGGCGAATACGTGGTGCGTGCCCCGGAGGCCGTGCGCGGCTGCCATGCCTGCGTGATCCATTCGCTGGCCGGCGGACCGGAGCAGGGCAGCGGCGAGCGGCTGTGCCGGCTGCTGTTCTTCATCGGCGCGCTGAAGGATGCCGGCGCGGCGCGCGTCACGGCCGTGCTGCCCTACGTGGCCTTCGCCCGGCAGGACACGCGGCATGCGCCGGGCGATCCGCTCACCCTGCGCTACGTGGCGACACTGCTGGAAGCCGCCGGGGTCGACACGGTACTGGCGCTGGACGTGCACAATCTTTCCGCTTTCCAGAACGCCTTTCGCTGCCGTACCGAACACCTGGACGGCAGCGCGCTGTTCGCCGCCCACTTCGCCAGCGTGGCCGGTTCCGACGAAGTCTGCGTGGTGGCGACCGATGGCGGCGGCATCCGGCGGGCGGACGGGCTGCGGCAGGCGCTGGCGCGCGAGCTGGGCCGGCCGGTGTCGCTGGCCTTCGTGGAAAAGCACCGGCACGGCAGCGAATTGACGGGTGACCTGATGGCTGGCGATGTGTCCGGCAAGCTTGCCATCGTGTTCGACGACATCATCGGCACGGGCGGCACGATGGTGCGCGCCGTCAAGGCCAGCCGGGAACGCGGCGCGGCGCGCGTGATGGCGGCGGCCACCCATGCCGTGTTCGCCGGCGGCGCGGCCGGCAAGCTGGCCGCGGCCGGGCTGGACGGGGGCGCCGTGGCCGACACGGTGCAGGACGGCGATCGCGCCGGCGAACTGTTCACGGTACTCGACAGCGGCGTACTGTTCGCCCAGGCGATCCGCGCCCTGCAGGACGACGTGCCGCTGCCCGATCCGCTGCAGTAGGCATCCGCCCGGCACGATCGCGCCGCCCCTTTATTTGCGCGCGCCGGCGGCGGACAATGAGGCAAGCGTGAGGAGGATGCCATGAGCGATTCGCTGACAGGGGAGCGCGAGGTCGCCGTCGGTAGCGACCCGGCATTGCAGGGTGTGCTGGCCTTTCCGGCCGAGGCGCCGCGCGGCGTGGTGCTGTTCGCGCACGGCAGCGGCAGCAGCCGCCACAGCCCCCGTAACCAGTATGTTGCCGCGGCCTTACGGGAAGGCGGCTGCGCCACGCTGCTGCTCGACCTGCTGACCCCGGGCGAGGAACGCGATGCGGCGTTGCGCTTCGACACCGTGCTGCTGGCCGGCCGGCTCGACAGCGCGTGCGAATGGCTGCGCATGCAGCCGGAAACGGAGCAGCTGGCCATCGGCCTGTTCGGCGCCAGCACGGGCGCGGGCGCCGCGCTGCGGCTGGCGGCCGAGCGGCCCGGCGATATCGCCGCCGTGGTGTCGCGCGGCGGCCGGCCCGACCTGGCCGGCACCGCCGCGCTGGGCCGGGTCGCCGCGCCGGTGCTGCTGATCGTGGGCGGTCACGACGGCGAGGTGATCCGCCTGAACGAGGAGGCGGCGGCCGCCATGCGCTGCCCGCACGAGCTGGCGATCGTGCCCGGCGCCACCCACCTGTTCGAGGAAGCCGGTGCGCTGGAGCGTGTCGGCGTCCTCGCGCGCGACTGGTTCGCGCGCCACCTCACGCGGCTGCTGCCGCCATGACGCGACCTCGTCGTCGTCTTCGGGCGGGGCGTGATACGATCACAGCAAGAACAACAACAGGAGTCCAACGTGTCCACCCGCCCCTTCATAGCCCCCGAACGTTTCGACGATCCCGCTGCCGCGCTGGCCCGTGTGCGCGAGATCTACGACGGCAGTATCCGGCACCTGCGCGAACACCTGCAGCGTTTCGTGGAAGGCGAAACGCCGTCCCATGTGCGCGCCTGCTACCCGTTCGTGCGGATACAGACGGAAACCTTCGCCCGCGCCGACACGCGCCTGTCCTACGGCTTCGTGGAGGGCCCCGGCACCTATGAAACCACCTTGACGCGCCCGGACCTGTTCGCCCGCTACTACCACGAGCAGTTCCGGCTGCTGCTGAAGAACCACGGCCAGCAGCACGCGCAGATCGAGGTGGGCCTGTCGGCCCAGCCGATCCCGATCCATTTTTCGTTTGCCGAGCACGATCACATCGAGGGCAATATGACGCCCGAGCGCCGCGCCCTCATGCGCGACGTGTTCGACCTGCCGAACCTGGCGGCGATGGACGACGGCATCGCCAACGGCACCCATGACCCGGCGCCGGGCGAGGCCATGCCGCTGTCGCTGTTCACGGCGCCGCGCGTCGACTATTCGCTGCAGCGGCTGCGCCACTACACGGGCACGTCGCCGGAACACTTCCAGAAGTTCGTGCTGTTCACGAACTACCAGTTCTATATCGACGAGTTCGTGCGCCTCGGCCACGCGATCATGAGCCGGGAACCCGCCAGCGAGGAAGACAAGTACGTGGCCTTCGTGGAGCCGGGCAATCTCGTCACGCGCCGCGCCGGCCAGGATGCGCAGCCCGGCGACGCGCTGGGCGCACCGCCGCTGCGCCTGCCGCAGATGCCGGGCTACCACCTGGTGCGTGCCGACGGCAGCGGCATCAGCATGGTCAATATCGGCGTGGGCCCGGCGAACGCCAAGACGATCACCGACCACGTGGCCGTGCTGCGTCCGCACGCATGGCTGATGCTGGGCCACTGCGCCGGCCTGCGCACCACCCAGCAGCTGGGCGACTACGTGCTGGCGCACGGCTATGTGCGCGAAGATCACGTGCTCGACGAAGACCTGCCGCTGTGGGTGCCGATCCCGGCGCTGGCCGAGGTGCAGGTGGCGATCGAGGGCGCGGTGGCCGAGGTCACGCAGCTGACGGGCCACGACCTGAAACGCGTGATGCGCACGGGCACGGTGGCCAGCACCGACAACCGCAACTGGGAACTGCTGCCGCAGCGCACGCCCGAGCGGCGCTTCTCGCAGAGCCGCGCCGTGGCGCTGGACATGGAAAGCGCCACCATCGCCGCCAACGGCTTCCGCTTCCGCGTGCCGTACGGCACGCTGCTGTGCGTGTCCGACAAGCCGCTGCACGGCGAGATCAAGCTGCCCGGCATGGCCAACCAGTTCTACCGCGACCGCGTGGACCAGCACCTGCGCATCGGCATCCGCGCCCTGGAACTGCTGCGCGCGCTGGGCGTGGACCGGCTGCACAGCCGTAAGCTGAGGAGTTTTTCGGAGGTGGCGTTCCAGTAGAGCGGACCGGGGTCAGGGTGCGTCGCCCAGCCCCGCATGCCAATCCGCATACGGCGTGTTCTCCACCATCTTCCGGTTGTAGTCCGGCGCGCCGTCGGTCCACCACGCCGGCCCCCGTTCGCCCAGCGCCCGTTTGACCTCGTCGACGGCCGCGCGGGCCGCGCGTTCGGCGGCCGCGTCGCCGGCGCGCATGGCGATGCCGACCGCGCGGCGGGCCCGCATGAGGCGCTCGACCAGTTCCTGCCGCAGCCCGGGGGCGAGGGATGGATTGCTCATGCGCCACAGCCGGCCCTTCACGACGAAGTAGCGGCCATCCGGCGTTACGGGGTATTGCCGGGGGGAGGTCATGGGGCGTTCAATCCATCCCCGGCTCGCCGGGTTCCTGCCGCTGCAGCCGCAACTGGGCCAGGATCTCTTCCACGGCATCGATCCGGTACGGCTTGTAGAGCAGCCGCACGCCCGGCGGCAAGTCGTCGCCCAGCGCCCGCCCGCTGACGATCACGACGGGCAGGTCCGGATCGTCCTGCAGCCGGTGCGCCAGTTCCAGCCCGCTCATGCCGGGCAATTGCACATCCGTGAAGACGGCGCCGATGCCGCCGGCTGCCAGGGATTCGAGGGCCGCTTCCGCGCTGCCCACGCCCGTTGCCTGCCAGCCCAGCGCCATGATCATCTCGCACGTGAGCTCGCGCAGGTCGTCGTTGTCTTCCACCACCAGCACGCGCTCGGGGGGCGCCGGGGGAGCCCCGGGAGGCGGGATGGCACGCTCGTCGAGCACGGCGCGCACCTTGCGCGCGAGTTCGTCGCGGCGGTAGGGTTTCGACAGCAGGTGGGTGCCCGGTTCGAGCCGGCCGCCATGCTGGGCCGCTTCCGGCGTGTAGCCGGACGTGAACAGCACGCCGATGCCGGGGCGCAGGTGCCTGGCCAGCCGGGCCAGTTCGGAGACGGGCAGGGTGCCGGGCATCACGACGTCGGTGAACAGCAGGTCGACGGGCGTGTCGCCGCGCAGGGCGCGGATCGCCTCGTCCGCGTCGGCCGCTTCCAGCACCGTGTAGTGCAGGCTGCGCAGCATGGCCGCCACGGTGTCGCGCACGGCGGCGTCGTCGTCGACCAGCAGGATCGTCTCCGTGCCGCCGGCCGCCGGCGGAGCCTGGTCGGGCGGCGGGGCCGTCTCCGGCGCGCCCGAGCGGGGGAAGTACAGGCGCATCGTGGTGCCTACGCCCACCTCGCTGTACACGCGGATATGGCCCCCGGTCTGCCGCACGAAACCATACGCCATCGACAGGCCGAGGCCCGTGCCTTCGCCCTCGGGCTTGGTGGTGAAGAACGGTTCGAAGATCCGGTCCTGCACTTCGGGCGGCATGCCGCTGCCGTTGTCGGACACGGCCAGCATCACGTAGTCGCCGGGCACCGCGTCCGGCACCACGGCGGCGTAATGCTCGTCCAGGATCGCGTTCGCCAGCTCGATGGACAGGCGCCCGCGGCCATCCATCGCATCGCGCGCGTTGATCGCCAGGTTCAGCACCACGTTTTCCAGCTGGTTCGGGTCGACCAGCGTGTTCCACAATCCCGCTTCCACCCTGGTCGACAGTTCCACGCCTTCGCCCAGCGCGCGGTGCAGCAGGTCGTCGATATTGCGCAGCAGGCACGCCAGGTTGATCACCACGGGTTCGAGCGGCTGGCGCCGCGCGAATGCCAGCAACTGGCGCGACAGGTTCGCGCCGCGCTCGACGGCGGCCAGCGCGCTTTCCAGGCGGCGCGGCGCGTCCGGCGCGCGCGGCGCCATCGCCACCGCCTGCACATTGCCGTAGATGACTTGCAGCACATTGTTGAAATCGTGGGCGACGCCGCCCGTCAGCTTGCCCACCGCTTCCAGCTTCTGTGCGCGGTTCAGGGCTTGCTGCGCCTGCTGCAGGTCGCGCTGGCGTTCGGCCTCGCGGACGGCCGCCGCCTTTCGTGCCGACAGGTCCCGCATGAAGCCGTGCAGCACCGGTTCGCCCTCGGCCTCCTCCACCCGCGAACAGGACAGCTCGACAGGCACCGGCAAGCCCTCGCGCGTCGCGGCCGTCAGTTCCAGGCGCCGGCCGCGCCCGTTCTCGAAAGCGGCGTCGTCGAAGGCCAGCAGGCGGTCCAGTTCGGGCTGTTCGCCGGGGAACAGGTGGCGCAGCGGGCGCCCGCGCGCCTCGTGGGCGGTCCAGCCGAAGATGCGTTCGGCCTGCGCGTTCCAGTAGATGATGCGGCCGCCGGCATCGACGGCCACGAACGCGTCGTTGGCGTTCTCGAGGATGCTGACGAGGCGGCCGCGCTCCTGGCGCAGGGTGGTGTACGATTGCTGCAGGTCCGCGGTGATGTGGCGCGCCAGTTGCCGTGCCCGGTCGCGGCCCTGGGCCAGCAGCAGGACGAGCGTGGCCGACAGCATGCTGACGATGATGCCGGCCGCGCCGGCCCACCCTGCCTGCTGGGACGCCATGCGCCGCTCGAAGGCGGGATTGCTGCGCACTCGCAGCAGCCACCTGCGGCCGCCGATGTCGAGTGGGTGCAGCACGTCCAGGCGCGCGCTGCCCTGCGCCTGGGCGCAGCCATACATGCAGCTGCGCGGCTCGGCCACGGCGTCGTACACGGTTGCTTGCAGGTCTTCCTCGCGCTCGCCGTTCAGGCCGCCCATGAAATCGTGCATGCGGAAGGCGCCGTAGGCCCAGCCATACAGGCTGGCGCGGCGCTCGGCCACGGTCAACGGGGTGCCCCGGTACAGCGGCAGGTACATCAGGAAGCCGGGCTGCCCGGCGCCGCTGCCTTCCTGCACCAGCCGCACCTGGCCGGTGAGGGCGGCCGTGCCGGTGTCGCGGGCGCGCTCCATCGCCGCACGGCGCGCCGGCTCGGCGAACATGTCGTAGCCGAGGGCACGGCGGTTCATCACGTCGAGCGGCTCGATCATCACGACCGCGGTGGCCGCGCCGTCCACCGGCGCATCGGCCGCGCGTTCCAGCAGGGCGATGCCGATGCCCTGGATGCCCGGATAGTACTCGCGCAATTGCAGCGTTCCCACATAAGTGCGAAAGGCCGCGGAACCGGGCAGCGGTTGGGTGGCCAGCGCATAGGCTTGCGCGCCGCGCAGGACCTGCTGGTAGGTGGCCATGCGGCGGCCGATCCGCAGCTGCAGCTCGCGCACGCGGTAGTCGAACTCGGCCCGCAACTGGGCATCGTGGCTGGTGCGCAAACCGTTCCACACCCAGGCGGTTGCCACCAGCCCTGCGCACAGCGTGCCGGTCGCGAACAGCAGCGGCAGCAGGCGCGCCATGCGGCCGGGCGGCGGAGGCAGGTAGGAGGAAGTCGGCATGCCCGCCATGGTACTCCCCCGGCCGGCTCGTCAGCGCCCGTTTACTATTGATTCAGAGATGAATATTACGGTTCCAAAATTCCGCGGCGGATCGCTATCGTCACCGCATGCGTGCGGTCGCGCGCGCCCAGCTTGCCGAGCACCGTGCTCATATGGGCTTTCACGGTCTCCTCGGCGATGCCCAGCGCCTGGGCCACGCGCTTGTTGGAGTTGCCGTCCGCAACCAGGCTCAGGACTTCCGTTTCGCGGGCGGACAACGCATCGGCATCGATATGGGCCGCCAGCTCCACGGCGATCTCGGGCGGGATGTGGCGCTGGCCGGCGTGCACGCGGCCGATCGCCTCGGCCAGTTCGGTGCGCAGCATGCTTTTCAACAGATAGCCCATGGCCCCGGCCTTCAGCGCGCGCAGCACCTGCACGTCGCCCTTGTAAGTGGTGAGCACGATGATGCGCGCGTGCGGCGCGATCTCGCGGATCGCCACGATCGCATCGAGCCCGTTCATCACCGGCATCTGCAGGTCCATCAGCACCACGTCGGGCCGGTGGCGCACGTAGAGCTCGATCGCGGCCCGGCCGTCGCCCGCTTCGGCCACCAGTTCGAAGCGCCCGCCGATCGACAGCACGGCGGCGATACCTTCGCGCATCAACGGATGGTCGTCGACCACCATCACGCGCACCGGCGCGCCGTCCAAAGTGTCCCGCATGCTGTCGCTCCCGCTCGCGCCTGTAGACCAAAATCCGCATCTTACACGCGGTGCCGCGGGCTGGCAGCCCCTCGCGGCGGGTCTTCCCCTATCGGGGGATCGGCTTGCCGCCATATCGGGGCAGCGGCCCAGGCCCCTTTATGGGATGGGCCGCGGTGTCGCCGCCGCGTACGCTGCCGCCATGGAAAGCCACGACACATCCGTTACCGGTGCGATTGCGTTCGGACGCCACACGTTCGACCCGCAGCGCTGCGAGTTGCGCACCGCCGGCGGCCCGGCCGTGTCGCTGGGACAGCGTGCAGGCAGTCTGCTTCACGCGCTGATCGATGCGGGCGGCCGCGTGCTGAGCCGGGGCGACCTGCTGCGCCGCGCCTGGCCCGGCCAGGACATCGACGACGGCAACCTGCGCGTGCAGATCGCCGCGCTGCGCCGCGTGCTGGCGGAGGACAGGGCCCTGATCGGCACGGTGGCCGGGCGCGGCTACGTCTTCGCCGGAAGTGTGGAAGCCGGTGGTGCCGATCGGCCGCGTGTGCCGCCACCGGTCGCCACACTTGTCGGGCGCGCGGCCCTGGTCGATGCGGTCGTGGCCGGAGTGGCCGCGACCCGCTTCGTCACGCTGGCCGGCGCACCCGGCATCGGCAAGAGCGCGCTGGCGCTCGCGGCGGCGCACCGCCATGGCGGCGCGATGGCCTGGGCCGAACTCGATGCCGCCGCCACGGAGGAGGGCATGCTCGCCTGCGTGGCCGAAGCCCTGGGGCTGGAGGCGGGGCAGGGATGGACCGCGGGCGCCGCGCTGGCGCGCCGCCTGCCACGCCCGCCGCTGCTGCTCGTTCTGGACAACTGCGAGCACCTGGCCGAAGCGTGCAGCCGCCTGGCGGAAGTGCTGCTGGAAGCGTGGCCGCAACTGTGCGTGCTGGCCACCAGCCGGCAACCGCTGCTGGCCGCCGGGGAAGCGGTCGTGCGCGTGCCCACGCTCGACTTGCCAGCGCCGGATGAAACGGATGCCGCCCGGCTGGCCGGCAGCGCCGGCGTCGCGCTGTTCTTGGCGCGCGCGGCGGCGGCCGGCGCATCCTGCGCCCCCGCCAAGGCCGATCTCCCCCTGGTCGCGGCGATTTGCCGCAGGCTCGACGGCCTGCCGCTGGCGATCGAACTGGCGGCGGCCCAAGTGCCGGCACTGGGCCTGCGCGGGGTGGCGGCGGGGCTGGACGACATGGCTTGGCTGTTGCAGGCGGGCCGGCGCGCGGTCGCGCCGCGCCACCGCACGCTGCGCGCGGCACTGGACCGGAGCTTCGTCCTGCTGCCGCTGGCGGCGCAGGATGCCCTGCGCCGTATCGCCGCGCTGCCGTCGTGGTTCACGCTCGACGAGGCGGCCGCGCTGCTGCGGCCCGCGCAATCGTGCTACGACACCATCGACAGCCTGGCGACCCTGGCTGCGCACTCGCTCCTCGTCGTCGAGCATGGCCGCCAGGCCCGCTTCCGAGTCCTCGCCACGACACGGGCGTACGCCTTGTTGCTCGGCAGTTCATAATTATTGCTTTCTAAAAATTTTCCAGACACCTTAAAATGCTCACCGATCTGATCGGTTTGCGTCGTTCCTGCGCAAGCGATACCAAAATCGATATTGCAAATTGGTAAAATTTGATTGGATCGTTTTCGGCCCGGCGCCTAAGATCGGTCCAGGCCAGCAGTTCCATACTGCACAACCATAAAAGCAAAAGAAACGTCGGAGACTTGAAGCCCCTCTCCCGGGTGCCGGCATGCCTGGCCCACTTCTTCCATCCCGAACGTTTCCGCGTATCGCCGCCGGCCCGAGCCGGCACGGTCCGCCCATTGGTCCGCGCGCGCGGTCATGCCGCCGCGCGGTCGAAGTACCGGTGCCGCCCGGCGGCACCGCATGCCTGCGCGGGCCCGTGGTCCGCGCAGGCGTGTTATTGAAGAGGAAGACATGGAGACACAAAAACTATCCACGCTGGAGAAGGTCGGCTTCGGCGCCGGCGACATGGCGCTGAACGTCGTGATTTCGTCGATGCTGCTGTTCATCACGTTCTTCTACACCGACATCTACGGACTCCACCCGGTGGACATGGGCATCCTGTTCTTCGTGGTGAAGATCGTGGGCGCCTTCAGCGACCTGGCGATGGGCCAGATCACCGACCGCGTCACCACCCGTTTCGGCCGTTACCGCCCCTGGCTGGCTTGGCTGTCCGTGCCGTTCGGCGTGACCGTGTTCCTTGTCTTCAGCACCCCCGAATGGGGTTATACGGCCAAGCTGATCTGGGCCTACTGCGCGTATATCCTGATGACGCTGATCACCTCCGGAGTCGGCATTCCCTATATTTCGCTGCCCAGCGCGATCACCAGCGATCCGAAGGAGCGCCTGTCGGCGAACGGCTACCGCCTGTTCTTCGCCAAGATTGCCGGCTTCCTGGTGGTGGTCGGCGTGCCGCTGCTGGCCGAACGCTGGACCGTCAACGGCAACGTGGCCGGCGCCTACCAGTCCGCGATGGCCGTGATGGCCGCGCTCGGTGTGACGATGTTCCTGTTCTGCTATTTCACCACGAAGGAGCGCGTGCACCACGTGGTGGTGCGCCAGTCGCTGTGGAGCCAGGCCAAGCTGCTGTTCCAGAACGACCAGTGGTTGCTGCTGGCCGGTGCCTGCGTCGTGGGCACCATCGGCTACGTGGTGCGCAACGCGGTGGCGCTGCATTACGGCCAGTACTACATGGGCTTTGATTCCGTCACCCTGAAAGCCTTCATGGCGACCGGCGTCTCGGCCGCGATCTGCGCGATGGTGGTGTCCACGTGGATCACCAAGTACTACTGCAAGGTCAAGCTGTTCGCGTTCTCGCAGATCGCCGTGGCGATCATCAGCGTGCTGCTGTACGTGGGCGTGAAGCCGGGCGATACGGCGCTGGCCTTCATGCTGTACTTCCTGCTGTCGCTGGTGGTCGACCTGCACGCGCCGGTGTTCTGGTCCGCCATCGCCGAGACCATCGACTATGGCCACATCAAGAGCGGCAAGCGCGTCTCCGGCTTCGCCTACGGCGGCATCTCCGTGGGCCAGAAGATCGGCATGGGCGTGGGCGGCCTCATGGTGGGCATGCTGCTGGCCTATTTCGGCTACCAGCCGAACCAGCCGCAGACGGCATTCGCCATGACAGGCATCGCCATGATGCTGTCGGTGATCCCCGGCTTCTTCCACCTGTTGATGGGATTGCTGATGCTGAAGTACCGCATCAACGATTCCTACTATGTCGCGCTGAAGGCCGACATGCACAAGCTGGGCTATGCGGCCGGCTGATTCTGAACGAACGAAAGTAATATCATGACCGAAACTGTCGAAAAACTCGCCCCCCTGATCCTGCAGCGCGCCGACCCGCACATCTACCGCCACAGCGACGGCTATTACTACTTCACGGCCTCGGTGCCGCAGTACGACCGCATCGAGATCCGCCGCGCCACCACGATCGCCGGACTGGCCGAGGCCGAGCCGAAGGACGTGTGGACGAAGCCGGACAGCGGCCCGTACAGCGAGCTGCTGTGGGCGCCGGAACTGCACTTCAACGAAGGCGCCTGGTACGTGTACTTCGCCGCCGCGCCGAGCCGCGAGATCAAGGACGACCTGTTCCAGCACCGCATGTACTGCGTGCGCAACCAGAACGCCAATCCCCTGGAAGGGGAGTGGGAGTTCATGGGCCAGATCGACACGGGCATCGACACGTTCTGCCTGGACGCCACCACCTTCACGCACAAGGGCCAGCTGTACTACCTGTGGGCGCAGAAGGACAAGGAAATCCGCGGCAATTCGAACCTGTACATCGCGCCGATGAAGAATCCCTGGACGATCGCGGGCAAGCCCGTGATGCTCTCCAAGCCCGAATACGACTGGGAAATCGAGCGCTTCTGGGTCAACGAAGGCCCGTCTGTCGTGAAACGCAACGGCAAGATCTTCATCACGTATTCCGCGAGCGGCACGGGCATCGAATACGCGATGGGCCTGCTGTGGGCCGACGAGAACGCCGACCTGCTGGACCCGGCATCGTGGACGAAGTCGAAGGAGCCCGTGCTGCAAAGCTGCCTGGAACACGGCATCTACGGCCCCGGCCACAATTCCTTCACCGTCTCGGAAGACGGCGAAGGCGTGATGCTCGTCTACCACGCCCGCACCTACACGGAAATCATCGGCGACCCGCTGTGGAACCCGGACCGCCATACCTTCGTCAAGCCGCTGCGCTGGGACGAGAACGGCATGCCCATCTTCGGGCGGCCTTCGGTTGCCTGACGGTTCGGCTGATTGCCTGCATGCCGGCCGGCCCGCCAGCCAGGCCCCGGCGGCGATCCCTGGCTTCTTCTACCCCGATGGCACGACATGCGAAAGGCAAGACCATGTGGCAGGCTGAATTTCTGGAAATGGAGAATGAAGTGGGCGACCTCGTGGAACCGCTGATCGAGCAGCGCGCCGACCCCTATATCTATCGCCACACGGACGGCTATTACTACTTCACCGCGTCCGTGCCGCAGTACGACCGCATCGAACTGCGCCGCGCGAAGACGATCGAGGGGCTGGCTTCCGCGCAGACGCGCAGCGTGTGGCGCAAGCCGGCCGACGGTCCGTGCTCGGCGCTGATCTGGGCCCCCGAGATCCATTTCATCGGGGGCGCGTGGTACGTGTACTTCGCGGCGGCGCCGTCGCGCGAAATCCGGAACAAGCTGTTCCAGCACCGCATGTACGTGCTGCGCAATACCAACGCGAACCCGCTCGATGGGCCGTGGGAATTCCTGGGCCAGGTCGACACGGGCATGGACACGTTCTGCCTGGATGCCACCACCTTCACGCACAAGGGCCGGCTGTACTACCTGTGGGCGCAGAAGCACGAGGAGATCGAGGGCAATTCGAACCTGTATATCGCGCCGATGAAGACGCCCTGGCAGATCGACGGCGAGCCGGTCATGCTCAGCAAGCCGGAACACGACTGGGAATGCCGCGGCTTCCTCGTCAACGGGGGACCCTCGGTGCTGAAGAAGAACGGCAAGGTCTTCATCACCTACTCGGCCAGCGCCACGGACCATAACTACGCAATGGGCTTGCTCTGGGCCGACGAGGAAGCGGACCTGCTGGACCCCGCCACGTGGACGAAGTCGCGCGACCCGGTGCTGCAGACCTGCGCCGAACATCGCATCTACGGGCCGGGGCACAACAGTTTCACGGTGGCCGAGGATGGGGCAACCGTGCTCCTCGTGTACCATGCGCGGACTTATACTGAAATCGAAGGTGATCCGTTGTGGAATCCGGATCGCCATACCTTCGTCAAACCTCTGCGTTGGCGCGAGGATGGCGTCCCCGACTTCGGGCGCGCCTCCTTGCGGTGACGCCTTCATGGATGATACGAATGGAATTGAGCATTGAGCAGGAACCGTTCGGCACGGCGCCGAACGGCCAGTCGCTGAGCCTCTATACGCTGCGCAACCGCAGCGGCATGGTCGTCAAGATCACGAACTACGGCGGCATCATCACCGAGCTGCACGTGCCGGACAAGCACGGCAACCTGGCCGACGTCACCTTCGGTTTCAACGAGGCGGCGCCGTACTTCACGGACGAGGTGCCGTACTTCGGCGCGCTGATCGGCCGCTACGGCAACCGCATCGCCGGCGGGCGCTTCCAGCTCGACGGGCAAACCGTGCAGCTCGAGGTGAACAACGGCCCGAACCACCTGCACGGCGGTTCGCTCGGCTTCCACAAGCAGGTGTGGCACGCCGTCCCCTTGGTGACGGACCTGACGATCGGCCTGAAACTCACCCTCACGAGCCCGGACGGCGACCACGGCTACCCGGGCACCCTGGAGGTGACGGTCACGTATGAGCTGAACGACGCCAACGAGCTGCTGGTGAAATACCACGCAACGACCGACAAGGCCACGCCCGTCAACCTCACCCAACACGCCTACTTCAACCTGGCCGGCCGCGGTTCGATCCTGGACCACGAACTGGTGATCAACGCCGACCGCTACACGCCGATCGACGCGAACTCGATCCCGCTCGGCCCGCTGGCCTCGGTGGAAGGCACGCCGTTCGACTTTCGCACTCCGCGCACGATCGGCTCGGCCATCGACACGGTCGACGAGCAATTGAAGAACGGCCTGGGCTACGACCACAACTTCGTGCTGAACAAGCCCGAATCGAAAGTGCTGAGCCTGGCCGCCATCCTGCGCGACCCGGGCTCGGGCCGCGTGCTGGAACTGTATACGCAGGAACCGGGCGTGCAGTTCTACAGCGGCAACTTCCTGGACGGCACGCTGTTCGGCAAGGGCTGGCGCTACGGGCACCGGGAAGCGCTGTGCCTGGAGCCGCAACATTATCCGGATTCGCCGAATAAGCCCGAGTATCCGAATACGATCCTGCGGCCGGGGGAGACGTATTCGACGCGTTCGCTGTACCGGTTTACCGTTCAGCCCTGAATTTGTTGCATCAAAAATGGGGACGGACCCCATTTTTCGGGAAATATTTCCTGGAAAATGGGGTCCGTCCCCATTTTTTGTGCAACATTTTCTCCGCCGATACCTTTTTTCATATCGCTGACAGTTTTTTATTCATTGGAATAACATCATTCCCTTCTTTAACATTCGGAAACCAAAGCTCGACGAGGACTGCCAATTCGCCGGGCGCAGAACAACTCTGGAGAAGCGAATGTCTGAGACGAAAAAGAATGTGAAACTGCGGTCCGCCGAATGGTTCGGCACCCAGGACAAGAACGGCTTCATGTACCGCAGCTGGATGAAGAACCAGGGCATTCCCGACCATGAGTTCCAGGGCAAGCCCATCATCGGTATCTGCAACACCTGGTCGGAGCTGACCCCCTGCAACGCCCACTTCCGCAAGCTCGCCGAGCATGTCAAGAAGGGCATCATCGAAGCCGGCGGCTGGCCGGTGGAGTTCCCCGTCTTCTCGAACGGCGAGTCGAACCTGCGCCCGACCGCCATGCTGACCCGTAACCTGGCGTCGATGGACGTCGAGGAATCGATCCGCGGCAATCCGATGGATGCCGTCGTGCTGCTGGTCGGCTGCGACAAGACCACCCCGGCACTGCTGATGGGCGCCGCTTCCTGCGACGTGCCGGCGATCGTCGTTACCGGTGGCCCGATGTTGAACGGCAAGCTGAACGGCAAGTCGATCGGTTCCGGCACCGCCGTCTGGCAGCTGCACGAACAGGTGAAGGCCGGCGAAATCTCGATGCACGACTTCCTGGCCGCCGAGGCGGGCCACTCGCGCTCGGCCGGCACCTGCAACACGATGGGCACCGCTTCCACGATGGCGTGCATGGCCGAAGCGCTGGGCACGTCGCTGCCGCACAACGCCGCGATTCCGGCCGTGGACGCGCGCCGCTATGTGCTGGCCCACATGTCCGGCATGCGCATCGTCGAGATGGTGTGGGAAGACCTGCGCCTGTCCAAGATCCTGACCCGCGAAGCGTTTGAAAACGCGATCCGCGTGAACGCAGCCATCGGCGGTTCCACCAACGCCGTCATCCACCTGAAGGCGATCGCCGGCCGCATGGGCGTGGAGCTCGAGCTGGAAGACTGGACCCGCGTGGGCCGCGGCACGCCGACCGTCGTCGACCTGCTGCCGTCTGGCCGCTTCCTGATGGAAGAGTTCTACTACGCCGGCGGCCTGCCGGGCGTGCTGCGCCGCCTGGGCGAGAACGGCCTGCTGCCGAACCCGAACGCGCTGACCGCCAACGGCAAGACGATCTGGGAAAACAACAAGGAAGCGCCGATCTACGACGAGGAAGTGATCCGTCCGATCGATAACCCGCTGATCAAGGATGGCGGCATCTGCATCCTGCGCGGCAACCTGGCGCCGCGCGGCGCCGTGCTCAAGCCTTCCGCCGCCTCGCCGCACCTGATGCAGCACCGCGGCCGCGCCATCGTGTTCGAGGACTTCGACCACTACAAGTCGCGCATCATGGACCCGGACCTGGACGTCGATGAAAACTGCGTGCTGGTGATGAAGAACTGCGGCCCGAAGGGTTATCCGGGCATGGCGGAAGTGGGCAATATGGGCCTGCCGCCGAAGATCCTGGCCAAGGGCATCAAGGACATGGTGCGCATCTCCGACGCGCGCATGAGCGGCACAGCCTACGGTACCGTGGTGCTGCACGTGGCCCCCGAAGCCATGGCCGGCGGCCCGCTGGGCATCGTCAAGGATGGCGACATCGTGTCGCTGGACTGCGCCGGCGGCCGCCTCGATCTCGAGATCTCGGACGAAGAGATGGCCCAGCGCCTGGCCGCCCGCGCCGAGGAAGCGAAGAAGGACCTGCCGAAGTCCGGCTATGCCCAGCTGTACGTGGATCACGTGCTGCAGGCCGACGAAGGCTGCGACTTCGACTTCCTGGTCGGCACCCGCGGTGCCGCCGTGCCGAAGCACTCGCACTAAGCCCGGACCGTTCTCCGCCGGCGCCGCCGCCCACTCCCCCTCGTGGCGGCGCCGGCACCCACATTCAAACCAGACCACCGCGGCACGGCTCGCGGCAAGGCTTCAGGAGACCTCACTATGCTGCTCGTACAGTTCAAGAACAAAGAAGGCGCCCGCCAGATCGGCATCCTGGAAAACGACACGCTGCGCGTGATCGACGGCTACACCACCACCTACGCGCTGGCGCAAGCCGCGATCCGCAACAAGCAGGGCATCGCCGCGCTCGCCGAAGCCTCCGTCGGCTCGACCACCGTCGCCTACGCCGACGTGACCCCGCTGGCGCCACTGGACCATGAAGACGCCGCCCACACCTATGTCACCGGCACCGGCCTGACCCACCTGGGCTCGGCGGACGCGCGCGACGCGATGCACAAGAAGATCGGCGGCGACGTCGAGACCCTGTCCGACTCCATGAAGATGTTCCGCATGGGCGTGGAGGGCGGCAAGCCCGCGGCGGGCGAAGCCGGCGTGCAGCCGGAATGGTTCTACAAGGGCGACGGCTCGATCGTGGCCGCCACCGGCGAGCCGCTGGTGATGCCGGACTTCGCGCTCGACGGCGGTGAAGAGCCGGAAATCGCCGGCCTGTACGTGATCGGCGACGATGGCCAGCCTTACCGCCTGGGTTTTGCGATCGGCAACGAATTCTCCGACCACGTGACGGAACGCCAGAACTACCTGTACCTGGCGCACTCGAAGCTGCGCGTGTGCGGCGTGGGCCCGGCCCTGCTGGTGGGTGAGCTGCCGGCGCACATCGACGGCGTGTCGCGCGTGCTGGACATCGAAGGTAAAGTGCGCTGGGAAAAGGCGTTCGTCTCCGGCGAGAACAATATGTCGCACACCATCGCCAACCTGGAGCACCATCACTTCAAGTACCAGCTGTTCAAGCGCCCGGGCGACGTGCACATCCACTTCTTCGGCACCGCCACCTTGAGCTTCGCGGACAATATCTCGGTGCAGCCGGGCGAGTCCTTCGAAGTCGAAGCCCCGGCCTTTGGTCCGGCGCTGCGCAACAAGCTGGCCGTAGTGGAAACCCAGGTCGCGCAGGTCAAGGCCTTATGAGCCAGGAATACTGCGTCATCACCGGCGAGTCGCTGATCGGCGGCCTCGCCGTCAAGGGCACGGGCAGCGCGTTCAGGGCGTGGAACCCGAACGTCAATGGCCACATGGAGCCGGAGTTCCACACGGCCGAGGCGGGCCAGATCGATGAAGCCTGCCGCCTGGCCGGCGCCGCCTTCGACACCTTCCGCGCCACGACCGATGCCGAGCGCGCGACATTCCTCGATACGGTGGCCGAGCAGATCCTGGCCATCGGCGACGGCCTGATCGAGCGCGCGATGGCCGAGACGGGGCTGCCGCGCGCGCGCCTGGAAGGCGAGCGTGGGCGTACCGTCAATCAATTGAAGCTGTTCGGCGATCTGCTGCGCGAAGGTTCGTACCGCGACGTGCGCATCGACACGCCGCTGCCGGAGCGCGCGCCGCCGCGGCCGGACCTGCGCTATCGCCTGATCGGCGTCGGCCCCGTGGCCGTGTTCGGCGCATCGAATTTCCCGCTGGCGTTTTCCGTGGCCGGCGGCGATACGGCTTCCGCGTTCGCGGCCGGTTGCCCGGTCGTGCTGAAGGCGCACCCCGCGCATCCCGGCACCTCGGAGCTGGTCGGACGCGCGGTCGCCAGGGCCGTCGAACTGTGCGGCTTGCCGGCCGGCGTGTTCGCCCTGCTGACGGGCGTGGGCAACGAGATCGGCCAGAAAGTGGTCGCGCATCCCGACATCCAGGCGGTCGGCTTCACGGGTTCGCGCTTCGGCGGCCTGGCGCTGATGGCCGTGGCGGCGGCGCGTCCGCAGCCGATTCCCGTGTATGCGGAGATGAGCAGCATTAACCCGCTTTTCCTGCTGCCGGGCGCCCTGAAGGCGCGCGGTGCCGAGATCGCGCAGCAGTTCGCCGGCTCGCTCACGCTGGGCGTGGGCCAGTTCTGCACGAATCCCGGCCTGGTGCTCGGCATCGCCGGCCCGGAGTTCGACGCCTTTGCTCACGCGGCTGCCGCCGCGCTGGGTGGCGTCGCCGCGGGCCCGATGCTGACCGCGGGCATTGCCTCCGCGTACCAGCAGGGCGTGAAGGCGCTGGCTGGCCAGCAAAGCGTGAAGACGCTGGCACTGGCCGAGCAGGAAGAGGGCAGGGGCGGGGCGGCGTTGTTCGTCACCTCCGCCGATGCGTTCCTGGCGCAGAAGGCGCTGCATGGCGAGGTGTTCGGCCCGGCCTCGCTGCTGGTGGCCTGCCGCGACGTGGAAGAAATGCGCCGGGTGACGGATCACCTGGAAGGCCAGCTGACGGCCACGCTGCAGCTGGAAGAGAGCGACATCGAAGCGGCCGAAACGCTGCTGCCGGCGCTGGAACGCAAGGTCGGCCGCATCCTGGCCAACGGCTTCCCGACCGGCGTGGAAGTGTCGACGGCGATGGTGCACGGCGGGCCGTTCCCGGCCACGTCCGACGGGCGCAGCACCTCGGTGGGTACCGGTGCCATCCTGCGCTTCCTGCGCCCGGTGTGCTACCAGAACCTGCCGCAGCGGCTGCTGCCGGAAGCGCTGCGCGACGGGAACCCGCTGGGGATCTGGCGTCGCCGCGACGGCGTGCTGGGCAAGGAATGAACGGGTTCAAGAGTTGGACCATGAGGTTGGAACACAAGGTTGGAACAACAGGGAGACAAGAGCATGAGTGAATCGGCCAACAGCGCGGCCAAGTTCGGCAGCCTGCGCGGCAAGCGCGTTTTCGTCACCGGTGGCGGCACCGGCATCGGTGAGGCGATCGTCGCTTCCTACGCGGAGCAGGGCGCCGTCGTGGCGTTCGTCGACATCGCCAAGGAAGCGAGCCTGGCGCTGGTCGAGCGCATCAAGGCCGCCGGCCATCCGGCGCCGCTGTACCGCTACTGCGACATCACCGACATTCCCGCGCTGCAGAACACGATTGCCGAACTGGCGGCGGAGATTGGCGACTTCGACATCCTCGTCAACAACGCCGCGAACGACCAGCGCCACAAGCCGGAAGAGGTGACGCTGGAATACTGGAACGAGCGCATCGCGATCAACCAGCGGCCGATGTTCTTCACCTGCCAGTCCGTTCTCGAGGGCATGAAGAAGAAGGGCGGCGGCTCGATCATCAACATCAGCTCCATGTCGTGGCACGCCAAGAACGCCGGCTACCCCGTCTACGGCACCACCAAGGCCGCCGTGATCGGCCTGACGCGCTGCCTGGCGCGCGACTTCGGCCCGTACAACATCCGCGTCAACACCGTCACGCCCGGCTGGGTGATGACCCAGCGGCAGATCGACCTATGGGTCGACGCCGCCGGCGAAGCCGAGATCAAGCGCGCCCAATGCCTGCCGGGCAAGCTGATGCCGGAGCACGTGGCCGCCATGATCCTGTTCCTGGGCGCGGACGACAGCGCCATGTGCACCGGGCAGGAATTCATCGTCGACGCGGGCTGGGTTTAAGCCACTACAGCCGAGCTCGTGTCTCTTGGTGCCAGGCACCATGGGACACGAGCTCGGCAGTACTTATTGTTCAGGCTGTGTCACTGGGGTCTGACCCCACGAGACACGAGCTGATCGGTAGTAATGGCTGAGTTCGTATCTCGCAGTGCCAGGCACCGCGAGACACGGGCTCGGCTATAACCCATCAGTAGTTCCGATCGCAGCACGCCGCCTTCGGTGGCGCCTTTCATCGTTAACGACATGAAACCTGCCATGTTCCGGATTCTGGCGGCGTCGGCCCTTGCCGCGCCTGCCGTCGCTTTTGCCCAGCCGACCACGCAAACCCTCACCAGCCCCGACGGCAAGCTGGCCGTCACCGTCGCGCAGACGGATGATGGCGCGGTCACCTACAGGATCGCGCGCGGCGGCAAGCCGGTACTGCGCGAGTCGGCGCTCGGGCTGTCGTTCGATAACGCCGATTTCACGAGGCAGTTCGCGCAGCAGGACGTGTCGGCCGAGCGCGTGGTCAACGAAAGCTATGAGCTCGTCGCCGGCAAGCGCCGCAACGTTACCTACGCTGCCAACGAGCGCACGTGGCGCTACCTGAACGCCGACAAGCAGGCGCTCGAGATCACGTTCCGCGTGTCGAACGACGGCGTGGCGTTCCGCTACACGGCGCGCGCGCCGCAACTGAAGTTCAAGGAAGAGGCGACCAGCTTCGCCCTCCCGGCCACGGCACGCGCGTGGCTGCAGCCGATGTCCGTCGCGAAGACGGGCTTCGCGCGCACCAATCCTTCCTACGAGGAGCACTACCGGGTCGATATCCCGGTCGGCACGCCGTCGCCCCTGCCGGCGGGCTGGGTGTTCCCGGCGCTGTTCCGCACGGGGGACACGTACGTGGCCTTGACGGAGGCGAACCTGGACGGTTCCTTCCACGCCTCCCGCCTGCACGCGCAGTCGAAGGGCGGCGTGTACCGCATCGCCGGTCCGGCGCCCGCCGAGACCTTCACCGATGGCGCCTTGCTGCCCATCGCGACGGGCCAGATGACCACGCCGTGGCGCGTGCTGGCGATCGGCAGCCTCGGCACCGTCGTCGATTCCACGCTGGGTACCGACCTGGCGGCGCCGGCGACGGAGGGCATCCCCGAATGGGTCAAGCCCGGCCACTCCTCGTGGAGCTGGGCGATCCTGAAGGACGATTTCACGACCTTCGGTACGCAAAAGCAGTTCATCGACTACGCGGCCGACATGGGCTGGGAATACACGCTGATCGATGCCTACTGGGACCAGAAGATCGGCTATGAACAAGTCAAACAGCTCGTGGACTACGCGAAGCAAAAAAATGTCGGCATCCTCGTCTGGTACAACTCGGCCGGGGCGTGGAACGACACCGACATGACCCCGCGCGCCAAGCTGCTGACCGCCGCCGACCGCCGCGCCGAGTTCGCGAAGCTGCGCCAGATGGGCGTCAAGGGCATCAAGGTGGACTTCTTCGGCGGCGACGGCCAGTCGATGATCGACTACTACGTGGGCATCCTGCGCGACGCCTACGAAGCGCAACTGCTCGTCAACTTCCACGGTGCCACCCTGCCGCGCGGCTGGTCGCGCACCTGGCCGAACCTGGTGACGGCCGAAGCGGTGCGCGGCTTCGAATTCGGCACCTTCGAGCAGAAGGACCAGGACCCGATCGCCGGCCACGCCGCCATGCTGCCGTTCACGCGCAACCTGTTCGACCCGATGGACTTCACGCCGATGGTGTTCGCCGACATTCCGAAGATCGAGCGCAAGACGCGCAACGGCTTCGAACTGGCCGAATCCGTGCTGTTCGTCTCGGGCATCCAGCATTTCGCCGAAGTCCCGCAAGGCATGGCCACCGTGCCCGACTACGTGAAGGACTTCCTGCGCACCCTGCCGGCACGCTGGGACGACAGCCGCTTCATCGCCGGAGAACCGGGCAAGTATGCCGTCATCGCCCGCCAGGCCGGCGGCAAGTGGTATGTGGCCGGGTTCAACGGCACGGCGGAGGAGCGCACGGTGGCGCTGGACCTGTCGTTCATCGGCAAGCGCGGCACCATGATCACCGACGACAGGGCGGAGCGCGACTTCGCCAGGACGAGCATCGACGCAAGCAGGAAAACCAGCATCAAGCTGAAAGCACGGGGCGGCTTCGTGGCCGTCTTCGAATAAAAACCATATCAGGAGATCCCTCATGATCCGACGTACCATCCTCGCCCTCAGCGTAACCACTGCGTTGGCAGTCTGCGGCAGCGCCTTCGCGCAGGTCGCCGTGACGATCGACACGGCCAAGCCGGGCCCCGTCATCGACAAGAACGTCTACGGCCAGTTCGCCGAGCACCTGGGCACCGGCATCTACGAAGGCATGTGGGTCGGGCCGGACTCGAAGATCCCGAACACGAAGGGCTGGCGCAAGGACGTGGTGGGCGCCCTGAAGGAACTGCGCGTGCCGCTGGTGCGCTGGCCGGGCGGCTGCTTCGCCGACGAATACCATTGGCGCGACGGCATCGGCCCGCGCAGCAAGCGCCCGGTGAAGGTGAACACGAACTGGGGCAACGTCACCGAGGACAACGCGGTCGGTACCCATGAATTCTTCGACCTGGCCGAGCTGCTGGGCGCGCAGGTCTACATCAACGGCAACCTGGGCTCCGGCTCGGTGCAGGAGATGAGCGAGTGGATCGAGTACATGACGTCCCCCAGCAAGTCCACGCTGGCCGAGCTGCGCCGCAAGAACGGCCGTGACAAGCCGTGGAAGGTGGACTTCTTCGCCGTCGGTAACGAGATGTGGGGCTGCGGCGGCAACATGACCCCCGAGCACTACGCGAACCTGTACAAGAACACCACCACCTTCATCCGCGCGCCCAAGGAATTCAAGCCGCAGATCATCGCCAGCGGCGGCCACACCGACGACGTGAAGTGGGCCGACGTGCTGACGCGCGAGGTCAAGAACGACATGGCCGGCGTGAGCTTCCACTACTACACGATCCCGACCGGCAAATGGGAAGTGAAGGGCGCCGCCACGGGCTTCCCGGAAAACCAGTGGTTCTCGACGATGCAGAACACGCTGAAGATGGACAAGTTCATCCGCGACAACAAGGCTGTAATGGACAAGAACGACCCGGAAAAGAAAGTTGGCCTGTTCGTCGACGAGTGGGGCACCTGGTATGACGTGGAGCCGGGCACCAACGCCGGCTTCCTGTACCAGCAGAACAGCCTGCGCGACGCCGTCGTGGCCGCGCTGAACTTCAACATCTTCCACCAGCATGCCGACCGCGTGCGCATGACGAACATCGCGCAGATGGTCAACGTGCTGCAGGCGATGATCCTGACCGACAAGACGCGCATGGTGCTGACGCCGACCTACCACGCGTTCAAGATGTACGTGCCGTTCCAGGATGCCACCTCGCTGCCGGTCTCGCTGCAGAACAACACCACGTACAGCGTGGGCAGCGAATCGGTGCCGCAGGTGAGCGCCTCGGCCGCGCGTGCCAAGGACGGCAAGGTCTACCTCGCCCTCGTGAACACGGACCCGAACAAGGCGACCGAAGTCACCGTCAACGTGGGTAGCGCCGGTGCGGCGAAACTGACCGGCCAGGTGTTGACCGCGCCGAAGATGGATGCGCACAACACATTCGACGCGCCGAGCGCCGTCAAGCCGGCCGCGTACACGGCACAAGCCGCCGGTGGCAAGCTCACGATCCAGCTGCCGGCGAAATCCGTGCTCGTCGGCTCGGTCGAGTAAGCGTAGGAGGGCAGGGGCGCAAGCCCCTGCCACACGGTTCAGCATCAAGGAGTATTCATGAAGTTTCGATATTTCGCAGTGGCCGCCGCGCTGGTCGCCGGCATGGCCGCTGCGCAGGCGGCGCAGGTGGGCGTGCACGATCCGGTGATGGCCAAGGAAGGGAAGACGTACTACGTGTTCTCGACCGGGCCGGGCATCACGTTCTACAGCTCGCAGGACATGAAGCACTGGCGGCCCGAGGGCCGCGTGTTCGAGAAGGACCCCGTGTGGGCGAAGAAGGCCGCGCCCACGTTCGACGGCCATATCTGGGCGCCGGACATCGTGCAGCACAACGGCAAATACTATCTGTACTATTCCGTGTCCGGCTTCGGCAAGAACACGTCCGGCATGGGTGTCACCGTCAACAGGACGCTGGACCCGCGCTCGCCCGACTACAAGTGGGAAGACCAGGGCATGGTGATCCAGTCCGTGCCGGGCCGCGACCTGTGGAACGCGATCGACCCGGCCGTGATCGCCGACGAGAAGGGCAATGGCTGGATGGCGTTCGGTTCGTTCTGGATCGGCCTGAAGCTGTTCAAGCTGAACGCCGACTGGACCAGGCCCGCCGAGCCGCAGGAGTGGCACACGATTGCCCGCCGCGAGCGGCCCGCGTTCGAGCCGGACGAATCGGCCGCGCCGGCCGAGATCGAGGCGCCGTTCATCTTCCGCAAGAACGGCTACTACTACCTGTTCGCCTCCTGGGGCCTGTGCTGCCAGAAGGCCAAGAGCACCTACCACGTCGTCGTCGGCCGTTCCAGGACGGTCACGGGGCCGTACCTGGACAAGGAAGGCAAGGACATGGCCAAGGGCGGCGGTTCGCTCGTCATCCAGGGCAACCGCGACTGGATCGGCCTGGGCCACAACAGCGCCTACACGTTCGACGGCCGCGACGTGCTCGTCCTGCACGCCTATGAGAGCGCGGACGACTACCGGCAGAAGCTGAAGGTGCTCGACATGAAGTGGGACGCCGCCGGCTGGCCGGTCGTCGATCCGGCCCAGCTGAACAGCTATCAGAGCGTGCTGCTGCCGGCTGGGAAGTAACTGCGGATGAGCCTGTGTCATGGTGGCCTGACCCTATGACACAGGCTCATCGGTTCGGAATGGCTGAGTCCGTGTCACAGTGCCTGACCCCATGACACGCGATGCCGTCGAAACGTCACAATAACGCGCCGTTGCCAGCACACAGAGCAGGACCAGGTGCGCGGCAATAGATGAGCCCGTGTCAAGGTGCCTGACCCCTTGACACGGGCTGAACTGTAGGGGGAACCATCCATGCTGACCACCCGTCGCCTCGTCCTCGCTGCCGCCCTGGCGGCGTCGTTCTCCACCCAGGCCGCCGACCTGTTCCAGTTGCGCGACGTGCGCCTGGCGCCTGGCCCGTTCCTGGAAGCGCAGCAGACCGACTTGCGCTACCTGATGGCGCTCGATCCGGATCGGCTGCTGGCGCCGTTCCGCCGCGAGGCGGGGCTGCCGGCGGTGAAGCAGTCGTATGGGAACTGGGAGTCCAGCGGCCTCGATGGCCACATGGGCGGCCACTACCTGTCGGCACTGGCCCTGATGTACGCGGCGACCGGCGACCAGCAGGTGAAGCAGCGCCTCGACTACTTCGTGCGCGAGCTGCAACGCTGCCAGGAGGCGGGCGGCGACGGCTACCTGGGCGGCGTGCCGGGTGGGAAGGAGGCGTGGGCCAAGATCGCCCGGGGCGAACTGCACGCGGATAATTTCTCCGTCAATGGCAAGTGGGTGCCCTGGTACAACCTGCACAAGACCTTCGCCGGCTTGCGCGATGCGTACAAGATCGGCGGCAATGAAGAGGCGAAGGCGATGCTCGTCGCGTATGCCGACTGGGCGGGCAAGCTCACGTCGCAACTGAACGACCAGCAGATGCAGGCCATGCTGCGCGCCGAGCACGGCGGCATGAACGAGGTGCTGGCCGACGTGGCCGAGATGACGGGCGAGCGCAAGTACCTCGACCTGGCCCAGCGCTTCTCGCACCGCGCCGTGCTCGACCCGCTCACCCAGGGCAAGGATCGGTTGACCGGCCTGCACGCCAACACGCAGATCCCGAAAGTGATCGGCTTCGAGCGCATCGGCGCGATGACGAACGACCCGAAGATGCGCGAGGCGGCGCGCTTCTTCTGGCAGACCGTCGTGGAAAACCGCAGCGTCGCCATCGGCGGCAACAGCGTGCGCGAGCACTTCCACGACCACAAGGACTTCGGCCCCATGATCGACGACGTGGAAGGCCCGGAAACCTGCAACACCTACAATATGCTCAAGCTCACCGAGCTGCTGTTCGCCGCCAGGCCGCAGGCGCGCTACGGCGACTACTACGAGCGTGCGCTGTACAACCATATCCTCTCGTCGCAGCGCCCGGAAACGGGCGGCTTCGTCTACTTCACGCCCATGCGCCCGAACCACTACCGCGTCTACTCGCAGGTGGAGCAGGGCATGTGGTGCTGCGTGGGCTCCGGCATCGAGAGCCATGCGAAATACGGCCAGTTCATCTACGCGAGGGAGGCGAATGCGCTGTTCGTCAACCTGTTCATCCCCTCCGAGCTGACCTGGCAGGAAAAGGGCGTGCGCATCACCCAGGCGACCAGCTTCCCGGACGAGGACAGCACCCGCGTCACGGTCCACGGCGAGGGCAAGTTCGCCATGAAGCTGCGCCATCCCGCCTGGGTGGATAAGGGCGCGATGACGGTGAAGGTCAACGGCAAGCCGTTCAAGGCCCAGGCGGGCGACGACGGCTACGTGAGCATCGACCGCGCATGGCGCGACGGCGACACGGTGGAACTGAAGCTGCCGATGAAGACGCACCTGGAGCAGATGCCGGACAAGTCGAACTGGTACGCCGTGATGCACGGCCCCATCGTCCTGGCCGCCAAGACGGCACCCTTCAAGGACGAGAAGCTGAACGTCTTCGCCGACGACTCGCGCATGGGCCACATCGCCAAGGGCGAGATCTGCCCCCTCGGCGCGGCGCCCATGTTCGTCTCCGACGCCAAGGATTTCACCAGCAAGATCAGGCCCGTGAAAGGCCAGCCGCTGACGTTCACCGCCCCGGACCTGATCCGCGGCCCGAACGATGCACGCGGCCTGCAACTCATACCATTCTTCCGCCTGCACGATTCCCGCTACACGATGTACTGGCAGCGTTCGACACCGTCCGGCTACGCGGCGCTCCAGGAACGCACGGCGCAGGAGGAAAAGGAACGCCTGGCCCTGAACGCCCGCACGGTGGACCAGCTGGCTCCCGGCGAGCAGCAGCCGGAATCGGACCATGCCTTCCAGGGGGAGGGCGCCGACGCCGGCATCAACGCCGGCCGCCACTGGCGCCATGCCACCGGCTGGTTCAGCTATGTGCTGAACAACCCGAAAGGCGAGGGCAAGGTGCTGCGCCTGACGTTCGCATCCGGCGACGCCGGGCGCAAGTTCGACATCCTCGTCGACGGCAAGCTCCTGTCCCAGGTCGAACTGAAGAAAGAGGGCGAAGCGTTCTACACGCGCGACTTCACGCTGCCGGAAGACCTGGGCAAGAAGGTCGAGGTGAAGTTCGTTGCCCAGCCCGGCTCCATCGCCGGCGGCCTGTACGGTCTGAGGCTGCTGCGATAATAAAAAACATATGGCAGCGACGAAAAAATATATTGGTTCGGCATGGCAATTTCTTCTACCATAGCCGTAGAAGAATAATTGCATCCAATTCATTGGTTGCGTCCACAATCCGCAATACCACAGCACGGAGACACGCATGACTGTACAGCGCAGGACTTTCATCGCCGCGGCAGGCTCGGCCGCACTCGCACTGGCACTGGCCGGCACCACCATCCCCGCACTGGCGGCCAAGCCCCTCGTGATGGGCTTCTCGCAAGTCGGCGCCGAATCCGAATGGCGCACCGCGAACACCGTGTCGATCAAGGATGCAGCCAAGAAGGCGGGCGTGAACCTGAAGTTCGCCGATGCGCAGCAGCGCCAGGAAAACCAGGTGAAGGCGATCCGCTCCTTCATCGCCCAGAAAGTGGACGTGATCGCCTTCTCGCCGGTCGTTGAATCGGGCTGGGACACCGTGCTGCGCGAGGCGAAAGCCGCCAACATCCCCGTGATCCTGACGGACCGCGACGTGAACGTGGCCGACAAGTCGCTGTACGTGACGCTGATCGGCTCGGACTTCGTGGAAGAGGGCCGCCGCGCCGGCCGCTGGCTGAACGACTACGTGAAGAAGCAGCCGGGCAAGACGTTCAACATCGTCGAGCTCCAGGGCACCGTCGGCTCGGCGCCGGCCATCGACCGCAAGACCGGTTTCGAGGAAGTCACCAAGGGCAATACGCAACTGAAGCTGCTGCGCACGCAGACCGCCGAATTCACCCGCGCCAAGGGCAAGGAAGTGATGGAAGCGTTCCTGAAGGCGCACGGCAAGAACATCAACGTGCTGTACGCGCACAACGACGACATGGCGATCGGCGCGATCCAGGCGATCGAGGAAGCGGGCCTGAAGCCGGGCAAGGATATCGTCATCGTCTCCGTGGACGGCGTGCGCGGCGCGTTCGAGGCCATGATGCAGGGTAAGCTGAACGTGACCGTGGAATGCAACCCGCTGCTCGGCCCCCTGCTGATGCAGACCGCCAAGGACGTCAAGGCCGGCAAGCAGGTGCCGAAGCGCCTCGTCGTCGAGGAGCGCGTGTTCCCGGCCGAAGTGGCGCTGAAAGAATTCCCGAACCGTAAATACTGATCATGTCGGCGGTGAAGCAGCCGGTCCTCGAGCTGACCGGCATCCATAAAAGCTTCCCCGGCGTGAAGGCGCTGTCCAATGCCGGACTGCGCCTGTACCCGGGCGAGGTGCACACGCTGATGGGCCAGAACGGCGCGGGCAAGTCCACGCTGATCAAGGTGCTGACGGGCGTGTACACGCCGGACGAAGGCACCATCGTGCTGGACGGCCAGCGGGTGCAGCCCGATTCCACGCTGGAAGCGCAGGAACTGGGCATCTCCACCGTGTACCAGGAAGTCAATCTGTGCCCGAACCTGTCGGTCGCGGAAAACATCTTCATCGGGCGCTACCCGCGCACCTGGTTCGGCGTGGACTGGAAGAAGATGCGCGCGGACGCGGCCACGCTGCTGCGCCAGCTGGAAATCGATATCGACGTCACGCAGCCGCTGGCCCGCTACCCTCTGGCGATCCAGCAGATGGTGGCAATCTCGCGGGCGCTGAACATCTCGTCGAAGGTGCTGATCCTCGACGAACCCACGTCCAGCCTCGATGAGGCGGAAGTGCAGCTGCTGTTCCGCGTGCTGCGCCGCCTGCGCGAGCAGGGCATGGCGATCCTGTTCGTCACCCATTTCCTGGACCAGACCTACGCGATCTCGGACCGCATCACCGTGATGCGCAACGGCGAGCGCGAAGGCGAATACCCGGCCAGCGAACTTTCGCGCCTGGCGCTGGTGAACAAGATGATCGGCGCCCCGGCTCAGCAGGCCGAGGCAACGGCACCGAGCGCCATGGAGGCGCACCATGCCGGCGGCACCCTGATGACGATCGAGGGCCTGGGCCGCCGCGGCGCGCTCAAGCCCGTCGATGCCGAGATCAAACAGGGCGAAGTCATGGGCCTCGTGGGGCTCCTGGGTTCCGGCCGCACGGAGCTCGCCCGCCTGCTGTTCGGCGCCGACAAGGCCGATATGGGCAGCATCACGATCGGCGGCAAGACTGGCCGGTTCGATACGCCGCGCGAGGCCATCGCCGCCGGCATCGGCTTCTGCTCGGAAGACCGCAAGCACGAGGGGGCGATCTTGTCGCTGTCCGTG
The DNA here is from genome assembly GCF_037094685.1 of Massilia sp. METH4. NCBI lineage: Bacteria > Pseudomonadati > Pseudomonadota > Betaproteobacteria > Burkholderiales > Oxalobacteraceae > Massilia > Massilia sp. METH4. The sequence goes on along the minus strand of NZ_CP146614.1, from coordinate 6,390,360 downwards.
CGCGAGAACCTGATCCTGGCGATGCAGGCGCGTGCCGGCATGATGAAGGCGATTCCCATGAAGCTGCAGCAGGAGATCGCCGAGAACTACGTGAAATGGCTGGGCATCAAGACGGCCAGCATCGAAACGCCGATCGGCACCCTGTCCGGCGGCAACCAGCAAAAAGTGCTGCTGGCGCGCTGGCTGGCCACCGATCCGAAGCTGATGATCCTCGACGAACCCACGCGCGGCATCGACGTGCGGGCCAAGCAGGAAATCATGGATTACGTGACCACGCTGTGCAGGACGGGCATGTCGGTGCTGTTCATCTCGTCCGAGCTGCCGGAGGTGCTGCGCTGCAGCGACCGCATGGTGGTGCTGCGGGACCGCGAGAAATGCGGCGAATACGTGCGCGGCGACTTGAACGACGAGACCGTGCTGCAGGTGATCGCAGGCGAGACGGACGCAGTACGGGACGGTATATCGGAAGGAACACCGGCATGACCCAGGTAAATACGGCGCCCTCGGCGCCAAGCCCCGCGCCGGCGGGTTCCGCGCCCGCCAGGGTGGCGCCCGCGAAAGCTTCGCTGCTGTCGCATTCGCTGGCGAAACCGATCCTGGCGCTGGCCGCCCTGCTGGTGCTGGACATCATCTTCATCCCCGGCTTCCTGAACCTGGAAATCAAGGATGGCCACCTGTATGGCCCGCTGATCGACATCCTGAACCGCGCGGCGCCGCTGATGCTGGCGGCGCTGGGCATGACGCTGGTAATCGCCACGCGCGGCATCGATATTTCGGTGGGGGCGGTGGTAGCGCTCTCCGGCACAGTCGCCGCCATGCTGATCGGCGGCACGATGGTGATCAACAACGGCCAGCCGGAATACGTGGCCAATACGCCGATGCCGCTGGCGCTGGCCGCCGCGATGGGCATCGCGATCCTGTGCGGCATGTGGAACGGCGCGCTGGTGGCGGGCCTGAAGCTGCAGCCCATCGTTGCAACGCTGATCCTGATGGTGGCCGGCCGTGGCCTGGCCCAGCTGTTCACGGATGGCCAGATCGTCACCGTGTACTACGAACCGTTCTTCTTCCTGGGCAGCGGCTACCTGCTTGGCTTGCCCGTTTCGCTGTGGGTGGTGGCCGCGGTGCTGCTGGTGGTGGGCCTGCTGCTGAAGAAAACGGCGCTGGGCCTGTTCATCCAGTCCGTCGGCATCAATCCGGTCGCGGCGCGGCTGGCCGGCATCAAGACGGCCACGCTGATCTTCTTCACCTACGTGTTCTGCTCGGCCTGCGCCGGCCTGGCCGGCCTGATGATCAGCTCGAACATCAAGAGCGCGGACGCCAACAACGCCGGCCTGCTGCTGGAACTGGACGCAATCCTGGCCGTCACGCTGGGCGGTACCTCGCTGGCCGGCGGCAAGTTCAGCCTGATCGGTTCCATGATCGGCGCGCTGATCATCCAGACGCTGACGTGGACGATCTATTCGCTGGGCGTGCCGCCGGAAGTCAATATGGTCGTGAAAGCGATCGTCGTATTCATCGTATGCCTGTCGCAATCGACGGGTTTCCAGAAGCTGTGGAAGGGCCGTCAATGAACACCGCCGTCATGAACAGCCACGCCAGCGGCGCGGCGCGCCCCAACATCATGAGCGCGCCGTGGTTCACGTCGCTGGTCACCGTGATCCTGCTGGCCGTGCTGCTGGCCGCCGGCGGCTCTGCCTACGAAGGTTTCCTGTCCGGCCAGGTGCTGCTGAACCTCCTGATCGACAATGCGCACCTGCTGGTGATCGCGGTGGGCATGGGTTACGTGATCCTGGCCGGCGGCATCGACCTTTCCGTCGGTTCCGTGCTGGCGCTCACGACGATGATCGCCGCCGCGCTGCTTGCCAGGGGCTGGAACCCGCTGGCCGTGATCGCCCTCGTGCTGGCGTTCGGCGCCGTGTTCGGCGCCTTGCAGGGCGCGTTGATCCACTACTTCCAGCTGCAACCCTTCATCGTGACCCTGGCCGGCATGTTCCTGGCCCGCGGCCTGTGCTACCTGATCAGCATCGAGTCGATCACGATCGAGGACCCGCTGTTCGTGGCCGCGTCGCAGACGCAGTTGCCCTTCATTGGCGGCTTCATTTCGCCGAGCGCCGCCATAGCGCTGGCCGTGCTGGCGATCGCCATCTGGGCCTCGCGCCGCACCGCCTTCGGTCGCGCCGTCTACGCCATTGGCGGCAACGAGCAGTCGGCGCTGATGATGGGCCTGGACGTGGCGCGCACGAAGATCGGCGTGTACGCGTTCTCCGGCTTCTGCGCCGCGCTGGGCGGCGTGCTGTTCGCGTTCTACATGCTGTCCGGCTATGGCCAGCATGCGCAGGGCACGGAGCTCGACGCGATCGCCGCGGTCGTCATCGGCGGCACCTTGCTCACGGGCGGCTACGGCTACGTGGCCGGCGCGCTGTCCGGCGTGCTGGTGCTGGGCACGATCCAGACCTTGATCGCCTTCGACGGCACCTTGAGTTCCTGGTGGACGAAAATCGTCATCGGCGGCCTGCTGTTCCTGTTCTGCGTGGTGCAACGGCTGCTGTCCGTCCGCTCGCAACAATCCTGAGGAGATCCAATGAAACTGCAACACCTCGGCGCCCTGGCGCTCGCGGTGGCGGGCGCCTGCGCGTCCGTCCCGGCGCTCGCCGCCAACCCCCTGTTCGCCGACAAGTTCACGGCCGACCCGGCCGTGCTGGTCGACAATGGACGCCTGTATCTGTACGCCGGCCACGACGAGGCGCGTCCGAAGCCGCTGGACAAGGACTTCGTGATGAACGAGTGGCTGGTGTACTCGACCTGCGACATGAAGACCTGGAAGGCGCACGGCCCGGCGCTGCGCTACGACGTGTTCAAGTGGGCCGGCGGCTCGGCCTGGGCCAGCGACATCGCGAAGGTGGGCGGCAAGTACTACTTCTACGCGACCGTGCACGACAACAGCACCAACGCCAAGGGCATCGGCGTGGCCGTGGCGGACAGTCCGACCGGCCCGTTCCGCGACGCGATCGGCAAGGCGCTCGTCACCAACGACATGACGAAGGAAACGGACATCGCCTGGGATGACATCGACCCGGGAATCTTCGTGGACGACGACGGCACGCCGTGGCTGTTCTGGGGTAACCAGACCCTGAAGTTCGTGAAGCTGAAGAAGAACATGATCGAGATGGATGGCGACATCCAGACCACCAGCCTGCCGCACTACACGGAGGCACCGTACGTCCACAAGCGCAACGGCATCTATTACCTGTCCTATTCGCGTGAATTCCCGGAGCACACCGTGTACGCGACCGCGAAGAAGGTGACGGGCCCGTGGCACTACCGCGGCAAGATCATGGACCAGAACAAAAAGACGCCGACGATCCACCAGGCGATCGCCGATTTCAACGGCAAGTCCTACATCTTCTACCACAACGCCGAACTGCCGGAAGGCGACGAGTTCCGCCGCTCGGTGGCCGTGGAAGAGTTCAAGTACAACGCGGACGGCACCATCCCGTTCATCCCGCAGACGAAGGAAGGCCCGGCGGCCAATCCAACGCCGGCCTGCAAGCCGCAACAATAAAGTAGTGCGGCGCGGGCCGGATCGGCCCGCGACCGCATCGACGTTCCCGGATCGGAGACCTCATGCGCATTTGCATCAACATCAATCGTTTCACTGCTTCCGCACTCGCCATCCTGTGCGCCGCGCCAGCGCTGGCAGGCAATCCCCTCGTCAAGGACAAGTTCACCGCCGACCCGGCGGCGCTGGTCGACGGCGGCCGCGCCTACGTGTACATGGGCCGCGACGAGTCGCCCGACGACAAGGGTTACGTGATGAACGAATGGCTGGTGGTGTCCAGCTGCGACATGAAGAACTGGAAGGAGCACGGCACGGCGCTGCGCTACGATACGTTCAAGTGGGCCAAGGATTCCGCCTGGGCCAGCGATATCGTCAAGCACGGCGGCAAGTACTGGTTCTTCGCCACCGTGACCGAACGCGCGGCCGATGCCAAGGCGATCGGCGTGGCCGTGGCGGACAGCCCCACGGGCCCGTTCCGGGACGCCATCGGCAAGCCGCTGATCACCAATGCGATGACCTTGCAGACCGATATCGGCTGGGACGACATCGACCCCACGGTCTTCATCGACGACGACGGCACGCCGTACATGTACTGGGGGAACCAGGTGCTGAAGTACGCGAAGCTCAAGAAGAACATGACGGAACTCGACGGCCCGATCGTGACCGAAGGCCTGCCGCAATTCACCGAGGCGCCTTACCTGCACAAGCGCAACGGTATCTACTACCTGTCGTACTCGCGCGACTGGCCGGAATACAGCGTGTACGCGACGAGCGACAAGGCGACGGGCCCGTGGCGCTACCGCGGCAAGTTCATGGACGCGAACAGGAAGACGAAGACCGTGCACCACGCCTTCCTCGAATTCAACGGCAAGTCCTACGTGGTGTACCACAACGCCGACCTGCCGGCCGGCGGCGAGCACCGTCGCTCGGTGGCCGTGGAAGAGTTCAAGTACAACGCCGACGGCACGATCCCGTTCATTCCACAGACGGCGGAAGGTCCGCCTGCCAATCCGGCTCCGGGGTGCAAGTAAATTGGTTGTTTGGTAACGACAGCCGAGACTTGCAAAAGAGGCCCGTCAAAAGGCCCTTAATGCCGGAGTGAAACTCGGCAATGATATGATTCGCCGATGGATACACTCAATCCCAACTGGTTCCTGCGCGCGCGCCTGAAGACGCGACAGCTGCTGCTGCTGATCGCGCTGGACGAACAACGCAACATCCATCGCGCCGCCGAGACGCTGCACATGACGCAGCCGGCGGCGTCGAAGCAGATCAAGGACCTCGAAGAGATGCTCGACGTGAAGCTCTTCGAGCGCCTGCCGCGCGGCATGGAGCCCACGCTGTTCGGCGAAACGATGATCCGCCACGCGCGCATGGCCCTCACCAGCCTGTCGCTGGCGCATGACGACGTGCTGGCGCTGAAATCCGGCCTTGTCGGGCAGGTCGAGATTGGCGTGATCATGACGCCGGCCATGTCGCTGCTGCCCAAGGCGATCGCCAAGGTCAAGCAGCAGGCGCCGCTGCTGCGCATCGGCGTGCACATGGAGCCGTCCAACACGCTCCTGAACATGCTGGAGCGGGGCACGCTGGACTTCATGATCGGCCGCATCCTCGAACACGACACCAATTCGCGGCTCACCTACGAGGAGCTGACGGAGGAGCCGGCGTGCGCGGTGGCGCGCATCGGCCATCCGCTGGCCAGTGCGCCCAATCTCACGCTGAAGGATATCGCCGGCCACCCCTGGGTGTTGCCGCCGCAGGGCAGCATCCTGCGCCACCGCGTGGACATGATGTTCCGCCGCGCCGGGCTGGAGCCGCCCGCCAATACCGTCGACACGACCGCGCTGCTGCTGATCACGGCGCTGCTGCAACAGACCGACACGCTGCACGTGATGCCGGTGGACGTGGCGCGGTATTATCAATCGCTCAATGTGCTGACGATCCTGCCGATCGAGCTGCCGTTCAAGATGGATGCGTTCGGGATCATCCGGCAGCAGGACCACCTGCTGTCGCCCGGCGCGAACCTGCTGCTCACCGCCGTGCGCAGCACCGCCAAGGAGGTGTACTGATGTCGTTCGTGTTTTCGAGCCTGAACCACCCGCAAAGGGTGCCGCTGGCCGCCGAACTGCATTCGCGGCCGTTCCTGAAGCTGCGCGCGCCGGAGCGCATCTCCCACATCGCCGTGTTCGGGCATGGCCGCAACAACAACGCCCAGGCCCAGCACGACTTGCTGGCGGCCCTGTGCGCGCATTTCGGCGTGGCGGCGCCGGCGCGCGACGGCGGCTTCTTCTACCACGACTTCGGCCGCTTCCGGCTCAAGTGGGAACTGCACTCCGAGTTCGCCACCTACACGTTCGCCGAGCGCACCGAGGAAGCGGAAGACTTCGAGCGCATGCCGATCGGGCACATCCCGCAGGAGTGGCTCCTGTCGCTGAAGGGACGCATCCTGGTGGCGGCCCACGTCATCCTGCGCAAGGGCGGGGCGGGCGAGCACGCGCCGGTGCAGGACCTGTTCGAACACGTGTCGCTGGCCGCCAGCAGCGTGATGCAGGGCGGCGAGGTGTGCTCCGATTTCGCCATCCAGGCCGACGGTTTCTCGCGCTTCGTCATCAACGACGTGCGCATGCGCGAACAGCAGGCCGGGCGCCTGGTGCAGCGCGTGCTGGAAATCGAGACGTACCGGATGATGGCCCTGTATGGCCTGCCGGCCGCGCAGCGCGCCGTTCCGGAGCTGAACGCCGTCGAGAAGGAACTGGCCGAGGCGACCGAGGCGCTGCTGGCGTCCGACGGCACGACCGAACAGGCGCTGCTGCAGAAGATCACGCACCTGGCCGCGCGCATCGAGAAGCTGTCGCTCGATAACAGCTACCGCTTCGCCGCGTCGAAGGCTTACTTCAAGCTGGTGAACGCCCGCATCGACGAGTTGCGCGAGACGCGCATCGAAGGCGTGCCCACCGTCGCCGAATTCATGGAGCGGCGCCTGGCCCCGGCGATGAGCACCTGCGAGGCCGTGGCCGCGCGGCAGGAAGCGCTGGCGCGCCGCATCGCCAACAGCAACGACCTCTTGCGCACGCGCGTGGGCATCGTGCAGGAAACGCAGAACCGGCAGATCCTGCAATCGCTGAACGCCCGCGCCGCCCAGCAGCTGCGGCTGCAGCAGGCGGTGGAGGGGCTTTCCGTGGCGGCGATCTCGTATTACGTCGTCGGCCTGCTGGGCTACTCGATCAAGGGCGCCAAGGTGTTCGGCCTGGTACCGAACGCCGACGCGCTGATCGGCATCGCCGTCCCCCTCGTCGCCGGCGGCGTGTGGCTCACGCTGCGCAACATGCACAAGCGCCTGCACCGCGGCCACGCGTGACTGCCCAGCCCGCTGGTTGCAAAACAACACCAGGGACTGTCCCCGAATTTTTACAACACCGCAGCGGATGGACTGTCCCCGTCGTTGACGCGTGACTGCCCAGCCCGCTGGTTGTAAAACAACACCAGGGACTGTCCCCGCAGCGGGGGGACTGTCCCCGTTGTAGAAAGGCCACGGTGTGCCGGCTCTGCCATAATGTTGCGTTGACTGGACGTGTGGAGCGACATGAAGCGTTGGATCGGGCGGGCGGTGGCGGTGGGACTGGCCGGGGTGCTGGCGGGGTGCGCGGCGGGGCCGGCGGCCGAGCGGGGGGCGGCGGGGCTGCGCTTCATCGGCGAGCAGCGCATCCCGCTGAAGACGCGCTTCGCGGGCACCACGGTCGGTGGCCTGTCCGGCATCGACTACGACGCGGCGCGCGGCGACTGGGTGCTGGCCAGCGACGACCGCTCCGGCCATGAGCCGGCCCGCTTCTATCGCGCCAGGCTGCACTTCACGGCACGGTCCTTCGAGGCGGTCGAGCTGACTGCCGTGCAGTTCTTCCGCCAGCCCGACGGCAGCACCTACCCAGGCGTGAAGCAGCAGAAGGCGCAGGGCGGGGTGGTGGCCGATATCGAGTCGCTCCGCGTCGACCCGCACGATGGCACGATCTGGTACACCAGCGAAGGCGACCGCGGCCTCGGCCACGATCCCTTCGTGCGCCAGGCCGACGCGAACGGCGCCATGCGCGGCGAACTGCCACTGCCCGCGATATTGCGCGCCTGGCCCGACCGCGAGCGGGGCGTGCGCAACAACCTCAATCTCGAAGGCCTGTCCCTGGCGCCCGGCGGCGCGAGCCTGTGGTTGGCGCTGGAGGCGCCGCTGTACGAGGATGGCGAGCCGCCCACGCCGGAGCATGGCGCGTTCGCCCGCATCACGCAGCTGGACCGTGCCGGCCGCATGCTGGGCCAGTTCGCCTATCCGATCGATGCGATTCCCGCCGCGCCGGGCGAGGGCAAGCCGGCCGATAACGGCATCTCCGAGATCGTGACCACCGGCCCGCGCACGCTGCTGGTACTCGAGCGCGCGGCCGTGCAGGGGAACGATGGCCGCTACCGCAACTACATCCGCCTGTACGAAGCCGACCTCACGCATGCCAGCGACGTCGCGGCCATGCCCGCGCTGGCTGGCGCGCCAATCCGGCCGGCCGCCAAGCGCCTGGTGCTGGACTTCGCCACCCTCGGCCTGCCCGTGCTCGACAACGTGGAAGGCTTCGCGATCGGCCCGCGGCTGCCGAACGGCCACGCGACGATTGTGTTCGTCACGGACGATAACTTCAGCAAGAGCCAGGTCACCCAGCTGTTACTGTTCGAGCTGCTGCCGCCGTGAGCCGTGCTCGGTACTTCCTTGAAAATGGGTAAGCTGCTGCGAAGTCCCCGCTGTGGCGACCACGTACCATGAGAGACATCGATTTCGGCAAGCTGATCCTGGACGAAACGCCGGATGCGGTCATCGTCACCGCCACCGATGGCGCCGTCCTGTACTGGACCCGTGGCGCCGAGTCTGTGTTCGGCTACACGGCGCAGGAAGCGCTGGGCCGCACGCTGGGCGAGTTGATCGTGCCGCCGGCGATGCGCGACAGCGAGCGCGCGATCATGTTCGACACCCTGGCCAACGGCTCGGCCAACTACGAGTCGATGCGCCGTACCAAGGCCGGTGCGCTGATCTATATCGACAGTTCCAGCAAGGCCGTGCGCGGCATCGACGGCCGGCCCGACTGCATCCTGTGGACCAAGAAGGATGTCACGCCGCTGCGCGTGATGCGCGACGCCGCGCTGGTGGGCGCGCGCTTCGGCACGCTCCTCGCTTCCATGCCCGATGCGATCATCATGGCCAACGCGGCCGGCCGCATCGTGCTGGCCAACCGCCAGGCCGATGAATTGTTCGGCTACCCTTCGGGCGAACTGCCCGGCCAGCCGCTGGAGGTGCTGATCCCCGAGCGCTACCGCAGGGCGCACGTGGGCCATATGATGGCTTACTCGCTGGCGCCCTCCCAGCGGCCGATGGGGATCGGCCGCGAGCTGTATGGCCTGCGGCGCAGCGGCGAGGAATTCCCGGTCGAGATCAGCCTCTCGCCGCTGGCCACGGAAGAGGGCACGCTGGTGATGAGCGCGATCCGCGACATGAGCGAGCGCAAGCGCATCGAGCGCGCGCTGCAGGAAAAGAACGCCGAGCTGGCCGATGCCAGCCTGGCGAAGGACCGCTTCCTGTCCTCGATGTCGCATGAGCTGCGCACGCCGCTGAACGCCATCATCGGCTTCACGGGAACGCTGCTGATGCGCCTGCCCGGCCCCGTCAACGAGGAGCAGGAGCGGCAGCTGCGCACCATTCAGTCCAGCGCGCGCCACCTGCTGTCGCTGATCAACGATATCCTCGACATCACCAAGATCGCATCCGGCAAGGTGGACCTGAAAAGAGAGCTGTTCGATTGCCGTCGGCTGGTCAGGGACGTGGTGGACATGTTCGCCCCGATGGCGCAGGCGAAGGGGCTGGCGCTGCACGTGCGCCAGACCGACCGCGATGTCACCGTATGCACCGACCAGCGCGCGGTGCAGCAGATCGTCATCAACCTGATGAACAATGCGATCAAGTTCACCGAGCGGGGCGAGGTAAGGGTCGAGATCGATATCGACGAAGGTGGAAAGGACGACGGCACCGCGGTGCTGATCGACGTGATCGACACGGGCATCGGCATCGAGCGCGACAAGCTTGGCCTGCTCTTCAAGCCTTTCATGCAGATCGACCAGGGCAATACCCGGCAGTTCGAAGGCACCGGCCTCGGGCTGCATCTTTCGGAACGGCTGGCGAGCCTGATCGGCGCGCGCATCGCCGTGCGCAGCGAATTCGGACGCGGCAGCGTGTTCACGCTGCGGCTGCCGTATGCGCTGGAGCAGTGCGAGGTGCCGGAACCCCAGGCGGGCGCGCTGCGCTGATCCGCCGCCGCGTCCTCGATCACCGTGATTTCGTTCTTCAGGATGGTGTGGCCGCAGAACGAGTTGTCGCGGCTGGTCCGGCAGGTGGCACCCATGCCGGTCGCCGCCTCGAACCACTGGCGCTCGTCGTCGAGCAGCGTGATGAGGGCGATCGGCACGTCGAACTCCCTTGCGGCGAATTCGACGATACGGTCGAAGCGCTGCCCGGGCGGCGTGTCGGGCAACAGCAGGGCATACAGGGCGGCGAGGCGGGCTGCCTCGTTGTCGGGTTTGGGGGCAACCAGCATGGCGATACGGAAATGGTGGAACAGGGACACGCGCCCTGGCACTCTGCCATGCCGCTACCGTCCGCCTGTATTTTTTGCTCCCGTTCGCATTGGATTTCTGGCAAGATGCGCCGCAGAGTGACTTTGGGAGCAAGGGCATGGCAGCAGGACGGAAGCTTCCCAGGGGCCGCTGGGCCCGGCGCATCGGATGGGGCCTGCTGGCCCTGGTGGTCGTGGTGACGATGGCGCTATGGTTCTTCCTGCGCGGCAGCCTGGCCCAGGTCGACGGCAAGCTCACCGCGCCAGGCCTGGGCGCCGCCGTGACCGTGCAGCGCGACGCGCTCGGCGTGCCGTCGATCACCGGCGGCGACAGGCTCGACGTGGCGTATGCGACCGGCTTCGTGCATGCCCAGGACCGCTTCTTCCAGATGGACCTGCTGCGCCGCGTGGCGGCCGGCGAGCTGGCCGAGCTGTTCGGACCGAAGGCGCTCCCCACCGACCGCGAACACCGGCTGCACCGCTTCCGCGCCCGGGTCGCGCAAGCCTACCGGCTGCTTCCCGAGCCCGACCGGCGGTTGCTGGAACGTTATACGGCCGGCGTGAACGACGGCCTGAACGCGCTGGGCACGCGGCCGTTCGAATACGGCCTGCTGATGCAGGCGCCGCGCGCCTGGACTGCGCACGACACGCTGCTGGTGATCTGCGCCATGTACTTCGACCTGCAGGGTGCCGGGATGCGGCGCGAACTGTCGCGTGGTTGGCTGCGCGACAATGCCACGCCCGAACAGCTGGCCTTCCTGCTGCCGGACGCCTCGCGCTGGGATGCGCCGGTGGACGCGGGCGACATCGCGCTGGCGCACGCGCCGATCCCCGACAGTGCGCCCCCGTGGTGGGGCCAGCCGGGGCCGCGCGATGCCGCGCTGCTGGCCGCCGCCGAAACGCTCGATGCGATGGAGAGCAACGTCGGGAGCAATAACTGGGCCGTGGCGGGAGGGCGCAGCGCCACCGGCGCGGCCATCGTGGCCGACGACATGCACCTGGGGATCAAGCTGCCCAACACCTGGTATCGCGCGCTGCTGCAGGTACCGGACAGCAACGGCAGCACGCGCCGCATCGTCGGCGTCACGCTGCCGGGCACGCCCTTCCTGGTGGCGGGCAGCAACGGCCGCGTGGCCTGGGGTTTCACCAACAGCTATGGCGACTTCCTGGACCTGGTGCCGGCCGCCACCGATCCCGGCCGGCCAGGCCAGGTGCGGTTGAACGGCAAGTGGGAAATTCCGGTGTCGCACCAGGAGACGATCCTCGTCAAGGGCGCGCCGGCCGAAACGATGACGGTGCGCGAGAGCTCGCGCGGTCCGCTGTTCGACGGCGGCGGCCGCACGTATGCGCTGCACTGGATCGCCCACGAGAGCCGGCTGCTGAACGTGAACCTGCGCCGCCTGGAAACCGCCGGCACCCTGGACGAGGCGCTGGCGGTGGCCGCGGGCGCCGGCATGCCCGCGCAGAATTTCGTGGCCGGCGACGCGGCCGGCGATATCGGCTGGACCATCGCCGGCCCGTTGCCGCGCCGCGCCCGGCCCGCGGAGGATGCCACGTATCCGCTGGCCGATGGCATGGCCGGCTGGCAGGGCTGGCTGCGGCCGGAAGAATACCCGCGCGTGGTGAACCCGGCCGGCGGGCAGCTCGTGACCGCGAACAGCCGGCAGCTGGCGGGGCCGGGCGCGGCCCTGCTGGGCGACGGCGGCTACGACCTCGGGGCGCGCACCCGGCAGGCGCGCGACGCGCTGGCGGCCCTGGGCCAGCGCACCGACGAAAAGGGCGTCTACGGCGTGATGCTGGACGATCGGGCGCTGTTCCTGGCGCCGTGGCGCGAGCGCGCGCTGGCGCTGCTGGACGATGCGGCCGTGAAGGCCGATCCGCAGCGTGCGCAAGCCCTGCAGGCGCTGCGCGCCGGCTGGACCGGCCGGGCCAGCGTGGATGCGACCGGCTACCGCATCGCGCGCGGCTTCATGTGGAACCTGTACGACCTGCTGTACGGCGGCGTCAACATGCAGCTGAAGCAGTGGGACGGCAATGCCGCGCTGGCCGGCAAGCGCTGGCCCGACGTGCTGGACCGCCTGCTCGACGAGCAGCCGGCTGGCTGGCTGCCGCGCCAGTACGCCAGCTGGCGCGACCTGCAACTGGCCGCGCTGGACCGCACGATCGCCGACCTGTCGGCCGACGGCAAGCCGCTCAAGGAAGCGACCTGGGGCGCCTTCAACACGGCCGCCATCGCCCATCCGATCGCCGGCGCCGTGCCCGCGCTGCGCCGCTGGCTGAGCGTGCCGCCGGACCAGTTGCCCGGCGACAGCAACATGCCGCGCGTGGCCGGCGCCACATTCGGGCAATCCGAGCGCTTCACGGTCTCGCCCGGCAAGGAAGAGGCCGGCATCTTCAATATGCCCGGCGGGCAGAGCGGCCATCCGCTGTCGCCGTATTTCCTGGCCGGCCACGCAGACTGGGTGCAGGGTCGCGCCACGCCCCTGTTGCCGGGACCACCCCGGCACACTTTATCCCTCGTGCCGTGAATCCATCACTCTTTCGGTGCATAATGTGCCCGCGACATTAACACCGAAGAGGCGTGCATGATCAACGATTTCGCTGCCGCCGCGCAGGCCACGATGGCTTACCTGCGCCGCCGGCTGGGCTTGCAGTTGTGGATGGTGACGCGGACCGAGGGAGACGACTGGATCGTGCTCCAGGTCGAGCGCGCGGAGGGGGCGGACGCCGCCTTCGACGTGCAGCCGGGCCAGTCGTTCCGCTGGACGGACACCTACTGCTCGCGCATGGTGCTGGGCCATGGCCCCGGCATCGCCCCCTCCACCCACGACGTGCCGGCTTATGCGCACGCGCCGCTGTCGGAGCACCTGCCGGCCGGGGCTTACGTGGGCGTGCCGCTGCGCCGCTCCGACGGCTCGCTGTTCGGCACGCTGTGCGGCCTCGATCCCGCGCCGCAGCCCGACGCGATTCGCGACGAGATCGACACCCTGAACCTGATGGGCGATCTGCTGAGCCGTATCCTGGCCACCGAGCTCGACGCCGGCGGCGCGGCGCGGCGCGCGGACCGGGTGGACGTGGACGCCACGCGCGACGCGCTGACGGGCCTCGTCAACCGCCGCGGCTGGGAGATGCTGCTGCAGCGCGAGGAAGAGCGCTGCAAGCGCTACGGCCACTCGGCCTGCGTGGTGTCGATCGACCTGGACGACCTGCAGTTCACCAACGACACGCAAGGCAAGGCGGCCGGCGATGGCCTGTTGATCCGCGCCGCGCGGGCGCTCGAAGAGGTCACGCGCGGCACCGATACCGTCGCGCGGCTGGGTGGCGACGAGTTCGCGATGCTGATGGTCGAATGCGATTACTTCGACGCCCAGGCGCTGCTGCTGCGCGTGCAGGAAGCGCTGGCCGCCGCCGATGTGCGGGCCTCGCTGGGCATGGCACTGCGCAAGCCCGGCTACGACCTGGCCGAGGCGTTCGCGATGGCCGATGCCGAGATGGGCCGCGCCAAGCGCAGCCGCAAGGTTCTCAACTGACGGTGGGCGCGGCCGCCGCCGGCGGTGCGCGCCCCTCCAGCCGCTTCAAGCCGAACAGGGGCCGCAGCGCCGGCACGCGGCGCACGCCCTCGAAGATGCCGAAGCTGGCCGTCACGGTCATCGCCACCAGCACGATGCCTTCGATGGCCGGCGGCAGCGCGGCCGGGAGCAGGATGCGCGAGAAGCACACGATGAGCGTCTGGTGCAGGATGTAGACGGGGAATACCGCCTGCGTGAGGTATTGCCGCGCCGGGCCGTCGTGCGCCAGGTGGCGGCGCGCGAAACCGCAGGCGGCCACGATCGCACACCATTGGCAGGTGGCCCATACCGTCCGCGCGGCGGCGGGCCACACCTGTAGCGCTTCCGGTTGCAGGTAGTACGCCACGAGCGCCGCCCAGCAGGCCAGCGCGATGGCGAGCGCGCTGCGGCGCAGCCGTTCCAGTTCGCCCCAGAAGGCGGCCTGGTTGGCGAGCAGGGCGCCAACCAGGAACAGCGGCAGATACGTGGCGTGGTTGAACCAGTCGTCGACCAGCGCGTGCGTTTCCTCGAAATGGGGCTTCAGCAGGACGCGCATGAGCGCCAGCGCCGCCGCCGGCAGCGCGAGCGCCCGCCAGCCCGCGAGCAGGCGGGCCAGACGCATGCCGGCTCCTTCCAGCCTGGCCCGGCCCAGCGCCGCGAACAGCCCGGCCAATACCAGCGTGTAGGTCCACAGATAGGGCAGGTACCACAGGTGGTTCCAGGTGGGCAGCGAGAGGCAGTCGCCGTCCCTGCAAAAGCCGTCGTGCCCACCCAGGTACAGCCGCATGAAGTCGGCGTAGCTGCCGGCGTAGCCCAGCTTCTCCACGACCTCGAAATACGGCTGCGGCGGCACGACCACGAGCATGCCGAACAGCAGCGGCACCAGCAGCCGCGCGCTGCGCTCGCGCACGAGGCGCCCCGTGGCGAGCTTCCTCGCCAGGAAAGCCGTCGCCGCGCCGGAAACGAGGAACAGCAGCGACATCCGCCACGGCGAGGACAGCAGCATCAGCGGCTCGATCGCGTGCCCTGCGTGCGGGCTTTTCACGTGCCAGTCCCACGTCACGTAATACATGCCCGTGTGGTAGAGGATGAGGAGGAAGAAGGCGAGGATGCGCAGCCAGTCGAGGAAGTACAGGCGGTTGTCGTTTTGCATGGCGTCGTCGTGATGGGGGAATGACGGCAGCTTAGGCCGGCGCATGCCGGCGCGCGAGGGAAATGGGGCGAGGCGGAGCCGGCCGGGGCGAAGCGGAACTGCTGTGGCCGTGTCATGGTGCCTGGCCCCGTGACACGGGCTCAGCGGCTAGCAGGTGGTTGCGCGAGGGCGGCGAGGACGGTGGAGCGGTATTGCCGGCTCAGCGGCGCGGTCGTGCCGTCCGCCAGTTCGATGTGGCCGTCGCCCTTGTCGTTGGCGACGACGCGGGCGACCCAGGGCAGGTGGACGGCGGCGCGGCGGTGGCAGCGGGCGAACGCGGGGCCGAGGGTCGCCATCAGGCCGGCCAGCGTTTGCCGCAGCAGGGGCGCGCCGGTGCCGTCGTGCAGGGCAACGTAGTTGTCGGCCGTTTCCAGCCAACGGATGTCGGCGACGCGCACGATCCTTGTCACGCCCCGTTCGGTGACGAGCAACCGGT
Organism: Massilia sp. METH4; assembly: GCF_037094685.1. NCBI lineage: Bacteria > Pseudomonadati > Pseudomonadota > Betaproteobacteria > Burkholderiales > Oxalobacteraceae > Massilia > Massilia sp. METH4. The sequence continues at coordinate 6,374,993 of NZ_CP146614.1, read as the reverse complement.
TCGGGAGCAGGCCGGCGGCCGGTGCCGGCACCGGCACGCGGCTGGCGAGCCGCTCGCGCAGCCGGGCCAGCGCCCGGGCCAGCCTGGCCGGGTCGCAGGGCTTGAGCAGGTAGTCGATGGCATTGGCGTCGAAGGCGCGCAGCGCGAACTCGTCGTGGGCGGTGACGAACACCACGTGCGGCGCCGGATCGGGCAGCGACGCGGCAACCTCCAGCCCGCCGATGCCGGGCATCTGGATGTCGAGCAGCAGCGCGTCCGGCTGGAATGCCGCCACCTTCGCCAGTGCTTCGATGCCGTCGCGGGCTTCGTCGACCGCGGCGATGCCCTCGTGCGCCGCCAGCAGCCGGTGCAGGCGGTCGCGTGCCGGGCGTTCGTCGTCCACGATCAGGATGCGCATGCGGCCTCCGCGCAGGGCAGCGCCAGTTCGGCGCGCACGCCGGCCGGGGCCAGCGCGGTCAACGTCAGTGTGGCGTTTTCTCCGTGCAGGGCGGCGAGGCGGGCCCGCAGGTTCGCCAGCGCGCTGCCCGTGCCGCCGGGAGCGGGCGGGCCGCCCAGGTTGCCGGCGTCATCCTCGACGACGAGCAGCAGGCGCGCGCCATCGCGCCTTGCCGAGATGGTTACGTGGACAGGCGCGGTGTGCCGTTCCACCGTATGGCGGAACACGTTCTCCAGCAACGGCTGCAGGCTCATGGCCGGCACCGGCAAGTCGTCCAGGCCGCTGGCCACGCGCCAGGCGATCGTCACGCGGTCGGCGAAGCGCTCGGCCATCAGCTCGGCATAGCCGCGCAGCAGCCGCAGCTCGTCCGCCAGCGGCACCTGCTGCGTGCCCGTGGCGAGCGATGCGCGCAGCAGTTCGGACAGGCGCACGAGCAGGGCATCGGCGCGCTCCACGTCTTCATGCATGACGGCGGCGACCGTGTTCAGCGCGTTGAACAGGAAATGCGGCTGCATGCGCTGCGTGAGCGCGTGCAGCTGGGCGGTGCGCAACTGGGTGGCCATGCGCTCGGCGCGCAGCCGTTCGCCCTGCAGCACCTGCCACGACAGCACGCCGAACGTGCAAACGACGAAGATGGCGAAGAAGATCGTCATCTTCACATTCTCGTAGACGAATACGCGCGGCCAGGAGGCATGCGGGTAGACGTCTCCCGCCAGCCCGTAGACCGCGTGGCGGATCCCGAACGCGAGCGGCACGAAGGCGGCCCAGTACAGCAGCAGCCAGGGGGCCTGGCGCGCGAACCAGGCGCGCGGGCGGATCACGAGGTGGTCGTGGCGCCGCGTGAAGCGGCGCTGCACCAGCAGCAGGACGGTGGCGGTGACGGCCGACGAGCCTTCCCACAGCAGCGGGCGCCACAGTGGCCCGTCGTCGTGGCGCAGGAAATCCTGCACCGCCGTCACCATCATGAGGATCCAGAACAGGATCCAGGCCCCGCCGATGACGAGGCGCATGCGCCGGCGCAGGTGAAGGTGAAGGCGCAGGTCTTCCATCAGTGCTTGTGCCGCGCCTCGACGAGGTCGATTTCGCGCACCAGCTTGCGCGAAATCTCGTCGGAAATGTGTTCGTGCCGCGCCAGGTTGAAGATGGTGCGGCGCTCGGCCTGCAAGGCGGCTAGCCGCAGCACGCGCTCGGCCGCGTCGAGCTTGCGGTAGCGGGCCACGTCCTCGTCGTCGACGGCGGCCGTGGTGTCCAGGCGGTGCTGGTAGAGCGCGATCACGCGCGCCGCCGCCTCCGGGTACATGTCGGCATCGCGGCCGCCCTGCAACTGCTCCATCTGCGCGCGTTCGACGGCCGCGATGGCGGCGCTGGCCGCCTCGCGCCGCGCCATGTCTTCTTCCTGCTGCTCGGCCGGTTCCTCCGGGAAGTGCATGCCGGCCAGCAGGCGCGGCAGGCCGATGCTGGCCATCACGAGCGAGATCAGGATCACCGCGGAGGCCAGGAAGATCGTCAGGTCGCGGGCCGGGAACGGCGCGCCGGACGGCAGTGTGAGGGGCAGCGTCATCACGCCGGCCAGCGTGATGGCGCCGCGCACGCCGGCCAGCGACGTGGCCAGCAACAGGCGCAGCGGCGGCTTCGGCGCATCCACGCCGCGCAGGCTTTTGCGGTAGATGGTCACGCGCAGCGTGGTCCAGACCCAGATGAAGCGCAGCGCCAGGAGGCCGAACGAGATCGCGAACGCGTACAGCACCAGCCACCACGGATTGAGGTGGCCGCTCTGGTCGAGCGACACGCGGGCGCCGTGCAGGATGTCGGGCAGCTGTTCGCCCAGCAGCACGAACATCACGCCGTTCAGCGCGAACTGCACCGTGTCCCATACGGCCGAGCGCTGGATGCGCGTGGTGGCCATCACCTGGCCGGACAGTTCCACAAAGCTCATCGTGACACCGGCCGACACGGCGGCCAGGATGCCGGAGGCATGGGTGTGCTCGGCCGCGAGGTAGGCGCCGAACGGGATCAGCAGGTTGACGAGGATGGGCGAGCCGGCCGGTTCGCCGAAATGCCGGAACAGCCAGCGCTGCGCCCACGTGACCAGCAGCGTGACGCCGACGCCGGCGGCGATGCCGCCGCCGACCAGCCAGACGAAGGTGAGCGATGCCTGCGTGAGCGAGAACGCGCCCGTCATCGCCGCGGCCACGGCGAAGCGGAAGCACACCAGGCCGCTGGCGTCGTTGAGCAGCGACTCGCCTTCCAGGATGTGCATCAGCCGCTTCGGGATCGGCGCCCGCGAGGCAATCGAGCCGACGGCAACCGGATCGGTCGGCGACACGATGGCCGCCAGCGCAAAGGCCACCGGCAAGGGCATTGCCGGGATCAGCCAATGGATCAGGAAACCGGCGCCGACCACGGTGAAGATGACGAGGCCGAACGCCAGCTCGAGGATGATGCCCTTGTCGCGGAACAGGCCGCTCTTGGGGATGCGCCAGCCGTCCAGGAACAGCAGCGGGGGCAGGAACAGCAGGAAGAACAGGGCGGGATCGAGTTGCACGCCATGCCCCGTGTAGCCGGCGATGGCGGCGCCGAGGCCGATCTGCACCAGCGGCAAGGGCAGCGATACCGGCAATACGCGCACGAGATAGGCGCTGGCCACCACGGCCAGCAGCATGGCCAGTACGATTTCGATTGAATCCATTGTTGCGAGACGCCCCTTACTTTGCTAGACCGCTGCAATTATAGGGGGCGCGATGGCGCGCCGTGATAGAGGCCGGGACGGCGCCCCGTGGTAGGGGGAGGAATGGCGCCCGTGGCAGGGGAGGAATCGTACGCGGTGGCAGGCGAGGAGTGGCACGCGGTGACAGGGGAGGAATGGCGTGCCCGTCACAGGGGGATGGTGCCGTGTCAGGGGGCGTGCCGTGACAGGGGGCGCGATGTCGCACCGTGGCAAAGGCGATTCGGGCAGCGGGAAAAAAAGGGGCCGCGGCGGGCGCCGCGGCCGGGAAGGCGAAGGTGCCCGCGCGGGGTGGCAGGCACGGTGCTCAGCCGCGCGGCTGGCCCGTGCTCTTGCGCAGGCGGCGGCCGAGCGTCATGGCGAACAGGCCGGCGCCCACGATCGCCAGCGAGCCCGGTTCCGGCACTTCCTGTTGCAGGGCGCTGACCAGCGTGTTGTGCTGCACCGTGATCTGGTAATCCCGGTTGGCCATCAGGAGCGGCGAGGTGGCGGCCATGTTGAAGATGGTGCCGCTTTCGTTGTACAGCGAAGTGCCGTTGTTGCCGTGCGTGCGGCTGACCGCGGCCATGCTGTTGAGCCGTGCCGGCGCGTATTCGAACACGGTCTCGCCCGTGGCGAGATCGACGATGTTCACGCTCCACGAGATGCGCGCGTTGGCGGTCGTGACGGGACGGCCCTCGGGCGAGGAGTACGCCATCGCGAACGGGGTGGCGTCGAACGACACCGTCATTGTGTCGCTGGCGCCGAGCCGGAACGACATCGTGTTCGAACTGCCGACCGAGGAATTGCTGTTGGCGAACTGCATATTGTAGGTAGTGGCCACGTCGGCGCGCGTTTGCGAGCGGGCGCCCGCCGCGGCGCCGTTGACCGAGATCGCCGAGCCCAGGAAATTCTGGTCGGCATAGCCGAAGTTGCCGCCCATCGGCGTCTTCGTGTTGAACGGCGTGAAGTTGTTCTCGCCGAACGCGGGGCAGGGCGAGCCGATGCACTGGTGCGCCACGTCCGGCCGCGGGCCGATCGACGACAGGCTTTTGTGGACGCCGTTCAGCGAGGCCGTGGCATGGGCATCGTTCACCCCGGTGAGCTTGGAAAAATCGGTGTTCCAGTACACGCTGCCGTTCGAGTGCGAGATCTTGAAGTTGTTGATGTCCAGGATCGCGGAGGCAAACGTGCCGGCGCTGGCCGATTGCATGCCGAAGGTCGCGGTGGCGGCCACGACGAGAAGACCCTTGCTGAAGTCGATCATTTTCTACCCCTAGAGATGGCTGGTTGGCGTTTCCCGGTCTGCGACCAGGTGCCTGTCTCCAGAGCATTTATAGTGCCAGGGAAATTTCTATTGCAATTTCAATGCCTTGGCCCAGCTGCGCATCCGCGCTGGCGGAAAGTGGAAAGAAGTCCGACGGCGGAATTCCCGTATCGGCGCTCCGGCAACTGCATGCATTTCATACTGGTATTTATCAAAACGATCTGGCATAATCATGCCTCTTCTGCGGGAGTAGCTCAGTTGGTAGAGCGCAACCTTGCCAAGGTTGAGGTCGAGAGTTCGAGACTCTTCTCCCGCTCCAGGATTCAAAAAAACGCCACCTTTCCGGTGGCGTTTTGCATTCCTGCGCTGCCAGGTTTCAGGGTGTTGTTTCCCGGCACTATTCCTCATTGCCTTAATGTACAGGAACGGGGGTGCCGCCAATTTTCTCGCCTATACTGCCCCAATCGACGCCGCATCGCGGCAGGCACTGACGACCGGGGAACACTGATGAAAAGCGTACAACAGGAAATCGACGAACGCACCAACCTCACCAATACGAACAAATTCGAGCTGCTGCTGTTCCGCCTCGGCGGCGACGAGAACGGTGACCGTTCCGAGCTGTACGGCATCAATGTATTCAAGATCCGCGAGATCGTGGCCATGCCGCCCGTGACGGCGGTGGCCGGCGCGCAGCCGCACATGCTGGGCGTGGTCAACCTGCGCGGCCAGATCATCCCCGTGATGGACTTGCCGGCCATCGTGGGCGTGAAGCCGAAGACGGGCCTGAACATCATGCTCGTCACGGAATTTGCACGCACCACGCAAGCCTTTGCCGTGGAATCGGTGGACGAGATCGTGCGCCTGGACTGGAGCCAGGTGCTGACCGCCGAGGGCAGCAACGCCACCGGCATGGTGACCTCGATCGCCCGCCTGGACGGCGACACGAACGGCACGCGCCTGGCGCAGGTGCTGGACGTGGAAACGATCCTGCGCCGCATGGTGCCGGCCGAAGGCAAGGAAGTGGACCCGGAAGCGATGCCGACCATCGCGCTGAAGCAGGGCTCCTTCATCCTGGCGGCGGACGACTCGGTCGTCGCGCGCAACCTGATCGAGCAGGGCCTGCAGGCGATGCACGCGCCGTTCGTGATGACGAAATCGGGCAAGGAAGCCTGGGACAAGCTGAACAGCATCGCCGTCGGCTGCAAGGCCGAGGGCATCGAAGTGTCGGACCGCGTCGCGCTCGTGCTGACCGACCTGGAAATGCCGGAGATGGATGGCTTCACGCTGACCCGCAAGATCAAGCAGGACCCGCGTTTCTCGAAGATCCCCGTGGTGATCCACTCCTCGCTGTCGGGCAAGACCAACGAGGACCACGTGAAGGGTGTCGGCGCCGACGCCTACGTGGCCAAGTTCGTCGCCGAGGACCTGGCGAACACCATCAAGACCGTGCTGCACAAGAAGGAAGCGTAAGCCGCCCGTACGCGGCGCAAACGAGGCCGGGCCGATGCCCGGCCTTTTTTTTCGATGCTATGATTGCCTTTCCAACAACCGAGCACCTTGGTGGTGTGTTCAAGGAGGCAAGCATGGCAGCAAAAACCATTCTGTTCCTGACCGGCGACTTCGCCGAAGACTATGAAACGATGGTGCCGTTCCAGGCATTGCAGGCGGTGGGCCACACGGTGCACGCGGTCTGCCCCGGCAAGAAGGCCGGCGATAAGATCAAGACGGCGATCCACGATTTCGAGGGCGACCAGACCTACACGGAAAAGCCGGGCCACCAGTTCACGCTCAATGCCGCGTTCGATGAAGTCGACACAGCGAAATATGACGCACTGGCGATCGCTGGCGGCCGCGCGCCCGAATACCTGCGCCTCGACCCGCGCGTGATCGAGATCGTCAGGGAATTCGCCGAGAGCGGCAAGCCGATCGCCGCCGTGTGCCACGGCGCGCAGCTGCTGGCCGCCGCGGACGTGATCCGCGGCCGGAAGATCTCGTGCTACCCGGCCTGTTCGCCGGAGGTGAAACTGGCGGGCGCGGAATTCGCCGACATCGCCGTCGATGCCGCCGTCACCGACGGCCAGTTCGTCACCGCGCCGGCCTGGCCGGCGCATCCTCAGTGGATCGCGCAGTTCCTGCAAAAACTCGGCACTGAAATCAAGCTGTAGCGCTACAGCTGCGGCGCGTGCCAGCGCAGGTGGTCTTCGATGAACGTGGTGATGAAGTAATACCCGTGGTCGTACCCGGCATGCCGCCGCAAGGTCAGCGGCTGGCCGGCGGCCGCGCACGCCGTTTCGAACAGCTCGGGTTTCAATTGCTCGTTCAGGAACTTGTCGGCCAGGCCCTGGTCGATCAGGATCCCGTGCGGGAAGGGCGCGCAGCGCTTCGACATCAGCGCCGTGGCGTCGTGGTCCGCCCACGCGAATTCGTCTTCGCCCAGGTAACCCGTGAATGCCTTGCGGCCCCATGGGCAGTGGATCGGCGCGGCGATCGGCGCGAAGGCGGAGACCGACTTGAACAGGTCGGGCCGGCGCAGCGCCAGCGTGAGCGCGCCGTGGCCGCCCATCGAGTGGCCGAAAATGCCGACCCGGGCGGTATCCACCGGCAGTTCGCGCGTCACCAGCTCGCGCAGCTCGTGGATGTAGCTCTCCATCCGGTAATGCTTCGCCCACGGCTCCTGCGTCGCATCGAGGTAGAAACCGGCACCCACGCCGAAATCCCACGCATCCGATTCGCCGGGCACGCCGGCGCCGCGCGGGCTCGTGTCCGGCGCCACCAGCACCAGGCCCAGCTCGGCCGCCACGCGCTGGGCGCCGGCCTTGATCATGAACGTCTCCTCGGTGCACGTCAGCCCGGCCAGGTAGAACAGGGCCGGCAGCCGCGCCCCGTCGGCATGGGGCGGGAGGAAGACGGAAAAGCGCATCGGCAGGCCGATCGCCTGCGAGTCGTGCTTGTAGAAGCGCTGCACGCCGCCGTGGCAGGCGTGTTCGCTGACCAGTTCGAGCATGGGGTCCCCTTGGTGTTTTGGCAAATGCCCGCATTGTACCGGACACGCGTGGTGTGCGACGCGGCGGGAAGTCTTGCTATATAGTCATCTATGGATGAGTTCTACTTGCACCACCGGACGATATCAACTACATTCGCGCAAATGTAGTTTTGCCGATCCTGCCCGGCTCAAGCAATCAACAATAGGAGGAACCCAATGCCAGATTTCCTGGTCATCTCGGCCGAATTAGCGTGGCCGCTCGCTGTACTGCTCGCATGGCTCGCCGGCGAGTTCATTCATCGCTGGACCCAGCTGCCCCGCATCAGCGTGTATGGTCTCGTCGGCTTCCTGTGTGCCCAGGCATTCCCGGACCTGTTCGCCACGGAAGCGGGCAGTCCCGTCGTCGTGCTGGCCAACGTGGCGTTCGGCCTGATCCTGTTCGAACTCGGTTACCGGGTCAATTTGAACTGGCTGCGCTACAACCCGTGGGTGTTCCTCAGCGGCCTGGCCGAATCCTTCGCCACGTTCGGTGTCGTGTACCTGATCGCCAGCGCCTGGGGCATGGAAGCGATGTCGGCGCTGCTGCTGGCGTCGCTGGCCATGTCGACCTCGCCGGCCGGCGTGCTGCGTGTCATCAACGAGCAGCGCAGCTCCGGCCAGGCCACCGAGCGCGTGCTGCACCTCGTGGCGATGAACTGCGTGCTGGCGGTACTGACCTTCAAGGTCATCGTCGGCTTCTGGGTCTTCAACACCTCGGGCAGCCTGACGCAGGCGATCTCGCTGTCCGTCATCGAGCTGGTCTCGTCGGCGCTGCTGGGCGCCGTGTGCGGCATGCTGGTTCCGGCCGTGCTGCGCCGCCTGGGCAACCTGGCGCGCGAGGGCACGCTGGCGTTCGCGCTGGTCGTCGTGATCCTCGTCGCCATCACGCATTCCTACGACCTGTCGCCCGTGCTGGCCACGCTGGCCTTCGGCCTGACCGCGCGGCACCGCCGCGTGGCGTTCACGCGCACGCAGCGCAACTTCGGCGCGATCGGCGAATTGCTGACCATCCTGCTGTTCGTGTTCGCCGTGTCCACGCTGTCCTGGGATAACGTCGTCAACGGCGGCATGCTCGCCTTCGTGCTGGTGATCGCCCGCTTCGCCGTGAAGACGATCGGCGTGACGGCGTTCTCGCACCTGTCGGGCATCCCGTGGCGCAAGGGCATCGCGACCGGCATGGCGCTCGCGCCCATGTCCGTGTTCGTCGTGCTGCTGCTCGAGCAAACGAAAAACTCCGGCGTCGTGCTCATCGACGAGCTGGCGGCCGTGGCGGCGATGACCGTCTTCATGGAAGTGCTCGGCCCCATCATCACCCAGCGCGCCCTGATCTGGGCCCGCGAAACGCCGAAGGAGGATTAAGCCATGGCACTGGAACCGTTCAAGGAATCGACGCCGCTGACGATGGGCGTGGAACTCGAGCTGCAGCTCGTGAGTTTTTCCGACTACGACCTCACGGCCTCGAGCCCCGACCTGCTGCACCTGCTGTCGAAGAAGCCGTTCCCCGGCCACGTGACGCCGGAGATCACGGAGAGCATGATCGAGATTAACAGCGACGTGCACACCAGGCACACGGAGCTGCTGGCCCAGCTGCACCTGGTGCGCGACACGCTGGTGGAAGCGGGCGAGAAACTCAATATCGGCATCTGCGGCGGCGGCACGCACCCGTTCCAGAAATGGGTGGACCGGCGCATCTTCGAAAAGCCCCGCTTCAAGGAAGTGTCCTCGCTGTACGGCTACCTGGCCAAGCAGTTCACCGTGTTCGGCCAGCACGTGCACATCGGCACGGGCAGCGGCGACAATGCGCTGTTCCTGCTGCACTCGCTGTCGCGCTACCTGCCGCACTTCATTGCGCTGTCGGCCTCGTCGCCCTTCGTGCAGGGCGGCGACACGCTGTTCAACTCCGCGCGCCTGAATTCCGTGTTCGCTTTCCCGATGAGCGGGCGCGCGCCGTTCATGCTGTCGTGGCAGGAATTCCAGGACAACTTCTTTGCGAAGATGGAGCACACCGGCGTCATCAAGAGCATGAAGGACTTTTACTGGGACCTGCGGCCCAAGCCCGAATACGGCACCATCGAGCTGCGCGTGTGCGACACGCCGCTGACGGTGGAGCGCGCCGCCGCGCTGGCTGCCTACCTGCAGGCGCTGTGCGCCTACCTGCTCGACCGCAAGGAAGAACCGCCGGCCGAGGACGACTACCTCGTCTACAACTACAACCGCTTCCAGGCCTGCCGCTTCGGCCTGGACGGCACCATCGTGCACCCGAAGACCTACGAGAGCCTGTCGCTGCGCGAAGACATCCTCACGACGCTGCGGCGCATGGACCCGTATGCCGAACGGCTGGGCGGCTCCGCGGCGCTGAATCACCTGATGCAGGTGACGCACGTGGGCAGCGACGCGCAGTACCTGCGCGATCAGTATGCGGCCAGCGGTAGCGTGGAGGGGATCGTGGATGCGGCGGTGCAGCGGTTCCGGGGAAGGCGCTGAGAGGGACTGGTGTCGGAGATGTTTTTCCCGGCTTTTCGGGAAAAACGTGTGCGACACCGGTTTTCCCATGAGGTGCCTCGAGAGAAAACCGGTGTCAGACACCTTTCTTCTGCGAAGAAAGGTGTCTGACACCATTGAAGCTCAAAACCGCGTTTCGCGCGCCACCCGCAGGAACGTATCCAGAATCCCCGTGCAGTCGAGCAGCTCCTGCCCACCCGCGCGGTGGAATTCCGGGTGCCATTGCAGCCCCATCACGAACGGCGCCTTGCGGTAGCGGATCGCCTCGATCATCCCGTCCGGCACCGACAGCGCTTCCACGTCCATGTCGCGGCCCAGCGTGCGCACGGCCTGGTGGTGGATCGAGTTCACCACGCCGCCCGCGCGTTCCTTGAACATTTTCGCCAGCGAAGAGCCGGGCGGGAAGGCGATCTCGTGGCGGTGGCGGTCGTAGTCGTCGTGCACGTGGGGCATGGCGTCCGGCACGTCGGTGGCGATGTCCTGGTACAGCGTGCCGCCGAAGGCCACGTTGATGAGCTGGCAGCCGCGGCAGATGCCCAGCACCGGCTTGCCCGCCTCCACGAATTCGTGCAGCAATTCCAGTTCATACATGTCGCGCGCGCGGTCGCCGCTCCATTCGGGGCGCGTGGGCGCTTCCGAATAGGTTTGCGGCGACACGTCGGCGCCGCCCTGCAGCACCAGGCCGTCGAGATGCTTGGCGTAGTCGCGCAGGCGGATGTTCGAGGGGTGCAGCAGGCCAGTCGTGTTCACCGTGGGGATCATGAACACCAGCACGTCGCGCGACATTACCCAGTGCGCGATCGACTCTTCCAGGTATTGCAGGTTCTTGCTGCGCAAGCCCGTGGCGCCGGGTTCGGGGTGGAAGATGCGTGCCGAGATGCCGATACGCAGCGGGCGCTGCATCACGTGCCGCGACAACGCGGCGGCGATGCGCTGGTAGCGCGCGCGGATCACCCGGCCCCACAGGGAGAATACCGAGTCGCCGGGGTCGAGGTAACGCGGGGTATCGTCCCTCCGGCGCGAATGTTCCCGTTCCGGTCCGCGCTGCTCGTCTTCCATGCCGCTCCTTTGCGTTAAAAATGCACTACATCGTGAAGGGCATCGGCTGCAGGCCGAACCCTTCGTCCAGGTCTTCGATCGAATCCAGCAAGCCTTGCAAGCCCGCGTTCAGGCTCGCCAGGTCGGCGCCGTCCAGCTTCGCCAGCGCTTCCGGCAGCAGGCCGCGCGCCGGTTTCGGCGCCGTGTCCAGCAAGGCGCGCCCCGCGTCGGACAGTGCCAGTTTTACCACACGTGCATCATCGAGGTCGCGCGTCTTGACGACGTAGCCCTTCCGTACCAACCCTTCGAGGAGGTTGCTCGTGGTGGCTTGGGCGATCGCCAGGCGCGCCGTGATCTGGCCCACGCGCAGCCCGGGCGTCTCCAGCAGCTCCTGCAGGATCCACAACTGGGCGCCGTTCACCCCGCACTGTTTCTCGACCCACAGCGAGTGCCGCTGGGCGGCGCGGATCACGATGCGCAGCTTCTGCAGCGCTGCCAGGTCGGGGGAAGGCGCATCGTCGCCCTCGCTGCTGCGGTGTTTCACGGTACTGCTCATGGCTTCGCTTCTCCCTTTTTGCGTGGCGCAAATACATTTTTAGGAATATAATTTTCGTTTTTCGCCCATTGGGCGCCCGCCCTGCTGGCCGTCTTACGGCCTGTGCAGGACGTTGGCAAGCAACGCGCGGGGATGCCGAATGGTTTACTCAGCCGCGCGCGAGCGTACCGCCCCGGCCGCATGCCGCGTGCGGCACCCGGCGCGCGCCACCACCTACCGTTGAAGAAACGCCGTGAAGAGTCGATGAAGGAGATCAGTCCTGCCTTGCGCAGCTTCGTGCTGACGCTGCCATCCGTCCCGTTCCTGGAAGCGCTGTTGCTGCTGCATGGCACGCCTGGCCAGATCTGGACCGCCGAAGCGATCGCGCAACGGCTTTACCTGCAATCGGTCGAACGCGGCCACGACATCGTGCGCGAGCTGGCCGCCCGCGGCTTTTGCGCCTGCACGCCGGATGGGCAGGTGATGTACCGGCCGGCCGACGCGGCGCAGCACCGCCTGATCGGCGAACTGGCCCGCGAGTACCAGCACCGGCTCATCGAGATCACGCACCTGGTGCACGGCTAGTGCCATCCGCCGCCATCTCCCGCAACCGGGCCTTCAGCACCTTGCCGGTGGGGCCGGCGGGCAGGGCATCGAGCACCACGATCCGGGCCGGCATCTTGTATGGCGCCAGCTGGCCGGCCAGCCAGCGCGCCAGCTCGGCGTCCAGGCGGTCTCCGGTGCCTTCCACGAAGGCGATTACTTCTTCCTCGCCGTCCGGCGCCGGGCGGCCGACGACGGCCGACTGCACCACCCGCGGGTGGGCGTTCAACAGGGTTTCCACTTCCAGCGGATAGACGTTGAAGCCGGACCGCACGATCACTTCCTTCGTGCGGCCCACGATGTGCAGGGCGCCATCGGCATCGAGCCGCGCCACGTCGCCCGTGTTCAGCCAGCCGTCCGGGTGCAGCACGCCGGCGGTTCCCGCCGGGTCGCGGTAGTAGCCCAGCATGACGTTCGGCCCGCGCACCCACAGCTCGCCTTGCGCGCCGCCGCCGGCGATGCGCAGTTCCACCCCGGGAATCGGATGGCCCGCCGAACCGTCGGCGCGGGGCGCATCGACGCGCGTCTGGCTGATCGTGGGCGCCATCTCCGTCATGCCGTAGCCATTGTGCAGCGGCAGGCCGAACGCCGCTTCCACGCGCGCCTTCAGCGGCGGCGTGAGCGGGGAGCCGCCCGCGTAGAGGAAGCGCAGCCGCGAGGCGACCGGGCCGCCAGCCGCGTCGAGCAGGCGCGCATACAGCGCCGGCACGCCCTGCAGGACCGTGATGCCGTCGTGCGCCAGCATGTGCAGCAGTCCGGCCGCCGTGAAGCGCGGAACCAGGTGCAAGCAGGCGCCCGCATGCAGGGTGCCCAGCAGGACCGACGCCAGCCCGTACACATGCGAGACCGGCAACACGCCGGCCACCCGGTCGGCCGGCCCCAGCCGGCGCAGCGTGGCCGACACCGCGGCCACGTACAGCAGGCTGCGGTGCGAGAGCATCACGCCTTTCGGCTGCCCCGTGGTGCCGCTCGTATACAGCAGCGCCGCGCACTGCCGGGCGCCGTCCGCATGGACGGGTTCCGGCCGCGCGCCGTCATCCAGCGGCCCGACCAGCCAGCGGCCGACGAGGGCCGGCGCCGGCACATGGCGCGCCCCGTGCCTTGCCCCATGGGCCGCCGCATCGGGAGAGACGTCGTCGGTGTAGAACACCAGGCGCGCGCCGCAGTGCGCGCGGATGACGTCGACCTCGCGCGCGGCCAGCCGCGCGTTGACGCAGGCGATCCACGCATCGCACAGCCCGGCCGCGAACAGCAGGCACACTTGCGCCAGCGAGTTCTCGGCAACGACCAGCACACGGTCGCCGGGGCGCACGCCGAAAGCCGTCAGTTGCGCGGCCGTGTCGCGCACGGCCTGCCACAGCCCGGCAAACGTGATGTCGCGGCCGTCCACGTGCAGCGCGGCCGCATCGGGTTGCAGGCATGCCCGCGCCGCGAGCAGGCCGGCCAGCCGGTCCGGCAGGCTGGCGGCAATCGATGAGAGGGGGAAGGTCATGTCCTGAACAGGAGCAAAGCGCGAAAAGCCGCGCAGTGTGCCGTGCGGGCACCTGGCTGTCAACTTTCCAGTTGCCAGCGCGGGACGGATCGCCGATGTTGTGGGCAAATGGACGCGGGAGGCGTGCCGTGCGCCGTCGCGCTTAACGCCGCCGGATGATTGGAGTAGACTTCAGTGCCTTTCCTACAACGAACAGCACACATGCCGCACTCCACATTGCCGGAACCCGAAGACACCGATCCGGTCGTCAGCGCTACCCACCTCCGGTTCCCCGTGGTCGGTATCGGCGCATCGGCCGGCGGCCTGCAGGCGCTGCTGCGCTTCCTCGAGTTGATGCCGCAAGGAAATGGCATGGCCTTCGTGGTGATCCTGCACCTGTCGCCCAAGCACCAGAGCTCGGCCGACAGCGTCTTGCAGCGCGTGACGCACATGCCCGTGGTGCAGGTGACCGAGCGGGTGCAGATCCGGCCCGAGCATGTGTACGTGATCGCGCCGAACCAGCAACTGTCGATGGACGATGGCAGCCTCGGCGTCTCGGAGCTCAAGCGCACGCCCGGCCAGCACGTGGCGATCGACGTGTTCTTCCGCACGCTGGCCGAGGCGCGCCGCGAGCGGGCGTTTGCCGTCGTGCTCTCCGGCACGGGCACCGATGGCGCCGTGGGCATCGAGCGGGTCAAGGAGCAGGGCGGCATCACGCTGGCCCAGGACCCGATCGACGCCGAGCATGACGGCATGCCGAAGGCCGCGATCAATACCGGCATGGTCGACTTCGTGCTGCCGGTTGCCGAGATGCCGGCCAAGCTGCTGGGGTTGTGGGAAACCGCGCGCCACATCCAGCTGCCGCCCACCGGCGATGGCGACGGCGCGATCGGCCCGGCGCCGGAGGAAGAGGAAAAGGTCGACGACGAGGAAGCGCTGCAGACCGTGATCGCCATGCTGTGCGCCCACACCGGCCACGACTTCCGCCACTACAAGCGCGCCACAGTGCTGCGCCGCATGGAACGCCGCCTGCAGGTGAAGGGCGTGACCTCGCTGCCCGAATATGCGCAGCTGCTCGAGCGCGAGCCGGCGGAGTTCAAGTCGCTGCTGGGCGACATGCTGATCGGCGTGACCAATTTCTTCCGCGACCGCGAGGCGTTCGAGGCGCTCGAGCGGGAAGTGATGCCGGAACTGTTCCGCGACAAGCTGCGCGGCGAACAGGTGCGCGTGTGGGTGGCCGCCTGCGCCACGGGGCAGGAAGCGTACTCGGTGACGATGCTGCTGGCCGACCAGGCCGCGCGAATGGACCGCCCGCCGGAGATCCAGGTGTTCGCCTCGGACATCGACGACCATGCGATCGGCGTGGCGCGCGCCGGCGTCTACCCGGCCTCGATCGTGATGGACGTGCCGCCCACGCGGCTGCGCCAGTTCTTCACGAAGGAGGACGACCGCTTCCGCATCCGCAAGACGATCCGCGACCGCATCCTGTTCGCCTCGCACAACCTGCTGCGCGATCCGCCGTTCTCGAAGCTGGACATGATCTCGTGCCGCAACCTGCTGATCTACCTGAACCGCGACGTGCAGCTGCGCGTGATGGAGATGTTCCATTCGGCGCTCAAGCCCAACGGCTTCCTGTTCCTCGGTTCTTCCGAGTCGGCGGACGCGGCGACCGAGTTCTTCGTGCCGTTCGACAAGAAGAACCGCATCTACCGCGCCCGGTCCCTGTCGCGCGCGGCGCGTTACGTGCCGGCCCTGTCGACGGCGCCCGTCAGCCGCGCGCAGGAGCTGGTGCAGGTGGGCGGCAATGTGCGCCGCCAGTTCTCGTATGCCGAGGTGCACCAGCGCGCGCTGTCGAAGTTCGCGCCGCCCAGCCTGATCGTGGACCGCGAATCGAATATCGTGCACATGTCCGACTCGGCCGGACGCTTCCTGCGCCATGTCGGCGGCGAGCCCTCGCGCAGTGCGCTGGCGCTGGTGCTGCCGGAGCTGCGGCTGGAATTGCGCACCGCGCTGTACCAGGCGCAGCAGACCGGCAGCAGCGTGGAAGCCCAGCGCGTGCTCGTCAAGCGCGACGACAACGCGTACTTCGTCAATATCGTGGTGCGCCCGTTCAACGACGAAGTCGCCAACATGGATTTCCTGCTGGTGCTGTTCGACGAGGCGGCGCAATCGCAGGGCGGCGAGCCGCCCGAGCTGGTCACGCACCACCAGGACCTGGTGCTGAACCAGCTCGAGGCCGAACTGCAACGCAGCAAGGAAAAGCTGCGGGAAACCATCGAGCATGCGGAAATCTCGAACGAGGAACTGCGCGCGTCGAACGAGGAATTGCAGGCCATCAACGAGGAATTGCGCTCGGCCAGCGAGGAACTGGAGACCTCGAAGGAAGAGCTGCAATCGGTCAACGAGGAGCTCATCACCGTCAACTACGAGCTGAAGGTGAAGGTCGAGGAAACGGGCAAGGCGAACGACGACCTGAACAACCTGATCGCCTCGACCGACATCGCCACGATCTTCGTCGACCGGGCCATGCGCATCAAGCGGTTCACGCCGCGCGCGGCGGACATCTTTTCCATCATTCCCACCGATATCGGCCGCTCGCTGCTCGACATCACGCACCGCCTCGACTACGACCAGTTGCCCAACGACGTGTCGTCCACCTTCGAGACGCTGCGCCTGGTCGAGCGCGAGGTGCGCAGCAACGAAGGGCGCTACTACATCGTGAGGCTGCTGCCCTACCGCACCACCGAGGACAAGATCGAAGGCGCCGTGATGACGTTCTTCGACATCACCGGCCGCCGCGAGGCGGAAGAAAAGGTGCGTGCCGGCGAAGTGTGGATGCGCCTGGTGGCGGAAAGTACCGACGACTACGCGATCATCACGATGGACAGTACGGGGCACGTGACGGGCTGGAACAAGGGTGCCGAGCGCAATTTCGGCTGGACCGAGGCGGAAGCCATGGGCCACAGCCTGGACATGATCTTCACGCCGGAAGACCTGGCCGCCGGCGCGCCCGAGGACGAGCGCCGCCGCGCGACGGACGATGGCCGCGCCGAGGACGAGCGCTGGCACGTGCGCAAGGATGGCTCGCGCTTCTACTGCGCCGGCGTGACGACGCCGCTGCACCACGGCCATTTCCAGGGCTTCGCGAAGATCGCCCGCGACCAGACGTCGCGCGCCCAGCAGGAGAGCCAGCGTGAGGCGGCGCTGACGTCCGAGCAGGCCGGCCGCACGGCGGCCGAGAGCGACAGCGCGATGAAGGACGAATTCCTGGCCGTGATGTCGCACGAGCTGCGCCACCCGCTGAACCTCATCTACATCAACGTGGAACTGATGTCGCGCCTGCCGGCCGTGCGCCAATCGCCGCCGGCGCTGCGCGCCGCCTCGATCATCCGCAATTCCGTGGCCAGCCAGGCCAAGATCATCGAAGACCTGATGGACATGTCGCGCGTGGCCACGGGCAAGCTGGCGCTGTCCTGCCGCGACGTGGACCTGGGCGATATCGCCGTGCGCCTGGTCGAGGTGATGCGCGCCGACCCCGTGGTGGAAGGCCTCACGCTGCGCCTGCTGCTGGCGGACGAGCCGCTGGTGGCCTCGGTCGACCCGGTGCGCATCGAGCAGGTGTTGCTCAACCTGCTCAGCAATGCCGTGAAGTTCACGCCTGCCGGCGGCACGGTGACGCTCAGGCTGTCGCGCGACGATGGCTTGGCGCGCATCGACGTGGAGGACACGGGCACCGGCATCGAGCCGGACCAGCTGGCGGACGTGTTCCGCATGTACCGCCAGACCGGCGCCCAGGCCATTCGCAGCAAGGCCGGCCTGGGCATCGGCCTGGCGCTAGTCCGCCAGCTGGTCGAACTCCATGGCGGCAGCGTCGAAGCGGCGTCGGAAGGCGCAGGCAAGGGCAGCCGCTTCACCGTCCGGCTGCCGCTGGCGACGGAATGGCATCCCGACGAGGCGCCCGGGGGCGACGCCGGGAAGGCCGTGCTGGCGGGGCGCAAGGTGCTGATCCTGGACGATACCGAGGAAACCGCCGAGACCTTCCAGGCGCTGCTGGAACTGGAAGGCGCCGACGTGCTGGTCGCTACCAGCGGCCGGTGCGCGCTGGAGCTGTTGGGCGAACACGTCGTGGACCTGGTGATTTCCGACCTGTCGATGCCGGACATGGATGGCTTCGAATTCATCCGCGCCGTGCGCGCCATCCCGGCGTTGCAGGGCCTGCCGGCCATCGCGCTCTCGGGCCTGGCCCGCGAGCAGGATGTGCAACGGGCGCGCGAGGCCGGCTTTTCCGACTTCATGACGAAGCCGGTGACGCTGGAGCTGCTCAGCGAGCGCGTCGACCGCCTGCTGCCGCGCGCGTAAAGGACGGCGGGACGGCGCCAGTGTGTCCTGGCGCACCGACCGGCCGCCCACCCGCAGGCAGGCTTGTGCCATGAACCAGTCCCCCATCTTCGCCGCGGACGACGCGGTCGTCGTCGGCACCTCGACCGGGGGCGTCGAAGCCCTGCGTGGCTTCGTTGCCGGCCTGCCGTCGCATTTCCCGGCCGCCGTGCTGGTGACGATGCACATCGGGCACTACGAGAGCATCCTGCCTTCGCTGCTGGCCGGCGCCACGCGGCTGCCGGTGCGCCACGCGCGCGACGGCGACGTGATCGAGCCGGGCCGCATCCTGGTCGCGCCGCCCGACCAGCACCTGATGGTGACGCGCGATCGGGCCTCTCCCGATTATCACTGCCGCGTGACGCTGTCGCGCGGGGCCCGCGAGAACCACGCGCGCCCGGCCATCGATCCGTTGTTCCGCTCCGCCGCGGCCGCGTTCGGCCCGCGCGCGATCGGCGTGATCCTGACGGGCATGCTGGACGACGGCACGGCCGGCCTGCAGGCAATCAAGGCATGCGGCGGCAGGGCGATCGTGCAGACGCCCGACGAGGCCCTGGCGGCCGACATGCCGGAGAGCGCCATCCGCAACGTCGAGATCGACCGCGTGCTCCGGCTGGCCGACATGGGGCCGGCGCTGGAGCAGATGGTGGAGGAAAGCCTGGCCGCCGCGCGCAAGGTGCCGCGCGATGTGCCGGAATGGGTAAGGCTGGAAAACCGCTTTGTCATAGAGGATGGCGGCATGGAGCAACTGTCACGCATGGGAACGCCGTCGACGTTCACCTGTCCCGAATGTCATGGTACGCTGTGGGAATTGCACGGCGCGGCGCCGAAACGCTTCCGTTGCCACACGGGCCACGCGTTCACCGAGCGCCACCTGAACGCGCAGCAGGGCGAAGCCGTCGAGGAATCGCTGTGGTCGGCCGTGCGCGCCCTGCAGGAAAAGGAGAAGCTGTTGCGGCAGATGGCCGACAGCGCGATTGCCATGGGCTATGCGCCGACGGCGGCGGAATACCTGGAGGGAGCCGCCGCGGCCCAGCGCGACGGCGAGGTGCTGCGGCGGCTGTTGACGGCGCAGGACCGCACCGAGCAATCCGCCTGAAGCGCGTTCTTGGTGGAACGAACACATGAGCCATATCCCAGCCAGCCAGTAGCGAGCAAAAATTACACGAACGACGCTGCAAGAGTGGTTACGAAGGCATGGCAGGGAGGCCGCGGCCGCGATCGGCAAAATGTTGCAAATCTGTCGGGTCTAGTCCTACAAGGGCTGCCGTTGCTTTCCTATACTTGCACTTTTTCTAAACGTTCATGATGTGCATGTCGATTTCACACGGCCACGGCCGTCTCGTGGTCGGCATCCATGAACCGATTAGGAGGGAGTAATGTTTGCACATAACAAGCGTTTGCAATACACCGTACGGGTCAGCGAACCGAATCCTGGCCTGGCGAACCTGATGCTGGAACAATTCGGCGGCCCGCAGGGCGAGCTCGCCGCGGCGATGCGCTACTTCACCCAGGCCGTTGCCGAGGACGATCCAGGCCGCAAGGACATGCTGTTCGATATCGCCACCGAGGAACTCAGCCACCTCGAAGTGATCGGTAACATCGTGTGCATGCTGAACAAGGGCGCCAAGGGCCGCCTGGCCGAGGCCGTCGACGAGGAAGGCGAAATGTATCGCCGCATCACCGGCGCGGGCAACGACAGCCACATCACGCAGGTGCTGTATGGCGCAGGAGCGCCGCTGACCAACTCGGCCGGCGTGCCGTGGACGGCCGCCTACATCGACTCGATCTCGGAACCGACCGCCGACCTGCGCTCGAACATCGCCGCCGAGGCGCGTGCCAAGATCGTCTACGAGCGCCTGATCGCGCTGACGCCCGACCCGGGCGTGCGCGAAGCGCTGGGCTTCCTGATGACGCGCGAGATCGCCCACCAGAAGTCGTTCGAGAAGGCGCTGTATTCGATCCAGCCGAACTTCCCTCCAGGGAAAACGGCCGGCCGTCCGGAATTCGCCAGCGTGTACTACAACATGTCGCAGGGCGGTCCTGAACTGAATGGTCCGTGGAACAGCGGAGAGAAGTGGCAGGTCGTCTCCGACCGCGACCAGCAGGTGGGCGTGGATGGCGGCGGCGGCGAATCGAGCGTTACCCTGTCGACCGAGGATGCCGAGCTGCTGAACCAGATGGCGCGCCGCACGATGTCCGACCCGAGCGCCGATCCGCTGACCGGCGCCGAACTGGGCATGACGGCCGATCCCGGTGCGATCGATTCCGCTTCGGCCGCCGGCGGCAAGATTCCGCCGACGCCGGACGGTTCCGTGCCGCACGCAACCCCTGGCCAGACCAGGCACTGACATGCCGCTGGCGCGCGTCCTCCCTGTCTGGCGCTATGCGCTCGGCGCCGCGATCTGCCTTGGCGGAGCGCTGGCGCTGTTGCATGAAATCGTCAGCGGCGTGCGGGCGTTCGACGCCAGCGTGCATGGCGCACTGCTGGGCGGCGCCACCGCCGCCCTGGCGACGGCACTCGGCACCTTGCCGGTGCTGCTGTCGCAGAATTTCTCGCAACGCACCTACGATGGTTTCCTCGGCTTCGGCGCCGGCGTGATGCTGGCCGCCACCGCGTTCTCGCTCGTGATTCCGTCCATCGCCGCGGCGCGCGGCCAGGGCGCCGGCTCGTTCGAAGCCAGCGCGATCGCCGGCGGCGGCATCCTGCTGGGCATGGGCCTGGTGCTGCTGCTGGACCGGCTGGTACGCCACCAGAATCTCCTCGAAGGCGTGGACACGGCGCGCAGCGATTCGCTCAAGCGTGCCTGGCTGTTCGTGGCCGCCGTGGCCATCCACAACCTGCCCGAAGGGCTGGCGATCGGTGTCGCCTATGCCGGCGTCGACATCACCAAGGCGCACAGCCTGGCCACCGGCATTTCCATCCAGGATGTGCCGGAAGGCCTGGTCGTGGCGCTGGCGCTGCGCACGGTCGGCTACGGCCGGCTGTTCTCCTGCGCCCTGGGCGTGGCGTCAGGCCTGATCGAGCCGGTGGCCGCCGTGGGCGGCGCCGTGCTGATCGAATACGCGCGGTGGATGCTGCCCTGGGGCCTGGCCCTGGCTGCCGGCGCGATGCTGTTCGTGATCGCCCACGACGTGATTCCCGAGGCGCACCGCAACGGCCATGGCAGGAGCGCGTCGTGCTCCGTGGTGGCCGGGTTCATCCTGATGATGGTGCTCGATACGGCGCTCGCGTAGCCTCGGGCACCCTGCCTGACAACACCGCTTCTCTCGTCAACCCCTGGATCCTTCGCGGGCCCAGGGGTTTTCGCATGCCGCGCGCGACACCTCGACAGGATTGGCATTAAGATAATCGATTTTCCCGACTGGACTTAGATCGATGAGCTTGACCTCGGAAGGCCTGCTGGATCTGCACGACTTGTGCAACAACGCAACGGTAGCCATGTTCGTCATGGACCACCGTCAACAATGCGTATATATGAATCCGGCAGCGGTGGCATTGACAGGTTATACGCTTGCCGAGGTGCAAGGTGCGCCCCTGCATGATTTCGTCCACCATACGCGGCCCGACGGCAGTCCGTATCCGCTTGCCGAGTGCCCGATCGACCGGGCGGCGCCCGCCAACATGCAGGAACGCGGCGAGGAAGTCTTCGTCCACAAGAATGGCACGTTGTATCCCGTGACGTTTACGGCGAGCCCGATCCACCGGAACGGGCGGGTCGTCGGTACCGTCATCGAGGTACAGGATGCGCGCGTGGCGATTGCCCAGGAGCGGGAGAGGGAAGCGCTGCACCGCATCGGGCTGCTCATCTTGCAGGAACTCGACCATGAAAAGATCGTCCAGGCGGTGACGGATACGGCGACCGCGCTCACCGGCGCGCAATTCGGTGCGTTCTTCTACAACGTGCGCAACGAGGCAGGCGAGTCGTACACGCTGTACACGATTTCAGGCGTGCCGAGGGAGCATTTCGCCAGGTTCCCGCTGCCCCGCAACACCCACCTGTTCGGTTCCACGTTCCGCGGCGAAGGCACGATTCGCAGCGACGATATCCGCCTCGATCCACGCTACGGCAAGATGGCGCCATACCACGGCATGCCGGAAGGGCACCTTCCGGTCCGCTCCTACCTGGCCGTGCCGGTGAAGCTGGGCGATGGCGAGGTGATCGGCGGACTGTTCTTCGGCCACGCCGAGCCGGGCGTGTTCCGGGAAGAGCACGAAAGGCTCGTCGAGACGCTTGCGGCCCAGGCAGCGGTCGGCCTGAACAAGGCCTCGCTGTACCAGGAAGCGCTGTTTGCCAGGCGCCGGGCCGAGCAGGAAGCGGCGGAGAAGCACCGGCTCTACGAGGAAGCTGCGCGTGCGAACGAAGCCAAGGACCAGTTCCTGGCCACCGTGTCGCACGAATTGCGCACGCCGCTGACATCGATACTGGGCTGGGCGCACATGCTTACCTCCGGCAAGCTCGATGCCTCGATGACCCGGCGCGCCATCGAAACCATCGAGCGCAATGCGCGGGCCCAGGCGCAGATCGTCGAGGACTTGCTGGATATCTCGCGCATCGTCAGCGGCAAGCTGCGGCTGAACGTCCAGTTGTTTTCTCCACAGCCAGCCGTCGAGGCTGCCGTTGAAGCGGTGCGGCCCGCCGCGATGGCGAAGTCCATCAACATCCAGATGGTCGTCGATCCGCTGGCCGGCCCCATTTCGGGCGACCCGGAACGTCTCCAGCAGATCGTCTGGAACCTGGTATCGAACGCCATCAAGTTCACGCCCAGGGAAGGGCGCGTGCACGTGTCCCTGCAACGGCATCATTCCAGCATCCATATCGCGGTGGCCGACAACGGCGCCGGTATTCCGCCGGATTACCTGCCGCGCATCTTCGATACCTTCACCCAGGTCGATGCGTCGTCCAGCCGCAAGCATGGCGGTCTCGGCCTGGGACTCGCGATCGTGCGGAAACTGGTCGAACTGCACGGCGGCACCGTCAGCGCGCACAGCGACGGCCTGGGCCGGGGTGCTTCGTTCACGGTCGTGCTGCCGGTGGCCCCGCTGGCCAGCCTGCAGGCGCATATCGCCATGCCGCAGGTCGCCGGCCATGCCGAGCAGACCTACCGGGCCATGGACCCGGAGACGTTCAACCTGGCCGGAGCGCTCGTGCTGCTGGTCGAGGACGACAACGATGCCCGCAACATGCTGGCCGCCGTGCTTGCCAGCGCCCATGCTGTCGTCGAAACGGCCGGCAGCGCGGAAGCGGCCCTGTTGTTGTGGGAAGGGATGCGGCCCGACATGATCGTCAGCGATATCGGCATGCCGGGCATGGATGGTTACGCCTTCATCTCCGAAGTGCGCCGACGCGAGAAGGAACGGGGCCGGCCGGCCATCCCGGCGGTGGCGCTGACCGCCTATGCGCGCGTGCACGATCGCATGCGCGCCTTGACGAGCGGTTTCCAGATGCATGTGGCGAAGCCGGTCGAGCCCGCCGAACTGCTGGCGGTGCTCTCCACGTTGCGTGCCTGGCGCGAAGGATGACCGCGCCCGGGACCGGTACGACCGTGAACCGTGCAGGCCTCCGGGCCTCGCGTTCACGTATAATCCGCGGTTGCCTTCCTTTCCATACAAGATCTTTCAATACGGGAACCATCATGTCCGTCAGAGACCGCAACAATGTCACGGTGGCCGGTAGCGGCGCCGCGACCATGGTGTTCGCGCACGGGTTCGGCTGCGACCAGACCATGTGGCGCTTCATGGCCCCCGCGTTCGGCGAGCGTTTTCGCACGATTTCGTATGACCTCGTCGGCAGCGGCAAGTCCGACCTGTCCGCCTACGACCGCGCCAGGTACGGTACTCTCCACGGCCATGCCGACGACCTGTTGGAAATCATCGAGGAGTTCGGTACCGGCCCGGTCGTCTTCGTCGGCCATTCCGTCAGCACGATGATCGGCCTGCTGGCGACGATCAAGGCGCCGGAACGGTTCGTCGCGCAGGTGATGGTGGGGCCCTCGCCGTGCTACATCAACGACGGCGACTATGTCGGAGGCTTCAGCCGGGAAGACATCGACGAGCTGCTGGACACCATGGATGCGAACTACCTGGGCTGGTCGAGCAATATGGCGCCGGCCATCATGGGCGCGCCCACGCAGCCGGAACTGGCCGAGGAACTGACCAGCAGCTTCTGCCGCAACGATCCGGAGATCGCCAGGCACTTCGCGCGGGTCACTTTCCTCTCCGACCACCGGGCCGACGTGCCCTGCTCGAACGTGCCCGCGCTGATCCTGCAATGCAGCGACGACCTGGTGGCGCCGATGGAAGTGGGGCATTACCTGCACCGCCACCTGCCCGCCAGTACGCTGCACGTGATCGACAACGTCGGCCATTGCCCGCACATGAGCGCGCCGGCTGCAAGCTCGCGCGCCATCGAGGCGTTCCTCGCGCAGACCTTGCGCTGATCCCGTGGACCAGCAGCTCTCCGGGGCCGAGTCGCTGTTCGAACAGGCCGCCTGCGCGCTGATTGTCACCGGTGCGGATGGCTTCATCCTGCGCGCCAATGGCACCGCCCGCGCCTGGCTCGGCTACCGCGAAGATGAGCTGGCCGGCAAGGTGCGCATGCGCGACCTGCTGCCGGTCGGCGCCCGGCTGTTCTACCACACGCATTGCCAGCCGATCCTCGAGGTGCAGGGATCGGTGGCGGAAATCCAGGTCGGGCTCGTCAACCGCCACAAGGAACGCCTGCCCGTGCTCATCAATATCAGACGCGATCGCGAAGGCGCGGCGGTGGTCGACCACTGGGCCCTGTTCAAGATGGCGGACCGCCATGCCTACGAGCGCGAACTGCTCGCCGCCCGCAGGGCCGCCGAGGCGGCACTGGAAGCGCGCCGCGAGGCCGAGGCGCGCCTGCAGGCGGCGAACGAGCAGCTGTCGCTGGCGGACCGGCGCAAGGACGAGTTCCTGGCCACGCTGTCGCACGAGTTGCGCAACCCGCTGGCGCCGATGCGCAGCGCGCTCGACGTGCTCAAGTTCAGGCTCGGCCCGGCCGCGGACCCGCGCCTGCTGGAGGCATTCGACCGGCAGCTGCGACACCTGACGCGGCTGGTCGACGACCTGATGGAGGTATCGCGCATCACGCAGGGGCGCATGCAGCTGAGCCGCGCGCCGGTCGAACTCGCGGCGCTGGTGCACGGCGCGGCGCACGACCTGGCGCCGTTGATGCAGGCCGCGCGGCACACCCTGCACGTGTCGACCGCGGAGCCGCCCGTGCTCGTCGACGGCGACGCTACCCGCCTGGCGCAGGTGGTGCTCAACCTGCTGACCAACGCGGCGAAGTACACGCCCGAGGGAGGCGAAATCGAACTGCACCTGGCGTGCACGCCGGGCGAAGCGGAAATCCGCGTGCGCGACAATGGCATCGGCATCCAGGCGGAGGCCCTGCCCACCGTGTTCGACATGTTTTCCCAGCTGGAACCGGCACTGGAACGGTCGCGGGGCGGTCTCGGCATCGGCCTTGCGCTGGTGCGCGGGATCGTCGAGCTGCATGGCGGCACGGTGGCCGCCGCGAGCGAGGGGCCAGGCCGGGGCAGCGAATTCACGGTCCGGCTGCCGTTGGCGGCCAGCGCAGCCTGTCCCGCAAGCGAGACCGTCGAACCCGTGCCAGCGGTGTCGCGCGTCCTCGTGGTGGACGACAACGAGGATGCGGCGGACATGCTGACGATGGCACTGGAAATGTTCGGCTGCGTCACCCGTACCGTCCATACGGCTGCCGACGCACTGGCGGCGGTTCGCGAGTTCGCGCCGGACGTGGCGCTGCTCGACATCGGGTTGCCGGACATCAACGGCTACGAACTGGCCCGGCAGGTGCGTGCCATGCCGGGCGGGGCCGGGATCACCCTGGTTGCGGTGACCGGTTGGGGGCAGCAGAAGGACCGCGAACAGGCGGTGGCCGCCGGGTTCGATCATCACCTGACCAAGCCGCTCGATATCGGTGTGCTGCGCCAGCTGCTGCCGGCGCGGCCGTGATCGGGCGGCGCCGGCCCCGCTGCGGCGCGCACGGCGGCGGGCGGCGCCGCGCCCTGTCGTCACACTTTCGCTTCCAGCCCCGGCATGGCCGACCGCGTCAGGAACGCATTCGTGGTACCCGGCAGGTGGTCGAGCACCCACTTGGCCATCGCCACTTCCTGCGCCAGGATCTGCCGGCACACGTCGCGCGTCTGCGTATCGCCGGCCTGCTCGGCGGCGGCGATCAGGATCGTGTAGCTGGCGATTTCCATGTTCTCGAAGATATAGCTCTGCATCGAATTCTTCACCACCTCGTCCTCGACCGCCATGCCCATGGCCGCCTGGCCGAACGCCATCATCTTCATCGACAGGTCCTTCAAGACGGACGGGCTGCCGCCCAGCCGCGTGATGCAGGCTTCCAGTTGCGCCTTCTGCCACTCCGTTTCTTCCAGGTGCTGCAGCACGCGCGCCTTCAGCGTGCCGTAGTGTTCGAGCCGCTCGGCCTGCGCCTTGAGCATCGTTTCGGCCTGCTGTTCCATGGCATGCGCGTCGCGCAGCCAGTCGAGCAGGTGTTCGCGTGGTTCCTTGGTTGCCATGTCGTTCTCCCGTGGTTCATCGAAAGGGTTGGACTGCGGAGTCGAACTGCGGGCCGGCGCGCCGGCCAATGCGCATGATGGCCGCGCACGATCGGGGACGATATAGGAAAGGCGCGCGGGCGCCTGTAGGACGAATCAGGCTACGCGGTCGAGCAGGCGGATCACCTCCGCTTCCTCGATCTGAGGGAAGACTTCGTAGTGCCGGCTGACGGACACGAAGTTGAACGGCGTGGCCAGCACTTCGACCTCGTCGCATAGCGGCTCGATCAGCTGCACCGCCTCGCCCGATGCAACCGGCACGCAGGCGACGAGCCTGCGCGGGTGGCGGCTCCTGAGCACGCGCAGGGCCGCCGCCATCGTCGAGCCCGTGGCCAGGCCGTCGTCGACCACGAGCACCACGCGGTCGCGCACGTCGGCGGAGGGGCCGTAGGCGGCACGGCGGCGCTTCATCAGGGCCACCTGTTCGCGCGCCTGCGCCTCGACCCACGCCATGCCGGTGCGGGTGCGATGGAAGTAGGGTGCCAGCTCGACGGTGCCGTGTTCGTCGACGGCGCCGACGGCCAGTTCGGGGTCGATCGCGGAAGGAATTTTGCGTACCATAACAACGTCGAGCTCGCCTTCGAGGCGGTCGGCGATGATGCGGCCCATCGGCACGGCGCCACGGGGGATCGCCAGTACCAGGGGCTTGCTGCCGCGCCAGCGCAGCAGGTGCTCGCCCAGCCATTCAGCTGCCTGGGCGCGATCGCGGAAGGGGAGTTTGACCGCTTCGTCCATTGCACCACCTCCGGATGGGGTCTGTTCAGGACAGCATAGCGCGATTTGCGCGAGCCGCGCGCGAATTAGGTCCGGCTCCGACGTTCCCACGAGGCGTGTGCCTACAGCGCCCGTCGCGGTCCATGCCAGAATCGCTTGCGTAAGGGGGAAGACATGACGACTGCAATGCTCATTACACCGTTCCGTCCGGGCGACCGGGTACTGGTGGCCTGCGGCGACCATGGGTTGGCCGAGGCACTGGCCCGCACCTTCGGCAGCGCGGGGTTTTCCGTGCGAATCGCCTTCGACGGC
Source organism: Massilia sp. METH4 (assembly GCF_037094685.1). Taxonomy (NCBI): domain Bacteria; kingdom Pseudomonadati; phylum Pseudomonadota; class Betaproteobacteria; order Burkholderiales; family Oxalobacteraceae; genus Massilia; species Massilia sp. METH4. The sequence goes on along the minus strand of NZ_CP146614.1, from coordinate 6,347,393 downwards.
GTGGCCGCGCTCGACAAGGCGCGCGCGTTTTTCCCGACCGCGGCCGTGCTGGGCCTGGACCTGCGTTATCTCGACGGCTTCCAGCTGGCCCGCGCACTGCGAACCATTCCCGGCTGCGCGCGCATGCGCGTGCTGGCCATGCTGCCGCCGTCGATCGGCCTGCTCGACCGGCACCGCTGTTTCGACTACGTGCTGCGCACGCCGCGCACGGCCACGGGCGCGCGGCCGATGTGGGTCGTCGATACCGACACGCTGGGTATCCGGCCGACCCTCGTTCCCTGAGCGCGTTGCGCCGCCTTATACACTGGCCGGATGCGGGTGCCTGCCCTCGCCGCCCAGCGCATCGGCAATGCGCTCCAGCAGTTCGTGTTCCTTGTAGGGTTTCGGCAGGATGGGGAAGGCCGGCTGCCTGGCATCCGGCAACTGTTCCATGTAACCGGTCGCCAGCAGGATCGGCAGGCCGGGGCGCCGCCGGCTCGCTTCCTCGGCCAGCTGCAAGCCTGTCATCCCGCCCGGCATGATCACGTCCGAGAACAGCAGGCCGATGTCCGCGTGCTCGTCCAGCACGCGCAGGGCTTCCTCGCCGCTGGCGGCGGGCACGATGCCGTAGCCGTGCGCCTCCAGCATCGCCTGCGCGAGCACCCGCACGTCCTCGTTGTCCTCCACCAGCAGGATCGTCGCCTTGCCGGTTCTGGGTTTGCCGCGGCGTTCCACGGGCGCCGCGTGGTTGGTGGCGGCCTGGTCGGCGACCGGGAAGATCATCCGCACCGTGGTGCCCACGCCGGGCGCGCTTTCGATATCGAGCCGCCCGTGCGACTGCTGCACGAAGCCGTGCACCATTGCCAGGCCCAGGCCGGTACCCGGCCCCTTCGTGGTGAAGAACGGCTCGGTCGCGCGGCGCAGCACGTCCGGCGTCATGCCCGCGCCGCGGTCGACCACGCAGATCACCACGTATTGCCCGGGCGGCAGGTGGTGCACGGCCAGCCTGCGCACGTCGGTCAAGACCGACGTGCCCACGGTGACTTCGCCGCTGCCGCCGAGCGCGTCGCGCGCATTGATCAGCACATTGAGCAGCGCCATTTCCAGGTGCGTGGGGTCGAGCACGCAGGCGGGCAGGCCGGGGCGCAGGTCCAGGTGCAACTGCACCTCCTGGCCCAGCGTGCGCACCAGCATCTCGGAAAACTCCAGCACCAGCGCGTTGAGGTTGATGCGGCGCGGCTCCAGCCGCTGCTTGCGGGCGAAGGTCAGCAGTTGCTGGGTGAGCGTGCCACCCTTCATGGCCGCGCGCTGGGCCCGGCTGATCGCTTGCAGTGCCTGCGGCTTGTTGTCCAGCAGGCGCTGGGCGAGTTCCAGGTTGCCGTTCACCACCTGCAGCAGGTTGTTGAAGTCGTGCGCCAGGCCGGCCGTCAGCTGGCCGATCGCTTCCATCTTCTGCGCCTGCAGGTAGGATTGCTCGTGGATGCGGCGCTGCGTGATATCCATCTGCGAAGAGAAGTAATACAGCAGCTTGCCATCCTTGTCGAAGATCGGGCCGATGAACAGGGCATTCCAGAACGCCGTGCCGTCGGCCTTGTAGTTCAGGATGTCGACGGCTACCGCGCGCTCCCCGGCGAGCGCCTCGCGCACTTCGGCCAGCGTGCGCGGGTCCGTATCCGGCCCCTGCAGGAAGCGGCAGTTGCGACCCACCACCCGCGCTTCCTCGTACAGGGTAAGGTCGAGGAAGGCGCCGTTGACGAAGACGATAGGGTTGTCCGGCTGGTTCGGATCGGTAATCGCCATCGGCATGCGCGTCATCTCGACGGCGGCGAAGAAGATGTTGCCGCGGTCGCCCAGGTCGGCGCTGTCGAGGTAGGTGGCTTGCCAGTGGCGAATGCCGGGATTGCCGAGCGGCGAGACGGCATTGCCCTCCAGTTCGCCGCTGGCCAGCACGCCCACGACGCCGTCGCCGCGGTCCTCGATGGGTACGCTGTCGTCGTCCTTCGGCCGGCCGATCGTCATGGTTGCTCCTCCCCGAGCGTTTTTCCGTTTGCCATGCGGTGATGCTAGGAGCGGCACCGCGGCCTTGCTGTTCGCGCGCGCACATATCGGGCACGCGCGAAGCCTGCCGTGCCGCGCCCGCTGCCGCTTTTGCCTACAATGGGCACACTGGAGGATGACACATGGACACCAACCAAGACGAGCGCCGCGCAGCCGGCTACGACGTGGCGGCCATCATGGGCGCGCTGTACGGCGACGGCTTCACGGCACTGAAGGGCGCGTTCACGCGCGAGTGGGTACAGCACCTGCGCGAGGACATCGACGCGCTGTTCGCCGAGGCGCAACAGCGCCCGGGCGGCGCACTGCCGCGCGGGCCGAATCGCTACTATGTCGAGATCCACCCCGAGCGGCTGCGCGGTTTCATCGACATCATCACGCACCCGTGGGTCGTGGCCGTCTGTACGGCCATCCTGGGGCCGGACTACAAGGTCGTGGAAGCGGGCTTCGACGTGCCCGGCCCGGGCGCGCAGACGCAGCCCTGGCACCGCGACTTCCCGGCCCCGGAAGCGACGCTGGTGGGCCGCCGGCTCAATTCGCTGGCCTTCAATATCACCACCGTCGATGTGACGGAAGACATGGGGCCGTTCGAGATCGCTCCCGGCACGCAGTGGGACGACCTGGCCGGCGGCCACCCGATGTTCCCGGCGCAGGAGCTGTGGCCGCGCTACCAGGCGCGCGCACAGCGCAAGCTGGCGCAGATGGGCGATATCTCGGCCCGCTCGGCGCTGACGATCCACCGCGGCACCGCCAACCGCTCCGACAAGTCGCGCCCGGTGTTCGTGCTGGGCGTGGATGCGCCGGACGGCACCAATGCCGACAAGCACGACCTGCAGGTCACGCATGCCTACTGGGACAGCCTGCCGGAGGAGGTGCGCCGCCACCTGACCTGCCGCGTGGTCGACCAGCTGGAATTCATCGTGCAGGAGCACGCGATCGAGGGCTTGCTGAAGGGCGTGGACGAACCGACGATGGGCGGCTAGGCGGGGCGGGTCAACCGCCGGAACGCAGCCGTTCCACCAGGGCGGGCAATTCTTCCATCGCGCCGAAGACGACGGCGGCACCCGCTTCGCGCAGTTGCCGCGCCTGGTCCGCCGGGCTGTGTGCGCCGCCCGCGAAGCCCAGCACCGTGGCACCCGCGGCCACCGCCGCATGCACGCCCGTGACGCTGTCTTCGATGACGATGCAGCACGCCGGCGCGACGCCCATGCCGGCGGCGGCCGCCAGGTAGACGGCCGGGTCGGGTTTCGGCCGGCCGGCGATATCGGCCGTGTAGAGGCCGCCATCGAACAGCGGGGCCAGGCCGGTACGGCCGAGCAGGCCCTGCACGCGGACATGGCGGCTGTTGCTGGCCACCGCCCTGGTGAGGGGAATGGCGGCCAGCGCCTCGCGCACGCCCGGCACCGGCTGTGCCTTGCGATCGCATTCGCCTTCCACCACGGAACGCATCACCGCCAGGTCCGGCACCGTCGGTTCGGGCAAGCCCAGCTCGGCGCACACGCCCAGCACCAGCGCTTCCAGCTTCAGGCCCAGCCGCGGACGGATGCGGGCGACCAGCGCCTCGCGATCCGCATGCAGCGGTGCCAGGTAATCGGTGAGTGCTTGCAGGGCCACGGCTTCGCTGTCGATCAGCACGCCGTCGCAATCGGAAATCAAGTGGGTGAAGGTATCGGTCATGCCCGGATCGCTTGTTGGAAGTTCGGGCGATCATGCCATATCGGCACCGGGCGGGCCGTTCGTCTCGAATGCGGTGCGGCCCTAGTGTGGCGAGTCAAAAATTCGTTGAATAAATCCGACGAGAATCGCCCCAATACTGCGTTGAAAATGCCCGGAAAGGCCCCGGCCTTACCGGGCATTTCCGCCTTGTTTTGAGACGATTTCGTCAAATTTATAATCAACGAATTTCTGACTCACCACACTAGGCGCGGATATCGATGATGGTGCCGAGCCGCTCGTCGGCCGCCTGGATCAACTTGGCAGAGAGGTCGAAGCCGGCCTTGTAGACGAGGGAGTTGGTGAGCGAACTGGCGAACGCTGCGGCCGGGTCGGTGCCGGACGGCGCGCCGCCCACATCGGCGGCAGCCGCCGCGTCGCGCGCCGCGATCGACAGCGTGACGCCGGTGCCGGCCGGGCGCGCCTCGTTGAAGCTGGCCGCCTGCGGCGCGAAGTGGCTCGTTGCCATGTTGGCGGTGTTGTGCGCCTCCACGCCCAGCGCCTTCATATTGGCTTGCAGTCCCGTCAAGCCGATGCCCAATGCTGAAATCGCCACGCGCCCATCCCCAAGAAGAAGGATAAGTTTAGAGGAGAACTGCGTGAAGGAAGGCGGGACAATCACTGCATTGCGCCTTTGCCGCGCGGCCGTGTGGCGAAAAGTGGACGACCGTGGCAGTCCCGGCAACGACTTGGTGGAATGGCATGGCGACTCCGCAACAACGTTTTGTGCTGGCCGCTACGATCCTCGGGTCCCCGTATGCAGTTCGCTGGCCGGCTCGGCGCCATCGCCCCGCCGCCAGGGCTGGACCCGGCGCAGCGCGCCCAGGTACATGACGCCGTCCGTCACGCGTTCGTCGCCGGATTCCGCGAGGGTGTGTGGTGGTCGGCCGGCCTCGCGCTGGCCGGCGCGGCGTGCGCCTGGTCGACAATTTGGCGTTCCGGAAAGCAACAGAAATGACTCCTTGAGGGCTAAAAAGTTGCTCAGCTTAATCTTTTTGGATTGCAATATGCGGGGTTTGCCGCGAGAATCAGGACATTGCCTAACGCCAATTGTTCCTGAGAGAATCCCGTGTTTGCCCTGTCCAGACTTTGCCGGTTCATCGTTGCCGCCGTGTTCGCGAGCGCCGCGTTGGCCCCGTCCGCACATGCGCAGCAGCTGCCGCTGCCGCTGGATGCGCGCCTGAACGAGCAGATCGTGATGGTGCCGGCCGGCCCGCGGATGAACGTCAAGCTCGAAACTACGCTGTACAAGCCGAGCGGTCCCGGACCGTTCCCGCTGTTGATCATCAATCACGGTAAGTCGCCGGGCGATCCGCGCGCCCAGCCGCGCGACCGCTTCGTCTACATGGCCACGCAGTTCGTGCGCCGCGGCTACGCCGTGATGGTGCCGATGCGCACCGGCTTCGCCCACTCGGGCGGCACGTATTCCGACTTCGGCTGCAATATGAAGGCGAACGGCTACCAGCAGGCCGGCGACATCGCCGACGTGGTGGCGTACGCCCGCGAGCAAGGCTATATCGACCCGAACCGCATCGTGATCGCCGGCCAGTCGTACGGCGGCCTGGCCAGCATCGCGCTGTCCACCCAGGATTTGCCGGGCGTGCGCGGCATCATGAACTTCGCGGGCGGCCTGAAGGTGCACGGCGGCAGCTGCGACTGGCAGCAGTCGCTCGTCAGCGCGTTCGCCGAGTTCGGCCGCAAGAACCGCATCGAAACGCTGTGGATGTACGGCGCCAACGACAGCTACTTCGGCCCGGCGCTGGTGAACCGCATGTATGACGCCTTCTCCGCCAACGGCGGCAAGGTGCAGCTGGTGTCCTACGGGCCGTTCAAGCACGACGCGCACACGATGCTGGGCAGCCGCGACGGCCAGCAGGTCTGGCTGCCGGAGGTGGAGCGTTTCCTGCGCCAGGTGGGCATGCCGACCGAGCAGGTCTACGCGGTGGCCGAACCGGTACCGCAGCCGCGCACCAACTATGCTGCCGTCGACGACGTGCGCGCCGTGCCCTTCCTGCCGGAGAAGGGCCGCCAGCAGTACAAGGCTTTCCTGGGCAAGCAGACGCCGCGCGCGTTCGCCGTGTCGGCGTCGGGCGCTTGGGGCTGGGCGGAGGAAGGCGAGATGCCGAACGAACGCGCGCTGGCCGCCTGCCAGGCCGCCAGCCGCGAGCCATGCAAGCTGTACTCGGTGGACGACTACGTGGTCTGGGGCGAGGTGACCGAGCAGCCGAAGGACACGATGACGGGCCAGACCGACTGATCTTCCGATGAGCCCATGTCATGGGCCAGGGCAGAGTGATGCCATGCATGGCATCACCGCTGCGGCGGCGCCCCGCCGCCAGCGGTGCGCGGAGCGTGAACGCCATGCTGCTACCATGGCAACATGTGTGGACGTTTCGATCAAAACGATATCGCGCGGCGCTACGTGGCCGCCTTCGGCTGGGCCGACGCCGTCTATGACAGCGCGGCCCGGCCAACCTTCAACGCGGCGCCGGGCACCTACCGCCCGGTGTTGCACCTCGTCGACGGCAAGCTGCATGTCGACGATCTCCACTGGGGCTACCGCGCCTCCTGGGCGGCCGAGAAGCTGCCCGTCTGCGTCAACGCGCGCGTCGAAAAGATCACGAACAATTACTGGGGCCGGCTGCTGAAGTCGGGGCGCGCCGTCGTGCCCGCCAACGGCTGGTACGAGTGGACGGGCGAAAAGGGTCATCGCCAGCCCTGGCACATCCACCGCAAGGACCGCGAGCCGCTGTTCATGCTGGCGCTGGCGAACTTCGGACCCCTCAGGGACAACAACCCGGCGCACAAGGCCGAATCGGGCTTCGTGCTGGTGACGGCCGATGCCGCGGGCGGCATGGTGGACGTGCACGACCGCCGCCCGGTGGTGCTGAACGCGGCCGACGCAGCGACCTGGCTCGACCCGGAACTGTCGCGCGAGCAGGCCGAGATGCTGGCGCGCCAGATGGCCCTGGGGCCGGAAGCGTTCGAATGGTACCGCGTGAGTACCGAGGTCAATTACGCCGGGCGCGATGGCGAGCACCTGGCGACCCCGCTCCCCGCCGAGGGGGAGGAGGAATGACGGGCAAGGCGAGACCGGGCTACGTCACCGTCAAGGGCGCGCGCGAACACAATCTGAAGAACGTGGACGTGGAGATCCCGCGCGACGCGCTGGTCGTGTTCACGGGCGTCTCCGGCTCCGGCAAGTCGTCGCTCGCCTTCGGCACGCTGTATGCCGAGGCGCAGCGCCGCTATCTCGAATCGGTGTCGCCGTATGCGCGGCGGCTGTTCCACCAGATGCCGGTGCCGCAGGTGGACGAGATCGACGGCCTGCCGCCCGCCGTCGCCCTGCAGCAGCAGCGCGGCACGCCCACCACCCGTTCCTCGGTGGGCAGCGTGACCACGCTGTCGAACTCGCTGCGCATGCTGTACTCGCGCGCCGGCGACTATCCGCCCGGCCAGGAACTGCTGTACGCCGAATCGTTCTCCCCCAACACGCCGGAAGGCGCCTGCCCGCAATGCCACGGCCTCGGTCGGGTGTACGACGCCACGGAAGCCTCGATGGTGCCGGACGATTCGCTGACGATCCGCGAGCGCGCCGTGGCGGCCTGGCCCACCGCCTGGCATGGCCAGAACCTGCGCGACATCCTCGTCACGCTGGGCTACGACGTCGACACGCCGTGGCGCGACCTGCCGAAGAAAATCCGCGACTGGATCCTGTTCACCGACGAGCAGCCCACCGTGCCCGTGTATGCGGGACTCACGCCCGAAGAGACGCGCCGCGCGCTCAAGCGCAAGGACACGCCCAGCTACCAGGGCACCTTCACGGGGGCTCGCAAGTACGTGCTGCAGACGTTCGCGAACACGGAAAGCGCGTCGATGAAGAAGCGCGTGGCGCGCTATATGGTCAGCACCGAGTGCCCGGCCTGCCGCGGCAGGCGGTTGCGCCCGGAGGCGCTGTCCGTCACCTTCGCCGGCCATGACATCACGGAGCTGGCGCGCCTGCCGTTGAAACGCCTGGCCCGGACCATGGCGCCGTATGCCGACGGGACGGCGAAAACGAGCGCGAAGCAGCGCGCCGAGCACCCGGAGAAACTGATCGTCACGCAACGCATCGCGCAGGACGTGATGGCCCGCCTGGAGGTGCTGCTGGACCTGGGCCTTGGCTACCTGCAGCTCGACCGCGGCACGCCCACGCTGTCCCCCGGCGAATTGCAGCGCCTGCGGCTGGCCACGCAGGTGCGCTCGAACCTGTTCGGCGTGGTCTATGTGCTGGACGAGCCGTCGGCCGGGCTGCACCCGGCCGACACGGTGGCGCTGCTGCGCGCGATGGACCGCCTGAAGGCGTCCGGCAATTCGCTGTTCGTGGTCGAGCACGCGCTGGACGTGATCCGCCATGCCGACTGGCTGGTGGACGTAGGGCCGGCCGCCGGCGAAGGGGGCGGGCAGGTGCTGTACAGCGGCGCGCCGGAGGGGCTGCGGAAGGTGAGCGGTTCGCAGACGCGCCGCTACCTGTTCCCCGAAGCGCCGCCGCCGGCCCGCGCGCCGCGCGCGCCCCAAGGCTGGCTGAAGCTGGCCGGCGTCACGCGCAACAACCTGCACCGGCTGTCGTGCGCATTCCCGCTCGGCGTGCTGACGACGGTGACGGGGGTTTCCGGCTCCGGCAAGTCGACCCTCGTCAGCCAGGTGCTGGTGGAGCTGGTGACGCGGGCGCTGGGCATCGTGCCCGCCGCCGAGGCGGAGGAGGGCGAGGAGTTGGACCAGCAGCAGGAGCCGGCAGTGCTGGAAGGGCGCATCACCACCGGGCTGGAACAGGTGCGCCGGCTGGTGCGCGTGGACCAGAAGCCGATCGGGCGCACGCCGCGCTCGAACCTGGCCACCTATACGGGCCTGTTCGACCATGTGCGCAAGCTGTTCGCCGACACGAAGATGGCCAAGGCGCGCCGCTATGACGCGGGGCGCTTCTCTTTCAACGTGGCCAAGGGGCGCTGCGACAATTGCGAGGGCGAAGGTTTCGTGATGGTGGAGCTGCTGTTCCTGCCCAGCGTGTATGCGCCGTGCCCGGTGTGCCAGGGCGCGCGTTACAACGCGAAGACGCTCGAGGTGACTTACCGCGATCGCAACGTGGCCGAGGTGCTGGGCATGACGGTGGACGCGGCCTGGGAATTCTTCGCCGACGAGCCGCCGCTGCGCCGCGCGCTCGACGTGCTGCGCGACGTGGGGCTGGGTTACCTGCGGCTGGGCCAACCGGCAACCGAACTGTCGGGCGGCGAGGCGCAGCGCATCAAGCTGGCCACCGAACTGCAGCGCGCCGCGCGCGGCAGCATGCTGTACATCCTCGACGAACCGACGACGGGGCTGCACCCGGCGGATGTTGAACGGCTGCTCGCCCAGTTGCAGAAGCTCGTCGACGCCGGCAATACGGTGATCGCCGTCGAGCACGACATGCGCGTGGTGGCGGCCAGCGACTGGGTGATCGACATCGGTCCCGGCGCCGGCGAGGAGGGCGGGCGCATCGTCGCCGCCGGGCCGCCGGCGGTGGTGGCCGAGGTTGCGGAGAGCCGGACCGGCCCTTACCTGCGGCGCATGATGGACGGCGGCGCTGGGCGTCAGAACCAGCCGTGAATCGCGCCATAGGCGATCGACGCCAGCGCGGCGCTTGACCACACCATGGGCTGCACGGCGGCGCGCAGGTGGTACGCGATGACGGCGCTGGGCCGGTGCAGGCGCACCAGGGCCACCACGGCCAGCAGGTTCTGCACCGCCACCACGAGGTTCAGCAGGATGGCGATGCCGAGGCACCAGGTCACTGTGACGGCGCGCCGCTGCGTGTCGCCCGCTGCCAGCTCGGTACCGGCCAGCACCAGCACGGCGCCATGCGCCACCGCCAGCACGAGGCCGTGAACGCTGGTGTTGACGTAACGTCGCTTGAAATGTTTCGCGCGAAACTGCGGCACGAGCGCGAAGGCATGCACCGCGACCGCCAGTATCACGCCGGCTCGCAGCAGTCCCGCATACTGGGTCAGCAGGGTAGCATTCATTGCGCAACTCCCCGTTGCCCCGGTCTTGTTCTGGACGTCTCGCTCGGCAGCGGCCGCGCCCGCCCGCACAGCGCGGGGACGCGGCCCACGGATGGGGCACATTGCCCTGAACATAGCGACGTTCGCGGCAAATTGGCGCACGATAGCCGCCGATCCCGTTGTCGAGACACGCACGTTTGATCTAGATCATACTTCTCAGGCCGCCGCAGACGTAGCCTTGTCATTCGCATCACTTCGCGTGATGTCGCCCGGAGACAATGCCGAGCAATCGGCATCAGACAAGCAGCATTTTTTGCATCGTTGACTAAAACTGCTGCAATTACTGCAATCACCGACAAGAGGCAACCATGTTTCCTTTTTCCCAAAGCATCACGCCTGCCGCGAAGAACCACGTGCAGGCACAGGTTTCGTTCTTTAATGATATGTCCCGTTCGCTGTTCCAGATGGCCCAGCAGTTTAACGAAGTTAACCTGCAGCTGGCACAGAAGTGGCTGGAAGATGCCGCGTCCACCAGCCAGGCAATCATCACGGCTGACAAACCCACCGAGGTGTTTTCAGTCACGGCCGCGCGCGCCCAGCCGGCTGCCGACCGGTTCCGCGCCTGGCAGCAGCAATTGTCGAAGATCGCCGCCGATAGCCAGACGCGGCTGGTGCGCGTAGCCAGCGAACACGCCGATGAAACGGCGCGCGCCGCCCGCGAGTTCACCGACGAAGTCACGCGCGTGACCTCCGAGGAAACCGAGCGCACGCTGCGGCAGCAGCACGACACGATGCGCCAGCTGGCCAATCCGCTGGACAGCATGGTCGACAGCGCCACCCGCCAGGCACGGGCCGCGATGGGCAATGGCCACGACCTTGCCAGCCAGGCGACCCAGGCCGCGCAGGCGGCTGCCCGTGCCGCAACGGGCCAGCAGCAGCGCAAGGAAGGGCAGCCGTCCTGATGCGACGACCGGCCCGGCGCGGCGCCATGCCGGTCGGGCCGCGCGCCGGGTGCGATGCCCCGGCATTGCCTTCGCGGCACGCTCGTGCCGCATCCTCCGCCTGATCGACGTACCCCTGCCGCATCCTCGGCCTGATCGACGCACCCCTGCCGCCCCACCCCTGCCGAACGATCCATGCGCCGCGTTCGGCGGCCGGCCGCTACACTCGCCGTTCGACGGATGAGCAAGGAGCGCATGATGGGGGATTGGATCGATCTGTTGCAGTGGCCGGCCATGGCGGCGTCGCTGCTGGCGGCATGGCTGGTGGCATCGCAGCGTCCCGGCCGGCGCCTTTCCGGTTTCGTGGTTTTCCTGGTCAGCAATGCGATGTGGATCGCCTGGGGCTTCCATGACGACGCATGGGCCTTGATCGTATTAAACTGCTGCCTGGCCGCGACCAATGTCCGTGGCATCATCAAGAACCGGAACGCCCAGGAAAATCCATGACCACTCCGCTGCACATCGTTTGCCCCCATTGCGACGCCGTCAACCGTGTTCCTTCCGAGCGGCTGGGCGAGGGGCCCACGTGCGGCAAATGCCAGTTCGAGCTGTTCACCGGCAAGCCGGTGGACTTGTCGAGCGCGCGCTTCCTGAAACATGTCGAGCGCAGCGACATTCCCGTGCTGGTGGATTTCTGGGCGCCGTGGTGCGGCCCGTGCCGAACGATGGCGCCGTTCTACGCGCAAGCCACGCAGCGGCTGGAACCGCGCATCCGCGTGGTGAAAGTGGATACGGAAGCGAACCAGGACATCGGTGCACGCCACGCCATCCGCAGTATTCCCACGCTGGCCCTGTTCCGCGGCGGGCGCGAAGTGGCGCGCCAGGCGGGCGCGATGGATGCCAACAATATCCTCGCCTGGGTGCAGGGGCACCTGTCTCGACAATAAATAAATTGAAACGTTTACTTATTGTCGCGTTCGCCGTATAGTCGGCGCATGAACCATCTCCTCCTGCTTACGGCGGCATGCCTGCTGGCGTTGCTGTCCACCGTCGGGGCGTCGCTGCCGTACCCGATCCTGCCGCCGCTGTTCGCATCCGGCGTGGCCAATGGCCTCAACGTGTTCATGGGCTTGCCGCCGAAGCTGTTGTTCGGTATCGCGCTGACCGTCAACCCGCTGGGCCTGCTGATCGGCGCCACCTTGCTGGGGCCGCTCTCCGACCGCTACGGCCGCCGCCCGATGCTGCTGGCCACCGCGTTTGGCGCCGCCGCCGGCCACGCGCTGACGGCGTTCGCGCTGGTGCTGGAATCCTATCCGCTGTTCGTGCTGGCCCGCTTCGCCACCGGCCTCCTGGAGGGGAATGGCTCGATCTGCCGGGCGCTGATCGCCGAAAAGTTCACCGGGGCCGAGCGGGCGCGCGGGCTCTCGCTCGTCAATGGCGCTTTCCACCTGGGCTGGCTGGTAGGACCCTTGCTGGCCGGCCTTACGCTGGGCTTCGGCATCGTGGTGCCGTTCGCCGCCGCCATCGGCGCGCTGGTGCTGGCGGGCGTGCTGGCGGCACTGGCCTTGCCGCGCGAGCCGGCATCGGCGGAAACCACGTCCGTCTGGCACGTGGCGCGGCACCGCCATGCGCTCAACCTGCTGCGCCATGCCGAGCCGCGCACGCTGTTCTTCATCCAGCTTGCCGGCTTTTGCGGCGTGGCCGCGTTCTACGAGTTCTATCCGTTGTGGCTGGTGGAGGTAGGGCAGTATGATGCCGCCCGCATCGCCCTGATCAACATGGCGATGTGCGGCATCATGACGGCCGCCTCGGTCGTGGCGGGCCGCTATGCCGGTGGCGACTCGCTGCGCCGCGCCGGCTGGTTCGCCTGGGGCATCGCGCTGGCGGTCGGCTGCGTGGCGGTCGGCAACCTGTGGATGGGCCTGGCCGCCATCACGCTGTTCGGCATCCCGAATGCCTTCTTCAACGCCACCGTGCAGCCATGGGCGGCCGAGCGCTTCGCCGCCCATGGCCAGGGCGCGGTGATGGGCTTGATGTCGACCACCTTCTGCCTGGCCACGATCGTGATGGCGCTCGTCGGGTCGGTACTGGTGCTGATCGACACGCGGCTGGTGCTGGCGGTGGGCGCCGCGTCGAGCATCTGGGCCGGCTGGCGGCTGCATGGCTGGCGCCGCGAACTGGCGCCGGCGCTGGGAATACATTGAAAGGGTTTTACTGATGAACACGTCCGACCGCATCCTGTTCCTGCTGAAGACGCGCGGACCGAAGACGGCGCAGCAACTGGCCGAGTTGCTGGAACTGACGTCGATGGGCGCGCGGCGCCATCTCGAGGCGGCCGAGGAAAAAGGCCTCGTGGCATTCGAGGACGTTGCCGAGAAAGTGGGCCGCCCGGCGCGCCGCTGGCTGCTCACGGAAGCCGGCCATGCGCGTTTCCCGGACCGCCACGCCGATCTCACCGTCGCGCTGATCGACCAGGTGCGCACGCTGTTCGGCGACGAAGGCCTCGACAAGCTGATCGTCTCGCGCGAAGCCGCCAGCGAAGCGTTTTATCGCGACACCATCGGCACCGCCGCGGCGCTGCCCGAGCGGGTGGCCGCGCTGGCCCAGGCGCGCGACGTGGAAGGCTATATGGCCGAGGTGGAAGCGCAGCCGGACGGTAGCCTGTTGCTCGTCGAAAACCACTGCCCGATCTGCGCCGCCGCCCGCAGCTGCCAGCAATTCTGCCGCTCCGAGCTCGACGTCTTCCAGCGCGTACTCGGCCCCGCCTGCCAGGTCGAACGCACCGAACACCAGCTCGCCGGCGCCCGCCGCTGCGCCTACCGCATCGTACCCCTCCCCGAACCCCGGTGGCTTGATGGGGGTTTCGCGGAGCATGCTCGGCGCCCATGAAGCGGTGATGGCGTGCACGCCATCACTCCTCCCAGGCACCCGGTTTTTTGAAACATTTCTCGGAAACCGGTGCCTGTCACCGGTTGCTGTTATATAGCGACCGATTTCTCCGTCGTGGTGTACAGTAGCAAAAACACAACGGAGGTCAACATGCCACTGGAAGAAGAAGAGCGCCGCAAGTTCGTGGCGGAAGTCTGGAAACGCTTCGAGGAAGTGCAGAACTGGGCGATCGCCAACTGGCCGGATACGGAGCACCGGCTGTCCACCAGCGATTTCGTCGAAGGACGCAAGGAAATCCTCGGCCTGGGCCTGCCGCCCGACCAGAAGCTCAAGCAGGAGCCACAGTCAGCGCCGGAGCCGGAGCAGGGCGGCCCGCAATACCTGGACGTGACGCCCGCTCCATGGCCGTGATGGTCAATAGCGCTGGGCGGGCAACCAGCACAACAGGCTGACCAGCAAACAGCCCCGCGGTTTCCTTCTCTCTTACCGCAGGTGGGCTGGGCTGGATCAGACGCGTTGCGCGGGCAACCAGCACAGCAGGCTTACCACTAGACAGCCCCGCAGTTTCCTTCTTCTTACCGCAGGTGGGCTGGGCTGGATCAGACGCGTTGCGCGGGCAACCAGCACAGCAGGCTTACCACTAGACAGCCCAGCACACCGCAAGCCAGCTTGAACGCGCTGTCGAACAGCAGCGGCGCGACGAGCCCGGATACCAGCGCGAACAAGGTCATCTGGATGAACGATTGCATCGATGCCGCCAGCCCGCTGTTGTGCGGGAACAGGTTCATCGCCAGCAGCGACAGCGGCGGCATGGCCAGCGCCAGCGCCAGCGAGTAGAAGAACAGCGGCAGCACGGCCCACGGCACCTCGGCCGTGAAGAAATACGTGTAGGCCACATTGGCCACCGCCGCCAGCGCCATGCCGGCATAGCTGATCCAGATGAGCTCTACCTGGGAGTACGAGCGCGCCAGCTTGCCCGACAGCGCCGATCCCACCACCATGCCCGCCACCAGCGGAATGAACAGCCAGCCGAAAGCCGTCTCCGGCAGGTGCAGGATGTTCATGATGAAGTAGGCGGCCGAGCCGATGTACAGCGCGAAACCGCCGAAGGCCACGCCCAGCGCGGCCGACAGCAGCAGGAAGCGCGGGTTGCGCAGCACCTTCAGGTAGTTGCCGGCGATGAGCTTGACCTCGAACGGGTGCCGCTTCTCGCGCGGCAGGCTCTCCGGCAGCCAGCGCCACACGGCGAACAGCATCAGCACGCCGAACAGGGCGAGGAACCAGAAGATCGAGCGCCAGCCCAGCGATACCTGCAACCAGCCTCCCAGGATCGGCGCCAGCGCGGGCGCCAGGCCGAACACCATCATGATGTGGCCGAGGATGCGTTGCGCGTCGGCGCCCTCGAAGCGGTCCTGCACGATCGCGCGGCCCACCACTGTGCCGGCGCCCGACGACAAGCCCTGGAGCACGCGGCAGATGAGCAGGAATCCGAGCGATCCCGCCAGCGCGCCGCCCACCGAGGCCGCGATGTACAGCACCAGCGAGAACAGGATGACGGGGCGGCGGCCCAGCGTATCCGACAGCGTGCCGTAGAACAGCATCATGAGCGCGAAGCAGAACAGGAACAGCGACAGCGTCTGCTGGATCGCGATCGGCGTGGCGCCGAACTCCTGCGCGATGGCGGGGAACGAGGGCAGGTAGGTATCGATGGCCAGCGGCCCCACCATCGTCAGGCCGGCCAACAGCAGCGTCAGCAGAATATTCATGGAGAGAGTATCGTTATTGTTTTTGGGGCGCATATTGTACGCCAGCCGCATTTCGCCTGCCGGGGCCGCTTCCGTTCACAGACGTGCTCGTTCATTCTCATATCGATATGAACTTATTGCATAACCGGCCAGGCGCGGATGCTCGTAGAATGCGCGTGCGCGCAGCCTGCGCACCACATGAGTAGAGAAGAACATGACAATCGATACCTTCGACGGCACCGGCGTGAAGCCGGCCCATTGGGACCTGGATGCCGTGGTCGCCGCACTGCGCGTTTCGCGCGAGGCCACGCACAACATCCGCCACCAGCGCCGCGTGCGCGAACTGCCTTCGCGCGAGGCGCTGACCACCATCGTCAACGGCCTGTCGGCCGTGCTCTTCCCCACGCACTACGGCCGGCCGAACCTGACGGACGAGAGCATCGATTACTTCGTCGGCGACACGCTGAACACCACGCTGAACCGCCTCACCGAGCAGGTGCGGCGCGGCCTGCAATTCGCCGACGATGCCGAGCTGACGGAAGAGACGCTCACGCACAAGGCACACGAGATCACGCGCGCGTTCGCGGCCAGCCTGCCGGACATCCGCGCATTGCTCGTGTCCGACGTGCAGGCCGCCTATGCCGGCGACCCGGCCGCTACCTCGATCGCCGAGATCATGCTGTGCTATCCCGGCACGATCGCCATCCTGCACTATCGGCTTGCGCACCAGTTGCACAAGCTCGGCTCGCCGTTCATCGCGCGCATGATCTGCGACATCAGCCATACGCTGACGGGCATCGACATCCACCCGGCCGCGCAGATCGGCGCCAGCTTCTTCATCGACCACGGCACCGGCGTGGTGATCGGCGAAACGGCGATCCTGGGCGAGCGCGTACGGCTTTACCAGCACGTCACCCTCGGCGCGAAACGCTTCCCGGCCGATGAGTCGGGCATGTTGATCAAGGGCACGCCGCGCCACCCGATCGTCGAGGACGACGTGGTGATCTACGCCGGCGCCACCGTGCTGGGCCGCATCACGATCGGCGCCGGCTCCACCATCGGCGGCAATGTGTGGCTCACGCAGAGCGTGCCGCCGAACAGCAATGTATCGCAGGCGCAGAACCGCAGCGATTGATCATTCCGGCATCTCGCCGTCCCGCAACGCCAGGTCGCCGCGCTCGAACGCGGCGAGCACGTCCTTGGCGGCGGCCAGGTCGCGCTCGTGCACGAGCACGCGGGCGCCGCCCAGCGCGGGCGAGATCAGCTGGTCCACTTGCGAGTGGTGCTCGTCCATGACGGCGGCGCGGATGCCGGCCGCCTCCAGGCAGCCGCGCAGCACGTGCGCCTGCACGGGGTCGAGGCAACGGGCCGCGATCGCGTAGTCATCCTTGATGTCGGTGTCCATGGGCGTCTCCTGTTTCGGCCGCTTTTGATGGATTATGGCCGACCGGAACAGGGAAGGGCGCCCCGCTGGCTCTACAATGCGTGGGCGGCGTACAGCTCGTCCAGGATGCGGCCCTTCAATGCCGCCTGTCCCGGATCGTCGCGGCGGCGCGGGCCCGGCGGCGGCGTGTACGTGGCGCGCAGGGCGCCGCCGTCGAGCAGCACGATCCGGTCGCTGAGGAACAGGGCCTCGTCGAGGTCGTGCGTCACCATCAGGATCGTCAGAGCGTGCTCGCGCGCCACGCGTCGCAGCAGGTCCTGCAGCCGGATGCGGGTGAAGGCATCGACGGCCGAGAAGGGCTCGTCCAGCAGCAGCACGCGCGGGCGGTTGAACAGGCCGCGCGCGATCGCGGCGCGCTGCGCCTGCCCGCCGGACAGCTGGCGGGGAAGGCGCTCGCCCAAGCCGTCGAGGCCCACGTCGGCCAGCAGCGGCGCCGGGTCGGCAGCGCCGCCGAAGGCCACGTTCTGCGCCACCGTCAGCCAGGGGAACAGCCGCGGTTCCTGGAAAATCAGGCCGATGTCGGCCGACACGCCGTCGAGCGCCTTGCCGTCGAGCGTGACGCGCCCTTGCCAATCGCGGTCCAGCCCCGCCACGATGGTCAGCAGGCTGCTCTTGCCGCTGCCGCTGGCGCCGATCAGCGACACGAATTCGCCTTCAGCCAGCCGCAGCCGCAGGTCGCGCAGCACGACGCGGTCGCCGAAGGCCTTGCGCTGCACGTAAATGTCGAGAACCGGCGTTGCCACGATGCTCATGCCGCCCTCGCCAGGTCGTCGCGCCACGCCAGCAGCCGGGTCTCCAGGCGGCGCATCAGGGTGTCGCTGGCCTTGCCCAGCAGTGCCAGCAGCAGGATCGCCGCCAGCACGATGTCGGCGCGGCCCGTTTCGCGGCCATCGCTGAGCAGATAACCCAGCCCCTTGCTGGCGGCGATCAGCTCGGCCGCCACCATGAACATCCAGGCCAGCGACAGGCCGTTGCGCAAACCCGTCATCAGCGACGGCAGCGCGGCCGGCAGCAGTACCCGCCGCGCCAGCGCCGCGCCGCTCAGGCGGTAGAGCCTTCCCACCTCGACCAGCTTGCGGTCCACGCCGGCGATGCCCGAGGCGGCACCCATGTAGACGGGGAAGAAGGCGCCAATCGCGATCAGCACGAGCTTGGGCGCCTCGTCAATCCCCAGCCACAGCAGGAGGAGCGGCACCCAGGCCAGCGAGGGCACCGCGCGCAGCGCCTGGAACGTGGGATCGAGCAGGGTGGCGATCCGCGCGTCCAACCCCACCGCCGCGCCCACCGCGATGCCCAGCAGCCCGCCCGCCGCGTAGCCGGCGATGACGCGCAGCGAACTGGCGAGCACATGCCACAGCAAGTCCGCCTGCGCCAGCTGCGCCAGCGTGCCGGCAAGCTCGGAGGGCGGCGGCAGCAGGTGCGCGGGCACGGCGCCGGAGCGCACCAGTGCTTCGACGCCGGCGAGCGCCAGGGCCGGCACCAGCAAGCCCCAGGCCCGATGCGGCCGCGTGCGCGGGCGCGGCGCGGCCGGTGCCGGCGCGGGCGGCGCCGTGTCGTCGGCGGGCCGTGCGCCCACCAGCTCGATGGTCGAATGCAGCACGGGCGGCGCCATCGTCAAGCCTTCGTCAGCGCGCGGGCGAAGCGGGTGTCGACCAGCTCGTCAATCGTCTTGTCCAGGTTCGTGCCCGGCTTCACCAGCGCTTCCTGCTGCAGGATCGGCGCGGCCTGCCGCAGTGCGGCCACGTGCTCGTCGCCCGGCTGCGGCTGCGAGAAATCGGTGCGCAGCTTTACCTGCAGCAGCGCCACCGGCAACGAGACCTTCGCTTCCTCGGACAGGATGCGGGCCGCCTCGGAAGGATGGGCGATGATCCACTTGCGCGCCCGCTCATATGCGGCCAGCACGCGCGATACTTCTTCCGGCCGCTGCGCGAGGAACGCCTCGCGCACGTTCAGGAAGCCATAGGTGTTGAACGCCACGTTCCGGTAGACCAGCCGCGCGCCGCCTTCCAGCTCGCTGGCCGCCATGTGCGGATCGAGCCCGGCCCAGGCATCGACCCGGCCCTGCTCCAGCGCGGTGCGCCCGTCGGCATGCTGCAGGGCCACGTGTTCGATATCGCCGCGCTTCAGGCCGGCCTGCTTCAGGGAGCGCAGCAGGAACAGGTAGGGATCGGTGCCCTTCGTGGCCGCCACCTTCTTGCCCTTCAGGTCGGCCACCGAGCGGATCGGTGAATCCTTGCGCACCACGAGAGCCGTCCATTCCGGGCGCGAGTAGATATAGGGCGTGCGGATCGGATTGCCGTTCGCGCGCGCCAGCAGCGCCGCCAGGCCGGCCGAGGAACCGATGTCGATGCTGTTGCCGTTCAGGTACTCGAGCGCCCGGTTGCTGCCGGCCGACAGCACCCATTTCACCTCGGTGCCCGCCGGCTTGAACGCTTCCTCCAGCCAGCCGAAGCGTTTCAAGACGAGGCTCGGCGGCGAGTAATACGCGTAATCGAGCCGCAGCTCCTTCAACGGGGCGGCGGCGCGCGCCAGCGAGGGGATGGCCACGGCCGCGGCGGCACCGGCCATGGATTTCAACAAAGTACGGCGTTGCATCGTGTTCTTCCTTCGATTCTTATTTTGCGGCTTCCAGCGCGAGCTGGTAATCCGTCTTGGCATAGTCGGCAAAGTGCCGGTTGGTGACGGCCAGGAATTCGCGCGAGCGGTAGGCGGCGGCGATATCCCTGGCGAACTGCTTGTCCTTGTCGGCCGTCTTCACGGCGACCAGGTTCACATAGTTGGGCGAGATCTTTTCCGTCTTGAGCGCGTCGCGCAGCTTCAGGCCCGAGGCCAGCGCATAGTTCCCGTTGACGAAGGAGTAGTCGGTATCCTGCAGGGAGCGGGGCAGCTGGGCCGCCTCCAGCGGGACGAGCCGGATCTTCTTCACGTTCTGCGCCACGTCGCGCTCGGAAGCGCGCACCGGATCGACACCCGGCCGCAGCCTGATCCAGCCCAGCTGCTCCAGCATCACGAGAGCGCGCGCCTGGTTGGTCGGGTCGTTCGGCAGCGCGACGGTGCTGCCTTCCTTCACCTCGGCAAGGCTCCTGTGCTTCTTGCTGTAGATGGCGATCGGCGCGGTCGGCACCGTCACCAGGGGCGCGATGGCCAGCTTGTGCTCCGTGGCGAACTTGTTCAGGTAGACCACGTGCTGGAACACGTTGGCATCGAGCGAGCCTTCGGCCAGCGCGAAGTTGGGCTGGATATAGTCGTTGAATTCGACCAGCTTCACCTTGTAGCCCTGGCGCTCCAGGATCGGCTTGATGCCCAGCTTTACCTGGTCGGCATACGGGCCGGCGCTGGTGCCGATCACCAGTTCCTTCGGCTCCTTCGCGTGGGCCCCCAGCGAAGCGAGCAGCAGCGCGAACAGCAGCGCACGTCTTTGAAAGGTCATTGATAACACTCCTAGCGTTTGTCGAGGCGGCGCGCGAGGCGGCCGCCGGTGAATTGAATCAGTTGCACGATCAGCACCAGCAGCACCACGGTGGCGATCATCATCTCGGTCTCGAAGCGGTAGTAGCCGTAGCGGATGGCCAGGTCGCCGATGCCGCCGCCGCCCACCACGCCGGCCACGGCCGAATAGGACAGGAAGCTGATCGCGAGCACCGTCAGCGCGAGCACGAGGCCCGAACGCGCTTCCACCAGCAGCACGCGCAACACGATCTGCAGCTCGCTGGCGCCCATCGCGTGGGCCGCCTCGATCACGCCGCGCGGCACCTCGCGCAGGTTCTGTTCGACCAGCCGGGCGAAATAGGGGATGGCGGCGCAGGACAGCGGCACGCTGGCCGCCAGCGGCCCGATCGAGGTGCCGGCGATGAGGCGCGTGAGCGGCACCAGCGCCACCAGCAGGATGATGAACGGGAACGAGCGCACGGTATTGACGAACCAGCCCAGCACCGCGGCCGCGAAGCGGTTTTGCAGCGGCTGGCCGCGCGAGACGAGGAACAGCAGCACGCCCAGCGGGCCACCCAGCAGCACGGCGGCCGAGAGGCCGATGGCCAGCATCGTCAGCGTCTGCCCCAGCGCCGTCCACAGCTCGGGCAACAGATCCAGCCATTGTTGTTCAGGCATGGAGGCTCTCCCGGCTGGACGCATTGAACAGGCCAAGCAGCTCGCGGCCCAGCGCCGTGACCGCCTGGGGAGCATGGGGCCGTACGATTTCGGCCACCGCGCCATCCTCGATCACGGCCACGCGCTGGCACAGCGCGGCCAGCACGTCGAGCTCGTGGCTGACGATCACGATCGTCACGGCCAGCCGCGCGTTCACGTCGGCGAGCGTGGCCAGGATGCTGCGGGTGGTCTCGGCATCGAGGGCGGACGTGGGTTCGTCGCACAGCAGCACGGCCGGGCCGCTGGCCAGCGCGCGGGCGATCGCCACGCGCTGGCGCTGGCCGCCGGAAAGTTCAGCCGGGTAGGCGCCCGGCTTGTCTTCCAGGTGCACCAGCGCCAGGCAATCGGCCACGCGCCGCGCGATGTCGTCACGCGAACGGCCGCCGTGGATCTTCAGGGGAAAGGCCACGTTGTCGGCCACCGTGGCGTTCTGGAGCAGGTTGAAACCCTGGAAGATCATGCCGATGTTCTGGCGGGCCGCGCGCAGCGCGCGCTTGTCCAGGCGCGTGAGTTCCTGGCCGTCGACGGTGACCGTGCCGGCGTCCGGGCGTTCCAGCAGGTTGAACAGGCGCAGCAGCGTGGACTTGCCGGCGCCGCTGCGGCCGGCGATGCCGAAGATCTCGCCGGCGGCGATATCGAGCGATACGTCGCGCACGGCGGCCACGCGGCCACCGAAGGATTTCGATACGTTGCGCAGCCGGATCAGCGGACCGGCCGCCGGCAGGCCATGAATGGCATTCATCGCGTTCAATCAGGAATAGGGAGTGGGTTCGGGCAGCGTGCCGGACAGCGCATAGCGGCCCAGGTCACGGTACTTGTAGTCGACCGGGTCGTGCAGCGTGTGCACGCGGGCATTGCGCCAGTAGCGGTCCAGGCCGAAACGGGCCGACGTGGAACGGGCGCCCGTCAGCTCGAACAGCTGGCTGCCGATCTCGATGGCGGCGCGGTGCGCCAGCACCTTCGCCTCGGCACCGGCGATCGCGAGCTCGCCGCGCTCGCGCGCCGTCACGTCGCTCCCCAGCCGGAATACGCGCTCCAGTTCGCGCCCCGCGTGGTCGGCCAGCACCACGGCCGGGCGCAGCAGCGTCCACAGCTCGCCGTAGCGGTGCTGCACGAACGGGTCGTCCACGGCGCGCTCCACGCTTGAGGCGAACCAGGGCCGCGCCTCGCTGGCGGTATATTCGCGCGCCGCGTCGAACGCCCCTTCGGCGATGCCCAGGTACAGGTTCGTCATGATCAGTTGGGCGACCTGCGAGCGCACGGTGGACAGCGGGGTAGCGGCCTGGCCGGGTTGCTGCAGCACGAGGCCGATCGGCAGCAGTGTGCCGTGGAATTGCACGGTGCCGCTGTCGGTCTGCTTCTGGCCGAACGCGTCCCAGTCGGCGCGCACGTCCACGCCGTCCGCCCCTGTCGGCAGCACGCCGATCAGCGACGTCTGGGTGCTCTGGTGCCAGGCGGAGATCGTCAGCCAGTCCGAGCCCACCGAACCGGAGGCGAAGCTCTTGGTGCCGTTCAGCAGGTAGCCGCCCTTGGCGTCGGCCGCGACCAGCCGGCGATCCAGCGGGTTCAGCGCATTTCCCCAGAACAGTTTGTCGTCCACGGTCGCGTGCAGCAGGTGGCGTTGCTGTTGCTGCGTGCCGTAGAGCTGGATGCCGGCCAGCTGCAGGTGGTGGAAGGCGAACACGTGGGCTAGCGCGCTGTCGGCGCGGGCCAGGATGCGCACGGCCAGCAGGGTGGTGTCCCAGCCGGCGCCCTGGCCGCCGAAGTCCGTGGGGATCGACAGCGTGAGCAGGCCGGAGGCACGGATCAACTGGCGTTCGTGGCGCGCGTGGCCGCCGGCGGCATCGCGGGCGACGGCGGTGGCGGCGAGTTCCTCGGCCAGCGACGCGGCAATGGCCAGCGGGTCCGTCTGCCGCAGGGCGGGTTCTGGTGCGTTCATGGATGGTCCCGAGAGTGAAGACCCGCGCAGTATTGCGCCCGGCCCAAGCAACAGTCCACGAAGAAAACCACGCATCCATATGCGGGAAAATCATGCTTAAAAAATCACATATCGAAGTGCGAAAGCATTCGTTCTTTAATGGGTGACCGTGCCTTAGCCTTGCAGGCACTGAACTGTCATAACAAGGCGAACACCATGAGCATCCTTCTGATTTCCGGCAGCCCCGCGGTCCCGTCCACGTCCAGCCGGCTCCTGCATCACATCGGCGACAAGCTGGCCGTGCATGGCCACCGCAGCACCCGGCTGAACGTGCGCGACCTGCCCGCCCAGGCCCTGCTGGCGGCCGACGCGACCAATCCCGTGCTGCAGGCGGCGCTGGCCGAAGTCGCCGAAGCGCAAGCAGTGATCGTCGCCACACCCGTATACAAGGCAGCCTATTCGGGCGTCCTGAAAGCCTTCCTGGACCTGCTGCCGCAAAACGGCCTGGCCGGCAAGGTCGTGCTGCCGGTCGCCACGGGCGGCAGCCAGTCGCACCTGCTGGCCCTCGACTACGCGCTGCGCCCCGTGCTGCATGCGCTGGAAGCGGACCAGGTGCTGACCAGCATCTACGCCACCGCCCAGCAGGTGCAGTGGTCCGATCACGAAGGCGTGACGCTGGCACCGGAAATCGCCGCGCGCGTGGCGGCCGGCGTGGCCGCGCTGGACTGCGCGCTCGGTTACCGCCGCGCGGCCGGCGATGCGGCGCGCACACCCCAGGAACACGCTTTCGCGGCAAGGGCGGCAGCATGACGCAGCAAGGGAACCGCGCCGCCCGTCGCCGCACGCTGGGCCTGCTGGTAGCCACCGCCGTCGCGGGCGCATTCCAGCTCGCCCATGCGCAGGACAAGAAGGTCGTGCGCATCGGCTACCAGAAATACGGCACGCTCACGCTCCTCAAGGGCCGCGGCACGCTGGAAAAGCGCCTGGCGCCGCAGGGCGTGACGGTGCAGTGGACGGAATTCCCGGCCGGCCCGCAACTGCTCGAGGGCCTGAACGTGGGCTCGATCGATTTCGGCACCGTCGGCGAAGCGCCGCCCATCTTTGCCCAGGCGGCCGGCGCCAACCTGGTCTATGTCGGCAACGAGCCGCCGTCGCCGCACAGCGAGGCGATCGTCGTGCGGAAGGAGTCAAAGCTCCAGAGCGTGGCGCAGCTCAAGGGCAAGCGCGTGGCGCTGAACAAGGGCTCCAACGTGCACTACCTGCTGCTGCGCGCGCTGGAGCAGGCGGGCGTCGCGTACAAGGATATCCAGCCCGTGTACCTGCCGCCGGCAGATGCGCGCGCCGCATTCGAGCGCGGTTCCGTGGATGCCTGGGTGATCTGGGACCCGTTCTTCGCCGCGGCGCAGAAGCAGCTGGGCGCCCGCGTGCTCGTGGACGGCAAGGGCCTGGTGGCCAACCACCAGTTCTACCTGGCCTCGCGCGACTGGGCACGGCGCAATCCGGCCTTGCAGCAGGTGCTGCTGGAGGAGATCGCCAAGGTCGACGACTGGGGCCGCGACAACGCCAGGGAGGTATCGGCGATCCTGTCGGCGCAGACGGGACTCGACCCGAGCGTGGTCGAACTGGCCGCTTCGCGCTACAGCTATGGCGTGAAGCCCGTGTCGCCGGACGTGCTGCGCGAGCAGCAGAAGATCGCCGACGCTTTTGCCAAGCTGAAGTTGATCCCGAAACCCATCACCATCGCCGATGCCGTGCTGGCATCGGCCAAGTAAGCTCAATACGGAGTTGACATGTCGTTGAATTTGTTCTGGTTCATTCCCACCCACGGCGACAGCCGTTACCTGGGCACGTCGAAAGGCGCGCGCGCCGTCGATGCCGACTACCTCCGGCAGGTGGCCGTGGCGGCCGACACGCTGGGCTACGACGGCGTGCTGCTGCCCACCGGGCGCTCGTGCGAGGATGCCTGGGTAGTCGCGTCCTCGCTCATTCACGCGACGAAGAAGCTGAAATTCCTCGTCGCCGTCAGGCCGGGGCTATCCACCCCGGGCCTGGCGGTACGCATGGCTTCGACCTTCGACCGGCTGTCGAACGGCCGGCTGCTGATCAACGTGGTCACCGGCGGCGATCCCGCCGAACTGGCGGCGGACGGCCTGAGCGCCGACCACGCCACGCGCTACGAGATCTCGGATGAATTCATCCGCATCTGGCGCGGCGCGCTGTCCGGCGAGGGCGGCGACGCGGGCTTCGACTTCGAGGGCAAGCACCTGCAAGTGAAAGGCGCCAAGACGCTGTACCCGCCCGTGCAGAAACCGTATCCGCCGCTATACTTCGGCGGTTCGTCGGAAGCGGCACATGAACTGGCCGCCGAACAGATGGACGTGTACCTGACGTGGGGCGAGCCACCCGCCGCGGTGGCCGAGAAGATCGCCGACATCCGTTCGCGCGCCGCGGAACATGGCCGCACCGTGAAGTTCGGCATCCGCCTGCACGTGATCGTGCGCGAGACGAACGAAGAGGCGTGGCAGGCGGCCGAGAAGCTGATCTCGCACCTGGACGACGACGTGATCGCCAAGGCCCAGGCATCGTTCGCCCGCATGGATTCGGAAGGGCAGCGCCGCATGGCCGCGCTGCACGGCGGCCGGCGCGACAAGCTGGAAGTGTCGCCGAACCTGTGGGCCGGCGTGGGGCTGGTGCGCGGCGGAGCCGGCACGGCGCTGGTGGGCGATCCCGAAACGGTGGCCGCGCGCATCCGCGAATACGAGGCGCTGGGCATCGAGACCTTCATCTTCTCCGGCTATCCGCACCTGGAAGAGTCGTACCGCTTCGCGGAGCTCGTGTTCCCATTGCTGGGCAAAGGGAAGGGCCAGGGCGAAGTGTCGATCACGGGGCCGTTCGGCGAGGTGATGGCCACCGATATTGTGCCGAAGAAGGCGGCGTGACATGAATACCGCCGTCGCTACCAGCGTCACCGCCGCGCCGCGCTCGGGCGGCCTGACGCGCGCGAAGGCCGCGCTGGCGCCGTGGCTGCTGCCGATCGCGCTGCTGCTGGCGTGGGAAGTGTCGGCCCGCACGGGCTGGCTGTCGAGCCGCATCCTGCCCGAGCCGCTCGCCGTGGCGACGGCGTTCTGGACGCTCGCCGCCTCCGGCGAGCTGTGGGAACACCTGCGCACGAGCCTGTGGCGGGCCATGTCCGGCTTTGCCGCCGGCGCCGGCCTGGGCCTCGCGCTGGGCCTCCTGACGGGGAGCTTCCGCCGCGCCGAGACGCTGCTCGATACCACGCTGCAAATGGTGCGCAACATCCCGGCGCTGGCGCTGATTCCGCTCGTGATCCTGTGGTTCGGCATCGACGAGACCGCGAAACTGTTCCTGCTGGCCGTAGGCGTGTTCTTCCCCGTGTACCTGAACACGTTTCACGGCATCCGCGCCACGGATGCCGGGCTGATCGAGATGGCGAAGAGCTATGGCCTGAAGGGCTGGCCGCTGTACCGCGACGTGATCCTGCCGGGCGCGCTGCCGTCGATCCTCGTCGGCGTGCGCTTCTCGCTGGGCCTCGTATGGGTGCTCCTGATCGTGGCCGAGACGATTTCCGCCCAGGCGGGCATCGGCTACATGACGATGAATGCGCGCGAATTCCTGCAGACGGACGTGGTGCTGGTGGGGATCCTGCTGTACGCGATCCTCGGCAAGCTGGCCGACCTCGTCGCCCGCGCGCTGGAGCGCCGGCTACTGCGCTGGAACCCGAGTTATAGCTGAACCATCACTGAAAGACGAACATGCTGCACGCCACCTTACCCCTCGATAGCGAGCCCTTCGCCTTCACTCCCGAGCCGGCCGAGCCGTCGCCCGTGCGCCGGCCCTTGCGCCGGCAGGGCGTGGGCGTCCACCTGCAAGGCTTGACGAAATCGTTCGGCCAGCGCCGCGTGCTCGATGGCATCGGCCTGGAACTGAAGGCCGGCGAATTCGTCGCCATCGTGGGCCGCAGCGGCTGCGGCAAGAGCACGCTGCTGCGCGCGATCGCCGGGCTCGATCCCATCGACGATGGCCGCATCACCGTCGGCACGGCGGTGCGCCACGAAGAAGTGCCGCTGCGGATGATGTTCCAGGAAGCGCGGCTGTTGCCGTGGAAGACGGTGCTGGAAAACGTGGCGCTCGGCCTTCCGAATGGATTGCATGCGGCGGCCGGCGCGCTGGCTGCCGTAGGCCTGGCGGACCGCGCCGACGCGTGGCCCGCGCAACTGTCCGGCGGCCAGCGGCAGCGCGTGGCGCTCGCCCGCGCCCTCGTGCATGAACCGTCGCTGCTGCTGCTCGACGAGCCGCTCGGCGCCCTGGATGCGCTGACGCGCATCGAGATGCAGCAGCTGATCGAATCGCTGTGGCGCCAGCGCGGCTTCACCGCCGTGCTCGTCACGCACGATGTGCAGGAAGCGGTGGCGCTGGCCGACCGCGTGCTGCTGATCGAAGAGGGCCGCATCACCCTCGACCTCGCCATCGACCTGCCGCGCCCCCGCCACCGCGGCAACCCCGCCTTCGCCGCCCTCGAGGAAAAGCTGCTGGACCGCCTGCTGGCCCGCTGATCGCGTCGCAACTGCCGAGCTCGTGTCACCTTGGTGCCAGGCACCAGGGTGACACGAGCTCGACATTAACGCTTTGTTCAGTTCGTGGTCTCCGAGGAGTGCTGCCTTGCGAGGGGCAGCGTGACACGCCCTTACTGCTGAGCTTGTGTCCCTCGGTGCCTGGCACCAGGGTGACACGGGCTCATCCATTGCAGGGTGTTCCCCGGACGCGGGAGCGCCTTCTTTCCCCTTTGGCAGATACGCAATGGGTGCGTGGGCCGCTAAGATGCTCCCATTCCGGCGAGCATCACACTATCGATAATTTCGATAGCACAGCGGTAAATTTTCCGTTTTACACTCTTCCCGGGCGCGGACATAATGCCGCATCGATAACCCTATTGGAGAGAATACCCATGAAAAAACTGATCGCCCTCGTGCTGGCCGCCGGCTTTTCCAGCGTTGCCTTTGCTGCGCCGGAAACCTATGTGATCGACGACGCGCATACCTTCGCGCGCTTCTCGTACAGCCACCTGGGCTTCTCGACCCAGGAAAGCCGTTTCGACAAGACGAAAGGCAAGATCACGATCGACCGCGCCGCCAAGACCGGCTCGACGGAAATCACGATCGACACCAAGTCCGTCAACACGGGCAATGACCTGTTCAACAGCCACATCAAGGGCGCCGACTTCTTCGACGTCGAGAAATACCCCGCCATCACCTTCAAGTCGACCAAGTTCAACTTCAGCGGCGACGCGCTGGCGTCGGTGGACGGCAACCTGACCGTCAAGGGCGTGACCAAGCCGGTCACCCTGAAAGTGAATTCGTTCAAGTGCCAGCCGCACCCGATGGCGAAGAAGGATGCCTGCGGCGCCAACGCGACCGCCACGATCAAGCGTTCCGAGTTCAACGCCGGCAAGTACGCGCCGAACGTGAGCGATGAAGTCACGCTGACCATCGCCGTCGAAGCCATCAAGGAATAAGCGGCACGAGGCGGCAACTCCAGCCGCCAGCGGGCAGCGGTCGCCCGGCAAGTTTTCTGTAGTTTTACAAAGGAAGAAGCATGAAGCGACTGATGCTCGCTGCCGCAATCGCGGCGGCAGGGACCAACACATCCATGGCAACCGACCTGATCGTCACCAATGCAAAGGTGGCGACGATGGTCAGGGAAGGCCAGTTCGCCCAGGCCGTGGCGATCGACGGGGGCAAGATCACCGCCGTGGGCACGAATGCCCAGGTACTGAAGCGCAAGACGTCCGATACCCAGGTCATCGACGCAGGCGGGCGCACCGTCATCCCGGGCCTGAACGACTCCCACCTGCACATCATCCGCGAAGGCTTGAACTACAACGCCGAGCTGCGCTGGGACGGCGTCACCTCGCTCAAGCGCGCGCTGGCGATGTTGAAGGAGCAGGCCGCGCGCACGCCGCCGGGGCAATGGGTCAAGGTCGTCGGCGGATGGAACGAATACCAGTTCGAGGAAAAGCGCCTGCCCACGCTGGCCGAAATCAACGCAGCGGTGCCGGATAAGCCGGTCTTCCTGCTGTACCTGTACGGCCTGGGCTTCCTCAATCAGAAGGGCATCGAGACGCTCGGCTACGACGAGAACACGCAATACAAGGAAGGCGTCGTCGAGCTGGGCGCGGACGGCAAGCCCACCGGCCTGTTGATCGCCAAGCCGAACGCGCTGATCCTGTACTCCACGCTCGCCAAGACCGGCATGCTGCCGCGCGACCAGCAGCTGAACTCCACCTTGCAGTACTACCGCGAACTGAACCGCCTCGGCATCACCAGCGCGATCGATGCGGGTGGCGGGGGCCAGGCCTACCCGGACGACTACGCCGTCAGCCTGGAGCTGGCGAAGAACGGCAAGCTGACCGTGCGCACCTCGTACTACCTGTTCGCGCAAAAGCCCGGCAAGGAACTGGAAGACTACCAGCGCTGGCTGACGCAGACGAAGCCCGACAAGAACGACCACCTGTTCTACGCCAACGGCTACAACACCGAGGGCGGTGGCGAGAACCTGGTGTGGAGCGCGGCCGACTTCGAGAACTTCCTGGAGCCGCGCCCGGACATGCCGGAGCACATGGAAGGCGAGCTCGAAGCCGTGTTGAAACTGCTGGTGAAGAACCGCTGGCCGTTCCGCATCCACGCCACCTACGGCGAGTCCATCGAGCGCGACCTGGCCGTCATCGAGAAAGTCAACAAGGAAATCCCGCTGGACGGCCTGCGCTGGTTCTTCGACCACGCCGAAACGATTTCCGATGCGCAGCTGGCCCGCGTGAAAAAGCTGGGCGGCGGCGTGGCCGTTCAGAACCGCCTGTACTTCCAGGGGGAAGCCTACTGGAAGCGCTACGGCGCGCAGACGCGCCAGATGCCGCCGATCCGCACCATGCTGAAGATGGGCATCCCGGTCGGCCTGGGCACCGATGGCACCCGTGTTTCCAGCTATGGTCCATGGCCCTCGATCTACTGGGCCGTGACCGGCAAGACGGCCGGCGGCCTGCGGATCTGGCAGGAGGAGGACCGCCTGTCGCGTCATGAAGCCTTGCAGCTGATGACACGCGGCAGCGCCTGGATGAGCGGCGAGGAAAAGGTCAAGGGCACGCTGGCCGTGGGCCAGTACGCCGACCTGGTGATCCTCCCGCAGGATTACTTCACCATGTCGGAAGAGGGCATTCGTAACCTGGAAGCGGCGCTGACGATCGTCAACGGCAAGGTCGTGTATGCCGATGACACGTTCGGCAAGTACGCGGCACCGGCCCCGGCCGTGCTGCCCGAGTGGAGCCCAGTGAAGCATTACGGCGGCTACCAGAACAAATGAGCCAGGTGGAGGACAGGATGCTGAAGAAACTCATCGGTCCCTCCGCGCCGGACGCGGGCCTGCTGTTCGCCCGCCTGGCGGGCGCCGCGCTGCTGCTGTGGGTGCACGGCTTGCCGAAGCTGCTGCACTGGCAACAGGAGCTGGCGCGCATCGACGATCCGCTGCACCTGGGCCGCGGCCTGACGCTGGCGTGCGCGCTGTTCGCCGAGGTGCTGTGTCCGTTCCTGGTCGCTGCCGGGCTGTTCACGCGGCTGGCCTGCCTGCCCGTGCTGTTCCTGTTGCTGGTCTCGATGGTGCTGGTGCACG
This sequence comes from Massilia sp. METH4, assembly GCF_037094685.1. NCBI lineage: Bacteria > Pseudomonadati > Pseudomonadota > Betaproteobacteria > Burkholderiales > Oxalobacteraceae > Massilia > Massilia sp. METH4. The sequence continues at coordinate 6,316,866 of NZ_CP146614.1, read as the reverse complement.
CCGACTGGAGCATCGAGCAGGGGCAGTTCGGCTGGCTGCTGGTGATTGTGTTCGGCACGATCGCGCTGGCCGGCGCGGGCCGCTGGTCGCTCGACCGCCGGCTTGCGGCGGCCTGACGGTCACAGCCAGCCCATCGCCCCGAGCAGCGCGCCGGCCGCCAGCAGCCACAGCAGGTGGATGCGGGTGCGCCAGATCAGCAGGGCGGCCGTCACCGATACCGCGTACAGCGGCCAGTCGGTGGCGAGGTTGCCGTTGGCGCTGCCGAGGATGATGCCGGTCGAGACGAGCATGGCGATCACCAGCGGCGCCATGCCCTGCTTGAAGGCGCGCACCAGGCGCAGCTCGCGGTTGCGGTGGGCCCAGCTGGCCGCCAGCAGCATCAGCACGCTGGAAGGAAGCAGGGCGCCGACCATCGTGACGATCACGCCCAGCACGGCAGCCGCATAGCTGCCCGCGTTCATGCCCACGTTCCACCCCATCAGCGCCACGAACAGCACGTTCGGGCCCGGCGCCGCCTGGGCGATCGCGATGGAATCGTTGAATTGCGCCTGCGTCAGCCAGCCGTGCTGTTCGACGAGGTAGCGGTGCATCTCCGCCGTGGTGGCAATCGTGCCGCCCACCGACATCAGCGAGATCACCAGGTAGTGGACGAACAGGTCCAGCCAGTCGTGCCACGCCAGCACAATCGGCATGATCGGCAATGGCTGGCCGCTCATGGCTTGAGCTTCCGCCACGTCAGCACGCAGCCGGTGCCGCCCAGCACGAGCAGGGCTGCGAGCATGGGCACCCGCAGCACCGCAAGCCCGATGACGCCGAGCGCCGCCAGCGGCAGCGTGACGGCCAGCGGCAGCGGGTGCTTGCGCAGCGTGGCGGCCATCTTGATGCCGGTGGCGGCGATCATGCCGGCCGCCACCGCGGCCATGCCGCGCAGGGCGCCGGCCACGCGCGGGTGGTCCGAGTAATGGGTGTAGACCGAGCCGACGGTGAGCACGACGAGGGCCGGCACCAGCAAGAGGCCCAGCAAGGCGGCCAGCGCGCCGCGCAAGCCGAAGAAGCGGTTGCCGATGACGAGCGACAGGTTGCAGACATTCGGGCCCGGCATCGTCTGCGCCACGGCCCACTCTTCCATGAAATCCTCTTGCGTCATCCAGCGCCGCCGTTCGACGATCTCGCGCTGCACGACGGGCAGCACGCCGCCGAAGCCCTGCAGGGCCAGCACGGTAAAGGCAATGAACAGTTCGGTGAGGGAACGCGGGCGGACGGGTGTTTCGGTCATGGGGCGCTATTATCCGCGCCCCCTTGCCCTGTGTCCACGCCGGGCACCACCGCGCCCGCTGTCAGCCCGCCTTCAGCCGCCGCCGATGCCCTCCTGGATGACACCGCTGCCGCCGCAATTCGGGCAGGACTTGCCGTCCGTCTGCTTGCCGCTGCCATGGCAGGCCGGGCATACGTCCTCGCCACTGCCTGGGGTGCCGGGTGCCGCTTCGTCGCCGGGATTCAATGGTTCGCTCATGGTGGTCTCCTTGGAAAGAGACCGCAGGATAGCCCCGATTCCCCGCGCGCACTGCGCGGCAGCTAACACTGCGGGGCCGCGCTGGCCTGCCGTTGCCTATCCTGGACAGCGCCGGGTCAAACCGCAGGGTTATGCACAAAAATTGAATAAAAGAATAACAGAGAAGATTTTTCGGCAGCCTGAAGAGGTTTCACCGATGGGCTCGCAAGTCCTTGATTTTATTGAGCGCCGGGTTTGCCTTTTGAACGGGCAGTTTAAGGAAAACGGCGTCATTACGGGCTGTTTGCGTTGTCAAGGGCGGCTTATCAACAAAGTTATCCCCAATCCGTGTGGATATTCGAAAAAAGGCTTCAGAATCCGCGACTTAGCACCAGGACTCAGGGCTAAGCCAACAATATGCCGGCATGTAGCCCGACATTGCCTGCAAGATGAATGCTGTATGCCTATACAGTTCCGTCCGCTTCCGGTGGCAGCTGCCCGGTCACCGTGAATTGCCCCGGTTCGGTTCCTGGCGCCACGTGCAAGCGCACCGGCACGGCCGAATCGCCCAAGCGGACTTCTCCGCTCCAGGTGCTTCCGGCGCGCACCGCGACATGGGCTTCCTCGGCAGGGCCGCGCACGGCGCGCAGCGCGGCCTCGGCACGCTCGATGCGCCGCTGCGCCTCGTACAGGCTGTGATAACCGCGCAGCGAGGCGATCACGGTGGTGAACAGCTTGCGGGTCGTCAAGTCGGTCTTGCACCAGAAATCGTTGATGTCGTAGTCCAGGATGATGCTGTGTTCCAGCGACTGGCCTGGTTGCCCGGTGCGCAGCACGATGCGCACCAGCGAATTGCCCAGTTCGTCTCGGACCCGCCGCGCGACCTTCAGGCCGGCATCCGCCGTTTCCATGATCACGTCCAGCAGCACGAGTGCCACGTCGTCATGGCTGCGCAGCACGGCCAAGGCTTCTTCCCCGCTGTACGCGTGCAGGAAGCACAGCCGGCGGCCCATGAAGTTCGCGTTGCTCAGAGAAAACTTGGTCACCACGTGCACGTCCACGTCGTCGTCGACGATCAGGACCTTCCATGGCACCGGCCCGGCATTTGCCTGCGGCTCGGGGGCGGGCATGTCGTCTTCTATCATCCAGCCGTTGCTGGCTTCATCGGTATCGGCTTGCATGATTCACTCTGCGCGGCTCGTTGTAAACGGTGGGGTGACACTATTCCTCGGCGGCATTTTTGTCAAAGGTCGGGCCTGACCCGAAGCGGGAGAGGAACCCTGCGGCCAGGGCCGAATTATTTTTTCACGGGCCCGCCGGCCTGCCGCCACTGGCCGCCGAACCAATCTGTAAGTGCTTGATTTTACTGACCTTGAATTTTGCCTCACAAATGGGCATTTTGTTGAAACCCGCGCCAGTACTGGCTCTCCGGCCTGTCAAGTCCCTCTTGTCCACATCGTTATCCACAACTGAAGTGGATAAGTGCAAAATAATCTTTAAAAACTGCCTCTTAGCAATTCGGCTTCGGGCCGTATCTCAGGTGCTGCACTCTTTCAACCTCTGCAATTCCCGCAAAAAACGTTCGCAGGCCAGGGCCGGCGGCCAGGGTTCCCAGGCCGTTCCGCCATACAGCGCGACCAGTGGATCGTCGCGCAGCGGCTGGACGCGGATTTTCAGCGTGCGGCGCACCTCGTCCGGTGTCCAGCCGACCACGTGGACCGCTTCGCTCGCGGCGGCCAGCCTGTCGGCGCGCTTGTGGGCCAGGTAGGCGGCGCTCGTCCACGCTGGCAGGCCGTAGCGGACGTAGATCGCCCTTTCAAGGCGCCGCGTCAGCTCGCGAAACGCCCCGCCCAGGAATGGTTTAAGGACGGAAATGCAGTCGAAGCCCAGCAAGCCTTCCTCGGCGTCGTGCAGCAGTTCGCGCAGCTCGGCTTCGGGGGTGGGGCGGGTCTTGGCAAGGCGGCGCAGTTGCAGCACCGTCAGCGAATGCTGGGCCACGGACAGGGGCAGCGGCCAGGCGGAGTGCCCGCCCCAGCGGTAGGTGCGGGCCAGGCCCAGCGCCAGGTCCGCGTCGTCCCAGTCGAATGGCGTGGGGTCGAGCAGGTCGAGGCGCCTGCCGGAGGGCATGCGCACCCAGGCGCGCGTTCCGGGTTTGGCTGCCGGCAGGGGAGCGGTGGCGATGTCCGCCCGGCGTGCCGGGCGCTCCGTCGTGGCATCCCCGTTCATGCCGTTCTGGTGGGATTGCATGGCGCTATCGTACCGCGTCCGGCGCAATAGGGCGAGCGGGCAAGATGAAACGTATCTCCAGCGCATCCTGCACGGCCAGCGCGCCGCCCATCACGGAAAACGGCGTGATGCCGAAATCGGTCTGCTTCAGCACCAGCGTGCCGCGCGCGGTAACGCCTTGCGCACTGGTGTCGAGTACCGTGGGAACGCTGTAGCTGCGCGTGACGCCATGCAGGGTGATGTCTGCCTGCAGTTGCCCCGGCTCGCCGGTGCGTCGCGCGCGCACCTCGACCAGCGGGTATTTTTCCGCGTCGAGCACCTTCGCCAGCATATTGACGCGGGTGCCGGCGATGGCATCGGGCGTAGGTTGTGTGGTCAGCCCCGCTTCCCGGCGCAGCGCCGTTTCGTCGACCGTCATCTCGTCGAGACGGAAACGCAGCACGGCCAGGCCGGCCGCCGGGTCGACGCGCCCGTCGATGCGGCGTACCGCCACCACGTGGTCGTGCCCGAGCCGGGCCAGGGCGCCCCCGCGCCGCACGGTGATGGCGATCAGCGCATCGTCGGCGATGCGCAGCATCGGGCCGCTCGAACGGCCCGCCAGCAAGGCTGCAAAGGGATCGGTGGCAGAAGGACCGGCGGGAGAAGCGGCCGGTGGAGGGGAAGAGGAAGGCGGCGCCGGCGGCTTGCCTGCGCAAGCGGCCAGCAGCAGCGCCGCAAGGCAGGAGGCCGCCGCCGCGCACCTCCCGCTGGTGCGGGGAGCGCGGGCGGCTATTTGGGGCCTCCTGTGCGGCGCGATGTCATTGCTCTGTCATACGGACGTGAGAAGATGGTCTTGCTCTTTCAAATCTCTCCCGATTTGAATCCTTTCACCCGCGTCCTGGACGCGGGTTTTTTTTGCCCGCGCCTCGTCGAGCTGGAACTGGCGCACCACGCGCGCCAGGCTGGCGGCTTCTTCCTGCATCGCCGCGGCCGCCGCGGCGGCCTGCTCGACGAGCGCGGCGTTCTGCTGCGTCACCTGGTCCATATTCGTGATCGCCATGTTCACCTGCTCGATGCCGGAGGACTGCTCCTCGCTGGCCACGCGGATCTCGGCCATGATATCAGTTACGCGGCGCACGCTGGCCACCACTTCCTGCATCGTGCTGCCGGCCTGCTCGACCAGCTTGCTGCCGGCCTCGACCTGGCTGACGGAATTGCCGATCAAGCCCTTGATCTCTTGCGCGGCCGCCGCGCTGCGCTGGGCCAGCGTGCGTACTTCGCCCGCCACCACGGCAAAGCCCCGGCCCTGTTCGCCGGCGCGGGCCGCTTCCACGGCCGCGTTCAGCGCCAGGATATTGGTCTGGAAGGCGATGCCGTCGATGACGCCGATGATGTCGACGATCTTGCGGGCCGAAGCGTCGATCGAACCCATCGTATCGACCACCTGCGACACCACGGCGCCCCCGCGGGCGGCCACGTCGGAAGCGTTTTGCGCCAGCTGGTTCGCCTGCCGCGCGTTTTCCGCGTTCTGGCGCACGGTAGCCGTCAATTCTTCCATCGAGCTGGCCGTCTCCTCCAGGTTGCCGGCCTGCTGCTCGGTGCGCGACGACAGGTCCTGGTTGCCGCTGGCAATCTCGCCGGATGCCAGCGCGATCTGGTCGGCACCGCCGCGCACCTGGCCGACCACGGCCGAGAGGTTGGCGCTGATGCCGTTCATCGCGCGCGTCAGGCCGGCGATTTCATCCTTGCCGTCGACGGCCAGCTGCACGGTCAGGTCGCCGGCGGCGATCCGGGTGGCGGCTTGCTCCACTTCGCGCAGCGGCTGGGTGATGTAGCGACGCACGCCGAAATACATGATCGCGGAGAATGCCGCCAGTGCCGCGAAGCCCGCCGCGATATACCAGTTGCGCAGGCGCGCCGCTTCGGCCGTGATTTCCTCGCGATAGGCGCCACCGGCGATCACCCAGTTCCAGCCCTTGAAGGTGGTGTAGGCCACGATCTTTTCACGCGGCGACGTCTCGTCCGGATTCAGCCACGGGTAGGTGATCACGCCTTCGCCTTTTTCCAGGATTTCGCGGATGAACGGGCGGCCGTCGGAATCCTTGGAATCGAGGATCACGTCGCCTTCGCGCTTCGGGTGCACGATCAGCTTGCCGAGGTTCGGGCCCGGCGTGGAGTCGAGCACGTAGAAGTAACCGGTGCTGCCCACCTTGATCGAGCCGATGCGTTCCTTCAGCGTCGCTATTTCATGCGAAATGTTCACGCCGACATAGAGCACGCCCACGATCTTGCCGGCAGCGTCGCGCACCGGATCGTAGCGGGTGATGAACGGCTTGCCGAACAGCGTGGCCATGCCCGTGTAGCTCTGGCCATTGCGGAGTACCGCGTAGCCCGGGTGCTTGTGGTCGAGGATGGTGCCGACCGCGCGGCTGCCATCTTCCTTCTTTGTAGTGGTCGACACGCGCACGAAATCTTCACCGGAGGCGACGAAGATCGTGGCGCCCGCGCCGCTCTTCTTGGTAAACGCATCGGGAATCGTGAAATCGTTATTGAGCACGCGGTCGCCGATCTTCAGTGCCGGCGTGCTCTTGCCGCCGACGTCGATCGTGGTAGCGGTATCGAGCGAGAATTGACCATCGAATTCGGAGGCCAGCATTTTCGCGAAGGCGTTGACGTCGCTGCTGACGGCCGTATTGAACAGGTCCACCATATTCTTCACGCCGGTAAGCTCTTGCTGGACGCTGGCGATGGCGCGATCTTCGAGCAACCGGCTGGTGCTGATACTGATGATTGCGATCAGGACGCCGAGCGTCAGCGCGAGCAGGCCGAAAGTCATGGCCGTGATACGCGAGCCGACGCTCCAGTTGCGAAGATTGAATGTGGTGTTGGGCATAAAAGTAAAAGTAGGTCGAATGGCAAATAAGACAACGTTGGAATAAACGCGTCTACCAGCGCGGCCCGGGTATTGCGACTGGAAAGCAGGAATACCCGAATACTTTGTATATTATCGGCGTGCTTTGAGGAAACTTAAACAAACATTTGCAAAATTGTTGTACCCCGACAAATACGTAGTAACCCGTACATCCTGTCGGGTTTGAAACATTGTCGAAGTTTCCTTAATGAAGTTCTAAGCCTGATGGCAGCCGATGATGGCAAAGTGTATCCCGTACCGCGCAATTGTCGAGCGCGGCAGGTTGCCGGATTCCTCAATCCGGCACGAATTCGCCGTCGGCGCCTCGAATGCTGTCATTAATACATCGACCCGGTGAAATTAATGCGGCGCCGGCAGCAAGGTTCAATCCCCGCGCTCTCGATAGAAAGCGTTTTAACCGGTCCCCTCCTCAGATTGCGGCCGGTTTTTTTTTTGCCTGTACGCATGGAGCTGGAACGGGCCGCGATTTTAAGAGTTTGCGCGCGGTAACGCAATGCGTGTGTGGATTCAAGCCATGCGCTTGTACCACGCCTGCCCGGCGACCAACTGGCAGTAATGGCCGGCGATGCATGCTTCGTCATCCAGTTCGCGGTCGATGCCCAGCACGCCGAGCACGGCCAGGCTGTCGCGGAACAGTTTCAGCACGCGCCGCCGCAGCAGCGGCCCGAAGTCGGGCAGGGCACGGCGGCACACGATCAGCTGGAATTCGTTGAACGACGAATCCGTGACGAGATTGTATTGCGCCCACGTGATTCGGTTTTTCAATTGCGGCACGGGCACGAGCCGGCCGTTTTCGAGATGGAAGTATTCGGACAGCCTGCCGCTGCCGCCGGCCTGTTCGTAGCGCTGCTGGTATGCGCTCATCTTCTCCAGCGGGATCGAGGCGGACAACGCTTCGTCCAGCAGTTCGTCGGAAGGCACGGTCGCGTAGATCTCCGTGCGCCACAACAGCTGGCGCTCGGCAAGCAGCACGGCCGCAGTCCATGCCTGCTCGGCGCCCGCGCAATCGGCCAGCCACACTTTCGGCAGCGGCGCGCCGGGCAGGCATTGCTCGGCCACGGCCAGCAGCTGGATTGCCTCTTCCGTATCATCGAACATCGACGCCGGCGCCACGCCCAGCGCGCGCAGCAGCGCTCCGGGCGTGGCCGCGTCGTGCAACACGCGGTCCTGCAACTGCGAGAGCGTGCCGAGGCCGCGCCGTGCCATCAGCGCATGCAGCTTGCGCTTGACCGCGGCCCGGTCATGGTTGCGGAAGTCGAAGCCGTAGCGCTGCGCCACCGCTTCGAGCAGCAGCGACAGTTCCAGCGCTTCCACTTCCGGGTCCGGTACGGGCCGGTGTTCCTCCATGGCGGCACCCATCTGCGCCGCCATTAGTGGAGCCAAACCCGCATCAGCGACAGCAGCTGGGCCACGTCCACCGGCTTGGTGATGTAGTCGGAGGCGCCCGCGGCGATGCATTTGTCGCGGTCGCCCTTCATCGCCTTGGCCGTCAGCGTGATGATGGGCAGCGACTTGAACTTCGGAATGCGGCGGATGGCCCGCATCGTGTCGTAGCCGTCCATCTCCGGCATCATGATATCCATCAGCACGATCTCGATCGTGGGGTCGCGCTCGAGCACTTCGATGCCGTCGCGGCCGTTCTCGGCGAACGACACCTGCATCTGCTCGCGCTCGAGCAGCGAGGACAGCGCGAAGATATTGCGCAAATCGTCGTCGACGATCAGCACCTTGCGCCCCGCCAGCCCGGAATCCTGCGCATGCACCTGTTCGAGCATGCGACGCTGCGGTTCCGGCAGGCTGGCCTGGGAACGGTGCAGGAACAGCGCCGTCTCGTCCAGCAGCCGCTCGGGCGAGCGGGCATCCTTGATCACGATGGTTTTCGCGTAACGTTTCAGTTTCGCCACCTCGCGGCGGTTCAGTTCCTTCGCCGTGTTGATCACCACTGGCAGGTCGCGCAGCGTCAGGTCCTTGCCGATCAGGTCGAGCAGGTCGAAGCCGGAAATGTCGGGCAGGGTCAGGTCCAGCACCATGCAGTCGAAGTGGCTGGTGCGCAGCGCCGCCAGCGCTTCCTCGCCCGTGCCCACGGCGGTGATGTCGACGTCCGTCGCGCCGATCAGGGCCACGATCGCGTCGCGCTGGCCGGCCTCGTCGTCGACGACGAGCAGGCTGCGCTTGCCGCCCAGCAGGAACTTCTGGATGCGTGCGAACTGTTCCTGCAACGCCTCCTTGCTGACCGGCTTGTTCATGAACGAGATGGCGCCCGAACGCAGCGCGCGCTCGCGCTCGCGCGAGGCCGACATCACGTGCACGGGGATATGGCGCGTCCCCGGATCGCGCTTCAGGCGGTCCAGCACGGTGAAACCGTCGATGTCCGGCAGGTCCAGGTCGAGCAGGATCGCCGACGGCACATAGTCGCGCGCCAGCGACAGCGCCGAGTCGCCGTGCACGGTGACGATGCCCTTGAAGTTCTTTTCGCGGGCGAATTCGAGCACGATCTTGGCAAAGCGTTCATCGTCCTCGATGATCAGCACCGACGGGTCGCCCGGCGCCGTCAGGCCCCGGTCGTCGAGGGTGGCGCCGTACACGCCATTGTCCGCATCCGCGTCGAGGGGCGTGGCCGTGCTGGCCGTGTCATCCGCCAGCTCCGGGCTTTCCACGGCCGGTGGCGGCGTGTAGATGACTTTCGGCGGCTGGGGCAGGGCGCGCTGCGAGGACGGGGAACGCGTGTATCCCGACTGGTCGTAGTTGATGAAGCCGGCGCGGTTGTACGGCAGGTACAGCGTGAAGGTGGACCCGCTGCCCACCGTCGATTCCACGCGGATCTCGCCGCCCAGCAGGCGCGCCAGCTCGCGCGAGATCGACAGGCCGAGGCCGGTGCCGCCGTACTTGCGCGCGGTGGAGCCGTCGGCCTGCTGGAACGCCTCGAAGATCAGCTGCAGCTTGTCCGCCGCGATGCCCACGCCGGTATCGTGCACGGAGAACGCCAGCACCGCGTCGGCATTGGCCAGGTTCGGATTGTCCGGACTCCAGCCGTGGTCGACCAGGCCGATCTCCAGCGAGACCTGGCCGTGCGAGGTGAACTTGAACGCGTTCGACAGCAGGTTCTTGAGCACCTGCTGCAGGCGCGTGGTGTCCGTCATCAGCGAGGCCGGCAAATTCTCTTTCAGCGCCACGGTGAAGCCCAGGTGCTTGGCCTCGGCCATGTGGCGGAACGTGCGGTCCACGTAGTTGCGCAGGTTCGCGAAGCGGTATTCCGAGACGTCCAGCGTGACGGTGCCCGATTCGATCTTCGACAGGTCGAGGATGTCGTTGATCAGCGTGAGCAGGTCGGAACCAGAGCCATGGATCGTCTTGGCGAATTCCACCTGCTTCGAGGACAGGTTGCCTTCCGGGTTGTCGCCCAGCTGCTGCGCCAGGATCAGCAGCGAGTTCAGCGGGGTGCGCAGCTCGTGCGACATATTGGCCAGGAACTCGGATTTATACTTCGACGACAGCGCCAGCTGCGTGGCCTTTTCCTCCAGCGCCAGCTTGGCCTGTTCCACCTCGCGGTTCTTGCGTTCCACCTCGATGTTCTGCTCGGAGAGCAGGCGCGCCTTTTCCGCCAGTTCCTGGTTGGTCTGCTGCAGTTCCTGGGCCAGCGACTGCGATTGCGTCAGCAGCGATTCGGTGCGGCTGTTCGCCTCGATCGTGTTCAGCACCACGCCGATCGATTCCATCAGCTGGTCGAGGAAGGAAAGGTGCGTTTCGGTGAAGCGGTCCAGCGAGGCGATCTCGATGACGGCCTTGACCTGCTGCTCGAACAGGATCGGCAGCACGACGATATTGGTCGGCGGTGCCGAGCCCAGCCCGGAAGAGACGACGATGTAGTCGCGCGGCACGTCCGTCAGCCAGATCCGCACCTTCTCCAGCGCGCACTGGCCCACCAGGCCTTCGCCCGGCAGGAAGGAGGTCGGCAGCTTGCGGCTGGAGCGATAGCCGTAGCTGGCGATCATGCGCAGCCGCGCGTCGTCGGTCTGCGAATCCATCATGTAAAACACGCCGTGATGGGCGGACACGAGCGGCGCCAGTTCCGACAGGATCAGCTTCGTCACCGCCTGCAGGTCGCGCTGGCCCTGCAGCAGGCGGGTGAAGCGCGCCAGGTTGGTCTTCAACCAGTCCTGCTGGGCGTTCTTCTGCGTCGTCTCCTTCAGGTTGCGGATCATCTCGTTGATGTTGTCCTTCAGGTACGACACTTCGCCGCGTGCCTCCACCTGGATGGAGCGGGACAGGTCGCCGCGCGTCACCGCCGTCGCCACCTCGCCGATCGCGCGCATCTGGTTGGTCAGGTTCGCGGCCAGCTGGTTCACGTTTTCCGTCAAGTCCTTCCACGTGCCGGCCACGCCGGGCACGTTCGCCTGGCCACCCAGCTTGCCTTCGGTACCCACTTCACGGGCCACGCGCGTCACTTCCGACGCGAACGAGGACAGCTGGTCCACCATCACGTTGATGGTGTCCTTCAGTTCCAGGATCTCGCCCTTCACGTCCACCGTGATCTTCTTCGACAGGTCGCCGCGCGCCACGGCGGTGGTCACCGCCGCGATGTTACGCACCTGGCCCGTGAGGTTCGATGCCATGAAGTTCACGTTGTCGGTCAAGTCCTTCCACGTGCCGCCCACGCCCGGCACATAGGCCTGCCCACCGAGCTTGCCTTCGGTACCCACCTCGCGGGCCACGCGCGTCACTTCCGATGCGAACGACGACAGCTGGTCCACCATCACGTTGATGGTGTTCTTCAGTTCGAGAATCTCGCCCTTGACGTCCACCGTGATCTTTTTCGACAGGTCGCCGTTCGCCACCGCGGTCGTCACCTCGGCGATGTTGCGCACCTGGCCGGTCAGGTTGCCGGCCAGCTGGTTGACGTTTTCCGTCAAGTCCTTCCAGGTGCCGGCCACGCCGGGCACGTTCGCCTGGCCGCCGAGCTTGCCCTCGGTACCCACCTCGCGGGCCACCCGCGTCACTTCCGAAGCGAAGGAGTTCAGCTGGTCCACCATCACGTTGATGGTGTTCTTCAGTTCGAGAATCTCGCCCTTCACGTCCACCGTGATCTTTTTCGACAGGTCGCCGTTCGCCACGGCCGTGGTCACGTCGGCGATGTTACGCACCTGGCCGGTCAGGTTGCCCGCCATCGAGTTCACCGAGTCGGTCAAGTCCTTCCACGTGCCCGCAACCCCCTTGACCTGTGCTTGCCCTCCGAGTTTTCCTTCAGTCCCCACTTCGCGGGCCACCCGCGTCACTTCCGATGCGAACGATGACAGCTGGTCCACCATCACGTTGATGGTGTTCTTCAGTTCGAGAATTTCGCCCTTCACGTCCACCGTGATCTTTTTCGACAGGTCGCCGTTCGCCACGGCGGTGGTCACGGCGGCGATGTTACGCACCTGGCCCGTCAGGTTCGACGCCATGAAGTTCACGTTGTCGGTCAAGTCCTTCCACGTGCCGCCCACGCCCGGCACGTAGGCCTGGCCACCGAGCTTTCCTTCGGTACCCACCTCGCGCGCCACGCGGGTCACCTCGGAGGCGAAGGAGCGCAGCTGGTCCACCATCACGTTGATCGTGTCCTTCAGCTGCAGGATCTCGCCGCGCACGTCCACCGTGATCTTCTTCGACAGGTCGCCGTTCGCCACGGCCGTGGTCACCTCGGCAATATTACGCACCTGCGAGGTGAGGTTGCCCGCCATGGAGTTCACGGAGTCGGTCAAGTCCTTCCACGTGCCGGCCACGCCCTTCACCTGCGCCTGTCCGCCCAGCTTGCCCTCGGTGCCCACCTCGCGCGCCACGCGCGTGACCTCGGAAGAGAACGACAGCAGCTGTTCCACCATCGTGTTCGCCGTGGTGGCGGCGCGCAGGTACTGGCCCTTCAGCGGGTGGCCGTCGACTTCCAGCGCCATCGTCTGCGACAGGTCGCCCTTCGCCACGGCGCCGATCACGCGCGCCATCTCGGTGGTGGGGCGCACCAGGTCGTCGATCAGCGTGTTCACGGCGCTGATGATGGTGGCCCACCCGCCGGAGACGTTGGTGACGGGCGCGCGCTGCGTCAGCCGGCCTTCGCGGCCCACCACGCGCGAGACTTCCGTCACGGACTTGACGATGCGGTCGTTGGTCTCGATGATGTCGTTCAGCGTATCGGCGATCTTGCCGGATACGCCGGTCCAGTCCGACGGCATGCGCGCCGAGAAATCGCCTTTTTTCAATGCCATCAGGGTTTGCAGGATCAGCTTCAGATCCAGCTCCTCGGGCAGTTCGGTCATGTCGTTCATCGACCAGTCCTCATTCGCTAAAGGTGTTTTGTTCAAGTAGGGTGAGCAGTTCAGGAGCGGCTTGCGGCGGGCAGAATAGCGTGCCTTGCCATTGATCGCAACCGAGCGTGGTCAGAACGGCAAGCTGGTGCTGCCGGTCGACGCCCGTGGCGGCGACTTCCATCGACAGCGCGCGCGCCAGGTGCACGATGGCGGCCACCAGGTCGGTGCCGCCGGCATCGTCGCCGATATTGCCCACGAACGCAGGATCGATCTTCAGGATGTCCAGCCCGAGCCGCTTGCAGGCGGCCAGGCTGGTGCCGGCGTGGCCGAAGTCGTCCAGCGCCAGCAGCACGCCGCCGGCCTGCAACTGCCGCAGCAGCGGTTCGAGCGCGGCATGGTGGGCGGTCAGCAGGGCCTCGGAAATCTCCAGCACGATCGCGCCGGCGGGCAGCTGCTGTCGCCGCACTTCGGCCAGCAGGCGGGCCGGCAGGTCCGGCCCCAGCGCCGGCGCGGCCAGGTTCAGCGCCACGCGAGCTTCGGCCAGCGACACATCGGCCGCGCGCCACGCGGCCGCTTGCGCGCACACGGTGGCCATCACCCAGGAATCGATGCGCTCGAGCAGGCCGCGATCCTGCACCGCGGGCAGGAAGGTGGCCGACTCGATGCGGCCCAGCCGCGGGTGTTGCCAATACAGCAGCGCTTCCACGCCGCGTACGGCGCCGCTGGCGAGGGCCAGTTGCGGCTGGTACAGCACGTCGAGCTGGCCGGCAGCCAGCGCGTGGCGCAGTTCGGCCGTCCATTGCTCGCGCTCCTGTTCGCGCACGTTCATCTCTTCATGGAAGAAGCGGATCTCGCCACCCTGGCCGGCGCCCTTGTTCCCCTGTTGCTCGCGCTCTTCCTTGGCGCGGTACATGGCCAGGTCGGCGCTCTTCATCAGCGACCGCGCATCGGCGCCGTCCTGCGGATAGACAGCGATGCCGATGCTGGTCGAGGTATGCACGCGGTGCTCGCCGATGGTGAAAGGCCGGGCATGCGCGTTGGCGATCTTGCGCGCCACGCGCGCCGCGTTCTCGCCGGGCGCCTTGCCTTCGATGAGCACCACGAATTCGTCGCCGCCCAGCCGCGCCACCACGTCCGACGCCCGCACGGCCGCGGACAGCCGCGCCGCCACCTGCCGCAGCAGCTCGTCGCCCACGTCGTGGCCGAAGCCGTCGTTGATCTGCTTGAAATCGTCGAGGTCGAGGAACAGCAGCGCGAACTGGCTGCGCCGGCGGTCGCTCGACGCCACCGCGTGCTCGAGATGCTGGATCAGCGAGCGCCGGTTGACCAGACCGGTCAGCGCGTCTTTCGTCGACAATTCGTGGGCCCGCTGCTCGGCCTGCTTGCGCTCGGCCACTTCCAGCTCCAGCTCGCGGTTGGCCATCTCCAGGTCCTGCAGGCGCTGCGAGCGCAGCTCGGCGTTGATGCGCCGGGTTTCCTCGGCCTGCGCGTGCAGGTGCAGGTGCTTGCGCGCCAGTTCCACGAAGGTTTGCACCTTGGCCTGCACCACCACGGGCGTCAGCGGCGCGTACAGGTAGTCGACGGCGCCGCTTTCATAGGCGCGCAGGCGGTGCGGCTCGTCCGCGTAGGAGGCGGTAACGAAGATCAGCGGCACGCTGGCCGAGCGCGGGTGGGAGCGGATGGCGGCGGCGGTATCGAAGCCGTCCATGTCCGGCATCTGCACGTCCAGCAGGATCGCCGCGAAGTCGTGGCGCAGCATCTCGCGCAACGCTTCATTGCCCGAACGTGCCTTGACGAGCTCGTAGCCGGCCATGTCGGCATGCGGGGCCAGCAGACTCTCCAGCGCCAGCAGGCTGGCGGGATCGTCGTTCACGAGGAGGACTTTGGGAATATGCACGACGACGTCACCCGGTTTTTTCGTTGTAAAACGATACGCTTGTGCGGGCGTGAGTCAAGGAAAAAAACTCAGGGAAAAGGTGGCTACGGCCCGACAGTCAATATAGCAAAAATGAAATACCGATGGGAAACGATTTGACGTACCGGACGCGGGTATTCGAAAACCTGTGGGTACGGGGAAGAAAACCTGTGTCGCACACCTTTTCCGGAAGAAGCGCCCCGAAAAGATGTCCGACACGGGAGCTTACTGTAGTTGATTCAGCAGGAAAGTATAGGTCAGCGCCCACATCTTCGCCTGCTGGTCGTTGTTGGCGGCGCCGGCGTGGCCGCCCTCGGTGTTTTCCCAGTACAGCACGTCGTGCCCCTGTTCGCGCATCTTGGCCACCATCTTGCGCGCGTGGCCGGGGTGCACGCGGTCGTCGCGGGTGGAGGTGGTGAACAGCACGCGCGGATAGTGCTTGTCCGGGAAAACGTTGTGGTACGGCGAGTATTCGGCGATGTAGCGCCATTGTTCCGGATCGTCCGGGTCGCCGTATTCGCCCATCCACGAGGCCCCGGCCAGCAGCTTGCTGTAGCGGCGCATGTCCAGCAGGGGCACCTGGCAGACGACGGCATTGAACAGGTCCGGCCGCTGGGTGAGGGCGGCGCCCACCAGCAGGCCGCCATTGCTGCCGCCCATGATGCCGAGGTGGCGCGGGCTGGTAATTTTCCGCTTGATCAAGTCCTGCGCGACGGCCAGGAAATCGTCGAAGCCGCGCTGCCGGTGTTCCTTCAGGGCCGCCTGGTGCCAGCGCGGGCCGAACTCGCCGCCGCCGCGGATATTGGCCAGCACGTACACGCCGCCGTGCTGCAGCCACGCTTCGCCCGTCACGCCGCTGTAGAACGGTTTCAGCGAAATCTCGAAGCCGCCGTAGCCGTACAGCACGGTCGGATTGCTGCCGTCCGCCTTCGCATCCTTGCGCTGCACGACGAAGTAGGGCACTTGCGTGCCATCCTTGGACGTTGCCTGGAACTGGTGCACTTCATAGGGCTTCGCGTCGAAGAAGCCGGGCAGGGACTTCAGCGGGGTGCGCTCGTCGCTGCCGGTGCGCGCCAGGTAGACGGTGGTCGGGGTCAGGAAGCCGGTAACGGTCAGGAAGTATTCGTCGGAGGCGATCGCATCGAGCGGCGCCACCTCCAGCGTGCCGAAGGAGGGCGCGTCGACATCGCGCCGCTGCCAGCGGCCATCGACATGGCGCAGCTCGACGAGGCGGTTCTTCACGTTGTCGAGCACATTGAGCAGCAGGGCGGAATGCGTCGAGGCCACGCCGTCGAGCGAGGTGGTGGGCGTGGGCGTGAACAGCACGTCGAATTGGCGCTCGCCGGCCATGAAGCGGCGGAAATCCGTTGCCAGCAGGGCCCCTTGCGGATAGACCTGGCCGGCGACCGTCCACTCGGAGCGCAGGTCGATGATCAGCTGGTCGCGCACCGTGTAGGCGTTGGCGTCGAGCGGCTTGTCCACCTTGGTGAGCCGGTCGCCTTCGCGCAGGAACAGCTCGCTGCTGTAGAAGCCGATCTGCCGCATCACGAACTGGAACTCGTGGCCGGGCGTAAAGTCGCGGTACGCGCCCACGCCCAGGTCGTCGTGCTGCGCCTCGTACACGGTGCGCGCGGCGGCCAGCGGCGTGCCACGCTTCCACTCTTTTACGATGCGGGCGTAACCGGAGGTCGTCATCGAGCCTGGGCCGAAGTCGGTGCCCACGAACAGCGTGTCGGCATCGATCCAGGCGATGTCGGTCTTCGCTTCCGCCAGGTTGAAGCCGTCGGCGACGAAGCTTCTCGAGGGCATGTCGAATTCACGCACGACGACCGCGTCGCCGCCGCCGCGCGACAGCGACAGCAGGAAGCGTTCACCCTTCGGATACAGCGACGACACGCCGCTCCACACCCAGTTCTCGTTCTCGTCGGCGGCCAGCTTGTCGAGGTCCAGCACGGTTTCCCAGTGCGGTTGGGGCAGCCGGTACTGTTCCGGCGTGGTGCGGCGCCAGATGCCGCGCACATGCTGCTCGTCGCGCCAGAAGTTGTACAGGTAGTCGCCATGCTTGCGCACGAAGGGGATGCGTTCCTGCGAGTTCAGGATGGTGCGCAGGCGCTCGTGGATGGGGGCATACTGCGGCCGCGCTTCCAGCTCGCCCAGCGCCACGTCGTTCTGTTGCCGGACCCAGGCCAGCGGCCGCTCGCCGCCGACATCTTCGAGCCATTGATGGGGATCGTCCGGCACATTGGTGTCAACGGGCTGCGCGGGGGATGAACTCGAACTCATGCTTGCTCCTGTTCCGATGGAAGGCGTACTCTACACCAACGTTGCCGCTCCGGTGGATGAGCGGCATTCGTGTGGCAAACCGCGTGCCGTGCTGTCACAATCGCAACCCATCAAGACCGAAAAGGAGTTCCCATGCGCATCGCCACCTTCAACATCAACGGTATCGGCGCCCGCCTGCCGGCCCTGCTGCAATGGCTGGAAGAGGCGCAGCCGGACGTGGCCTGCCTGCAGGAGTTGAAGGCGCCCCAGGAAAAATTCCCGGCGGCGGCGATCGAGGCCGCCGGCTACGGCGTGATCTGGCATGGCCAGAAAAGCTGGAACGGCGTGGCGATCCTGGCACGCGGCACGCAGCCGATCGAAGTGGGCCGCGGCCTGGCGGGCGACCCGTCCGACGAGCAGAGCCGCTATATCGAGGCGGTGGTGAACGATGTCGTGATCGCCGGGCTCTATTTGCCGAACGGCAACCCGGCGCCCGGGCCCAAGTTCGACTACAAGCTGAGCTGGATGGAACGGCTGATCTTGCGCGGCGAGCAGTTGCTGGCCACTGGGGCGCCGGTGGTGATGGCGGGCGACTTCAACGTGATCCCGACCGACCTCGACGTGTACAAGCCGGAGCGCTGGCTGGACGACGCGCTGTTCCGCCCCGAAACGCGCGAGGCGTTCGAGCGGCTGCTGGCGCAGGGCTGGACGGATTCGCTGCGCAAGCTGTATCCGGGCGAGAAGATCTATACGTTCTGGGACTATTTCCGCAATGCGTTCGGGCGCGACGCCGGCATCCGCATCGATCACCTGCTACTGAGCCCATCGCTGGCGCCGGCGCTGAAGGCGGCGGGCGTGGACCGCGATGTGCGGGCGCGCGAAAAGCCGAGCGATCACGCGCCGACGTGGATCGAACTCGATCCGGCGAAGATTCCGAAGGTGGCGAAGCCGAAAAATGTGCCCTGATCCGGGGCGGACGCGGGTGGGGCGGCGCCGCGAACCGCATCGCGGCGGACGATGCAATACGGATTGCGTAATGTCCACTATGCAAATATCAACATAACAAAAGGGGATTGTGGCTCTAAGCTCGCGTCGGATCATATAACGACGAGACACCCCGACGACGCCCCGCGGCAGAGTCGGCGGGCAAAAATACAGGAGCCGCAATGTCCCAGCCTCAGATGCAGCGCAACTTGCGCCAGAGCATTCCCACGTCGTCGCCCACGGCGACCGGCAAGATCGACCAGTATTTCCAGATTTCCGAACGGGGCAGCACGCCGCGCCGCGAGGTGGTGGCCGGTGTCACCACCTTCATGGCCATGGTGTATTCGGTGTTCGTCGTGCCGGGCATGCTGGGCAAGGCCGGCTTCGACGTCAGCGCCGTGTTCATCGCCGTGTGCCTGACGGCCGCCTTCGGCTCCCTGCTGATGGGATTGTGGGCCAGGCTGCCGATTGCCATCGGCTGCGCCATCTCGCTCTCCGCATTTACCGCGTTCGACCTGGTGCTGGGTAAAGGCTTGTCGCCCGCCGTCGCGCTGGGCGCCGTGTTCCTGATGGGTGTGATCTTCACCGCGATTTCGATCACCGGCGTGCGCTCGTGGATCCTGCAGAACCTGCCCGCCGGCGTGGCGCACGGCACCGGGGTCGGCATCGGCCTGTTCCTGCTGATGATCGCCTCGAATGACGTCGGCCTGGTGGTCAAGAATGCCCATGCCGGCCTGCCGGTCGCGCTGGGCAATATCACGTCGTTCCCGGTGGTGATGAGCATCCTGGGCCTGGCCGCCATCTTCGGCGTCGAGCAGCGCAAGGTACCGGGCGGCATCCTGCTGGTGGTGGTCGCCATTTCGGGCATCGGCCTGGCGTTCGATCCGAACGTGCGCTTTACCGGCGTGTTTTCCTGGCCGCAGCTGAGCGCGCCAGGGCAGGCTTCGCTGATCGGCGCGATGGATCTCCAGGGCGCGCTCGGCATGGCCGTGCTGCCCAGCGTGCTGGCACTCGTGATGACCGCCGTGTTCGACGCCACCGGCACCATCCGCGCCGTGGCGGGCCAGGCCGGCCAGGTCGATGCGAAGGGCCACATCCACAATGGCGGCAAGGCATTGACGGCCGATTCGGTGAGCTCGATCTTCTCCGGTCTGGTGGGCAGCGCGCCGGCCGCCGCGTATATCGAATCGGGTGTCGGCGCCGCCGCCGGCGCGCGCACCGGCCTGACGGCGGTCGTCGTCGGCCTGCTGTTCCTGGCACTGATCTTCTTCGCGCCGCTGGCCGGCCTGGTGCCGTCGTACGCCACCGCCCCGGCGCTGATGTACGTGGGCCTGCTGATGCTGGGCGGCGTGGCCCACATGGACATGAGCGACAAGATCGACATGCTGGCAGGCCTGGTGTGCGCCGTGTTCATCCTGCTGACCTGCAATATCGCCACGGGCATCATGCTCGGCTTCAACACCTTGGTGGTTGGACGCCTGCTGGCAGGGGAGTGGCGCAAGCTGAACGTGGGCACCGTGGCGATTGCCGTCGCGCTGGCCGCTTTCTATGCCGGGGGCTGGGCGATCTGAGTCATGGGGAGGGGCCGGAGGAGGGGATATCCCACCTCCACGGGGCCAGGCCCCGGAGCTCTCCATGAACCAGGGTATGAGAAAAGATTCGCGACGGGATAACCGAAACGCAGTTCCGAAACCCGACGATTTGACACGGCCGGCTTATGCCTGCCTTATCAATACGTTGGGGGAACGATGGATTATCGCGTCTGGCTGCTGGCCCTTGCCATCTTCTTTGCTGGTATCGATGAAAACGTCTTTATCGGCATCCTTCCGGGCGTGGCGTCCAGCCTCGCTGTCGGCCAGTCCAGCGCCGGCCAGTTGACGACCGTTTTCTCGTTTGCGTACGGGATTACGGCACTGATGGTGTCCTCGCTGCCGTATTATCCGATTGGCGATGGACGTGGCCGGGCGCCAGTCAGCCTGGAGCGTAAGCTGCGCATGTACATCGTCCAGCAGTGCTTTGGCTTGTCAGACGAAGGCAGCGAAGACGCCGTCTACGATAACCAGCCTTGATGCTCGCGACCGGGTCGATTATCCTGGAGAGGAGGGCAGGTATTTTGAAATCGGGGCGTGGGGGCGGGTCATAAATAAATGGGAACCTATTTCGCCGGTGTTCTTTTTAGCGCTGTGGCTACCTGTAGCGTTGCGGCGTCGTCCGCTGAGTACCATCAATGCGACCGTGTCGGGAAACAGCTTACTGTCAGAATATCTGCTGAGAACCGTATCATCAAAAATAAGAAAAGTGCTGCTCTGAAGATCACCATTGAAAATGTCAGCTCCGAGCCTGTTTCCTTGGAGCCTTTCATGGCAGCCGAGGACTACTGGTTACGATTCGAGGTTATTGGCCCTGATAAGAAAATCTCCCCATGGAGCGGGCCGGAAAAAAATTTCCGCGATGATGGCGAGCGGTTCACCTTGTACCCGGGTTACCATTGGGGGAGGGTGAGCGAAAATATCGCCATGCATTATGAGTTCTCGAAAAGTGGTGTTTACGCGGTTCGCGCGATTTATGGTATTGGTTGGGATGGCAAGTGCCCATACGGAAAATACTATTCAAACGTCGTCAAACTTGTAAAGAGCTCAAGCTCGAGTGAGCCCTTGGTGCACGAGTAATTAATCTCATCCATCAGCAAGAAATCAGCGCTTCCTTGTTGTTATTGGACGCGAGAAACAACGAGCACATTTCGTGTCGCACATGCGGCCGAGGCCTTGGCGCGCGATGTTTTTCGAGGCGCTAACACAACCGGATGGGTAGGTGACATTTTCGCTATCGTAAGCCCGAATTGGGATATCCAACGGAACCTGACGTGGCGCTTAGGTCAGGGCCGCTTCAACTGCCCGATAACGCTCGCCACCTTGGTTGTGATTACATCCACCGCCGGCACATTCGCCCCATGTGGCAAGATGACGTCGGCATGCCGCTTGGTCGGCTCGATGAATTGCTTGTGCATCGGGCGCACGGTATCGAGGTACTGGCCGACGATGCTTTCCAGCGAGCGCCCCCGTTCGGCGATATCGCGCTGCATGCGGCGGATGAAGCGGATGTCGGGTGCCGTGTCGACGAAAATGCGCAGCGACATCATGTCGCGCAGGTCGGCGTCGTACAGGGCGAACAGGCCCTCGATGACGATGACGGGGGCCGGCTTGACGGGGATGGTCTTGTCGGAGCGGTTGTCGATGGTGAAGTCGTACACCGGCATCTCGATCGCTTCGCCATTGCGCAACGCCTGCACGTGCTGGATCAGCAGCGGCCAGTCGAAGGCTTGCGGGTGGTCGTAGTTCTGCTTGCGGCGTACTTCGGGGGGAAGGTCGGACTGGTCGCGGTAGTAATCGTCCTGCATCACCACCGACACCATGTCGGCACCGAATGAAGACAGGACTTGCTGGGATACGGTGGATTTGCCACTGCCGCTTCCGCCGGCAACACCAATCACGAACGGAAGGTAAGAAATCTGATTCATCCCCGCATGATACCGGAGCGGCGGCGGGATCGACACACCGGTTTTCCGCAGAGGCATCCAATGCTTCATGAGAAACCGGTGTCGCACACTTTTTCCGGAAAAGCGCCCGGAAAAAATGTCCGACACCAAGGCGGCGCTGGTGGGAGGGAGAAGACAAACCGTCAGGTGCGCAATGAGCCCCGTGCCGGTCCGTGGAGCCAGGCGAAGAGGGCCGTCGCGGCGGCGCCGCCGGCCAGTTGCGCGAGCGCGAACGCCGGTGCGTCGGCCGGGCGCAGCGCCCCGGCCGCGCCGAACGCCTTGGCCAGCGTCAGCGCCGGGTTCATGAAGGCCGAGGAGGAACTGAACCAGCAGGCCGCCATCACGTAGGCCGACACGGCGAACGGCGCGATCACCGGGCGGGCGCGGCCGCAGCCGATGAACACGCACAGCAGGCCGAAGGTGGCGACGAATTCGCCCAGCCACTGGCCGCTGCCGGTGCGTGCCTGCTGCGCAGCCACCAGGAAATCCAGGCCGTACATGCCGTGCACGGCCGCCGCGCCGGCGACGGCGCCCGCGACCTGCACGGCGACGTAGGGCGCCACATGGTCGGCGGGCAGGTTGCCGCGCCACGCTTGCGCCAGGGTCAGCACGGGGTTGAACAGGCCGCCGGAGATGTTGCCGAAAGTGAGGATCAGCACGGCCAGCCCCATGGCGCCGACCAGCGCGCTGACGAGCAAGGCCATTGCCGCGTCCCCGCCCGCGAGGCGTTGCGCGGCAATGCCGGCGCCGCCGCCGATCGCCAGCAGCAGTGCGGTGCCGATGAATTCGGCTGCCAGACGTTTCGCCAAGGCCATGCAGAGTTTCCAGAATAAACGTTGAGAACGTGTACTCTAGAGCAAGGCGCGGTCGCGGAATATCGACGTCAGCGTATATTCATTCGGTATCGGCAAGCACTGGCGAACAGCCAGCCATTGCCGTCAGGCCAGCGCTTCCTTGGCCGCTTCTTCCGGCGTCAAGCCGTCATAGAACTGGTCCATGAACCATTCGACCTGTTCCTCGATATGGTCCTGGGCCTGCTGCACCGTGGCGCCACCGGCGACGAGAAACCCTTCCACTTCGATACACCACTGGATGAATGCCAGCGTTTCCTCATCCAGTTCTTCTTTCTTGGCCATCTTTGTCCTGTCGTGTTACGTCATCAGCGCAGATGCGCGATGTACACACGATTTTACCGCATCGATTATTCAGGCTCGCCGAACAATTCACGGCCATCCCACCGCGGCACATCCGACGCGCCATGCATCGACACTGCCGCATGGGCCAATCCCAGGCTGCGGGCCAGCCGGGGGAATGCGCGGCAGTATACGGTCTGAACGCCGGCCAGCCGTGCCAGCTGCCGGTAGTCGACGGCCATGCCGGCCGGCACGCGGGCAAGGATGGCGGTCACGCGCTCGCGCCAGTCGTCGGACCACGTGATGGGTGGCGCGCCGGCTGGATGCTCCGGCCCTCGGGACCCCTCCCACGGCACGATCGGATCGCCTGCCCGGATGATGCCCCCGGCAACCACACGCGCCAGCATGCCGCGCGCGCGGCCGATCCGCCCCGCCAGCCCCGGTGCATGTGCATCCAGGTAGCCACAGGCTTCGCAGGCAAAGGTCAGTTGCAGAACGACTTCGCACCCCACGCGCAGCAGCGTGCCGGATGCGAAGTCGGATGTATCGACATCGAGCAGCAGGTTTTCGCGCAGCGTGTGCGGTGCCAGCGCATGGCGGGCATAGGCCGGCGTGCCGGCCAGCAGCACCTGGCGCGGGGACAGCGGATCGGCGTGGATGTCGCCGGCCAGGCCGCTGCCGGCGACCGCCGCGGCCTCGGCCACGGCGCGGGGCGCTTCGCGCGAGCCGGGGCGCAGGGTGATGGCCCGGACGTTCCCGATGGCGCCAGCGCGCGGCAGGGAGAAGCAGGGTAGCGGCAGCGTGGCAGGCGAACAGTGCAAGGCGGCGGTCGTAACAGTCATGGCAACTCCGTCGAGTGTATCAGCGTTCCTGCTTGACCCAGATGGGCGCGGACCACAGCAGGCTGCCGTCGTCCTGCGTCAGCCGGGCGTAGTAGTAATGTTGGCCGGGGGAGGGCGCGAGCGTCACTCGCGTGGCCGCCAGTGTCATCGTCTCGGGTTCGCCCTCGCGGCCCGGTACGCCGGAAACGATGAGCAATTGCGCGGCGGCGCGGCCGGCGCCGCCTCCGTATTGCACGGCCAGCGTCAGCGTGCCCCGGTCGGTGATGCGCTGGCCCATCACGTGGCCGTTCGCCGTCAGCACAAGGGTCGCGGATTTGTCCGTGGTGGCGAAGACGCGCCGGGCGCGGATCGCATCGAGCAGCGTGCCGGCATTGAAGGGCGTGCGGCGCGGCAGCAGTACCCCCGTGCGGTTGGGTGCGGCGGCGCCCCAGTTGGCGCAGTGGTTGTCCTGGTTGCTGCTGAAGGCCACGTGCCAACCCGCCTCGAGGGCGCGCTGGCACGTGCTTTCGAAGGAACTCATGCGGCTTTCTCCTTCGTCGGTGCGGTTCGAGAAGGCGGCGCTGTTCGTCACCTCGCACAAGGCCATGGCTTCGTCCGCCTCGGGAACGTGGCCGAGCGGCTTGTCGCGCACGCGGAACTGCCGCGCGTTCGGGTGGTTGAATTGCCCCAGCCAGCCGCGCCGCGCCAGCAGCGAATACAATGCTTCGTAGTCGTGTTTGCCGGTGAACGTGTCGCCGATGACTTCGCCCACCTCGTTGCGTTCCCAGCCCAGCAGTTCGGGCGTGTCCAGGATGTTCAGGTGGCCGCCATTCGTGATCACGCCCCACTCGAGGCCGTGCAGCGCCACGAAGCCCGGGTGTTCGGCCGTGTATGCCGCCGCCTGCGCCAGCCCGCGCCGGTACAGCTGGCGCGCGGCTTCGGGGTCCGCTTCGGTATCGTTGCCCTCGGAACCATCATACATGTGGTTGTGCTCCGATGTCAGCAGGAAGTCCAATCCGTGCCGGTGCGCGAACGCGTAGGCTTCCCGCGGGCCGGCTGCCATCGTGCCCGGCTCGCTGGCACCCGTGCATTCGGCCACCGGCACGCCGCCGTCGCTGTGGCCGGTCTGGCTGTGCAGGTTGCCCAGGTAGATGTCCCACTCCGGGCGCGCCATGCCGCGCAGCACTGTGGGCGGCGCCGGCAGCGACGGAGCTGCCCCGATGGCGATCTGGCGCTCCTCCTCGGTCGCGGTGGCCGGCTCGCCATGCACCGCCGCCGTCATGCGCAGGCGGTAGATACCCGGCGCAGCGCGGCCAGGCCGCCAGGCGACTGCGTGCCGCGCTGTTCCGCTCGTCAACGGCGCGCTGCCGCGCCAGCGTTCGATCACGCGGCCGCCCGGCGCGCGCAGTTCCAGCCGCCAGTCCACGCGCCGGCCCGGCGGCGCTCCGGGGTATTCGAACGCCAGCGCGACGCGCCGGGCCGGCCCGCCATCGGCACGGAACGGGGCCTCCAGCCAGGCGGAGAATTCGGCGTGGTCCGGCTGCCCGGAGTGGGGCGCCGCGGTCGCCGGCCCGGCCAGCAGCGCCACGGCCACTGACAAGAGCAGCCACATCCATTGGAGTCGCCGGGCGCGGCCGTAAGCCGCTACCATTGCATCGAAGACAAGGGCGCTCGCGCCGCACCGTGGCGGGAAACCAACGCACTGCGATAGCGTGGAAGACAGTGTGTACGGCAGCGTGTGCGACAACGATGCCGGCCCACGTCGCGGGCAAGAATGGATCGTGACCATGGAGACCTCCTGCTCTTCCGTTCGACCCGCGCGCGGCCAGTCGGTTTCATCAGTATAGTTGCGCGTAATCAGAACGGTGCTTGCGGTGGCCGGCTGGGACCATTCAAGGTATGCTGCTGTATTGCAAGTAGTATTCAGTGAGTTTCAATGCGCAAATCCGCCGAATTCAGGAAGGCACTCGTGGGATCGCGTCTCCTGCACTGGGGCATCGGGCTGTCGCTGGCGGTCGCGGTGGGGCTGGCGCTGTTCGCTGCCACCCTGAAATCGGTCGAGGACAATGCGCGCGTGCGTTTCGATAACGCGGCCCGCGCCACGCAATACAGCATCGGCGCCAGCGTGAAGGCATACTCGGACGTCCTGCGCGGCCTGGTGGCGCTGTTCCAGGCATCGAGCGGTCTGTCGCGCGAGGAATTCAGCCAGTACGTGGCCAGCCTCGACGTGCCCCGGCACTTCCCGGCGATCGAAGCCATCAACTACGCGCCGGACGTGCGCGACGCCGACCGCGCCGCTTTTGTCGCCGCCGTGCGCGGCGACCGCAGCGTGGACCCGGCCGGCTATCCCCGCTTCGACATCCGCCCGCCGGGGCGCCGGCCCCGCTATGCGCCGCTGACCTGGCTCGAGCCGATGCTGAAGGAAAAAATGGGTGTCGACATTGCCGCCAACCCGGCGATCGCGCGGGCCATGGACCTGTCGCGCGATACCGGCCAGATCAGCGCCTCCGGCCAGCCGGTCCGGGTGCAGGGCCCGGTGCCGCACATCGGCCTGGGCATGCGGCTGCCCGTGTACCGCCGCGGCATGCCGATCGGCGACGTGGACGGGCGTCGCGCCGCCTACCTGGGCTCGGTGGGCATCGGCTTTTCCGTGTCCGCGCTCGTGCAGGGCGCCATCGACGAGCTGGCCGGCCAGAAGGTGCGGCTGCTCCTGTATTCGGACGGCAATACCGATCCGGACAAGCGCCGCCTCGAGATCGAGCCGGACGACCGCCTGCTGTACAACGATACCGGCGCGATCGACGCGCCGGCCACGCTGCCCGGCAATGTCGACGATTACTTCGTGGCCGTGCTGCCGATCGATTTCAACGGTGCGCTGTGGAAGGCGCGCTTCTACACGCCGAAGGAAGACATGATCAGCGGCTTCGACCGGCATCTGCCGTCGATTGCCCTGGCCACCGGTTTCGTGGGGACACTGCTGCTGTACGGCTATGTCTTCGTGCTGACATCGCAGCGCCGCAACGCCCAGGAACAGCGCCGGCTGCTGGACAGTGTGCTGGACAACGTGGATGCCCACGTCTACCTGAAGGATGCGGAGCGCCGCTTCATTTATGTCAATGCCCGCATGGCCCAGGTGATGGGCCGCTCCGCCGACGAGATCGTGGGCCGCACGGACCGCGAGCTGCTGCACAAGCGCGAGGCGACGCGGGACTGGCTGGAAGACCGGCAGGTGCTGGAAGACGGCATCAAGCGCACCAGCGAAGGCCAGTTCGTCGACGCCCAGGGCAATACGCGCCACCTGTGGACGGTGAAGGCGCCGGTGGAACTGGAGCGCGGGCCGGCGGTGATCACGCTGTCGACCGACGTGACAGAACTGCACGAGCTGAAGGAAGCCGCGCAGGCCGCCAGCCGGGCAAAGAGCGACTTCCTGTCGAACATGAGCCACGAGATCCGCACGCCGATGAACAGTGTGATCGGCATGTCGCACCTGGCCCTGAAATCGGCGGCCGACCCGAAGCAGCGCGATTACCTGAGGAAAATCTACCACTCCGGACAGCACCTGCTGGGCATCATCAACAATATCCTCGACTTTTCCAAGATCGAGGCGGGCAAGCTCGACCTGGAGATGCTGGATTTCCCGCTCGATGCGCTGTTCGGCAACGTCGCCACGCAGCTGGGCGAGGCGGCGGCGAAACGGGGCCTCGAGCTGGTGTTCGAAACCTGGCCGAACGTGCCGTCCCAGCTGCGCGGCGACCCGCTGCGGCTGGAACAGGTGCTGTTGAACTTCACCAGCAATGCCATCAAGTTCTCGGAGAAGGGCCGCATCCACCTGCGCGCGCGGGTGGTCGAGGAGCGCGACAACCAGTTGACCGTGCGCTTCGAGGTTCAGGACCGCGGCATCGGCATGACGCCGGCCCAGGTTGAAGGCTTGTTCCAGTCGTTCCACCAGGCCGACACGTCCACCACCCGCAATTACGGCGGCACCGGCCTGGGCCTCGTGATCAGCAAGCAGCTGGCCGAGCTGATGGGCGGCACCGTCGGGGTCGAGAGCGCGCCTGGCCTGGGCAGCACGTTCTGGTTCACGGCCCGGCTGGAGAAGGGCCTCGCCGTGCCGGCGGCGGAGGAGGAAGCGGGGCTGCGGGAGGAATTGCTGGCGCCGCTGCGCGGGGCCGCCATCCTGCTGGTCGAGGACAATGTGTTCAGCCAGCAGGTGGGCCAGGAACTGATCGAGGACGCCGGCGCCACGGTAGTGATCGCCAACAATGGCCGGGAAGCGATCGACCTCCTGCAGAAGGGCCACTTCGACTGCGTGCTGATGGACGTGCAGATGCCGGTCATGGATGGCTACGAAGCCACGCGCCGGATCAGGAGCCATCCCACGCTGTCCGGCACGCTGGTGATCGCCATGACGGCCAATGCCGGCCGCGAAGACCAGGTGCGCTGCCAGGAAGCGGGCATGGACGATTTCCTCACCAAGCCGATCGTGCCGAACTTGCTGTTCTCCACGCTGTCCAAGTGGCTGAGCCAGCGCGCGGTCGATGGCCGGGCGGCCCAGGTGCGCACCGTGTCCCCGGCCCGCGCCGCCGCGAACGCCGGCAGCGACGCTGCTGCCAACGCTGCTGCCAACGCTGCCGGGAACGTTGCTAACATCGTCGCTAACAGCGTCGCTAACAGCGTCGCTAACAGCGTCGCTGCCGGCGCCGGCGCCATGTCGGTCATGTCGGCCACGCCGGCACGCCGCGCGATGGACGTGATGCCGGCCGTTGCGGAACCGCCGCTGTTCGACCTGTCCGTGCTGGGCGCTACCTTCGGCAACAAGGCCGACAAGATGCGCAAGTACGCGCTGATGTTCCTGTCCTCGGGCCGGGATGGGTTGGCCGAGGTGGAGGTGGCGCTGGCGGCGGGCGACATGCGCCGGCTCTCCGAGCTGGGCCACCGTATCAAGTCGTCGGCCCGGGCTGTCGGCGCGCTGGGCTTTGCCGAGCTGTGCCTGGCTCTCGAACGCCTGAAACCGGACGACGATCCGGCGCAGGCTGCCCGCATCGTGGCCCACATGGGTCCGACGCTGGATCGCCTGAAACGCTATCTCGACGTGGAGCTGGAACCGCAGCTGCGCGAGCTCGGCGACCAGCCGGGGTAAATGGCGGTTCGATGAACTGCATCTTGCCGAACGGAACGATCGGCGCGGATCGGCGATAATAGCGCGGCATCCCTGAATAACAAGACTCATGGCAACTGGCATCGCTCCCGGCTTACTGATCCTGCACGGCAACCAGCTCGAACAGCTGCGTGCCGCCGTGTTCCAATGGCTGCGCGCCAATCCGCTGGCGCCGCTGGAAACCGACGTGCTGCTGGTGCAATCGAACGGCGTGGCCGAATGGCTCAAGATCGCGCTGGCCGAGGAAGCCGGCGTGTGCGCGGCCACGCGCGTGGCCCTGCCGGCGCGCTTCCTGTGGGAAGCCTACCGGGCCATGCTGGGGCGCGAGAACGTGCCACGCATTTCCGCCTTCGACAAGGGCCCGCTCACGTGGCGGCTGATGCGCCTGCTCCCCGGCCTGCTGCGCGACGACGCCTTCGAGCCGCTGCGCCATTTCCTGAAGGGAGGTTGCCAGGAACGGCGCCTGCAATTGGCCGAGCGGCTGTCCGACCTGTTCGACCAGTACCAGGTGTACCGCGCCGACTGGCTGGAAGACTGGGCAGCGGGGCGCGACCGCATGTGCTGCCCGCGCGGCGTGCACTACCCGCTGCCGGAAGGGCAGCGCTGGCAGGCCGCGCTGTGGCGCGCCATCATCGCCAGCGTGCCGGAGGAAGAGCGCACGCTGGGCCGTGCCGGCGTGCACACGCAATTCGTGCGCGCGGTGGAGAATGGCGCCCAGCCGGTCGGGCGCCTGCCGCGCCGCGTGGTGCTGTTCGGCGTATCCGCCTTGCCCTACCAGACCCTGCAGGCGCTGGCCGCCCTGGCCCGTTTCACCCAGGTGATCGTGGCCGTGCCGAACCCTTGCCGCTTCTACTGGGGCGACATCATCGACGGCCGCGACCTGCTCCGCGCGGCGCGCCGGCGTCACCCGCAGCGCAACGGCGTCGACCTGGCGCAGGTGCCGATCGAGGCGCTGCATGCGCACAGCCACCCGCTGCTGGCGAGCTGGGGCCGGCAGGGGCGCGACTATATCCGCATGCTCGACGAATTCGACGAGGCCTCCGCCGAGCATGACGCTCACCTGCGCGTGGACCTGTTCAGCGAAGGCGACGGCGACACGCTGCTGCAGCAATTGCAGGGCGCGGTGCGCGACATGCTGCCGCTCTCCGAACACCGCTTTCCGGTGCCGGACGCGGGCGACCGCTCGATCGTGTTCCACATCGCCCACAGCGTGCAGCGCGAGGTGGAAGTGCTGCACGACCAGTTGCTGGCGCAGTTCGCCGCCGACCCCACCCTGCGCCCGCGCGACGTGGTGGTGATGGTGCCGGACATCGACGTGTTCACGGCCGCCATCCATGCCGTGTTCGGCCAATACCGGAAAGGCGATGCACGCCACATCCCGTTCGCCATCGGCGACGTGAACGACCGCAGCGTGAACCCGCTGCTGGTGGCGCTGGACTGGCTGTTGCGGCTGCCGCAGCAGCGCTGCCGGCAAAGCGAGGTGCGCGACCTGCTCGACGTGCCGGCACTCTCGGCTCGCTTCGGCCTCGTCGAGGACGACCTGCCGATCCTCGGCCGCTGGATCGAGGGCGCCCACGTCCGCTGGGGCCTGGACCGCGAACACCGCGCCGGCCTGGGTCTGGGGCCGGTGGGCGAACAGAATGCGTGGATCTTCGGCATCCGCCGCATGCTGCTCGGCTATGCCAGCGGCGCCGGCGGCCCGTTCGGCGATATCGAACCGTATGGCGAAGTGGGCGGCCTCGATGCCGCGCTTGCCGGCTCGCTGGCGCAGCTGGTGGAAGCGCTGCTGGAATGGCGCGAGCGGCTCGCGCAGGCGCGCACGCCGTTCGAATGGGGCGAGCAGGCGCGCGCGCTGCTGGCCGCGTTCTTCGACCCGCGCGACGAGGCGGACCGGCTGACGATGAACGAATTGAACGAGTCGCTGGGTGCCTGGCTGGAAACCTGCGACGGCGCCGGCTTCGACGAACCGGTGCCGCTGGCCGTGCTGCGCGAGGCCTGGCTGGGCGCGCTGGACGAGCCTTCGCTGGAGCACCAGTTCGTCTCGGGCGGCGTGACGTTCTGCACCCTGATGCCGATGCGCGCCGTGCCGTTCCGCGTGGTGTGCCTGCTGGGCATGAACGACGGCGATTTCCCCCGCCGCGCAAGCCGGGCCGACTTCGACCTGCTGGCGCTGCCCGGCATGGCGCGCCCCGGCGACCGCTCGCGCCGCGACGACGATCGCTACCTGATGCTGGAAGCGGTACTGGCCGCGCGCGACGCGCTGTACGTGAGCTGGTGCGGCCGCAATGCGCGCGACAACAGCGAACAGCCGCCCTCGGTGCTGGTGGCGCAGCTGCTCGACTACCTGAAGGCCGGCTGGCACCTGGACCTGCACGAGCGCACCACCGAGCACGCCCTGCAGCCGTTCTCGCGTCGCTATTTCGAGCAGGGCGGCTTGCTGACGTTCGCGGCCGAATGGCGTTCCGCCCATGCCGCCACCACCGGGCCGGCACTGCCGCCCGACCTGCCGCCGTATGAACTGGACGAACGCTTCCGCCTGAAGCTGGCCGGCCTGGCGGCCTTCCTGCGCCAGCCCGTGAAGTACTTCTTCGCCCAGCGCCTCGGGGTGCGCTTCGCCGATTCGGCCCTGGTCGGCGAGGACGAGGAACCGTTCGTGCTCGACGCCCTGGACCGCTACTTCCTCGAAGACGAGATGCTGGACGACGACGGCGCCGAGGACGAGGAAAACGTGCGCCTGAGCCTGACGCAGCGGGCGGCCCGGCTGCAGCGCGAGGGTGTGCTGCCGATCGGCGTGATCGGCGACCGCGTGCGCGACAACCTCGTCGCCACCTTGCTGCCGGTACGGCGCGCCTGGCTGCAACTGCGCGGCGCCTATCCTGAAGCGGCACCCAAGCTGCCGGTCGGCCTGGAACTGCACGGGGTGGTGCTGGAAGACTGGATCGACGGCCTGCGCGCCGATGGCGCGGCCAAGGTGTGGCTGGCGCAGATGTCGTCCAAGGCCCTCGACAAGGCCGGCCAGCCGCGCGGCGACAAGCTCATTGTCGCGTGGCTGCGCCAGCTTGCGGCGGCGGCGCAGGGTGAAACGGTCACGGGCCTGCTGGTGGCGCGCGACGCCGTGCTGTCGATGCCGCCGCTCGATGGCGGCGACGCCCGCGCGGCACTGGCCGACCTCGTTGCCCTGTGGCGGCGCGGCATGGATGGGCCGCTGCCCGTGGCCAGCAAGACCGCGCTGGCCCTGGTGTCGGGCGGCGACCCGCGCGAAACGTATGAACACGGTTTCGACCGCCGCGGCGAGAAGGACGACCTGTGCCTGTACCGCCTGTGGCCCGAGTACGGCGACCTGGCGGCCGAACCGGACTTCGTGGCCACCGCCCACGCGCTGTATGGGCCGCTGGCGGCGTGGCTGGACACCGTCGAGGTGCAGCCGATCGAAGGGGACGAGGCATGAGCCGCCTGCTCGACCCGATGACCTTCCCGCTGCACGGCACCCGCCTGATCGAGGCCAGCGCCGGCACCGGCAAGACGTGGACCATCGCCGCCCTGTACCTGCGCCTGGTGCTGGGCCATGGCGGCACGGAGGCGTATGCGCGCCCGCTGCTGCCGGCCGATATCCTGGTGATGACGTTCACCAGGGCGGCGACGCGCGAACTGTCGAACCGCATCCGCGAACGGCTGGTCGAGGCGGCCGGGTGCTTTCGCGGCCAGGTCGAGGTGTGCGATCCTTACCTGGAAGGCTTGCTGCAAGCCTATCCGGACGAGACGTCGCGCCAGCGGGCCGCGCACCGCCTGATGCTGGCCGCCGAGACGATGGACGAGGCGGCGATCTTCACCATCGACGCCTGGTGCCAGCGCATGCTGCGCGAGCACGCGTTCGACAGCGGCAGCCTGTTCGACGAGGAACTCATCACCGACGAAGCGGCCCTGTTCGAGGACGCCGCCCACGATTACTGGCGCCAGCACGTGTACCCGTTGCGCGACCCGGCGCTGGGCGCGCTGCTCGAATGCTGGCCGGACGTGGAGCGGCTGAAATCCGCCCTGCGCGAACTGGTCAAGCGGGCCGAGGATGGCTGGCATGCCAATGAGCCGCTGGGCGTGCTGATCGCCCGTTCGCTGCGCGAGCGGCAGCAGCAGCTGGCCGCGCTGAAGGATGGCTGGGGCGAACGCGTCGACCGCATGGAACTGTGGATCGAACGGGCCCGGGCGGCCAGGCAGCTCGACGGGCGCAAGATGCGCGCCGACTGGGTGGCCGGCTGGCTGGGCACGCTGCGCGCCTGGGCCGCCGACCCGGAAATGGTCGAACTGGACCTGAAGGGCGGCTGGAAGCGCCTCGTGCCGTCGGGGATGGCCGAGGCATACAGCGGCACCGATCTCTTCGACGGCTTCGAAGCGCTGGCGCAACTGCGCGATGCGCTCGCCGCCTGTGAACCGCTGTCGCACCGCCTGTATCGGCATGCCGCCGGCATCATCAGCGCGCGCATGGCGGAACTGAAGGCGCAGCAGCGCCAATTCGGCTTCGCCGACATGCTGGTGCGCCTGCAGCACGCGCTGGAAGGCGAGAACGGCCAGGCGCTGCGCCAGCGCATCACCGAGCAGTATCCCGTGGCGCTGGTCGATGAATTCCAGGATACGGCGCCGGCCCAGTACCGCATCTTCGACCTGCTGTACCGCGTGGCCGACAACGACCCGCAACTGGGCCTGTTCCTGATCGGCGACCCGAAGCAGTCGATCTACGGCTTCCGCGGCGCCGACATCCACAGCTACCTGGCCGCGCGGCGCGCCACCGAAGGGCGGCATTACCAGCTGGGCACGAACTACCGGTCCACGCGCGACGTGGTGGAAGCGGTGAACCGCATCTTCCTGCACGCCGAGAGCGTGGCGGGCGGCAGCGGTTTCGCGCAGGGCGCGTTCCGCTTCCGTCGCGGTACCGTCAATCCCTTGCCGTTCGAGGCAGTCGATGCCAAGGGCCGCAGCGAACGGCTCGTCGGCGTGGATGGCCAGCTGCAGGCGCTGACGGTGTCGTGCAGCGAAGTGCTGGACCTGAAGGCGGACGATTACCGCGACTTCTTCGCGCACCACTGCGCCGAGCACATCGTGCAGCTGCTGAACCATCCGGGCACGGGCTTCGAGGGACCGGATGGTTTCCGCCGCCTGGAGCCGGCCGATATCGCGATCCTCGTGCGCGACCGGCGCGAGGCGACCGCCATCCGGCGCGCGCTGCAACAGCGGCGCGTGCCCAGCGTCTACCTGTCCGACAAGGATTCCGTGCTGGAGTCCGACGAGGCGAAGGACGTGCTGCGCTGGCTGGCCGCGCTGGCCAATCCGCTGGACGGCGCGCTGGCCCGTGCCGCCTTCGCCACCCGCACGGCCAACATCGAGCTGGCCGAACTGGCGCGCCTTTCTTCCGACGAGCTGGCGTGGGAACAGCGGGTCGAGCAATTGAAGGCGCTGCACACGGTGTGGCAGCGGCAGGGCGTGCTGGCGATGCTGCGCCGCTTCATCCACGAGCTGGGCTTGCCGGCCGCGCTGCTGGCCCGGCCGGGTGGCGAACGCAGCCTCACGAACCTGCTGCACCTGGCCGAACTGCTGCAAACGGCCAGCCGCCAGCTCGATGGCGAACAGGCGCTGATCCGCTGGATGGCCGAGCAGGTCGAAGGCGAGGGCGCTGCCGGCGACGAACAGGTGCTGCGGCTGGAATCGGACGCGGAGCTGGTGAAGGTCGTTACCGTGCATAAGTCCAAGGGCCTGGAATACCCGCTGGTCTACCTGCCGTTCGCCGTCACGGCACGCAAGGTCGACAAGCGCAACCGCAGCTTCTTCGAATACACCGATGGCGATGGCGTGCGGCGCATCGACATGAGCCTGACCGAGGAGGCGCAGGCGGCCGTGGAAGCGGCGCGCATCGAGGAAGACCTGCGCCTGCTGTATGTGGCGCTCACGCGCGCCCGCCACTTCCTGTGGCTGGGCGTGGCCGCGCTGCCGGCGCGCAAGGAAGGCAGCAACGTGCTGCATGAATCGGCGCTCGGCTACCTGCTGAACGGCGGGGAACACCTGCCGGCCGAAGCCTTGCAGGAGCGCTGGCGCGAACTGGCCGGCGGCTGCGGCGCGATCGGCATCGCCGCGCTGACTCATCCCGAGCGCGTGACCTTGCTCGACCGCGTGGAGCAGCGTCCCGCGCTGGTCGACACCCGGCCGTATGGCGCGCAGTTCGAACGGGACTGGTCGGTCGGCAGCTTTACGTCGCTGGCGCGCGGAACCCAGGCCGCCCCGCGCGACGCGCAGGAGGAAACGCTGCTGGAAGGCGAGGAAGCCGATGTGGCGCCCGGGCGGATCGACGAGGCGCCGTGGCACCGCTTCCCGCGCGGTTCCGTGCCCGGCAACTTCCTGCACGAACAGCTCGAATGGCTGGCCCAGGAAGGTTTCCATTGCGTGGACGACGCGGCCTGCGAGCAGCGCATGGCGCGCCGCATCGAGCGGGCCGGGTGGGGGCACCGGCTGGAGGATGCGATCGGCTGGTTGCGCGCCGCCGTCACGACGGCGCTGCCGCCGCTGGGTGCGCCGCTGCGCGATATCGGCACCGTGCTGCCGGAAATGGAATTCTGGTTCCCCAGCGAGCACCTGGCGACCGGCGCGCTCGACGCGCTGTGCCGGCGCCACCTGCTGGGCGGCATCCCGCGCCCGCCGCTGCCGCAGCGCGCGCTGCACGGCATGCTGAAAGGCTTTACGGACCTGGTCTTCGAACATGAAGGGCGCTACTGGGTGCTGGACTACAAATCGAATGCGCTGGGCGGCAACGACGCGGCCTATCACGCCAAGGCGCTGGCACTCGGCATGGCCGGGCACCGCTACGACGTGCAGGGCGCGATCTACCTGCTGGCGCTGCACCGGCTGCTGGCAAGCCGCATGGGCGACGCCTACGACCCGGCCGAGCACCTGGGCGGCGCGATCTTCTTCTTCCTGCGCGGGATCGGCAACGGCACGACGCGCGGCTGCCACGTGCTGGAACCGGACCCGGTCCTGCTCGACGGGCTGGACGAGCTGCTGCGGCGCGAAGCGGATGCCGACGGCGGCAATGATGATGAACGGACATGGCGATGACTGATACCGCGGCGCTCTTCGAGACGATCGAGCGCCTCACCGAAACCGGCAAGCTGCGCCGCCTGGCGGGCGCCTTCGCCCGTTTCGTGGCCACGCTGGGCCACACGCCGCCGCCCCTGCTGGTGGCGTGCGTGCTGCTGTCCGAACTGGAAGGGCGCGGCCACAGCTGCCTGGTGCTGGACGACCTGGCCGGCGACCCGTCGGCGCAACTGGGCTGGCTCGATGGCGAGTGGGCGGCGCTGCGTGCCGCCGCCGCGCCGATGCCGAGGAGCGCCAAGGGCTGGCGCACGGCGCTGCACGATTGCGAGCAGGTGTGGTCGGTGGGCGACCTGGATTTCAACCAGCCGCTCGTGCTGGACGGCGAACGGCTGTACCTGCGCCGCTACTGGCGCGATGAAACGACGGTGGCCGCCTCGGTGCGCTCGCGCGCCCAGGCCGGGCACGGCGTCGACACGGCCGCCGTGCGGCACTGGCTCGACCTGCTGTTCCACCACCCCGTGCGCGAGGGCGGCCCGGACTGGCAGAAGATCGCCTGCGCCGCCGCGCTGCGCGGGCAGCTCGCCGTGATCACGGGCGGCCCCGGCACCGGGAAGACGTACACGGTGGCGCGCCTCCTGGCCCTGCTGTTCGCGCTGGCGCCCGATCCGCAGGGCTTGCGCATCGCCCTGGCGGCGCCGACCGGCAAGGCCGCCGCCCGCCTGAAGCAGTCGATCGACACGGCGCTGGACGAGCTTGCCGCCAGGCTGGGCGCCGCGCTGCCGCTGCGCGAGCTGGCGGGCCGGATGGGCGGCGCGCGCACCCTGCACAGCCTGCTGGGCGCGCGGCCGGACACGCGCAGCTTCGCCTACAACGCCGGCAATCCGCTGGAAATCGACGTGCTGATCGTCGACGAAGCGTCGATGGTGCACCTGGAGATGATGGCGGCCCTGCTGGCCGCGCTGCCGCCGCATGCGCGGCTGATCCTCCTCGGCGACAAGGATCAACTCGCGTCCGTCGAGGCCGGCGCCGTGCTGGGCGACCTGTGCGCGCAGGCCGAGAGCGGCAACTACGATGCCGCCACGTGCGACTACGTGCTGGCCGCCACGGGCGAGACGATCCCCCCGGCGTTCCGCGAGCGCGACGGCGGCCCGCTGGCGCAACGCATCGTGATGCTGCGCCAGAGCCGGCGCTTCGGCGGCCCGATCGGCCAGCTGGCACTGGCCGTCAACCGCGGCGATGGCGACGCGGCGCGCGACGTGCTGCGCGGCGACAGCGAAGGCAGGCTGCGCTGGATCGAGGGCGCGCGCCCGAACGATGTGCTGGCGCTGGCCGTGCAGGGCCGGCCGGGTGCCGGCGCCGGCTACCGCGATTACCTGGAACTGGTGCAGGCCGGGCCGGACGGCGACTACGAAGGCTGGGTGCGCGACGTATTGAAACGCTTCGAGCAATTCCGGCTGCTGTGCGCCGTGCGCGCGGGCGAGTGGGGCGTCGCGGGCCTGAACGAAGCGATCGAACAAAAACTCGACAGCGCCAGGCTGATCCGCCGGCGCGGCGAGTGGTACGTGGGGCGGCCCGTGATGGTGACCCGCAACGATTACGCCACCGGCGTCTACAACGGCGACATCGGGCTGACCTTGCCCGATCCACAGCGCCCGGCCTCGCTGCGCGTGTGGTTCTCGGACGGCGAAGCGGTGCGCAGCGTGCTGGCGACGCGGCTGCGCAACGTCGAAACGGCGTTCGCGATGACCGTGCACAAATCGCAGGGTTCCGAATTCACGCATACCGCGATGGTGCTGCCGCCGCAGGCCAATGCCGTGCTGGCGCGCGAACTCGTCTACACGGGCATCACGCGGGCGCGCGAGTACTTCACGCTGGTGTCGCCGAATGCGGCCGTGCTGGCGCAGGCGATCGCGGAGCGCACGCAAAGGGCGAGCGGGCTGCGGGAAGCGCTTGGAACGTGACGGGAGACTGGCTGCGGCGGGTGCTTCGTTGCCGGCGGTGGGAAAAGCAGGAGGGGAAGATAAAGCGCCCGGCCGGACTCTCCTATAAAGTCCGGCCAGGCCTCGTTCACGGCGCGTGAACCAGCAAGGCTTTACGATATCCTTCGACGGGATGGACAAATAATACCGCAAGGAAAGTATTGTTTCAATCTGGAAGTCCCGAAAAACAACGGTTGGTCCTGAAGAAGTTTCTTTGTATTACCTTCAATTAAATATTTACAACACTATGTCGATCGTTTAACTTTCGTTATCGAAACGTTAAGTTAATATGGTCAATATATGAAACTGAAATCCTTCGTTATCGCCGCCCTCGCGGCTGGCACCGTCGGTGGCGCCTCGGCCAAGACCGTCGATATCACGCTGGCAGGCGGTCCGCAGACCTGGACGTCGTTCAAGGTGAGCGCGACGCACACCGCGGGTTCGTTCAGCGATACCTTTACGTTCAGCAATTAGACGTCGGCCGCAAGCGAGGTATCGGCAGCGCTCGTGAACACGGCCACGTTCTTCACTGATATCACTTTCACCGGCGCCACGCTGAACGGCGTCGACGTGCCGTTCTACAATGTGTGGCCGTTCTCCAGCGTGCTCTTCAAGGATGTCGACGTGACTGGTCCGCTGACCCTGGTCGTCAACGGCACCGTCACCACGCGCTTCGGCGGCACCGCCAGCTATGGCGGCATGTTCTCCGTGACCAGCGCCGTGCCGGAACCTGCGACGTACGGCATGCTCGCCGGCGGCCTGGCTGTGCTCGCGTTCGCCGCACGCCGCCGCAATCGGTAAGCTGCACGGTCCGGTATCATGCAAAAAGGGCGCCGCGGCGCCCTTTGGCGTATCCGGCCTTGCCGGCCTGTCACCACGTGATGTGCACGGACGGCGCGCTGCGCTTCGCCTCGCCGTGGAACACTGCCTCGATATTGTTGCCATCCGGGTCGATCGCAAAGGCCGCGTAATAGCCGGGGTGATAGGGCCGTTCGCCGGGCGCCCCGTTATCCTTGCCGCCTGCCGCCAGCGCCGCCTGGTAAAAGGCATCGACCATCGCGCGGTCGCGCGCCTGGAACGCCAGGTGGTGCCGGCCTGTCAATTGCCCCTGGGCCGTTTCGCTGTCCTGCGCCGAGACGAACAGTTCGTCGACCCAGAAATAGTCATCGGCGCTGCCGCCGATCGGAATGTCCAGCACTTCGAAGATTGCCGTATAAAACTTCCGCGATGCGGGCAAGTCCTTGACGACCAGCTGGATGTGGTCGATCAGGCGGCCGCGGTGCAGCTCTTGAGCTTCCATGCCGTGCTCCCGATGAAGTGGATGAACCGTGAAGTATCGCAGGTTTTGCGACCGGAAGTCGTGCGGGCGCAAGCGTGCACGGATGCGGCGAAGCGATCAATCGGCTGAGTATTCGGGTGTAAACGCCAGGTGCGCGTAGGAAAATTGGCGCGAGGTCATCATGATGACTGCCGGCGGCCTTGGCGCTGCCCGCTTTTGCGCGATGAACCATAAAGAGGAGACCGCTTATGCCCGAGCTGATGTACGACCGCCATGTTCGACCCACCCCGTCATCCCGGCGCCGCCTGCGCTGGTGCGCCATCGCCGCCGCGCTGCTGGCCGGCCTGGCCCAGGCGCAGGACCCGACGGTGTTCAACCGCATCGGCGACGTGGCGCAGCACCTGGCGGCACCGCCAGCCGATGCACGCCCGATGATGCGGTGGTGGTGGTTCGGCCCGGCCGTCGAGAAGCGGCAGCTTGCCGACGAGATCGAGCGGATGAAGTGGGGCGGTATCGGCGGCGTGGAAATCCAGGCCGTGTATCCGATGGCGCTGGACGACCCGTCGCGGGGCGTGAAGAACCTGCCGTTCCTGTCCCCGGACCACCTGGAAGCGCTGCGCTTCGCCAACGAGCAGGCGCGGGCGGCGGGCTTGCGCGTCGACCTCACGCTGGGCAGCGGCTGGCCGTTCGGCGGCCCGCACATCGGTATCGCGGACGCGATCGGCAAGATGCGCGTGGCGGCCGTCGAAGTGCCGGCGGGCGCCGCCAGCTACCCCGTGCCGTCCGTGACGGAAGGCGAGAAGATCGAGGCCGTGTTCATTGGTGCGGGCACGCCGAAGGAATACGATGCCACGGGCCTGAAACCCTTCGAGGAGAAGGCGGCCGGCAATGGCCGCGCCGGCGTGCGGCCGGCCGCCGAACCGCGCGTGGCCGTCTACTATATCGCCAGCCGCTCCGGCATGCAGGTCAAGCGCCCGGCGGTGGGGGGCGAGGGCTTCGTGCTCGACCACATGAGCCGCCGCGCCATCGACAACCACCTGAAGAACGTCGGGGAACCTTTGCTGAAGGCGTTCGGCGACAAGCCGCCGTATGCGATCTTCTCGGACAGCCTGGAAAGCTACGGCAGCGACTGGACCGGCGGCTTCCTCGACGAATTCCAGCGCCGGCGCGGCTACGACCTGAGGCCCTGGCTGCCGCTGGTCTTTTCCGGCCAGGGCGCCGCGGCGCCGGCATTGAAGCGCGACTGGGCGCTCACGCAGACCGAGCTGGTGGAAGATAACTACCTGAAACCCGTCACCGCGTGGGCGCGGCAACATGGCACGCGCTTCCGTTCGCAGACGTATGGCGAGCCGCCGGCATCGCTGTCGAGCTTCCGCCACCAGGACCTGTTCGAAGGCGAGGGGGCCCAGTACCGGCAATTCTCGTTCACGCGGCTGGCTTCCTCGGCGGCCCACCTGTACGGCGCGCCGGTCGTGTCAGCCGAGACGTGGACGTGGCTGCGCTCGCCGGCCCATACGGCCAGCCCGCTGGACATGAAGGCCGAGGCGGACCGCATGTTCGTGCAGGGCGTGACGCAGATCATCGGGCACGGCTGGCCCTACACGCCGCCGGATGCCCCGGAACCGGGCTACCAGCTGTATGCCGCGGCCGTGTTCAACCATCACCAGCCCTGGTACATGGTGATGCCGGAAATCTCCAGCTACCTCGCGCGCGTGAGCTACCTGCTGCGGCAGGGCGCGCCCGCGAACCAGGTGGCCGTGCTGCTGCCGAACGACGATGTGTATGCCGTCAACAGGCCGGGCAAGACGTCGCTGTCAGCCGAGATGCCGCGCTTTATCAAGCCCGAGCTGGTGCAGCAGATCATGGACAGCGGCCATAACCTCGACTACGTCGATGCGGAAGCCGTGCTGCGCGTCGGGCTGGACCGCTACCCGGTGCTGGTGATGCCGAACGTGACGCGCCTGGCGCCGGACGTGCTGGCCAGGCTCGATGCCTATGTGAAGAAGGGCGGGCGCATCATCGCCATCGGCGCCACGCCTTCGCTGGCGCCGGGCTTCAAGGATGCCGAACGGATCACCGCCGAGGTGAAGCGCGCTTCCGGCGCGCTGTTCTCGCGCGGGCGGGGCGTGACGAAGATCGCCGCCGAGGCGGACCTCGGGCGCGCGCTGCGGGCGGTGCTGCCCGGCGACGTGCAACTGTCCGCGGCCCAGAACCGCGTGAGCTTCGTGCGCCGCAAGCTGGCCGATGCCGACATCTATTTCATTGCCAACACGAGCAACGAACCCGTGTCCGCCACGCTGACGTTCCGCGAGCCGCGCCGCCATGCCGCCCGTATCGATCCGGATACGGGCAAGCTAGCGCAATCGGCACCAGCGCCGGCCTTGCGGCTCGCACCCTATGAATCGCTGGTCATCGTGCTGAGCGACGCGCCCTTGCCGGGTGCCGCGCCGGCCAGGCAGGCGGGCGAGGCGCTGGCCGTGGCCGACCTGTCCGCGGGCTGGGAAGTGCGCTTCCCGGGCCAGGCGCCGCTGAAGATGGACAAGCTCGTGTCCTGGGCCGACAGCGCAACGACCCGCTATTTTTCCGGCCAGGCGGTGTACGGCAAGAAGCTCGCGCTCACCGCCGGGCAACTGGACGGCAAGCGCCTGTCGCTCGATTTCGGCACCGGCACCGCGCTGCCCGATACCGGCGTGCACGCGCACCATTCGGGCATGCGGGCGATGTACGAGCCGGCGCTGCGCGATGCCGCGATCGTCACCGTGAACGGCCAGCGCGCCGGGGCGCTGTGGCATCCGCCCTATCGCATCGACGTCACGCCGTGGCTGAAGGCGGGCACGAACGAGATCGAGGTGAAGGTGGCGAACCTGGGCGTGAACACGCTGGCCGGGCGCGCGCTGCCGGACTTCACATTGCTGCGGCTGCGCTACGGCAACCGCTTCGAGTTGCAGGATACGGCGAAGATCGCGCCGCAACCGGCCGGGCTGCTGGGGCCCGTGACCCTGGTGGGCGAAGCGCTGCGCTGAGCGGCGGGGTGTAAACGACAAAGCCGGCGCAAGGCCGGCTTTGTCCTGGTCGAAACGCTTACGAGGCGGGGCGGCGCACGGGCTTCTTCCGGTCGACGGCCTTCTTGACCGTGACCTTCTTGGCCACGGGCTTCTTGGCGACGGCTTTGCGGACGACGGCGCTCTTGCGCGCGCTGCTCCGGGCGGCCTTGCGCACCTTTGCCGAGGCCTGCATAACGCGCGGCTCCGGGTCGTCCTTGCCGACGATCAGGCGGCGGATATTGAGCGCGTCGGAGATGCGCGCCGAGGAACCGCTGGCGTTGAGCAGCACCATCGTGGCGTTCTTGCCGGCGGCCTTGATGCGCATGATCAGGCAGCGGCCCGCTTCTTCGGTGTAGCCGGTCTTCGACAGGCCGATGTCCCAGCCTTTGGCGCCCACCAGGCGGTTGGTGTTGTGGTACTCCACCTTGCGACCCTTGATGTCCATGATGTCGCTCTTGTCGGTCGTCATGGCGGCGATCGTGGGGTAGCGGGCGGCGGCGGCGGCCATGCGCACGAGGTCGGCCGCGGTCGAGGTATTGTTCGGCGACAGGCCGGTGGGTTCCTCGATGCGCGTGCGCGTCATCTTCAGCGCGCGCAGCTTGGCGTCCACGGCAGCCTTGAACGCGGCCGGGCCGCCGGGGAAGGTGCGCGCCAGCGAGGCGGCGGCGCGGTTATCCGACGACATCAGCGCCAGGTGCAGCACGTCGGCGCGGGTCAGCGTGGTGCCGACCGGTACGCGGGAGGTGCTGTGCTTGAGCATGTCGACATCCTGCTGGTCGATGCTGATCTGTTCATCCATGTCGAGCCGGGCATCCAGGATGACCATTGCCGTCATCAGCTTGGTCAGCGAGGCGATGGGCACGATGGTGTCGGCATTCTTTTCGACGAGGACATTGCCCGTGTCGTCCACGACGAGCACGGATTGCGAACCGAGCGGCACGGCCAGCGCGGCTGCGGAAGCGGAAAGCAGCAGGGCGGCTGCAAGTTTCTTGATCATTTGTTCTTGGAGAAAGGCAAGCGGATGGAGCAGTGCTGTAGAGCAATGTCCGGGAGGCGAACGATAACATGGGCTTGACGGAACCGTCCAGCCTGTGTCAGGCGTGCGGGACGAAACAGTACAAAAAAGGGACCAATAAGGTCCCTTTTTTGTGCTGTTTCGGATCTGACTTTGCGTCGAGGGACCAATAAGGTCCCTTTTTTGTGCTGTTTCGGATCTGACTTTGCGTCGAGGGACCAATAAGGTCCCTTTTTTGTACTGTTTCGGATCTGACTTTGCG
Organism: Massilia sp. METH4; assembly: GCF_037094685.1. Taxonomy (NCBI): domain Bacteria; kingdom Pseudomonadati; phylum Pseudomonadota; class Betaproteobacteria; order Burkholderiales; family Oxalobacteraceae; genus Massilia; species Massilia sp. METH4. The sequence continues at coordinate 6,273,498 of NZ_CP146614.1, read as the reverse complement.
TCGAGGGACCAATAAGGTCCCTTTTTTGTGCTGTTTCGGATCTGACTTTGTTTCTTACTTGCTCGCGTAGATCTTGTCGAACTCGCCGCCATCGTCGAAGTGGCGCTTCTGCGCCGCGCGCCAGCCGCCGAACACTTCGTCGACGGTGAACAGCTTGATCGGCTTGAACTGCGCCGCATACTTCTTCAGCACCGTGGCCGAGCGCGGGCGCAGGTAGTGCTTGGCGATGATTTCCTGGCCCGCTTCCGAGTACAGGAAGTTCAGGTAGGCGGTGGCTTCCTTGCGGATGCCCTTCTTGTCCACCACCTTGTCCACGACCGCGACCGGCGATTCGGCCAGGATCGACACGGAAGGGTAGACGATGTCGAAATCACTGCCCATTTCGGCGCGCACCAGGTTCACTTCGTTCTCGAAGGTCACCAGCACGTCGCCGATTTGGCGCTGCGTGAACGTGGTGGTGGCCGCGCGGCCGCCGCCGTCGAGCACCGGCACGTTGCGGAAGATCTTCGTCACGAGGTCGCGTGCCTGCGCATCGTTGCCGCCGTTTTGCAGCACCGAGCCCCATGCCGCCAGGTACGTGTAGCGGCCATTGCCGGCCGTCTTCGGGTTCGGGATCACGACTTTCACGCCCGGCTTGGCCAGGTCGGCCCAGTCCTTTATGCCTTTTGGATTGCCCTTGCGCACCAGGTACACCATGGTCGAATACATCGGCGCGGCATTGTTCGGGAAGCGCTTGGCCCAGTCCTTCACCACCAGGCCGCGGTCGGCCAGCATGTCGATGTCGTTGGCCTGGTTCATCGTGACGACGGAAGCCTCCAGGCCGTCCGCCACCGAGCGCGCCTGCTTGGAGGAGCCGCCGTGCGACTGCTTGACCTCGATAGTCTTGCCGCTCTGCTGCCTGTACTGAGCCTCGAAGACGGGGTTGATGTCCTTGTACAGTTCGCGGGCCACGTCGTAGGAAACGTTCAGCAGCGTGACGTCGGCGGCAAAGGCCGGAGGCATGCCCAGTGCCGAGACGGCGATGGCCGATGCCAGGACGATGCGGCGGGTTGCGCTGAATCCTGTGCTGAATGCTGCGCTAAATGCGATTTTTTTATTTGCCATGGTGTGCTCGTGTAAAAAACAGATATGTATGGTCCGCCAGAACGCGGCTGGAACGAAACGATATTTTCGTAATTTGCTTAGATTCCAGTCGCGCGAAGGGTGCCGGCGGCATCCGGCTGACTCGTGTATAGTCCGCCTGTAATACCGCTGTCATGCCGCCGTTTTCACGAGTTCCCATGAGTTTCGAGATCCGCCCAGCAGTCCCACCCGATGCCGCCGCCGCCTGCCAGGTCCTGCGCCGTTCGATCGCCGAATGTTGCGCGCTCGACCACCGGAACGATCCGGCCATCCTGGCGGCATGGCTGGGCAACAAGCATCCCGCCATGGTCCGCTCGTGGTTCGAGTCGCCGACCAATTATTCGCTGGTGGCGGTGCAGGGCGATGAAGTCGTGGGTGTGTCGCTGCTGACGGGCGCCGGCAAGCTGGCGCTGTGCTACCTGCTGCCGGAAGCGCAGCGGCAGGGCGCCGGGACCGTGCTGCTGCGCCGGATGGAAGAGCGCGCGCTGGCCTCCGGCATGAAGGCGCTGTACCTGCACAGCACCGTCACCGCCGAGGGCTTCTTCGAAGCGGCCGGCTACCGGCGCGACGGCAATGTGCGTTCGCCCTACGGTGTCGATACCGTCCTGTTCTGGAAACCGCTGGTGCAGGGCGCGCAGCCCGACGGGCGCAAGCGGTTTTGCAACTGCAACTCGGCTTGACGCCGTTACACCGGCGGCGCGCGCCACAAGATGGCCGAGGCATCGTCGGCCCGCTTGACTGAATTTCCCACCGCCATTTCCGCCTCGTAGCCGCGCAGTGCGTGCAGTGCCGCCGCCAGTCCTCTTTGTTCGCAGGCTGTCATCAGCGATATCGGCGTGTGCAGGCCGTAAGGGTCGACCAGCCGGTAGAAGCCATCCGTCATGACGAGCAGCATGCTGCCACCCGGCGCCGGCACGACATGGCGGCGCGCGGCCAGGGCACCTGCCGGCCGCAGGCACAGGATGGCGGGGTTCGCGCTGCCGTTCTGCTCTTCGCGGCGGGCGCGCAGCAGCGGCAACAGGCGGGCGTAGCGGGCTGCAGGGTCGTCGATGCCGGCGGCGCTCAATCTGGCGATCTCCGCCCGCAGCACCGCCTCCTGCGGATTCACATACGGATCGAGGTCGACGACGGTGCCATCCGGCCGGGTCATCAGGGTGATGCAATCGCCCAGGCAATACAGGTGCAGGGCCTGGTCGCGGGCGGCGCGGACCCAGGTCATGGCGGCGATGGGCCAGGCGTATGGCGGCACCTCGGCGCCGCCGGCATGGCCGAGGTACTCGTCGCGCACCGCGCCGATTGCGCGCAGCACGGCCGGCTCCTGGTCCAGGCCGTCATGGATCGCCTGCTCCAGCGCCGCGCCGAAGCGGGCCACGAACCAGGCCACGTCGCCGGCTGGATCGATGTAGTCGTGGTCTGCCACCGAGGTTGCGCCATCCAGCACGATTAGGTCGGTGGCGGCCGGCGTCTCGACGACGATGACGTGGTCTTCGTTGTGGCCCGGGGACGCGCCCTGGGAGACGCGCTCGATGCGCGGATTGTTCAGCTCGTTCATGGCGCCGATTATAGCGGCGCCTTGTTGCCGGAATATGTCAGGGATGCAGGGTGCCGCTGCCGAATCAGCGATGCAGGGTGCCGCTGCAGGATCAGGGATGCAGCGTACCGCTGCCAAACGCCTTCAACTCGCCGGCCGCGAAGGCCACCCATCCGTCGTGCGTGTCGACCGGCTGGGTGGCGATCATCGCGCGGCCGTCGTCCAGGCGGTAGTGCAGGTGGGTCGAGCAGTGCGCGAACAGCGTCTCGCCATTCGACAGGATGAAATTGAAGGTGCCGTGCGCGGCGATCTCGGCGGCCACCTCGGCAAGCGCGTCGCGCAGCGCGTGGGTGGCCGGCTCGCCGTCCGGGAAGCGGCTCGCCAGGCGCGACAGCAGCAGGCAGAAGGCCGCCTCGCTGTCGGTGTCGCCCTGCGGCACGAACAGGCCGGGCGCCGGCGCGAACTCCTTCAGGTCGCCATTGTGAGCGAAGCACCAGGTGCGGCCCCACAGCGGGCGGGCGAACGGGTGCACGTTCTCGATGGCGATGCGGCCCTGCGTGGCCTTGCGGATGTGCGCCAGGATGTTGCGGGCCCGCAAAGGGCGGCGGCGGATGCGCGCCGCCAGCGGCGAATCGATGGCGGCCCGGTGGTCCGTGTACAGGCGGCAGCGCTTGCCGCTGTGGAAGGCAATCCCCCAGCCATCCTTGTGCTCATCGGTGCGGCCGCCCCGTTCGGCGAATACGTCGAAGAAGGGCCCGAGTCCGGCGGGTACGCTGCTGTTCAATCCGAGGAGCTGGCACATGGTGACATCGAAAATCGTTTAGTTGAGCCAACGATACCCGCGCACCGTTGAAGGGGAAACGAATCATTTTCAATATGCTTATGTGCTGAACGTGATGCTCGATGGAAACGCACCGGCTGTCCCTGTTGTAAAAAATCGGGGACAGTCCCCTGTTGTTCGGGAGCGACAGCGCCGGGATATGCACGGGCCGCATAACAATCGGTAAAACGATTCGTTTTGAAATGGCTGCCGTGGGCTTAGCCTTGTCGTATCGCATCTGCTTCAGAAAGGCTGCAATGAGTTTCCCCATCCTGCAACAATACCTGGCCCGGCTGGCCGATCCCGCCGCCGGCACCGCTTCCTCGCTCTGGCTGGACGCTTCCGGCCGTGCCCACGGCCGTTTCTTCAATTGCACGATGACGAGCGTGTTCCACCCGATCCGCAAGCTGGATTCGGGTGCCGCCGTGGCGTGCGAGGGCCTGGCGCGGGGGCTGTCGGCGGAGGACGAAGGGCTGTCGCTGTGGCGCCTGCTGGAGAATGCCGCGAGCGACGACGAATCCGTGGAACTCGACCGCCTGTGCCGGATGCTCCATGCCATCAATTTCTTCCGCCAGCCCGATGCCGAGCGGCTCGACCTGCACCTGAACGTGCACGGGCGGCTGCTGTCGGCAGTCAGTACCAACCACGGCCACGCCTTCCGCCGTATTCTCGACGCGCTCGAATTGCCGCTCGCCCAGGTGGTCCTGCAACTGCCGCAGACCACGCCGCAGCAGAACTGGCTGCTCGGCTACGTGGCCGACAATTACCGCCGCAACGGCTTCCGTTTCGCGGTGCATGCGGCCAGCGCGCAGGAGGGCCAGGCCTTGCTGGAGCGCGTGCGACCGGATGTGATCCGTATCGATGCGCGCATTGCGCGCGACTGGGATGGACTGGCGGGCTTGCTCATCGCAGCCGAGGCGCGCGGCAGCCGCGTCCTGTTCCATCATGCCGAAGGGGCGGCGGCGCTGTCGGCGCTGCACTCGATCGCCGGGCTTGCGGGCGTGCAGCCGCTGGCCCAGGGGCATGCGCTGGACATGCCGCGCGCCATCCTGCCGGGCCAGCCTGTGCAAGCAGCCGCGTGACCGCAACCGGGGCTTAAGCAAGCCTTAAATGTTGAGCCATAATAGATACAATTTAGGCCACACAGTTAAAGAGCTTTCTCAAGTCCCCCTGCTATCGGATATAGTGACGCTCGCATCCGCTTCACTGCATCAATGGGATAGCTATGGCAACGCGCAGAGATTTTCTACACAAGACACTGGGGGCAGCCGCCGCCAGCCTCATCGGGGCACCGCTGGTCGGCCTGGCGCCAGCGCGCGCACAGGATCTGGAACCGCCGCCCGATATTTTCGACGCCCAGGCGCTTGACCTGGAATTCTGGGTCAAGCCCCGCACGCTGACGATGACCCGGCCGCAGACAGGCGAAAAGACGTCGGTACTGTACTGGAAGGATGGTGAACTGATCGATTCAGCCTATCAGGAACTGTGCCATCTGCTTCGCGACGTGAACGGCAAGGCTTCGACCGCGATCGATCCGAAGCTGCTGGAAACGCTGTGGGGCGCGCAGGCGTTCGTGGCCCGCTACGGCATCAACAGCCCGATCGAGATCCTGTCCGGCTACCGAACGCCGGCCTCGAACCAGCGGCTGCGCGAGCAGGGCATTCCCGCCGCGCGGCAATCGCTGCACATGGAAGGCAAGGCGGCCGATATCCGCATCGCCAACCTGAACGAAGAAGTCGTAGGCGGCCTCATCAAGAGCTTCCGCCAGGGCGGCGTCGGCTTCTACTACCGCAGCGGACCGCGCGGCGGTTGGATCCATGCCGACACCGGCTTGAAAAGGACGTGGAAGGGGTGAGACGGGGAATTCGCGAAGCGCTGCTTCGCGCCCGTCGAACGGCCAAGCCTTGCAAGGCTTGGCCTCCAAAGCGCCACTTTTCGCGGAGCACTGCTCCGCGCCTGCGTCACGGCCAAGCCTTGCAAGGCTTGGACTGGGGAGAGGCACCACTAAAGCAATCGCGGAGCACTGCTCCGCGCGCGCTTTACGGCTCGGCCTTGCAAGGCCGAGACTGGGGGCCAGCGTACCACTGAAGATGTTTCGCGAAGCGCTGCTTCGCGCCCGTCGAACGGCCAAGCCTTGCAAGGCCGAGACTCGGACCCTGCGTACCCCGAAAGATGCATCGCGGAGCAGTGCCCCGCCCGCTTTCTCGCCCGGCCCTGAAGGCCGGGTCGACCCCTCGTCACCCGTAGTAATACGGCTTCGTCTCCACCGTATCCTGCCGCTGCCGGTCCATCGCGTCGAGGTCGAGCCGGTGATCCCACCAGATCTTCCACCCACGCCGCTGTTCGGCTTCCACGTTCGGGTGGTCTTCCTTGTACTTGTTCAGGAATTGCTCGAATTCCGATACATAGCGCTTGTATTTCATCATTCCTCCTGTTCTTCGGTTACACTGCCGGGCCGTGTCATCCGACTTGAAGCCGAATACCGAAACACCGATGCAGCACGATAATGACGAAGAGGCGAAACCACGGTTCCGCCCTGTGCCGTGGACGGCACTGGAAACCCCCGCCGACGCCGAACTGTGGATCGCCGAGCACGACCTGGCGTTGCAGGAACATGTCGGCAAGAACGAGACCGGCTATGGCGTGTGCTTCACGTTGGCCGCCGGAGGCGACATCTACATGCAGACTTCCGACGACGCCATTGTTCTCGATATTACGCCGGACGCCGAGTGGGTGGCGCCACTGATCTCCGCCGTGGCCCAGGCCGAGCCGCCGAAGGGCTCGATGTGGGTACTGCCGGCCGACAAGCTGGTGCAGCTGATCCTCGGCCTGTCCACGCTGGTCGCCAGTACCACGCTCGTGGTCGGCCACAACTTCGGCCGCCGCCGCGCCTGGTAAAGACCGGCCGGGGCGCGCGGCAGCGGGCCGCGCTCGACTTGTCAAAGCGTACATGCTAGGCTGGTTTCGACAGCGCTTCCGTGTCACGACAGTCGATTCTCATGAGGGTTTCATCACGCCATGGACAACCCCACGCCCGCGCCCAATTCCCTGCCAGTCGTCCGGCCGCCGGACGCGTCAGGCGCCTTCCTGCCTGGCCTGCCGGCCGAGCTGTCGCATGAAGGCTTGCTGGCCGCGCTGGGTGGCGGTGGCCTGTTCCCGCGGGTGCCGAACGGCGCCGGCGGGGAACGCGCCGGTTTCGACGACCTGTACCTGCTGGCGCCGGTGGGTGCCTTCCTCCTCGACCCCGATTCCACGATCCTGCAAATGAACCTGGTGGGTGCCGACCTGCTGGGCATCGACCGCGCAGCTGCCGGCCGCGAGCGCTTTCGCGCCTACGTGGCGCAGCGCTTCCTGGCCGACTTCGACGCATTCGCCGCGAAGGCGCTTGCCAGCCAGGAGCCGATCCGGTGCGGCGTGCAGCTGGAGCGGGACCGGGGCGACCGTGGCGTGCCGGTCACACTGCTGGGCTGCGCGGCGGCCGGTGCCTTGCGGCTGACGGTCGAGCCCGCCGAAGGGCGCCTGGCCGCGCTGGAAAAGAGCGAAGAGCGCTTCCGCCGCATCGTGCAGACCGCCCGTGAAGGCATCTGGGAATTCGACGCGCAAGCGCGCACCAGCTTCGTCAATCCGCGCATGGCCGAAATGCTGGGCTATCCGGTCGATGCGCTGGCCGGCCGCCCGCTGCTATCCTTCCTCGATGCGGAAGGGCGCTCGGTGTTGGAACGCAATATCGCGCGCCAGCAGGAAGGCATGCCGGGCCGGCACGAGCTGAAATTCATGCGCAGCGACGGCAGTGCCCTGTGGGTGCACCTGACCGCGAACCCGCTGTTCGATGCCGACGGCGGTTTCCTCGGTGCGCTGGTGCTCGCAACGGACATCACCGAGCACCGTGAATCGGCGGAACTGGCCTGGCAGCAAGCCAACTTTGACACGTTGACCGGCTTGCCGAACCGGAACATGTTCCAGGAAAGGCTGCGCCACGAGATGAAGAAGGCGCGCCGCGAACGCAGCTTCCTCGCGCTGCTGTTCATCGACCTCGACCAGTTCAAGCAGATCAACGACCGCTTCGGCCACCAGCAGGGCGACGCCCTGCTGGTGCAGGCCGCGGCCAGGCTGGGCGCCTGCATGCGCGCGACGGACACGCTGGCCCGCATCGGCGGCGACGAATTCGTGAGCATCCTGCCCGGCCTCGCGCACGTCCAGGACGCGGAGCGGGTGGCGCAGGACGTGATCGCGGTGTTGAACCGGCCGTTCGAGCTCGCCGGCGGCGAACAGGGGCATATCTCGGGCAGCGTGGGCATCGCGCTGTATCCTTCGGATGCGGCCGATGCGGAGGAATTGCTGCGCCATGCCGACCAGGCGATGTATGCCGCCAAGAACGGCGGCCGCAACCGCTACAGCTATTTCACCGAAGACATGCAGTCGGCTGCCCAGCAGCGCGCCCGGCTGGCGGCCGACCTGCGCCGGGCCACGGCAGGGCACGAGTTCGAGCTGTTCTACCAGCCCATCGTGAACCTGAAGACGGGCGTGGTCGAACGCGCCGAGGCGCTGCTGCGCTGGCGCCACCCCGAGCGGGGCTTGCTGAACCCGGCCGACTTCATCGCTGGCGCGGAATCATCCGGCGTGCTGCTCGAGATCGGCGACCGTGCCTTCCGTCAGGCCGCGGAGCAGGTGCTGGCGTGGCAGCGTGAACTGGGGCGGCCGTTCCAGGTCAGCATCAATCTCACGTCGGCGCAGTTGCGCGACGACGAGCACGACTGGCTTTCCTACGTGGAAAGCATGAAGCTCCCGCCGAAAAGCCTGGTCGTGGACGTTTCCGAGGACTTGCTGAACGAGCCGCCCAGCCACGTGTTCGAGCGGCTGGGCCTCCTGCATGCGATGGGCGTGCAGGTTGCGCTGGACGATTTCGGCACCGGCCACTCCGCGCTGGCGCAACTGAAGCAGTTCGAGATCGACTATCTGAAGATCGACCGCAGCTTCGTGGCAGGCCTGACGGGCGACACCGGCGACCTGGCGCTGTGCGAAGCAATCATCCTGCTGGCCCATAAGCTGGGGCTGGAAGTGGTGGCGGAAGGGGTGGAAACGACGGCGCAACTGGCCTTGCTGAAGGCCGCCGGGTGCGATCTGGCGCAGGGGTATGTATTTGCCAGGCCGGCGCCGGCGGATGAGTTGCTGGCGCTGGCGCGGCAGGGGAGGCTGGGGGTGGGGTGAACGCCTGGCAAACCGGTGCTCCTGGACAGTACCGGTGGTGCCTGAGAAAAGCGGTGTCGCTTGGGAAAACCGGTGTCAGACACCTTTTCCGGAAGGGCGCCGGAAAAGGTGTCTGACACCGAGGCGGCTCGGACCAAGGCAGCTCAGCGCAAGCTCAGCAGCGAAACGACGCGATCCCGGTTGATGCCCACCAGCGCCGACGTCAATGCCAGCAGCGACTGGTAGCCCGGCTCGTTGGCAATGCGGGCGAAGCGCGTGGCCAGGTCTTCCACGCCGGCCACTTCGATATCGGGCATCGAGCGTTCCGCGCGCTGCGTGGCCGTGTTCAGCTCGCCGCGCACCTTGGCCAGCGCCTGCTCCACATGCGACAGCGCCTGCATCACTTGCTGCAGCGTGTCGCGCATCGACTCGATATCCTCGACGCCCCAGTTCTCCGGCATCACGGCGGGCTGTTCCGGCTCCGCCTTCAGCCGGCTCAGCTGGCCGGTGGGAAAGCGGATGCCGCTGCCCTGCACGGCGATCGCATCGCGGACGCCGGGCCAGTTGGCTTCATCCGTGGCAAACACCAGGTCGCCATTCTCGTTCGCGGAAACGCGCACGCCGACGGGGCCGAGCGCCTGGTCGAAGCGGTTGACGATTTCCTTGTCGGACAGCCCGGGCGACAGGTGTACGGAGCGCAATCCCTGCGCGCCGCCACCGACGGAAATGGCCAGCGTTTCCCGTGCGCCGTTGCGCAGGTTCGCCAGCGACATGCCGCGCACGGTAAAGCGCTGGCTCGACGGCTCCGAGCCGCTGTACTTGAGCTGAGCATCGAGCGAGCCGCCGGATACTTCGCGGCGGTTGCGCCACGTGTCCGCAAACTGGCGCACCTGCTGTTCGAGCTGGCCGTCGCGCATCTGGCGCGAAGCGAGCTTGGCGGCAAGGTCCGTCTTCAGCGAGCGCAGCTGTGCTGCCGTTTGTTCAAGGAAATCCACCGCCTGCTGGGCGCTGGAGATATCGTTCTGCAGGGGCTGGTCCCAGTTGCTCAGCCCGCGCCGCACGGGCGCGGCCTGGGTGGGGGGCGCGGCCGGCGCCCCCGGCGCCGGCCCGTTGGCCGACGTTTTTCCCTGGGCAGCGCCTGCCAGGCCGGCCTGGTCCAGCCCGGTCGTCGAACCCGACGTATCCTTGCTGATTCCGGCAGTGCTGGAGCGCTGTATGATTTGCATTGCGATGTGTTAAGACTTGGTCGGTTGAACTAAGGGATTACAGGACGTTGAAAAGAGAAAGATTGCTGATCTTGGAATACGACTGATACGTCGCCTGCAGGGCCATATTGTAGCCGGATAGTTCCGTGGCTGCGACACCGTAATCGAGCTGCCCCAGCTCGGTCAGCGCCGTCTTGTTCGACAGGCTCACGTTGGCATGGTTATCGTCGAGCGTGGCGAGCACGTTCTGCGCGCCGCCCAGCTTGGCCACCTTGCCGGCCAGCTGGTCCTGCGTGCTGCTGACCATCGTCATCGTCTCGCCGATCAGTGTGCGCAGTGCCGGGTCGGACGACGTGGTGGTCGTGGTGCGCAGCGCGTCGATGGCCTGGTTCATCTTGTTCAGCAGCCCTTCCAGCCCGCCGACATTGACGTTGACCGTTTGCGTGATGCCATTGCCGACCACCACCTTTTGCTCGCCAGCATTGCCGGCGTAGGCGTACGTGGTGCCGGTCACCGTGATCGGCGCCGTATTGGTCAGCGTGCCGGAGAACAGGTATTTGCCTTCCTGGTCGCGCGTGTTCGCCGTGTAGGCAATGCTGTCGCGCAGCGCCACCAGGCTGTCGACCATCGCCTTCAGGTCGTCCGGCGTATTGCTGGCGTCGGCCGCCCACACCATGATGTCGTGGACTTCGGTCAGGTCGCCGATCATGCCGGACAGGTAGCCTTCGTTCTTCGACAGGCGGATCTTCACCGCGTCGATGTTTTCGCGGTACTGCCCGATGATCGACTCTTCGCGCATCAGGCGCGACATGCGCACCGTGGCGATGGGATCGTCGGACGGCAGCATGACACGGTCGCCGGACGCCATCTGCTGGGTCAGGCGGGATACCGACGTCTGGTTCAGCTCGAGCGAGCGGGTCAGCGTGGCGTGGAACTGGGTGCTGGCGATACGCATTGCTTACTCCTTAGCCGAACATCGACAGGGTTGCGTCGAACAGGCTGTTCGCGACCGCCACGACCTTCATGTTGGCCTGGTACATGTTCTGGAACTCGACGAGGTTCATGGCTTCCTCGTCGCGGTTGACGCCGGACGTTGCCGCCCAGTCGTCTTCCGCCTGGCGGCGGATCGTCGTCGCCGTGTTCAGCAGCGACTTGTTTTGCTGGCTGTCGATGCCCAGCTTGCCGACCATCTGCGTGTCGGCATCGCCGATGATCACGGAGCCCACGGAGGGCAGGGTGATGGTCTGGTTCTTGATATCGACCAGCAGTTGCAGGTTGCCGGAGTCGCCCGGCGTGCCGTCGGAAGACAGGGCCAGGTCGTCGGCGGTATAGCCGGCCGCGAGGGACAGGATGCCGGTGGCGCCGGTACTGCTGATGTCGAACATCGGCTTGCCGGCATTGCCGGCGCCGTCCTTGCCGGCGGCCAGCTGCGTATTGATCTTCGTGGCCAGCTGGTCGGCCATCGAGACGATCGAGTCCTGCAGCGGTTTCAGGATGTTCTTTTCGAAGGCGCCCAGGCCGCCCAGCTGGCCGCCGATTGCCGCGTCATCCACGCCGTACACGGAACGGGCGAACGTCACCTGCATCTTCGGCGTACCGCTCGTGGTGTCGATGCCGAGCGTGGCGGCCTGGTTGCCCACCACCAGCGGCTGGCCGGACTTGAGCGATACCGCGCGGCTGCCATCGGGCTGTTCCAGCACCTCGATCGCGGCCAGGTCGGCCAGGCTGTCGATGGCCTGGTCGCGCTCGTCGATCAGGGCGGATACGTTGGTGCCGGTGGCGCCGGCGGCCGTGATGCGCTGGTTCAGCGAGGCGATGTTCGCCGTCAGCGTGCTGAACTTCGGCAGGATCGCCTCGCGCTGCTGCTGCACGGAAAGCTGCTGGTTGCGCGTGACCTGGTAGATGCTGTTGAAGCTTTCCGCCAGCGCGCCGGCCTGGGCCACCACCTGGCCGCGCAGCGGGGCCGACGTGGGTTCTTCGCCGACCGCGTTCAGCGCCTGGAAGAATTTGTCGACGCTGTACGACAGGCTCGACTTGCTGTCGCCCATCACCTGCTCCAGCTGGGTCAGGTAGGGTTGCTGCGTCGAGTACCGGCCCAGCTCGGAGTTGGCGCGCCACAGCTGCTGCGTCTTGTACGAGTCCGAGATGCGCAGCAGCCCGGCGACTTCCACGCCATTGCCGGCCTGCTTCGTGCCGATGCCGGGCGCGACGGCGGCCAGCAGCACGCCCTGGCGCGTATAGCCCTTGGTTTGCAGGTTGGCCACGTTCTGGCTGGCCGCGTTGAGCGCGGCCTGGGCGGCGACAGCGCCGGACAATGCGTTATTAATGATGGTCATGACTGATCCGTTCGAAGTGGATCCGCCAGGCGGGGCCTGGCGGATGACTTTCCCTTAACTTCACAAGGCGACGGCGAACCGTCCGCCATTAAGTCTTCGAGGAAATTTTTTGTGCCGGGGTGACGGGCGCAGCGGGCGCCGGGGCGGCCGGCAGCAATTGGCGCAGGATTGCATCGGCGATGCCGAAGGCGCGCTGGTTCGCCATCTGGTCGGCCACCATGTTGTCGGCCATGTCCAGCATGTCGCTGTTGATCGAGCTCTTGTAGATGCTGTCCTCGCCTGCCAGTTCCTTGGTGGAGCTGCGCATCTGCTTGAGCATGTGGCCGATGAAGAAGCTCTCGAACTTCACGGCCGCTTCGGTGGCCTTCTTCTTCAGCGCGGCGTCGGCCGGATCGGTCGCGGCCGGCGCCACCACCTGCGGCAGCGTGGAGCTGGTTTCGTTCAGGCCAAGGGCGCCACCAGCGGTGGTGGGAGCGGTGAACCGGGTATCCATCAGATCACCACCAGTTCGCCTTCGATCGCGCCGGCCTGGTCGAGCGCCTGCAGGATCGCCATGATGTCGTCCGGCGTGGCGCCCAGGCTGTTGACCGTGTCCACGATCGTCTGCAGCTTGGCGCCCGGCGGCCACTGGAACATGGGCCGGCCGCTCTGGTCCACCGACACGTTCGATTGCGGCGTGACCGCGGTCTGGCCGCCCGCGAAGGCGTTCGGCTGGCTGACCTTGGAGCTTTCCGAGATCACCACTTTCAGCGAGCCGTGCGTGACGGCAGCCGCCTTGACGCGCAAGCCTTCGGCGATCACCACGGTGCCGGTGCGCGAATTGAAGACCACGCGCGCGTTTTGCTGGCCTGCCTCGATCGGGATGCCTTCCAGCTTGGCCATGAAGGCCACGCGCTGGGTCGGGTTTTCCGGCGCCACCACGGAAACGCTGGTTGCGTCTTCGGTCGTGGCGATGTTGCCGAATTTCTTGTTGATCGAGTCCACGATATTGGTCGCCGTCTCGAAGCTGGGGCGCTTCAGCGACAGGCGCACCGTGCCGTTGGTCGAAAAATCGGTCGGGATTTCGCGCTCGATCATGGCGCCGTTCGGAATGCGGCCGGCGGTCGGCGTGTTCACCGTCACCGAAGAACCGCTCTTGCCGGCGGCGGACAGGCCGCCCACCACCACATTGCCCTGGGCGAGCGCATACACTTCATTGTCGGCCGCGCGCAGGGGCGTCAGCAGCAGGGCGCCGCCGCGCAGCGACTTCGCATCGCCCAGCGAGGACACCGTGACATCGATCGGCTGGCCGCGGCGGTAGCCGGGCGGGAACACGGCCGACACCATCACGGCGGCCACGTTCTTGCTTTTCGCATCGGCACCGTCCGGCATCTTCACGCCGAACTGCTTGAGCATGTTGACGACCGACTGGCTGGCGAACTTCACCTGCGTGGAGTCGCCGCTGCCGTTCAGGCCGACCACGAGGCCGTAGCCGACCAGCGGGTTTTCCCGCACGCCTTCGATCGCCACCAGGTTGCGCAGGGACTGGGCCGCCTGCGCGGGCATCGCGGCCAGCACGAGGGCACCGGCAGCCATCAGCGAAGCAAACAGTTTTTTCATGGATGACCTCAGAACGGCATCAGGGGGCCGAGGAAGAAGCGCTGCAGCCAGCCCGGCGTGTTGGTGTCGGCCAGCGTGCCCTGCGCCGAGTAGGCGATGCGCGCGTTGGCGATGCGTTGCGACGACACCACGTTGTTGGCGTCGATGTCGGCGGCGCGCAGGTAGCCGCGCAGGCGAACGAATTCCTCGCCCTGGTTCAAGGTAAGCGCCTTTTCGCCGGCGACCTTCAACAGGCCGTTCGGCATCACTTCCTGTACCACCACGGTGATCGCGCCGGTCAGCGCGTTCTGCTGGGTGGATTGGGCGTCGCCCTGGAACGAGTGGCCGGCCGACAGGTCGATGCCGCCCTTGCCGAACGTCTTGCCCAACAGGCCAGGCGGCGTGACGGAAATGCCCGAGTCCTTGCCCAGCTTGGTGCCCGCGCTCTTCGATGCCTGGGTGGTTTCCTGCAGCATCACGGTCACCACGTCACCGACGCGGAAGGCGCGGCTGTCCGACGTGAGGGACAGCCCGCTGTCGACGGCGAACACGCCGCCGGCCGAGCCGCGCGGGGCGGCCGAACGCACCTGCGGCGGTTCGTCGAACGGACCGGGACGGACGGCGGGCGGGGCGAGGGAGGAGGCGCAACCGGCCAGCAGCATCGCGGCCATTGCGCACAGTTGCGCTTTGATCATCAGACTCGAAACCTTCGTGTAAGTGAAAGAAATCAACGGGCCGCGGCGGCCAGGTACTGCAGCATGTTGTCGGCGGCCGACAGCACCTTCGTGTTCATTTCGTAGGTACGCTGGGCGGCGATCATGTCGACCATCTCTTCGACGACCTGCACGTTCGAGGCTTCCAGCGCGCCCTGCTTGAGCTTGCCGAACTGGGCGTCGCCCGGGCGGCCTTCGGTCGGCGCGCCGGAAGAGGCGGTTTCGGCGAACAGGTTCTCGCCCAGCGCCTGCAGGCCGGCCGGGTTGATGAAGCTGGTCAGGGTCAGCTGGCCCAGTTCCGTCGGCTGCGTATTGCCGGGAATGGTGGCCGTGACGGTGCCGTTCTCGCCGATCGTGATCGCGGTGGCGTTGGGCGGCACGGTGATCTGCGGCACCAGCGGCAAGCCCTGCGCATTGATCAGCACGCCGTTCGCATCCAGGCCCAGCTGGCCGGCGCGGGTGAAGGCGGCTTCGCCGTTCGGGCGGCGTACCTGCATGAAGCCGTTGCCCATCACGGCCACGTCGTACTGGTTGCTGGTGATCTGGGTGCTGCCGGTGGTGAACACCTTCTGGGTGCCGACCATGTGGGTACCGTTACCCAGCTGCACGCCGGTCGGCGCCAGCGTGTTGTTGTCGGCGCGCTGCGCGCCCGGCTGGCCTTCGACCGAGTAGAACAGGTCTTCGAAGACCACGCGGTCCTTCTTGAAGCCGACCGTGTTCGCGTTGGCGAGGTTGTTGGCGATGGCTTGCAGCTTGGCATCCTGCGCCTGCACGCCGGTCTTGCTGATCCACATTGCTGGATTCATACGATACTCCTGGGTGGGGAATTCTTGGGAAAACCGGTGACAGGCACCTATTTTTTTGGAATGTTTCCGGACAACCGGTGCCTGTCACCGGTTTTTCTGGAATACGGCAATCCGCGCGGCAACTTTAGTGCCGCACGGAATTTATTTAGGCGCCGCCGACGAGGCGGTTGCCGGCCTGGGTCATGTCGTCCGCGGCCTTGAACAGTTTCATCTGCACTTCGAAGGTGCGGGTCAGGCTCATCGTGGCGACCATCTCTTCCACGGCCGACACGTTCGAGCCTTCCAGGTGGCCGGGGCGCACCTGGACCGTGTTGTCGGTCATCAGCGGCTGGCCGTCGCGCGAGACGATCAGGCCCGCTTCGTTCTTGGTCAACTCGCTCGCTTCGGCGCGGACCAGCTTGAGCTTGTCGATGACCTGCATCTCGCCGCGGCCGCCCGGGCTCTGGATCGACACGGTGCCGTCCTGGCCGATCTCGACCTTGCTGTGGATCGGCAGCGTGATCGGGCCGCCTTCGCCCAGGATCGCCATGCCGTTGACGGTCATGGTGCCATCCTGGTCCAGCGTGATCGCGCCGGCACGGGTGTAGGCTTCACCGGTCGGGCCTTCGACGGCGAAGTAGCCGCCGCCCGAAATCGCCACGTCCAGCTCGCGGCCGGTGGGGCGCAGCGTGCCTTGCTTGCCCGAGATCGCGTTGGCCTGCAAGGTGGCCATGTGGCGATCGTCGTAGCCGTAGCCGGGAGCGGCCTGGGCGGTCGCCAGTTCCAGGTTGGCCCTGAAACCGGTCGTGTCCATGTTCGCGAGGTTGTTGGCGTGTACCTGCTGGCCCCGCAGGGCCCGCTCGGCACCGCTCATCGCGGTATAGATCAGCGCATCCATTCAGCTCTGCCCTTACATTGCCTGCATCAGCGACTGCAGCATCTGGTTCTCGGTGGTGATCACCTTCGAGTTCGCCTGGTAATTGCGCTGCGAACCCATCAGGCCTACCAGCTCCGACGTGATATCCACGTTCGAGCCTTCCAGGGTGGCGGTCGACAGGGCGCCGGCCACGCTCGCGCCCGGGTTGTCCAGGCTCACGGTGCCGACGTCGGCGCCGTTCGCGGTCCAGCTGGTGTCGCTCACCGGGATCAGCGCATCCTCGTTGGAGAACGTGGCCAGCTTGATCTGGCCCACGGCCTGCTGTTCGCCGTTCGAATACTTGGCAATCACCTTGCCGTCCGACGCCAGTTCCACGCCCACGTACTGGCCGGTCGTGTAGCCGTCGGCGATGTTGACCGACGTGGTGGCTTCGCCGGCCTGGAAGGTCGTGCCTTCATAGTCGAGCTTGATGGCCACCTCGGCGGCCGGGGCCGGCGTGAAGCGCATGTCCAGCGTGGCCGGGTTGTTCAGCAGCTTGCCGGCGGAATCGAAGTTGAGCTCGATGTTGGTGCCCGAGGTCGGGGCCTGGCCGTCGACCAGCGTGTACACCCTCACATTGTTCTGCGCGTCGTCGCTACGGGCGAAGTACTGGCTCACGGTGTGGCTCTTGCCCTGGCTGTCATAGGCCAGCGTCACCTTCGTCATGTTGTAGCTGGCCGGATCCGGATTGGTCGGATCGAACGCCACGGCCGGCTTCTTCCAGTCGGCCGACAGGTTGGCCGAGAAGTCGATCGCGGTCGTCGCCTTCGCTTGCAGCGTCTGGGTCGGCACCTTGATGTCGCCCGGCACGCCGTCCGATTCCACGCCCGGGGTCAGCTGGTTGCCCTGCACGCGGCGGCCGGCGCTGTCGACCAGGTAGTCCGAGCCGTCCTTCGTGAAGATGCCCACGCGGCTGTACACGGTTTCGCCCGAGCCGGTCTTGCTGACGAAGAAGCCGCGGCCGTTGATCGACGCATCCAGCGAACGGCCGGTGGACAGCACGCCGCCCGTCAGGCCGATGTTCTGCGTGGTCGAGCCGACCTGCACGCCGGTCGCCTGGGTGCCGGCGTACATCGACGCGAAGTTGGCGCGCTGGGCCTTGTAGCCGTAGGTGCTGGCGTTGGCGATGTTGTTCGAAATGCTGTTCAGCTGCTCGTTGACGGCCTGGATGCCGGACAGTGCGATATTGAAGCTCATGACGGGTCCTTGTTACAAAGTGGAGGTGGCGGCGCCGGCAGCGGCGACAGCGGTGGAGTTGGATTTACCGTTGAATGCGGTAATTGCGCTCGGTGCCACTTCGCCCACGTTGGCGATGTTCAGCACAATGCTGCCGTTCGAGCCCAGGCGCACACTGTTCAGGCGGCCGGCGATATCGACCGGCGGGTTTTCGCCCGAAGAAGTGACGACCTGCATCTTGTAGTTACCCGCCGGCAAGCCCATCGCCGTCGGATCGATCGAGAATGGCGTGCTGCCCGCGGCAAACGGGCCCATCGCCAGTTCATGGGCGACGCCGTCGGCGCCGGTCAGCACCAGCGTCGTCTTGCTGCTGTTCGCGCCCAGCGTGACCGCGCCATTGACCTTGGCGCCGTCGAGCTGCACCGAGGTGGCGCTCGTCATCACTTCCGAGCCCACCTGGGCGCCCAGGCCCAGCACCTGCATGCTTTGCAGCACGCTGGCATTGTTGCTGGTCAGCGAAGCCAGGTTCTGCAGCGCTTCCGTCTGCGACAGCTGGGTCAGCTGCTGCACGAACTGCGACGGGTCGGACGGCGACAGCGGATCCTGGTTCTGGATCTGCGCCACCAGGAGCTTGGTGAACATCTCCTGGCTTTCGCTGCCTTTGGCGCCATTCGCCGCCGGGGTGCCACCGGTGGCAGCAGTATTGGCCGCCGCGCTGGCCGGGGTGGTAAAGAGGTTGGTTTCCATGATCAGCCTTCGCCCAGTTTCAACAGGGATTGCTGCATGCCGCGGATACGGCCCAGCACTTCGACATTCGTTTCAAAGGCGCGCGAGGCGGACATCATGTCCGTCATCTCCGCCACCTGGTTGACGTTCGGGTAGAACACCATGCCGTCGGCATTGGCCAGGGGATTGTCCGGCTCGAACACCTTGCGCAGCGGTTCGGCGCTCTCGACCACGTCGAGCACTTGCACGCGGCCGGCGGCTTCGGCGTTCGGGCCTTCGTTCATCACGGCGGCAAACACGGGTTTGCGCGCGCGGTAGGTATCGTTTTCGTTGCCGGAAACGGAATCGGCGTTGGCCAGGTTCGATGCGACCGTATTCAGGCGCACCGTCTGTGCGGCCATCGCGGAACCTGCAATCTGGGAAATGTCCTTGAAACTCATTGATGCTCCTGCTGGGCTGACTGGGCGGTTATCGACGCGCCGCTGGCTTTCTGAATGACAAACTCACCATTACTGGCGGAAATTTTCTTCAACCGTGCCAATCGGCCGCATTACTGACCGTTGATCGCCTTGGCCAGGCCGCGCAGCTTCATGTTGACGAAGGTGAGGCTGGTCTGGAAATCGGTCGCGTTCTGCGAGAAGGCGGCCTGCTCGACGCCGATTTCGACGGTGTTGCCGTCCGTCGTCGGGTGGAAGGGCACGCGGTACAGCGGGTCGCTGTCGCTCAGCAACGAGAGGCCGCCCTGGTCTTCCGACTGCCGCTGCGCCATCGAGGCGGCGAAGTCGATATCCTGGGCCTGGAAGCCCGGCGTGTTTTCGTTGGCGATGTTCGAGGCGAGGATGCGGGTACGTTCCGCCCGCAGGTGAAGCGCGTCGGCGCTGGCGCCCAGTGCTTCCTTGAAGTTGATTCCCATTGATTCCTCCTGTGAGACGAGCCGCCTTACGCGGCGGCGGCGGGGCTGCCCATGTAAAATGGCGGCCGGCTGGCATGAAACATTGCAGCCACCTTCATCGAATGAAACCAAAGCTTGAGGTGTTGCCCATGTTCAACAAACGCATTGTAACCCGGATCGTCTCGCTGTTGCTCATCGGCACCATCAAGTTTTCGGCGGCAGCAACAGTGACGCCCGAGCGGCTTGTCGCCCAGGTACAACAGGCGGCACAGGAACAGTTGAAAAGGCATGCCGAGCTGGCAAATTGGGCCGAGCCCCAATTCACGGTCGAGGTTGTGCGAAATACCAGGCCCATCGGTCCCTGCGCGCAGCCGCCCAGAGTGGAGCCGGCCGATGTGCGCACCCCGGCGCGCATGCGCTTCGTGGCGATTTGTCCAGACCAGGGAGGCTGGCGTTATGAATTCGTCACGCGCGCGAAGATTTCCGCGAAGGTGGCCGTTGCGGCAAATGACTTGTCAACAGGTAAGATTCTCTCCGCCGAGGATGTGTTGCTGGAGCGCCACGATATCAGCGGCATGCCGGACAGTTTCTCGGATTTGACGGCCGTGCAGGACATGGCAACGCGCCGCACCATCCGTGCCGGCGACGTGCTCCGGCAAAACATGCTCGTCGCACCCACGCTCGTGAAACGGGGCGACGCGGTGCGCATCGTGGCCAAGTCCGACCAGATCGAAGTGAGCATGGCCGGCGAAGCGCTCGACGGCGGAGGGCGGGGCGCCACGATCCGGGTCAAGAATGCCAGCGGCGTGACGATTCGCGCCCGCGTGACGGAAATGGGCCAGGTCGAGCCGGCCGATTGATTGCGCATTCGAAAGTCATATTTCCCTTGTAGAACAGTGGCTTGGAGCGAGGTCAAGCCTGCTTCCGGTAGGGCTTTTGCTCAGCGGTTCGCCTGCTAAGTTGGATGCGAATGCCGTAGCGATCGCAGCCGCGGTTCCGGCATCGACTTTCGGGGAGAACCACATGAAATCGCTCACACAGCGACTGGCCGCGGCGGCGGCCATCCTTGTCTTTGCCGTGTCCTTCAACGCCCATGCCGCCATCGGCGACGCCAGCGTGGACGATGTCACGCTCGACGGCCAGCCAGCCGACGCTTTTGCCTACCAGGCTGGCTGGAACCCGCATGCCGGGCCGAACGGGGACACGAGCGGCTTCGGCACCACGTTCGATGCCTATGGCACGGGCGAATTCGAATTGCTCGACAGGGCCGACCTGAATGAGGGCTTCGCCAACACGGGTACCCTGACCTTCACGATCACGGGCACCGATGGCGACGGCGGCCAATGGACCGTCACCAACACGAGCGCCCTGGATATCATCACGCTCGACCTCGTGTTCGCGCTGCATGCCGGCAACCAGGGTGGCGCGTGGCTGTTCGACAACCAAATCATCATGCCCGGCGAAACGTTGCAAGGGGATTGGCGCATCGAGTGGACGGTGGGGGCGGGCAACACGCCGGATTACTCGAACGTGACGATCTTCGGGCGCGATATCGTGACGACGCCGATTCCGGAGCCGGGCACCTACGCGATGCTGCTGGCGGGGCTGTTCGTCACGGGTGCGGCAATGCGGTGGAAGGGCCGCGCCTGATCAACGGAGCTTGGCGGCGGAGGGCCATGCTTCGCCGCCAGGCGCCAGAGTGAGTTAGCCGCCCGACCGGGGAATTGCATGTACCCTGGGTTTTCTTCCATCGCTTCTGGCCAAGTATCGCCATTCGGATCGCGCCAAAAATGATTCCGTCGGATCCGAATAATGCCGAGCGGCTGCTCCCGCCACGATCGCTGCCGTTCAGTCCACGGCATACGCGGCTTACAGCGTCCTCAACCTTCATCATTGAGCGCCACTGCCGCAGACAAGTTCTCCAGCACGCCCAGCTGCGCAAAAAGAACCGAAGCCAGGTTATAGCAACGGAACAGGGCAACCTTGCCTTCCTCGATGACAAACACATCGCAGCACGGCACTTCGATCTTGCGATGGGTGGGCGCAATCCGGCCGTGGGATAACACCAGCTCGCCCTCGTGCGTCCCGTTCAGAGTCAGCTCGACAACGATGGTATTGCCGTGTTCGATGAAGCGCCCCAGTTCCCGGTGCATGTCCGGAAATGCCGCGGCATAGAGTGCGACAGGCTTGCCGGTGTCCTTGCCCCTGAAGGTGGCACCGGACGACATGTCCACGAAAAGCCCGTCATCGCCGAACAGATCGGCAAACGCGGCAAAGTCCTTGTCCTCGGCTACCTGGTACAGCCTGCGGATGATGCGTTCATTTTCGCTCATGAGATTCCTCCTGAAAACAGCCATTCTAGGGTGGTGCTTTCGGATAGACTAGTACCTACCTAAAGGTAAGTGGAGTCGTGATGGAACCGATTTGCGGCCTCGATGTGGCCCTGCATTACGTTGGCGGAAAATGGAAACCGATCCTGCTGTTTCACCTGCATTCGGCGCCGCGCCGGTTCGGTGAGCTCAAGCGCCTGGTGGACGGTATCAGCGAGAAGGTACTGATCCAGCAACTGCGCGACCTGGTGCAGCACGGGATCGTGACACGGCACGACTTCCAGGAAGTGCCGCCCAGGGTGGAATATACGATTACCGATTTCGGCCAAAGCTTGGCACTGGCACTGCAGCCATTGTGTGACTGGGGCAATGCCAACCGTGTCCCCCGCGGCGAACTGGATCGCGTCCTACACCCGTAGCCGCTCCAGGACTATCGTTGAAAGACTGCTGCCCATCTACCATTGCCCCATGGTTCATCACAACGGAGGACAGCATGTCGATGCAAAGCGAAAGCAAGGACGACAAGGGACGTAATCAGCAGAGCACGGGTGACGGGACGAGGGACGGTACCGCCGGCGCTGGCACCGATGGCACCGGCGATATCGGCGCCACGGTGGGGCAGGGCGTGAACCAGGGCAGCCAGCAGTCCGGCCAGCAATCGAGCCAGCAGAGCACGATGCCGCCCAGCGAGACCGATGACGACCAGTATGACCAGGGCACCGTGCAGCAAGCGCGCTGAGCGGACCCATTGAAAAGGCGCTGACAGCGACCGGATCCAGAAGTTCCGTGATTAGGGGAAGCCTAGCGTCCGCGAACAGCGCCATTAAAAAAGCGGGCCTCGGCCCGCTTCCTGTCGAGACGTTACCGCCTCAATACTCGGTCCGCGCAATCTTCGCGGCCAGCTGCGTCAGCTTCTGCGCATAGGCCGGGTCGGTGGCATAACCGCCGCGCGCCAGGCCGGTGGCGAACGCGTGCGCATCGCTGCCGGCGTTCAAGGCCTTCTGGTAGCGCGGGTTAGAAGCCAGCAGTTCGGCATAGTCGCGGAAGGCGGTGGCCTGGTCCGGATAGCTGCGGAACTTCTCGACCTTCTTCACGGCCGCGCCATGCTCGTACTCGGTGGTGAGGTTGGCGGCGACATCGCCCTGCCAGGAACCGCCCGCCTTGATGCCGAACAGGTTGTTGGTGTCCACCGTGCCGTTGCGCAAGGGGCGCTGGCCCCAGCCCGATTCCAGCGCGGCGTGGGCGGCCACGATGTCCGGCGAGACGCCCAGCCGGGCGGCGGCCGCTTCGGCATGGGGGCGGATCGTGGCGAGGAAACGCTGCTGGGCATCGCCGTCGATGCCGTTGCCGTCGTCGACGGCGGTACCCGCTTCCGTCCCGCCGATCGCCTGGCTGGCCAGGCGGGCACGCAGCGCGGCGCCGTCGGCGGTGAGGGGCGTGTCCGGACCGGACAGCGACGCGCCGCCACCTTGGGCGATGAAGGTCGCCACGTCGGCCTGCACGGACTGGAAGGCCGCCGAGAAGCCGCTGCCGCCGCTCGAAAACGCGGCGGGCAAGGCCGGGCGCGTCGCCGTCATGTTCGACACGGTCGGCGCGGTGGCCTGGGTGGGCAGGGTGGAGAACGTCATGTCAGGCCGGCTCGTAGGTCTGGTTGTCGCCATGCAGCACGCGCTGCATGATCGTGTATTGTTCGGCGAGCAATTCGCCATTGCGTTTGCCGGCATCCTTTGCCGCCAGCACCATGCGCTCGAGCGCCTGCCAGTCCGCTTCCAGGCGGGTGCGCGCTTCCGGGCGCAGCAGCGCGAACACTTGCGTCATCGACGGGTTCGCGCCCGTCAACCGCGTGGCGAGTTCCACGCGCGCGGCGCGCCGCGTTTCCATCGTGTCGACCAGCGCGCCGATCTCGGCAGCCAGCTGGCCCAGCTCTTCCTGCTGGTGGCGGATCGCCGCGTAAAACTGCCGTTCCAGCAGGTCGAGCAGGGTGCGGTAAGCCGCCATGTCGTCGGCCACGCCCTGCAGCAATTGCGTCATCGCCTGCTGCCGGCTGGCACTACGTACCGCTGCATCCACTTCATTGACCCCCGTGGAAGCGCTGGATCACGCCGGCCAGCTTGCCGGCGTTGAACGGCAGCTCGCCCTTGGCGAGCGCGTCGCGCAGCATCGCCACCTTTTCGTGGTCGAAGTCGGGCAACTCCTTCATCGCCTGCATGGCAGGCTGGAGCACCGAGGATTGCAGGGCTGCGCTGGCCGCCGGGGCGGCAGCCTTCGGCGCCTCCGCCGCGGCGGTTTCCGTGACGGTCTGGACGGGCATCACGCCCGGGGTCCCACTGGAGATTCGCATACGTTGGCCTCTTGCCTTGGTTTGAATTGCCATGTCCGTTACCTTCCGCCCGGCAGCATCTGCTCGCGCAGCCGCTTCAATTCGCTCGTATCCGGCATTTCCGCTTCGACTTGCGGAGCGATCGACTCGGTATTGCCCGGCATGCCGAACATGGAAGCGACCGCGCTGGCCTGGTTGCTCGTCAGGATCAGCAGTTCGATGCGGCGGTTCACGCCAGCCGTGGCATGCTTCTTGTCGAGTGGTGCGCGGTCGGCCATGCCGACCACCTGCAGCACGCTGTCGGCCGGCATGCTGCCGGCGAGCAGTTGAGCCCGCGCGGACATGGCGCGGTTCGACGACAGGTTCCAGTTGGAGAAGGCGGCGTGGCTCGTGTCCTGGTACTGCAACGAGTCCGTGTGCCCCACGATCAGCATCTGGTTCTTCATGCGTGCAAACAAGGGTCCCATTTTACGCATTAGCGACTGGAATTTCCCGGTTGGAATCGCACTGCCGCGCACAAACATGCCTTGCTTGTCGGTATCGTGCAACATGACACGAAGGCCATACGGCGTGATCACCGACTGCAGATTGCTCTTCAGTCCAGCATCCTGGCTCATCTGTTGCAGCGCCTTGGCGAGCTGGGCCAGGTCATCGCGCGTTTCGTAGGCCACCTTCGACGGCGCCTGTTGCGGATTCTGCTGGGTGCTTTGCTCTTCCTTGCCCTGCACGTCGGAATTGCCGGTGCGGGGCATGGGGAAGCGTTCGATCAGGCTGCCGCGCGGACCGCCGACCTGTTCCGGCATCACGCCCTTGCCCTGGTCGGTCTTGTTGCCGTCGGCCTGGGTGAGGATCTGTTGCAGGCTCTCGGTGTTGCGCGCCGCCATCAGCCACAGCACCAGGAACAGGCACATCAGCGCCAGGCAGAAGTCCGCGAAGGCCACCTTCCACGCGCCGCCATGGTCGTCGTGCGCGTGCTTGCCGCCGCCACGCTTGACGATGGTGGTTTCATGGTGCTTGTCATGCGGCTTTTGCACGGCCACCTCCGCTTTCACCGCTTTCCATCGCATTGATCCAGCTTTCCAGCTGGGCAAAGCTCGGCTTCGTGTTCAGTTGCACCAGGCGGCGGCCGGCGTCGATCGCCAGCAGGGCCGGTTTGCCTGCCACGTGGGTCACCAGCACCACCTTCACCGATTCCAGCGCGCCCGCTTCCTCGCCCACCAGCTGCTTGAGCATATTGCAGATCGGGTCGATCAGGCCGTAGCACAGGAAGATGCCGATGAAGGTACCCACCATGGCGGCGCCGACCTTCTCGGCGATCTCGCCCGAGGAGGCGCCGCCGCCCACGGTACCCATCGTGATCACGATGCCCAGCACGGCCGCCAGAATGCCGAAGCCCGGCATCGCCTCGCCGATCTTGCCCAGCGACTTGGCCGGCTGCGTCAATTCCTCGTGGATCAGTTCCAGTTCCTGGTCCAGCACGCCTTCCAGCTCGTGCGCGTTGATCTTGCCCATGGCCATCAGGCGGAAGTTGTCGACGATGAACGCCAGCAGCTTCGGCTCTTCCAGCACGGCCGGGTAGCGCTGGAAGATCGGGCTGTCCTTCGGTGCTTCCACGTGCGCGTCCAGCGCCT
Source organism: Massilia sp. METH4 (assembly GCF_037094685.1). Taxonomy (NCBI): domain Bacteria; kingdom Pseudomonadati; phylum Pseudomonadota; class Betaproteobacteria; order Burkholderiales; family Oxalobacteraceae; genus Massilia; species Massilia sp. METH4. Next base: position 6,248,230 of record NZ_CP146614.1, on the reverse strand, counting down.
TCAGGCCGCCGGCCGCCAGTTGCAGCAGTTCGTACATCAGCAGCAGCAGCTGGCGCTGGAATTCCGAATCGTACTTCTTGCGCACGATGATTTTCTTCAGCTGGTGCGACAGTTCGTGCAGGATGTGGCCGGGATTGCCCAGCACCAGCGCGCCGGCGCCGGCGCCCGCGATCACCAGGATCTCGATCGGGTGCCAGATGGCGGCGAACGTGCCGCCCATCAGCATGTAGCCGCCGAACACGCTGCCGAAAATAATGATGAGGCCAACGATTTGCTGCATGGTGTATTCCCTTTCTTGTGGTGCCGGCGGGTTAACCCTGCAGCACGGCTTTCATCTTGTTCAGTGCCGCCTTGTTCAGCTGGCACACACGCGCATCCGTCAGGTCCAGCACGGCGGCGATTTCCTTGTAGCTGAGCTCGAATTCGTAGTACATCTGCACCACGCGCTGCTCGCGTTCGTTCAAGCCGTTCAAGGCCTGTTCCAGGCTGCGCCGCACCATCAGCTGCTCTTCCGGGCTCGGTGCGCTGCCGGCGCTGCCTTCGGCGGCGCCTTCCTGCAGCATGTCGTCGAAACTGGCCATCACCTCGGCGTTTTCATCGAGCTGGTAAGCCATGTATTCCTCGGCCGTGATGCCCAGGCTGGCGGCGGCCTCGGCTTCGGTCGGCTCGCGGCCCAGCTTGCGGGTGAGGGCACGCACGCCGTCGCGCAGCTTGTGGCTTTGCTGGCGCACCGCACGCGGGCGCCAATCCTGCCGGCGCAGCTCGTCCAGGATCGCCCCGCGTACGCGCAGACTGGCGAAACTGCCGAACGCCGCATCCGGTTCGCCGTAGCGCCGCAGCGCTTCGAGCAGGCCCATCAGGCCGATCTGTTCCATGTCTTCGCGGTCGATCGCGCCGCCGACCTGCGAATTGAGCTGGCGCACGATGCGCTTGACCAGCGGCGCATACGCGGTCAGGTGCTTTTGCTCGTCCTTGGCGGACATGGGCTGCGCGCCGGCCCGCACTTCATAACTTTCGCCATAGCTTTCGCCGTAGCTCTCGGCATAGCCGCCGCCGTAATTCCCGGCGGAGGATTCGGTTGCTGCATATACCATGGGGCTGGCTTCCTTATTCCAGGATCAGCTTGCCGATCATGACTTCCTTGAACGGCTGCTCGCGCTCGTCTTTTTCGTACTCTTCCTCGAACGCCTTGTTCAGCGCCTCGGCGTATTCATCGATCGTCATCGCCTGCGCCTTGTCCATCGGCAGCGAAGACAGCGTGCGCACGGCCACGCTGCGCAGCAGCGGCAGGTGCTCCTTGGCATCTTTCTCCTTCTTCACCGGCACGGCCACCACGAGGTCGGCGGACAGGTAGTGCGGCACCGTCTCGTTGGGCGAGCGGCGCAGCATCACGATGACCTTTTCGACCGTCAGGTACTTCATCGGGCCGGCTTCTTCCTCGTCGTCTTCCTTCTTCTTTTTCTTGGTTTTCTTGTCGCCATCGTGCTTGTCGGCCTCCGCAGCCTCGCCCTTCGGCGGTGCCAGGAAGTACACGGCGGCCCCCGCGCCGCCGGCGCAGATGAGGGCCACGGCCACGATGATGATGATCAGCTTCTTGTTCATTTACGTCTTACTCCCGCAGCATGGCGAAGGTGGTGTTGGTTTCATCGCCCTCGTTCAGCGCGCGGCCGGGGCCGCGTTGCTCAGCTTCCCGCTCGGGCTGGCGGCCGCGGCCTTCGCTGTCGGCGAAGGAGCGCGATGAAGCTTGCGAAACCGTCACCGCCACATCGCCGTACTGGCGCTGCGACAGGTCCTGGCGCATCGAATCGCCCACCGCGTTCAGCTGGCGCACGACTTCGCCGTGCGTGGCCGACATGCTGACGTGCAGCGCGCCGGCGGTCTGGCGGATCGAGATCTCGATGCTGCCCAAGTTGGGCGGCTCAAGGCGGATAACGGCTTGATCGTTCCCTTTCTGAAGGGTAACTTGCAAACGATCGCCCAACGCCGCGCGCAGCGGTTGCTGCCACTGCTCCGGCGCGCCGGCCAGCTTCACCGTATCGGCCGGCGCGGCCGCACCGGCGACCGGCGCCGAGGCAGCCATCACGCCGCGGAACGTTGCGCCATTGTCGCCTTGCGGCTGGCTGCCCTGGCCATCGGTGCCGGCCTGGGTGGAGCCATCCTGCGCGGCCAGCAGGGTTGCCGTCGCGGCCGCCTGCGTGGCCGTGCCGCCAGCGGCATTGCCGGCCGTGGGCGCAGCCTGGCGCACGTCGGCGCCGGCCTTCGGCAGCGCGGCTTCGCCGGCCGCGGGCAGCATGCCCTGCAGCAGGCGCGCGGCCAGCGGCGTGGCGGCGACATTCGCCGTGATGGCGTCGGCGGCGGCCTGGCGCGCGCCGGCGGCATCCGCGACGAGGAACGCTGCCCCGCGCGGTTGCGCAGCAGCCTCGGCCTGGGCGGTGCCCTTGGCCACGGCCAGCGCGGCCGGGGCCTGCGCCACAGCGAAATGCACGACCGGCATCATGGCGGCCAGCCCCATGTCGACAGGCTGCGCACCCGACTGCCCGGCCGCTTCACCGTCCAGCGCCTCGCCGGTGGCGGCCGGGGCAGCCGTTTCGGCAGCCGCACCGGTGGGCACGGCCAGGCCGGCAACGTCCAGCAGCTGGGAGAACAGCGCGGGCATGCCCGCGCCGTCGGCCGTGACACCAGGCGTACCTTCCGCGGCGGAAGAGGAAGCAATGGCGGCGCCGCCCATGGCAGCGCCAGGCAGCGCGTTTTGCGCCGCGGCCGCGCCACCCGGCGCGGAAGGGATATTGATCATCATGAATTGGTTCCAGCGAAATCATTGTCGAGGGCGTAAGCGAGCCAGCCCTCTTTATGCGTATTCATCTGCTGCAGCTGCTTGCCCAGTTCGCAGTTGGCCGCGCGCACTTTCTGCATGGCGTCCCGGTGCTGCTGGCGCAGGGCAACCAGGGCCGAGCGTTCGCCCGCCGTCCAGATGCCCTGGGCGGCCAGTACGGGCAGGATGGCAGCCAGCTGCGCATCGAGCGCACCCAGCTCCTTCCAGTCGGCCGCGGCCGTGGCGGCCGCGACCTGCTGCGCCAGGCGCAGCAACTGCTGTTGCCTAGCCATGCTTGGCCTGTACGCCAAGCCAGCCTTGCTTGATCGTCGTCAGCAGGGCGACGACTTCGTCGATGATGGTGGGGTCCAGATCCATCCCGGCGCGGTACAGCCGCGCCACGCAATAGTCGTACAGGCGGCCCAGGTTGGCGACGACTTCGCCGCCATTGTCGAAGTCCAGCGAACTGGACAGGCCGTTGATGATTTGCGTGCACTTGTCCAGGCTGATCGCTTTCTGCTCATAGCGCCGCCCGACGATATGGCCGCGCGCGCGCGCCAGCTCTTCCAGCAAGCCATCGGTCAACACGAGCACCAGCTCGACCGGCGAGGCACGCGCGGTTTGCGCATCCAGGTTGGTCGCGTGGTATTCGCCATAAGCATCGAGATTCATCATGTGGTCACCATAAAGACTGTTGGGGCCCGTCAGTCGTCGTCCTTGGACAGCAGGGCATCGAAAATATTGGAATTGCCTTCCATCTGCGACTGCAGCGCCTGCAGGTTCGAGAACTGGTTCAGGTAGCGCATGTAAGCCGATTCATACTGCTGGTCGAGGCGCGCCTGGCGCACCAGCAGGGAACTCTGCAGGTCCGCCACCACCTCGCGGCGCTTGGCGATCTGGCCGTCGGTCGAGTCGGTCCAGACGTTGAGCAGCTTGTCCAGGTCGCCCATGACGCCGCTCGGCGCGGAAAGGCTGTTGTTGCCCATGATCGCGTCCAGCGCGTCCGGGCTCTTGGCCAGCATCTTGTTCAGGCGCGTCGTGTCCAGCGACAGCGTGCCGTCGCGGTTGCCAGTGATGCCGAAGTGCACCAGCGACACGCCGCCCACTTCCTGGCGCAGCATCGCCTGCATGCGCGTGCGCAGGGCGGTAATGCCCGAGTCCGCATGGAACACGCCCGGTTCGGTGCCGTCGGTCACGCTGCCGGAAGCCGTCAGCGTCTTCAGCGTGTTGACGAGCTTGTTCCAGCCGTCCACGAAGCTCTGCAGGTTGGCGGCGGTGCCGCCATTGTCGGACGCCACCGTCAGGGTCACCGGTGCTTCGCCGGGGGCCTGCGCCTTGGTGAACGTCATCGACACGCCATCGACGGCCGTGTACGTATTGGACGCCTGCTGCATCTTGGTGCCGGTTGCCTTGTCGCCCAGATAGATGACGGCGTCCTGCGCGGTCACCAGGTCCTTGCGCTTGGTCGGGTCGGAGAGGGCGGTGCGCAGCGCGCCCGCCGGCAGGCCGCTGGCATCGATCGACACCGTGTTGGTGGCACCCGTCTCGTTGGCCGACATGACCAGCGTCGGCACGCCGCCGATCGTCATCGTCGACGCCGTGACCTTCGAGGTATTGCCGCTGGCGGCATTGATCGCGCCGGCCAGTTCCTTCACGGACAGGATGCCGTCGCCGCTCTTGTCGGCCTGGGTCAGGTCGACGGCGAAGGTGGTGCTGCCCACGGTCACGTTCATCGTGCCGGCTTCCGACATCGGCGTCGTGTCGGCGATCCCGCTGTACTGCGCCTGGTTGGCGGTGGCCAGCTTCTCGACGTAGAACGAGTAGCTGCCCGCCGTCGCAGTGGCGCTGGCCGTTGCCGTGCCTACGGCCCCGCTGAACGTGGCGGTCGTGGCCAGCACCGTCTTTTTCGTCGACAGGCTCGACATCACGGTCTCGAATGCCGACATGGCCGACTTCAGCGTCGTCAGCCCCTTGTCCGTCGCGGTCGCGGTGGCATTTTGCTGCGTGAGCATGGACTGGCGATCCTGGATCGAAATCGTCGCCAGCTGGGTCGCGGTGGTCTTCGGGTCGTACGTCGGGAAATTGAGCGCCATTTTAATGCTCCTGGGAAATTATGGACAGTGTACTTGGGTACAGGCGACCAAAGTACGTTCGCCATGAAATTTATTTCCGTATGGATCTATTTTTCGCTCAATTTTGGGACCGAAGCCACACTTGCGTTGCCAGGTCATCATGCACTTTGCGTTCTTGCACCGCGCCCTTGTGTGCCAGCGCCTGCTTGTTCTTTTCCAGCACTTGGCCCAGCACCTCGCATTTCACGTAAGCCTGGTTCAGCGCCTTTTGCGAGACGGCCATGTCGGCCTCGTGCATGGTGAGGTCGAGCCGGTGGCTGTCGGCCATCGCCAGCACGGCCTGCTTGTAGTTGCCGCAATTGGCGGCCAGCGCGATCGGCAGGCTGCCGGAGGCGCCGCTGTTGACCGCCAGGCTGTGCAGGCGGTCGAGGTTTTTCTTGTAACGCTCGGCCGTTGCCTGCTTTTCCGCCTGCGCGGCCTGCAGCTTTTCCAGTTGGGTATTGCGCAGTGCCACGAGCGAGGTCAGGTTCTGGATCAGCAGCCGGTCGGTCATTTCATCAGCCTTTCAAGATTTTCCACGCAGCCGGTATACGGCGCGTCTTCCTTCGTGCCCTGGCACAGGAATGCTTCGATATGCGGGTGCAACTGCACGGCGCGGTCGGTCACCGGATCGGCGCCCGGCACGTAGGCGCCCAGCGGGATCAGGTCGCGCACGCGGTCGTGCTTGGCCATCGCGGCCTTCAGCGCGCGCGCCGCCTGCATGTGGTCCTTCGTGATGATGCCGTTCATGCAGCGGCTGATCGACTGGCCGATATCGATGGCCGGGTAGTGGCCGCGTTCGGCCAGCGCGCGCGTCAGCACGATATGGCCATCCAGGATCGCCCGCGCCGTGTCGACGACGGGGTCCTGCTGGTCGTCGCCCTCGGCCAGCACGGTATAGATCGCGCTCATCGAGCCTTCCTCGTGTTCGCCGTTGCCGGCCGATTCGACCAGCTGCGGCAGGTTCGAGAACACCGATGGCGGATAGCCCTTGGTGGCCGGCGGCTCGCCCAGGGCGAGGGCCACCTCGCGCAGCGCCATCGCATAGCGCGTCAGCGAGTCCACCAGCAGCAGCACGTTCTTGCCCTGGTCGCGGTAATGGGCCGCGATGGTATGGCACAGCTCGGTTGCCATCACGCGCATCATCGGCGATTCGTCCGCCGGCGCGATCACCAGCACGGCTTTCTTCAAGCCCTCGGCGCCCAGCGACAGGTCGATGAACTCGCGCACCTCGCGCGAACGTTCGCCGATCAGGCCCACCACGACCACGTCGGCCACGGTCTGCCGCGTCATGATGCCCAGCAGCACCGACTTGCCGACGCCGGAACCGGCCATCAGGCCCACGCGCTGGCCCTTGCCCAGCGTGAGCATGGAGTTGATGGCACGCACGCCCACGTCCAGCGGTTCGTGCACGGGCTTTTTCTTCAACGGATTGACGTAGGGCGGATGCATGTCCAGCTCGTGCTCGCCGGTCAGCTTGCCCTTGCCGTCGATCGGTTCGCCCAGGCCGTTGACCATGCGGCCCAGCCAGCCCGTGCCGATCTTCAGCGTGGCCTTTTCCTGCGAGGGCAGCACGCGGGCGCCGGTCTGCAGGCCGGTCGCCTTCTTGAACGGCATCAGGTAGGACACCTTGTCGCGAAAGCCCACCACCTGGCCTTCCAGCCACTGCCCGTCCACCGTTTCGATGCGGGCGCGCTGGCCCGTGTGCAGCGGGCAACCGACCACTTCGAGCAGCAGCCCGGAGGCACCGACCAGCCGGCCGGTGGGCGTGGCCATCGGCACGGCATCCAGTTCCAGCTTGCGCAGTGCGTCTGCAATCATTCGTCGGTCTCGTCTTCATCGCCGCCATCGGCGGCCTGCAATTGTCGATCCACCTGTTCCATCACGGCGGCCAGGCGCTGCGTGCAGCCGGCGTCGACTTCGTTGTCGCCGGCGCGGATGCGGCATTCGCCCGCATCCAGGCTGGCATCGGCGATCAGGTTCCAGCGCTTGGCGCGCTTCGGATCCAGTTCCGACACCCGCTTCAATTCTTCCGGGTTCAGGTAGACATCGATGTCTTCGCGCGTCGGCGGCATCGAAGCGATCGTTTCATCGACCAGCGCCATGATCTGCACGGGCTGCAGTGCCAGCTCGGCGCGGATCACGGAACGGGCCACCTTCGCGACCAGGTCCACCACTTCCTTGCGCTGCGCGGCGCGGTAGTCGCTGCGCAGTTTCTTCAGGCTCTTCAGCATCGCGTCGATCGGGCGGGCCAGTTCGTCCAGCGCCACCGCGGTTTCGGCGCGGCCTTCCTCGCGGCCGGTGGCGATGCCCTGCACGCGCCCGGCCTCGTAGCCTTCCTCCTGGCCGCGCTGCAGGCCGATCTCGTAGCCGTCGCGCTGGCCCTGTTCGAACCCCTCGCTGATCGAGGCTTGCCACGCCGCCGGATCGGGCGTCGTGCCGTTACCATGCGCCGGCGGCGTATGGTGCGACAGCGGCGGGAACCGATAAGGGCGGAATTGCTTCATTCGACCACCGTCTCGGCGAACAGCTGCACCTCGACTTCGCCGGAATCGGCCAGTGCCTTGACGGTGGCCATGATTTCCGAACGGGCCGCCTCGATGCGCGACATCGGCACCGGGCCGGCGCGGCGCATCATGTCCTCGAATGCCTGCGCCTGGCGCTTCGGCATCGTCCTGAGCACCGCGTCGCGGATCGACGGCTCGGCACCCTTCAGGGCGATGGCCCACTGCTCCAGCGGCACTTCCTCGATCAGGCGCGACAGCACGGCTTCGGTCTGCGAGGCCAGGATCAGGAAGTCGTACATCGACAGTTCGATCTGTTCCACGATCGACGGATCGTGGGCACGCAGCAGCTCCACCACCTGGGCGCGGTTGCCTGGCAGGCGGTTCAGGATCTCGGCCACCTGCTTGACGCCTTCGATGCTGGTGCTCTGCATGTCGAACGAGGCCAGGCAACGGTCCACCAGCTCATCGAGCTCGGCCAGCAGATCGCGGTCGATCTCGTCCAGGCGCGCCAGGGAGAGCAGCACCAGGTCGCGGCCCTCGACGGGCAGGCCGTCGACGATCTGGCCGGCCAGCGCCGGCGGCAGGAAGGACAGGAATACGGCCTGGATGCGCACGTGCTCGTTGGCGATGTAGTCGGCCAGCCACTTCGGCGAGGCCCACTGCAGGCGCGCCATTTTCGGGCGCAGCTCGTCGCCGTAGATATTGTTCAGCACCGTGTTGGCGATGTCGCCGCCCAGGGCCAGGTCCAGCGAGCGCTTCAGGTACTGGCGCGAGGCGCCGTGCACGCCCGACTGCTGGCGGTAGTCGTCGAAGAAGGTCTGGATCGCGCTCTTCACGGCTTCGACCTTGATGCCGCTCATGCGCGACATGACCTGGGTCACTTCCAGCAATTCCTCGCGGGACAGGCAGCGCAGCACGGCCGCCGCCTGTTCCTCGCCGATCGACAGCAGCACGATGGCGGCTTGCTCGACCGGGGTCAGCGTTGCACCCTCGGGTGCCAGATCGTTCAGATTCACGTTCATGTTATTGAGCTCGGCCATTTTTCTGCATCCACTGTTTGACGACTTCCGCAACACGCTCCGGCTCTTTCTCGGCCAGAACCTTCAGGTGATCGACCATCACATCGACCGGCGAACCGGCGGGCGGCAGATCATAGTTTTCCAGCAGGGGCTGGACGGCGATGCCGGTGGCATTCACTGGGGTAACGGCATTCGTTGCCGTACCATTAGCGAGCTCGGCCGTGGTACCCAGTGCCGCCGGGGTGGCGCCGCCGGCCGGCAGGGCTTCGGCGGTGCCCGGCAGGGCGGCTGCGTCGCCGCGGCGGTCCTTGCCGCTGCGGGTATCCAGCGCCAGCGGTGCCGGAGCGGCCGGGGCCAGGCTGTTCGTCAGCAGCTTCAGCAGCGGACGCAGGATCAGGAAGTAACCCAGCAGTGCGGCCAGCGCGTAGCTCACCCAGCCGCCGATGTCGACGATGTTGTCACGCTCTTCCCACCACTGCACCGGAGCCGCCTTGGCCGGGAACCGCATCGCGGAGACCACCAGCGAATCGCCGCGCTCGGCGTTGATGCCCAGGCCGTTGCGCAGCACCTTGTCGATATTGGCCAGCTCGGCGGCGGTCCAGCCCGTCTTCGGGTCGGCAGCGGCGGACTGGGCCAGCACGATTGCCACGTTCTGGCGCTCCAGGCGGCCACGGGCACGCTTGGTCTGTACGATACTGCGATCGTAGGCGTACTGGCGCGTGGTTGCATTCTTGCGGGCGCTACCGTCGGGCATCTGGCCCGGTGCGGCGGCGCCATCGGCGGCCGGGGCGCCCGGCGCGGCTGGCGTCTCCTCGGCGGCAGCAGCCGGCGGGCGGTTCGACAGCGTGCCCGGCACACCCATCGCCATGCGGTTGCGGTCCTGCTCTTCACGCGTAGCTTCGCTGGTCACTTTCGGAGCTTCGCCATACTTCTCGACGGTTTCCTCGACCTTGTCGTTGTCGACCGCGGCGGTGACGCTCACCTTGAAGTTGTCTTCGCCGACGATCGGGCCCAGCAGGCCGCGGATATTGCCCTTGATTTCGTCCTGGATGCGCTTCTGGCCTTCGTTGCCGGCCGCGTTGGCATCGAAGCCATCGGACAGGTCGACGTGCGAGGACAGCAGGTTGCCGGCCTGGTCCACCAGGCTGACGCGGGTCGGGTCCAGGCTGGCGACCGAGCCGGCCACCATGTTGATCACGGCGGCGATGTGTTCCGGCGCCAGGTTGCGGCCGGGTTTCAGACCCACCACCACGGCAGCCGACGATTTCTCGCCGTCCGACGACACGAACGAGGTCGACTTGGCGATCGACAGGTGCACCCGCGCCGACGCGATGGCGTCCAGCGTCATGATGCTCTGTGCCAGCTCGCCTTCCAGGCCGCGGCGGAAGCGCACGTCCTGCACGAACTGCGACACGCCCAGCGGATCGTTCTTGTCCATCAGTTCCAGGCCTTGCGGCAGCTGCGCGGTCACGCCTTTCGACGCCAGCAGCATGCGCACCTTGCCCAGTTCCGATTCCGGCACCAGGACCTGGCCGCTGTCCGGGTGGATGCGGTAGGGGATCTGTTCGCCGTCCAGCACGGTCATCATGTCGGCCGCGACGACCTTTTCGCGGGCACCGAACACGGCCTTGTAGCCGGACTGGTCTTTCCAGAGGAACATCAGCACGACAGCCGTCAGGCCGACGGCCAGCATCAGCATCGGGTACAGGTTCTTGACGAGGGCAGGGGGCATGGCGGGAGCGCCATTGCCGCGCCAGCGCCCAAAAGCGGACTTAAGGGTGTTGATCACGTCGGACTTTCAGCAGAGAAAAAGAAATGCGGGAAAAGAAGCGGCTGGCAACTGCGAGAATTACAGCGGCAGCTTGATGAGTTCGTCGACGGCGCCCATCACTTTGTTACGGACCTGCATCAGCATCGAGAACGAGAGGCTGGCTTCCTGGCTGGCCAGCATGGCCCCCACCAGGTCGTCGCTGCGGCCGGCGTCGACATCGGCCATTTTTTCACCCGCGGCCTTGTCGGCTGCGTTGACGCTGGAGACGGCATTCATCATCGCTTGCGCGAAGCCGCCGGATTGCCCGCCCTGATTGTCGAACTGCGCGAACTGGGCGGCAGGCGCGATCGTGCCTGCTTGCGTGGCCAGGTCGGAAGCGGCATTGGTGAGTGCCGCGAGGTCCGCCTTGATCATGCCGGCCATATCATTTGCCATAAGTCTCTCCATGGATACAACGTTGAACTTCGTCCGGCCGGCAGTGCCGAGAATCAGTGTCTAAATCAGTGTCTGGAATTACTACACGTCAATGATTCTTGCTGCCTGCTTGCTTGTGGGTATCGGTCGCCAGCGCCGCAACTTGATACTCGCAAAGAAAAACTTCCGATTTTTCTTGTGCCGCTTTCGCGGTAAAAAAAGCATGGCCGTATTAATGTGGTCACGCGGTAGTTATTGGCCAGGTACGATTGGTTGCGCTGCGTTGCTTCTTATGAAAGAAACTTGAAATCGTTGCAAAACTCTTTAAGAATCATGCACTAAGCATCAATTGAGAAATTGCTGCGGTATTTCTCCGTGGCAGCGGCAATTGATGTACGACGGAATGAAGCTTACCGCGAGGCAACAGCACTGTAAAGGGGATTTTCAATCGTGCGGGGGTATTGTTGCATGGCAATATCAGCGGAATTGCGGTATCCTAGAATGTCTGGATCGTCCCCTTCGTAGGAATCGCGCGCATTTGCGCTACGATGTGGCGTGCAGAGGGAAAACAACACAATGACCACGCTAACCACCACAGCCCCGCCCCAGGTACTGGACCCGACCCTGCTGGGCCGGCCGGTCCACCGGCTGCCGCACTTTGCCGCCCAGCTGCGCGACGAGCTTGTCGCCGCGCTGCGCCAGCCCGCGAGCCGGCGCTACTGGGGCGGCACCGAGGTCGAACATGTCGGGTTCTCGCAATTGACGGGCGAGGAGCCGCGCATGCGCTGGCAATACTTCGCCGCGGGCAGCGGCGTGATCGGTTTCGCGATCGAACGGGCCGTGCTGCTGTCGGCGCTCGACCAGCGCTATGGTGCCGGGAAGGGGGCCGCCATGCCGGTCGACGAAGGCAAGGTGCGCGTCACGGCCACCGAGGAACGCCTGGGTGTTGCGCTCGGACAACAGTTGAGCCATGTCGTGGCGTCGCGTATCGCTGCCGGCGTACCCGACGGCCAGCGGCCGGTGGCGCCTCTCGCGATCGCGCCGGCGGTGCCCGGAAAGCAGCCAGGCAAGGGGACCTGGATCATTACGATGAACCTGCGCGCCGGAGATATCGCGGGCAAGGTATGGTTCGCATTGGACAAGCACTTGATGTCCGACGTATTGCGCTCCCTGGTGCCCGAGCGCGAGGCCGGCCGGAATGCGGCCAGGTCGGCCAAGCCCGTGGCGCCGCTGGCGCAGCGGCTGCAGGTGACCCTCGCCGGGCGCCTGGTGAGCAAGGAAGTCACCCTGGGCGCCCTGTTCGACTTGAGGATTGGAGATGTGATTCCCATCAGCCTGCACAGGGCGGATGTGATGCTCGAGGACTCCCGGCTGTACACGGCCGCGGTCACGGAGCACAAGGGAAAACTGTGCCTGACCTCTTTTGAAGACATCGAATGACTATGATGAACGTGAACGCAAACGGCAACAGCGATGCGCTGCTCGACGACATTACCGACGAAATGATGGTGGAACCGGTCGCCAGCGACCTGGCCGACGATTTTTCCGCCGTGCAGCGTGCCCCGCGGCGCGACCTGCCGCAGATGATGCGCAAGATCCCCGTGACCCTCACCCTCGAGGTGGGTTCGGCACGGATCTCGCTGCAGGACCTGATGAACATCGGTCCCGACAGCGTGGTGGAACTGGACGCGCTGGCCGGCGAGCCGCTGGTGATCAAGGTCAACGGCACCGCGATCGGCCGCGCCGAGGTGGTGGTGGCGGGCGAGAACTACGGCTTGAAAGTGATCGACCTGGACGGGCTCAACCTGGACATGATGACTTCATGATGGCCCCCCGCGCGACGGCAGCCGGCGCTGTCGGAACGACGGCGCACCAGTCGCTCGCATGGAAGGCCGCCGCGCTTCGGCTCGGCTTGCTGGGCCTGCTGGCGCTGCCATTGCTCGCGCTGCCCCTGCTGGCCCTGGCCCAGCAGGGTACGGATACGCCCGACCTGCTGGCCGGCGTGGTGCCGGGCGCGCGCACCGACCTGTCGGTGAAGATGCAGATTCTCGTCGTCATGACGCTGCTGGGCCTGTTGCCCATGCTGGTCATGATGATGACGAGCTTCACCCGTTTCGTCATCGTCCTGTCGCTGCTGCGCTCGGCGCTGGGTCTGCAGCAGGGCTTGCCGAACCGTATCATCACGGGCATCGCCCTGATCCTCACGCTGCTGGTGATGAAGCCGATCGGCGACCAGATCTGGCGCGACGCCTTCGTGCCCTATGACCAGGACCGGATCGGCCTGCAGGATGCGCTGCGCATCGCCGAGCAACCGGTGTCCCGTTTCATGCTGGCCCAGACCAGCAAGGCCGCGCTGCGCCAGATCGCCACGCTGGCCGGCGAGCAGAACGTCACCAATCCCATGCAGCACGGCTTCCCGGTGAAGCTGGCCGCCTTCGTGCTTTCCGAGCTGAAGACGGCGTTCCAGATCGGCTGCATGCTGTTCATTCCCTTCCTGATCATCGACCTCGTCGTATCGTCGGTGCTGATGGCCATGGGCATGATGATGCTCTCGCCGCTCGTGATTTCGCTGCCGTTCAAGTTGCTGCTGTTCGTGCTGGTGGATGGCTGGACCCTGACCGTGAACACGCTGGTCACCAGTATCCAGGCTTATTAGATGACCAAGGTGATGCCGTGCTGACTCCCGACGTGGCCGTCGACCTGGTGGTCGAGGCCTTGCATATGACGATGGTGCTGGTGCTGGTCCTGGTCGTGCCGGGCCTGGCCGCGGGCCTCGTCGTGGCGCTGTTCCAGGCCGCCACCCAGATCAACGAGCAGACGCTGTCCTTCCTGCCCAAGCTCCTCATCACGCTGCTGGCGATCATCGTCACCGGGCGCTGGATGGCGGGCTACCTGATGGATTACTGCGTCTCGATCTTCACTCGCGCGGCCACGCTGGTCGGCTGATCCGCCAGGATGGAACAGGTCCTCGCCAACCTGCTGCCCCTGCTGAACGCGCTGTGGTGGCCCTTCGTGCGTTCGATGGCGCTGCTGTCGGCCGCGCCCGTGCTGGGCGAAGCGATGGTGCCGGTGACGATCCGCGTGCTCGTATCGGTGATGCTCGCCGTGATGATGCTGCCGGTGACGGACCGTGTTCAGCTGGTACAGGATCCGTTCACGCTGGCGATGGTGGTGGCGACGATCGAACAGGCCATCATCGGTTTCGTGCTGGGGCTGGCCTTTTATTTCGCCGTGGCGGCGATCGGAATCCTGGGCTACATCGTCTCGTCGCAGATCGGCTTTTCGATGGCGGTGATGAACGATCCGCTGAACGGCACCTCGTCGGACGTCGTCTCCGGCCTGCTCACGATGCTGTCGATCATCGTCTTCTTCGCCATCGACGGCCACCTCGTCATCTTCAACGTGATCGGCGCCAGCTTCAAGGCCTGGCCGCCCGGCGGCGGCTACGGCCCGCTGCTGTTGCAGACGGTGGCCTGGAACGTCGCCTGGGTCTTCTCGGCGGCGATGCTGCTGGCCATTCCCGTGGTGTTCGCGACGGTGGTGGTGCAGATCGGCTTCGGCTTCCTGAACCGCGTGGCGCCGTCGCTGAACCTGTTCTCGCTGGGCTTTTCGGTGATCACGCTGTTCGGCCTGCTGATGCTGGGGCAGGTGGTGCGCTTCATTCCCGATCATTACACGCGCATGTCGGCGCAGGTGCTGGAAATGATCCGGCAGCAGATGACGGCACAGGAGGCGCGGCGCAATGGCTGAAGGCGGCGACAAGACCGAGAAGGCGTCACAGCAGAAGCTGAGGAAGGCGCGCGAGGAAGGGCAGGTCACCCGTTCCAGGGATCTGGCCACCGCGATCGGCATCCTGGTGAGCCTGCGCCTGTTCGTGTTCCTGCTGCCCGATTACCTGGAGCATTTCCGCACCATCTTCGCCGCCAGCTTCGTCGACCTGAGCGGTGGCGACGTGCTGATGAACGCGATGGCCGACGTGTTCTACGAAGCGAGCCTGCTGCTGGTGAAGATGGTGGCGCCGCTGTTCGTGGTGCCGCTGTTCGTCGTGCTGGGTTCCATGCTGCCGGGCGGCTGGGTCTTCAGCACCAAGAACCTGATGCCGAAGTTCTCGAAGATGAATCCGGTGTCGAACCTGGGCCGCCTGTTCGCGGGCAAGGCCATGTTCGAGCTGGCCACGTCCATCGCCAAGGCGTCGATCCTGATTGCGGTGCTGGTGCACATGGCCCGTTCCACGGTGTTCCAGTACACGCAGCTGCAGTCGATGCCGATGCAGAAGGCGCTGGCCGATGGCGCCGCGCTGATGCTCGACGGCGTGATGTCGCTGGTGGCGATCTTCATCCTGTTCGCCGTGATCGACGTGCCGGCGCAGGCCTTCTTCTTCGCCCGCGGCCAGCGCATGAGCAAGCAGGACGTGAAGGAAGAGCACAAGAGCAGCGAAGGGCGCCCGGAAGTGAAGGGGCGCATCCGCCAGCTGCAGCGCGCGATGGCGCAGCGGGCCGCGCGCAAGACCGTGCCCGGCGCCGACGTGGTCGTCGTCAACCCCGAACACTATGCGGTGGCCCTGAAATACGACGAGACGCGCGCCGAGGCGCCATTCGTGGTCGCCAAGGGGGTCGATGAACTGGCCCAGTACATCCGCCTGATCGCCGAGGAACACGGCATCGAGGTGTTGCGGCTGGCCCCGCTCGCGCGCGCCATCTACAATACCAGCCAGGTCAACCAGCAGATTCCCGTGCCCCTGTACCAGGCGGTCTCGCAGGTGCTGCACTACGTGTTCCAGCTGAAGGCGTTCCGCAGCGGCGGCCGCACCGCGCGCCCCGATTTCCCCGACCAGATTGTGGTACCAACATCGATGAGTGAGGCTTCCGAAACATGAATTTCCTGAACTCCCTGGTGGCCGAACTGCGCCGCCACAAGTTCGCCACGCCGCTGTTCGTGATGTCCATCCTCGCGATGATCATCCTGCCGCTGCCGCCGATCCTGCTGGACGTGCTGTTCACGTTCAATATCGTGCTGGCGCTGGTGGTGATCCTCGTGTCCGTGCAGGCCAAGCGCCCGCTGGACTTTTCCGTCTTCCCCACGGTGATCCTGGCCACCACGATGCTCAGGCTGACGCTGAACGTGGCGTCCACCCGCGTGGTGCTGCTGCACGGCCACGAAGGCACGCACGCCGCCGGCCGCGTGGTGGAGGCGTTCGGTAACGTCGTCATCGGCGGCAACTTCGTCGTCGGCCTGGTGGTGTTCGTGATCCTGATGATCATCAACTTCGCGGTGGTCACGAAGGGGGCGGAGCGCATCTCCGAAGTGTCGGCGCGCTTCACCCTCGATGCCTTGCCCGGCAAGCAGATGGCCATCGACGCCGACCTGAACGCAGGCCTGATCAATCAGGAAAAGGCCCAGGTGCGCCGCAAGGAAGTGGCGATGGAAGCCGACTTCTACGGCGCCATGGACGGCGCCTCGAAGTTCGTGCGCGGCGACGCGGTCGCCTCGATCCTGATCCTCATCATCAACCTGGTCGGCGGCGTGGCGATCGGCTCGATCATGCAGGGCATGAGCTTCGGCGACGCCTTCCGCCAGTATGCGCTGCTGACGATCGGCGACGGCCTCGTCGCGCAGATCCCGGCCCTGCTGCTGTCGGCGGCGGCGGCCATCATCGTCACCCGCGTGTCTGACGCGGGCGACTTCGAAGAGCAGGTCGGCACCCAGCTGCTGGCCAACCCGAGCGTGCTGTATTCGGCCGCCGGCCTGATGATCATCCTCGGCATCGTGCCCGGCATGCCGTGGCTGCCGTTCCTGTCGTTCGCCGGCGCGCTGGGCTACGTGGGCTGGCGCATGCAGCAGCGCGGCGTGGCGCCGCCCGATACTAGGCAGATCGAGGCCATCGAGGCCGTGCTGCGCGAGGACAAGACGCCGGAACTGGAGTGGCAAAGCCTGCCCGTGGTGCAGCCCCTGCAGGTGCTGCTGGGCTACAAACTCGTGGGCATGGTCGACAAGGCGCAGGGCGAGGTGCTCACCAAGCGCGTTCGCGGGGTGCGGCAAAGCCTGTCCGAGGCGATGGGCATGGTGCTGCCCAATATCGGCGTGCGCGACGACCTGGCGCTCAAGCCTTCCCAGTATTCGGTGGTGCTGGGCGGCGCCGTGATCGCCCAGGCCGAGGTGTTCCCGGACCGGCTGATGGCGATCCCGTCGCCGAACCTGTACGGCCAGATCGACGGCATACCCGGTGTCGAACCGGCCTACGGCATGCCGGTGGTGTGGATCGAGCCGGGCGACAAGGCGCAGGCGCTGGGACTGGGCTACCAGGTCGTGGAAGCGCCCAGCGCGATCGCCACGCACCTCTCCAAGCTGATCCGCGAATACCTGCCCGAACTGTTCCGGCACGACGACGTGGCGGCGTTGATGGAGCGCCTGAATGCACTGGCGCCGAAGTTGGGTTCCGCGCTGGACAAGTCGCTGTCCCACACGCAGCTGCTGCGCGTATTCCGCGTGCTGCTGGCCGAGAACGTGTCGCTGAAGGATATCGTGCCGATCGCGACCACCTTGCTCGACAGCGCCGAGACCACGAAGGACCCGATCCTGCTGGCGGCCGAAGTGCGCTGCGCGCTGCGGCGCCAGATCGTGTCGGCGCTGTTCGGCCAAAGGAAGGAATTGCTGGCATTTAACCTGGGCGGCGAACTGGAGAACATGCTGCTGGGTTCACTGAACCAGGCACGCCAGTCCGGGAAGGTGGTACTGGACAACTACCCGATCGACCCGCACCTGCTGGCCCAGCTGCAGGTGAACATGCCGGTAGCGCGCGAGCAGATGAAGCAGCAGGGCACGCCGCCATTGCTGCTCGTGCTGCCGCAGATCCGCCCGCTGCTGGCCCGCTACGCCCGGCTGTTCGCTCCGGGCCTGCACGTGCTGTCGTATAACGAAGTGCCGGAAAACCGCGAAGTCTCCATCATCGGCACTGTCGGATGATTTCTGGTGTCGTACATTTTTTCCGGCACGGAAAAAGTGTACGACACCGGTCTTCCCGGCCGGAGTCGGCAAGATCCGTCGAACCCGGCCTCTTCGTGAGAAAACCGGTGTCGGACACCCATTCCTCGGGAATGGATGTCCGACACCAGCACGCTGCCTGGTGTCGTACATTTTTTCCGGCACGGAAAAAGTGTACGATACCGGTTTTCCCCACCACCGTCACGGCTCGTAGAACGCCTCATCCCCACGCCGCGGCTGCGCCAGCAACACCGCCCATTCCGCCATGAGCTTGAACAGGGGCGGCGTCAGCATCGCGATCTGCATGCGGCCGGGCTGGCCCAGGCCGGCGCCCGACAGTTCGCGCATCAGGCGCACGCGCAGGATCTGCACGCCGCAGCGCCGCGCGATCGCGCCGAGTTCCGGCAACCTGGCACGCATATGCGCCATGGCGTCGGCTTGCACGGCGCCGATCTCCAGCACCACGCCGCCCGCCGCCGGCTCCAGTTGCAGCACCACCTTGCCCAGTTGCGGCAGGTGCAGTTCGAGGCGCAGTGCCACGCGCGCCTGCCGGCGCGGCTGTGGCGCCTTGCCGTCGGCGTCATCGTCGCGCGTCACGACACGCAGCACGAGCTTCTCGGCCCCCCATCCCTGGACGGCAAAGCGCCATGCATCGAGTTCGGCCACCAGCTGGGCGGGCAGGCGGCCGTCGCGCAGCACCTGAGGGGCTTCGCCCGAGAGGAACAGGCTGGCGGGCACGTGCCTGCCATGCGCCTGTGCCAGCAGCGCATTGCGCTGTTCGGCATGGGTGCGGATCATCGCCATCCACGACAACGCCATGGCCGACGGTTCAGGGGTATGCATCACGACCTGCCGCGCCATGAACAGCTGGTTCGGCTGCATCGACGTCGCGCCCAGCAGACTTTCAAGGGCAAGCTTGCCGGCCGCGGCTGCCGCCACCGTGTCGCCATTCATGGCGTCGAGGAGCGCGCCGATACCGCCGGGCGCCGTTGGGCTGCCGACCTGCTGGCCTGGCGCAGCCAGCCGGGCATGCGGCAGCTGTCCGCCCGGCCGGTCGCGAGCCACGCGGTCCGGGATGCTCATTACCGTGGTGGAAGGCACTACTCGGTCGATGTTCATTACGCCAGCCTATCATGCATGGGTAAAAAAAAGCCAGCCGACGATCGGCTGGCCTGTGTGCGCGTTGCGCGGCCGGCGGCCGCGGCGCATGCGATTACTGCAGCAGGGACATGACCATCGAGGACATGCTGTTGGACTGCTTCAGCATCGCGGTGCCGGCTTGCAGCAGCATCTGGTTCGACGTCATGTTGGCGCTTTCGGTGGCGAAGTCGACGTCCATGATGCGGCCGGTAGCGGCCTTGGTGTTGGTGCTGATGTTGCCCAGGTTGGCGTTCACGTGATCCAGGCGGTTGGCGGCGGCACCGATCGAGGAGCGCACGGCGCTGACCTTGTCGATGGCGGTCGTCAGGTTGGTGATCGCGGTCGTTGCGGCGGAGGTCAGTTCGGTACCCGAACCGGCCGGCGTGGCGTACTTGGCGGTGGCGGTGCTGACAGCCGACGTCAGGGCGGTCAGCTGGGCGCTGGCGTCGAACGTCATCTGTTCGCTGGCGCTGGCGCCGATCTGGAACGTCATCGACGAAGCCAGCGTGCCGCCCACCAGCAGGTTCGTGCCGCCGAACTTGGTGTTGTTCAGGACGTTGCTCAGTTCCTTGCCCAGTGCGTCGAATTCCGACTGCATGGCGGTCTTGTCGTCGGCGCTCGACGATGCGTCGGCAGCCTGCGTGGCCAGGTCCTTCATGCGCACCAGCATGTTGGTTACTTCGTCGAACGCGCCGTCGGCGGTCTGCAGCAGCGACTTGCTGTTCTGGGTGTTGGTCATGGCCACAGCCATGCCGCTCGTTTGCGCTTTCAGGCGGGTAGCGATCTGCAGGCCGGCGGCGTCGTCCATCGACGAGTTGATGCGGTAGCCGGTGGACAGGCGGGTCATCGACGTCGACAGGCTGTTCTGGGTGCGCGACAGGGCGTTTTGTGCGGACAGCGCGGCGTTGTTGGTGTGAAGGCTCAGCATGATTTCATTCCTTGAATTTGGTGTCAGGGGCATGCTCATCACGCCCTCATCAATACAAGGCGACGGGCTTCATCACTTAATTAAGTGCCGTACGGAAAATTTTTGGTGTTTTCTGGAGGAACTCGAACAAGTCTGCGTAAACGACAAAAGCCAACCGCGAGGTTGGCTTTTTGCTGTTACTGAACGACGCGAAGATCGATTACTGCAGCAGCGACATGACCATCGAGGACATGCTGTTCGACTGCTTCAGCATGGCGGTGCCGGCCTGCAGCAGCATCTGGTTCGACGTCATGTTGGCGCTTTCGGTGGCGAAGTCGACGTCCATGATGCGGCCGGTGGCGGCCTTGGTGTTGGTGCTGATGTTGCCCAGGTTGGCGTTCACGTGGTCCAGGCGGTTGGCGGCGGCACCGATCGAGGAGCGCACGGCGCTGACCTTGTCGATGGCGGTCGTCAGGTTCGTGATGGCGGTGCTGGCGGCAGCCGTCAGTTCCGTGCCGGCGGCGGTGCCGGTCGGTGCTGCGTACTTGGCGGTGGCGCTGCCGACAGCCGTGGTCAGGGCGGTCAGCTGGGTGCTCGCGTCGAACGTCATCTGCTCGCTGGCGCTGGCGCCGATCTGGAACGTCATCGACGAAGCCAGCGTGCCGCCCACCAGCAGCGAGGTACCGCCGAACTTGGTGTTCTGCAGGACGTTGTTCAGTTCCTTGCCCAGTGCGTCGAATTCCGACTGCATGGCCGTCTTGTCGTCGGCGCTGGACGATGCGTCGGCCGCTTGCGTGGCCAGGTCCTTCATGCGCACCAGCATATTGGTCACTTCGTCGAACGCGCCGTCGGCGGTCTGCAGCAGCGACTTGCTGTTCTGGGTGTTGGTCATGGCGATAGCCATGCCGCTCGTTTGCGCTTTCAGGCGGGTAGCGATCTGCAGGCCGGCGGCGTCGTCCATCGACGAGTTGATGCGGTAGCCGGTGGACAGGCGCGTCATCGACGTCGACAGGCTGTTCTGGGTGCGCGACAGGGCGTTCTGGGCGGACAGGGCGGCGTTGTTGGTGTGCAGGCTCAGCATGGGAAACTCCGGATCGGTTGGTTATTGTGGCGTGCTCAGCACGCGTTCATGAATACAAGGCGACAAGGCCGGCGCATTCATTAAGTGCCGTGCGGAAAATTTTTTTCAATCGGCGGACTTGGCGGCCGGTGCCGCCCAAGCCGGGCCGAAGCGAGGCCGAAAACACGCTGAAAAAAACAGCCGTAAAACGCAAAAAGCCAACCGCGAGGTTGGCTTTTTGCTACGGCCGTGAAGCGGTGGCCGATTACTGCAGCAGGGACATGACCATCGAGGACATGCTGTTGGACTGCTTCAGCATGGCGGTGCCGGCTTGCAGCAGCATCTGGTTCGACGTCATGTTGGCGCTCTCGGTGGCGAAGTCGACGTCCATGATGCGGCCGGTGGCGGCCTTGGTGTTGGTGCTGATGTTGCCCAGGTTGGCGTTCACGTGATCCAGGCGGTTGGCGGCGGCACCGATCGAGGAGCGCACGGCGCTGACCTTGTCGATGGCGGTCGTCAGGTTCGTGATGGCGGTGCTGGCGGCAGCCGTCAGTTCCGTGCCGGCCGTGGTGCCGGTCGGTGCTGCGTACTTGGCGGTGGCGCTGCCGACGGCCGTGGTCAGGGCGGTCAGCTGGGTGCTGGCGTCGAACGTCATCTGCTCGCTGGCGCTGGCGCCGATCTGGAACGTCATCGAGGAAGCCAGCTTGCCGCCGACGAGCAGCGACGAGCCACCGAACTTGGTGTTGTTCAGGACGTTGTTCAGTTCCTTGCCCAGTGCGTCGAATTCCGACTGCATGGCGGTCTTGTCGTCGGCGCTGGACGATGCGTCGGCCGCTTGCGTGGCCAGGTCCTTCATGCGCACCAGCATGTTGGTCACTTCGTCGAACGCGCCGTCGGCGGTTTGCAGCAGCGACTTGCTGTTCTGGGTGTTGGTCATGGCGACAGCCATGCCGCTCGTTTGCGCTTTCAGGCGGGTAGCGATCTGCAGGCCGGCGGCGTCGTCCATCGACGAGTTGATGCGGTAGCCAGTGGACAGGCGCGTCATCGACGTCGACAGGCTGTCTTGGGTACGCGACAGGGCGTTCTGGGCGGACAGGGAGGCGTTGTTGGTGTGAAGGCTCAGCATGATAAGAAAATCCTTGAATGGGTCACTGGGGCATGCTTCTCACGCCCTCATCATTACAAGGCGACGGCCCCGGCGCATTCATTAAATGCCGTACGGCAAAATTTTTTACTTTTTTTTGTGGGCGGCGGAAACCGTGGCCGGGCCGCGGGACTACCCGGCCCGATAACGCAAAAAGCCAACCGCGAGGTTGGCTTTTTGCTGTGACTACGAGCCGAAACGGATTACTGCAGCAGCGACATGACCATCGAGGACATGCTGTTCGACTGCTTCAGCATGGCGGTGCCGGCCTGCAGCAGCATCTGGTTCGACGTCATGTTCGCGCTTTCGGTGGCGAAGTCGACGTCCATGATGCGGCCGGTCGCGGCCTTGGTGTTGGTGCTGATGTTGCCCAGGTTGGCGTTCACGTGATCCAGGCGGTTGGCGGCGGCACCGATCGAGGAGCGCACGGCGCTGACCTTGTCGATGGCGGTCGTCAGGTTCGTGATCGCGGTCGTGGCGGCGCCCGTCAGTTCGGTGCCGGCCGTGGTGCTGGTCGGCGCCGTGTACTTGGAGGTGGCGGTGCTGACGGCCGTGGTCAGGGCGGTCAGCTGGATGCTCGCGTCGAACGTCATCTGCTCGCTGGCGCTGGCGCCGATCTGGAACGTCATCGACGCACCCAGCGTGCCGCCGTCCAGCAGCGTGGTGCCGCCGAACTTGGTGTTCTTCAGGATGTTGTTCAGTTCCTTGCCCAGCGCGTCGAATTCCGACTGCATGGCCGTCTTGTCGTCGGCGCTGGACGATGCGTCGGCAGCCTGCGTGGCCAGGTCCTTCATGCGCACCAGCATGTTGGTCACTTCGTCGAACGCGCCGTCGGCGGTCTGCAGCAGCGACTTGCTGTTCTGGGTGTTGGTCATGGCGACAGCCATGCCGCTCGTTTGCGCTTTCAGGCGGGTAGCGATCTGCAGGCCGGCGGCGTCGTCCATCGACGAGTTGATGCGGTAGCCGGTGGACAGGCGGGTCATCGACGTCGACAGGCTGTTCTGGGTGCGCGACAGGGCGTTTTGTGCGGACAGCGCGGCGTTGTTGGTGTGAAGGCTCAGCATGAAAAATCCTTGAAGTTGGTCACTGGGGCATGCTTCTCACGCCCTCATCAATACAAGGCGACGCGGCGCGGACGCTTATTAAATGCCGTGCGGCAAAAACTCTTTTACTTTCCCGGTGTGAGCGCGCGAGGACGCCAAAAAAGCGAAAAGCCAACCGCGAGGTTGGCTTTTCGTTACGGCTGCGAGACGGATGTGGATTACTGCAGCAGCGACATGACCATCGAGGACATGCTGTTGGACTGCTTCAGCATGGCGGTGCCAGCTTGCAGCAGCATCTGGTTCGACGTCATGTTCGCGCTTTCGGTGGCGAAGTCGACATCCATGATGCGGCCGGTGGCGGCCTTGGTGTTGGTGCTGATGTTGCCCAGGTTGGCGTTCACGTGATCCAGGCGGTTGGCGGCGGCACCGATCGAGGAGCGCACGGCGCTGACCTTGTCGATGGCGGTCGTCAGGTTCGTGATGGCGGTGCTGGCGGCAGCCGTCAGTTCCGTGCCGGCCGTGGTGCCGGTCGGTGCTGCGTACTTGGCGGTGGCGCTGCCGACAGCCGTGGTCAGGGCGGTCAGCTGCGTGCTGGCGTCGAACGTCATCTGTTCGCTGGCGCTGGCGCCGATCTGGAACGTCATCGACGAAGCCAGCGTGCCGCCCACCAGCAGCGAGGTACCGCCGAACTTGGTGTTCTGCAGGACGTTGTTCAGTTCCTTGCCCAGTGCGTCGAATTCCGACTGCATGGCCGTCTTGTCGTCGGCGCTGGACGATGCATCGGCCGCTTGCGTGGCCAGGTCCTTCATGCGCACCAGCATATTGGTCACTTCGTCGAACGCGCCGTCGGCGGTCTGCAGCAGCGACTTGCTGTTCTGGGTGTTGGTCATGGCGACAGCCATGCCGCTCGTTTGCGCTTTCAGGCGGGTTGCGATCTGCAGGCCGGCCGCGTCGTCCATCGACGAGTTGATGCGGTAGCCGGTAGACAGGCGCGTCATCGACGTCGACAGGCTGTTCTGCGTGCGCGACAGGGCGTTCTGGGCGGACAGGGCGGCGTTGTTGGTGTGCAGGCTCAGCATGGAAAACTCCGGATCGGTTGGTGTCTGGGGCGTGCTTTGCACGCGTTCATCAGTACAAGGCGACCCATCCGGAGGAAAATTAATGCCGCGTGGAAAAAAATTTTCAGAGCGCGCGCGCCAGCTCGGCGGCATGCACCTCCGCGTTGGTGGCCGGGGTGATCTCGTACTCGATCTCGAACGTCTCCGGCTGCTCGCCGGCGCACCAGCGGTGCCACATATGGCGCACCGCACCTTCCAGCGCGGTCGCCACCACGTCCGGCCGGCTCATGGGCGCCAGGCTGAGGAGGGCGCGCATGTGCTGGCGCAGGTCGGCCAGCAGGTCCAGGCGGGCCGTTACCGCCAGGCCGCGTTCCACGAAGGTGTCTTCGCTGTCGGCCACGAAAGCGTGCAGGTTCAACTGCTCGAGCACGCCGGCCGAGCTGCGCCCCGCCAGCGTCGGGCCGGCCAGGGTCAGCAGGGGAATGCCCATCCATAACGATTGCAGCGTGGTGGTGCCGCCGGTGTACGGGAAGGTATCCAGGCACAGGTCCACCTTGTGATGCAGGAATGCGTATTCGTACAGGGACACGCGGGGCTGGAAATCGATGCGCGCCAGGTCGATGCCCTCTTCGGTGAACCACTCCGGCAAGTGGCCGTAGTTGCCGTCCGTCGGCAGGCCGGCCAGCATCAGGCGCGAGGTCGGCTGGGCGCGCAGCAGCTTCGACCACAGCGCAATGACCGGCCGGCGCAACTTGTTGATGCGGTTGAAACTGCCGTACGTGATATAGCCATTCGTGGCCGCCGGCAGCGGATTGACCGGCGGCAGGTCGTTCCTGGGCCGGAACACGGCGCACGAGGGCAGGTAGGCAAAGCGTTCGGTGAACTGCGGCGCCATCTCCGGCAGCAGGGTATGGCGATCGTGCAGAATATAGTCCATGGCCTTCAGCCCGGTCGTGCCCGGGTAGCCGATCCAGGTCGCCTGCACCGGCGCCGGCTTGCGGGCGAACACACCGAGCCGGTTGCGGTTGGTGTGGCCGGACAGGTCGATCAGCACATCGATACCGTCCTTGCGGATCAGCGCGGCGAGCGCCTCATCGCTCATCTTCGGCACGCAATGCCAGGTGCTGAAGAATGGCCGCAACTCCTCCGTTACCGGGTCTTCCAGCTCATTGTTGTAGTAGGCATAGAGGCGCACGCGGTCGGAATGGCGCAGCCGTTCCAGGATCGGCGAAAAGAAGTTGTGCAAGGCGTGGTTGTTGAAGTCGCCCGAGACAAAGCCCAGCCGTATCACACGGTCGGGATTCCGGTCGTTCGGGTGCTCTTCCCAGGCGATTCCCTCGGCGTGCGACCCGAAGCGGAAATGCTCGGCCGCGAGCTCTTCGGCGGAAACATTGTCCGAATGCGACAGGCAAAACAGCAGGTTGCCGGTCAGCTCCAGGTTACCCGGCAATATTTCCAGCGCGGCGCGGCTGTTGGCGATCGCTTCCGCCAGCAAGCCCTGCTCGGCCAGCACGGCGGACATGCTGAGCATTGCCCCCTTGTGGCCGGGCTGCAGTTCCAGCACCCGGCGGAACTGCTCCAGCGCTTCGGCCGGCCGCAGCATGTGGGTCAGGCAAGTGCCCAGGTTCTGGTGCGCGTCGACAAACGTGGGGTCGGCCGCGATCGCCGCGCGGTAATGCACGCAGGCCTGGTCGTAATCCTTCTCGCCTTCGTAGATCACGCCGAGATTGCCCTGGATGATGGCCTGGTTGGGGTCGAGTTCCAGCAGGCGCTGGTAGACGCGCTTTGCATCGTCCGGCGCGCCGACGAACTGCAAGCCGACACCGATCTCGACCAGCAGGTCCACATGGTCGCCGCACAGCGCCTCGGCGCGGCGGTAGGCTTCGGCCGCTTCGTCCATGTTCTCCAGGTTGCGCTGGCCGTGGCCATGCCGCAGCCACGCCACCGGGTCGTGGGAAGCCTTGTCGAGCACCGACCGGTACAGGTCGGCAGCCTCGGCATGCCGGCCCAGCGCTCCCAGGACGTTGGCAAGCGTACTGGCGATGTCGAGGTCGTCGGGTGCCAGCGCCAATGCATGCCGGTACGTTTTTGCGGCATCCTCCAGGCGCTCCAGCGCCGCTTCGCAACTGCCGAGATTCAGGTAGGCCAACAGGTAATCGTGCCGCAGCCGGCAAGCCTGGCGGAAGCTGTCGACAGCCGCTTCCAGGTCGTCGCTGGCCACCTGGGCGCTGCCGAGATTGCACCACGCTTCCGGCAAGTCGGGCGCCAGTGCCAGCGCGCGCCGGTAAGTCGCGATGGCGGCGACGTACTGCTGGGCACCCTGTTGCGCATTGCCGAGGCCGACGAGGTTTTCCGCATCGTCCGGCGACAGCCGGGCCGCCTCTTCCAGCACGGCCAGCGCTTCCTTGCCCTGGACCTGCAAGATGGTGCCGAGCATGCCCCATAACATGCCGGAGGTGGGATAACGCCCGATCAGTGCGCGTACCGCCGCTTCGGCGCCGGCGTAGTCGCCCGCACCGAACAATTGCGCGACGGCTTGCGTGTCTTCCGGTGCGGGCCGCGTCGCCAGTTCGCTGGCGACACGTGCCTGCAATGCGTGCAGCTGTGGGCCGTCCAGGCCGCGCGCCTGCGCGCCTGCCAGCAGGTCGCGCGCTTCGGCGGGCTTGCCGGCACGCAGCAAGCCTTCGGCGTAGGACAGCCAGAACTGACCTTCGTCCGGATTCACGGACCAAGCCTGGCGCAGGTACGGCAAGCCTTCGGCGGCGCGCTCCTGCTGCCACATCAGCATGCCCAGGTTGTGGTTCGCCAGCGGGTGATACGGGCGGCGCGCCAGCACTTCCCGGTAGGCGCTCTCGGCCTCGTCGAGGCGTCCCGCCTGGTGGTGCGCGATGGCGGCGGAAAGGGTGGGGTCGTCCAGTTGGGTTTCGGAGGTGGTCATGGTGAAGTGGTTCGAAGTCTTGCTGATTCGGAAGCGGGGCGGCGAGGGCGCCGCGGTCAGGCCGGCACGGCCAGTTGCACGAACAGTGCGGTGCCGATGACGAACGCGCTGGCGATGCGCGCGGCGTGCTCGCGCAGGAAGTCGTCGCCGGCGCGCTGCGGGCCGTCGCCATAGGGCCACACATAGTCGTCCACCACCAGCCAGCCGCCCGGCACGATGAATTCGGACCACTGGCGCACGTCCTGGCTCGCCGACTCGTAGCTGTGGTTGCCATCGACATGCAGCAGCGCGATGCCGCCCTGGTAGCGCGTCTGGCCGAAGGTGGGCGACTCGACGGGGGTGCCGGCACGGTACAGTTCCACCGCTTCGAACGAGGGCATGCGCAGGTAGTTGACGTCGCCATCGCTGTACGGCAGCAGGTTGATCTCGAACACCCGCAAGGCCTGGTCGTAGTCGTACTTTTCGCGGCAGCTGTCGACCAGCCCGCCGTCATCGTTCTGCACCACGAACTCCGGTTGCCACGGGTCGATGCAGAGCAACTTGCCGAGCCGGTAGTGGCGCGCCAGGTTCGCGAGCACGAAGGCCGACTTGCCGAAAGCGGTGCCGATTTCCACGAGGTCGCCAGGCGGGCAGCGGCGCGCGATTTCGTACAGCGCGCCGATCTTCTCGTTGTCGCTCATGCCGGGGATCACGTTGGCATGGCGGAACAGCGCGGCCAGCGCGCGCGGGTGCATGGCAGGCTGCTCGACGTGATCGTGCGCGAGCGCGAGGCCGTTCGCCGCCAGCTCGCCGGCGCGTTCTTCCGCCGCCACGTAGCCGGCCAGCTCTTCCGAGACGGGCCAGGCATTGAGCAGTTTCACTCCAGGGCTGATGCTGGGCAGGTGCTCGTTCAGGAAGCTCCACACGACCGGGTTCGGCGTGTAGATCCCCGCGATGCCGCGCGCTTCGATGAGCGCGGCCAGTTCGGCCGGAAAGTCGGCGGCGTTCACGAAGGGCAGGTGCGCCCATTCGGGATACAGGGGCTTGGCCACGTCATAGGCGAGCGACGACGAGCCGATCGCGTGCCGGCCCTCGCGCTGGCAACGGGCCAGATAGTCGAGCGAACGGGGCATGCCGGCCGGGAAAATGAGGATGGGCTTGTCGTCGGACGGGGATTGCATGTTCATACTGTTGTCCAGGTAATGCGCACAATGCGCGCCACGGCAGCGGCGGCGGGCGCGCGAAGTCAGTCGCGTTGTTCGGAAAATCTGCGCGGGGCGCCGGGCAGCGAGGCACGCGCCAGCCGGCCGGACCGGATCTCGGCCACGATGCCGCGCAGGCCCACGGTCGGCGCCGGCAGGTCGTTCGCGATGGCGTCGCGCAGGCGCCCGAGCTGGTGAAACGGCACCGCCGGATACATATGATGCTCGATGTGGTAATTCATCTGCCAGTACAGCCAGGCGCACGCCGGGTGCAGCAGCACGGTGCGGCTGTTGCGGCGAAAATCGGCGACGTTCGGCTCCATGCCGTAATGCTGCGCCAGCGCCAGCAGCTTGCTCGGCCAGTCGCCCACGAAGGGCGCCAGCGTCACCAGCAGCAGCAGCTCCCAGTTGCCCGTGGCAAGGAAACCCGCCGCGAGCACGATGTGGCCGCCGAGCGTGCGCCGGGCCGTGCGCACGAGGTCGCGGCGCGGGGCGCCGGCCCGGTCGGCGAACAGCAATTGCCCGGCCGGCCCCTTCACCACGTCGCGGCTGTTCTCGACCACGATGCGCACGGCGCGCACCATCGCCGGCACGTTGAACGTGCAAGCCCAGAGCCAGTCGCCCCGGCGCGTGGTCTGCGGCAGCCGCACTTCGAAATCCTCGCCGTCATGGACCGTCTTCTGGTGATGGCGCGCATGGCTGGCGCGGAAGTACACCGGATTGTTCCAGGTCAGGAACGCGAACAGCGCGAGGAAGGCATCGTTCAGGCGCCGGCTCGCGAACACCGTGCGGTGGCTCAGTTCATGGCCGGCCCCGGCCCAGCCGAGGAAGCCGTAGCAGCCGCCATGCACGAGCAGCGCCACGAGCGCCGCCGCGTAGTGGCCGTGGCGGAACAGCGCGAGCGTGAGCGTGCCCGTGGCCAGCAACAGCAGCAGATGGCCGCCCGCCTGCAACCAGCCGCGCAGGTTGCTGCGCCGGCTGAGCGCGGCCAGTTCGTCGCGCGCGAGCGGCGAGCGGTACCAGGCCGGCGTACGGGCCGCGCTTTGGGCCGCGCCGTGGGCCGCATCGTGGGCTGCCGCTGGGGCGGATGAGACGTGGTCGGTCATCAGGGCTCAGTCCGGAAGCAGGTTGGCGAAACGCCCCGTCAGCATGAAGGCGATCATCGTGTTCTGCACGTGCACCAGCTGGGCCGGCGCATCGTAGCCGTCCAGGAAGCGCGTCACGTCCTGGTGGATCGCCGACCGGTAGTCATGCCAGGCGATGACCGCGTCGGGCCGCGCCAGTTGCAGGGCGACGGCCGTATCGCTGGCGATCGTGTCGTAGTCGTGGCCGCCGTCGATGAAGATGAAGTCGAAACGGCCGGCCAGGCCCTGCGCCACCGGGTCGATCGTGCGCGTGTCCTGCAGCAGGCGCGTCACCTTCGCCTGGATGGCGGCGGGCGCGCGGTCGATGCAGGCGCCGCCCTTGGCGGCGAATTCGCGGCGCAGGAAATTGTCGTTGGCCGTATCGTCCTGCAACACGAGCGCGGCGTCGTCCGCCGCCGCCGTGTCGATGGCTTCGGGCGGCAGGTCCACCGTCGTCACGTGGGCGGAGTCCGGCGAGTTGGTGGCCAGCAGCAGCGTGGTCGCACCCATGTAGGTGCCGAATTCGAAGAACGACTGCGCGCCCGTCAGCCTGGCCAGGCTGACCAGCACGGCGCTTTCCAGCAGCGTGGCGCCGCCGATCGCGCTGCTGGGGATGTTCACGGAGAACGTGGGATTCGACTCCGGGTGCATCGCCTCGATCAGCTGGAACAGCACCTTGGGGCGGATGTCGCGGACGGTTGAGCGGGAAGCAGTAGGCATGCTATTGATCCTGTAGGGTGTCGCGCCGCGTACGCGGCACGAAGAACATGACGGTTTCCGACCAGCCCTCGGAGTAATGGCGCAGGTATACGGCATAGTCGTCGCGCAGGCCGAGGATGTAGGCGGGAATGTGCCGGAAATCGGCCGCGCTGTGGTACACCGCGATCGCCAGTTTCGGATGGTCGGCGCGGATATGGCGCGCGGCACCGGCCAGCGCGCGCATTTCCCAGCCTTCCAGGTCCATCTTGATGAAGCTGACCGGTTCGCTGACGGCCTCGTCGATCGTCGTCACCGCAATGGACACGGTACCCGACGAGCTGACGGCGCTGGCCGACCCGGCATGCGGGTCGAAGGAGAGCGTTCCCGGCGCATCCGACACGCCCATCTCCTCGAAGCGGATGTTCGGCCGGCCGGCCAGGCGCTCCCGGGCCCGGGCGATGTTCGCGCCCGAGGGCTCGAACAGGATCACGCCGCGGTAGGCCGGGTCGCGCCGGCAGAACTGTTCGGTGGTGTCGCCATCGAAGCCGCCAGCGTCCACGAACGTCTCGCCGTGCAGCGGCATGAAGGGCTCGAAATACTGTTCGTCGAAGCGCACGGTGTAGCCCGCCATGTGGCGCGGATGGGCGCTGCCGCGATAGGCGACCAGGTCGCGCAGCACGGCGCGCGAAGCGTCGTCGGCCAGCCGTTCGGCCAGCGCCGCCCATTCGTTCGCGTGGGCGGCCAGGTCGGCGCGCATCTCGGCGACGAACGGGGGCGCCGGCACCAGGTCCGGGCGCGCCTCCAGCAGGTCGGCGTAATGCAGCGGCGCGAAACCGAGCGCGGCGAGCCGGCGGGCGGCCGATACCGGGCTGATCGACATCGAGCAGTTCACCGCCAGCGCCGGCGCCGCTACCTGCTCGCCGCGCAGCACGGGTTTGCCGCGCCACGCGGGTTCCGTGGCGCGGTCGTCGATGATGCCGTCGACCAGCGCGGCGATGGCCGGAATGTCCAGCAGCGCGGCGGCATGCTCGTTGCGGCCGAGCAGATAGCGCCCCACCGCCTGTCCCGGCGCGAGAAAGGCATCCGCCGCCGCGGCCGGCGAAGCGAATTGCGGGTGCTTACTCATAGGGGGGCATTGGGGCGCTTGCCGCCGACGAGCGCCGTCAGGCCCGCCACGGTGCGGAAGGCCGGCGATTCGATGTCTTCGTCCGTCAATTCGATGTCGAACGCCTTTTCCAGGTCGACGATGAACTTGACGATGGCGAGCGAATCCACGATGCCTTCATCGATATAGTCGGTGTCGTCGGTAAAGCCGGGCGGCAGGCCGCCCTTGCGTTGCAGTAGCGCCAGGATGCGCTGGCGAATCGGCTCGTTCAAGATGATCCCTTTGTTGTCAGCGTTGCACGGCTACCCAGCCGCGCGATTGCGTGGAGCGCACCATCGCTTCCAGGAAGTGCAGGCCTTCCAGCGCCAGCTCGGCGCTGAACACTTCGGCCGACTGCCACGTGCCGGTGGCGCGATACTGCTGCAGGCAGTCCGCCAGGTCGCCATACAGGTTGGCGAAGGCTTCCAGGAAGCCGGCCGGGTGGCCGGCCTTGAAGCGGTTGTAGCGGCGCGCGGTGGCGACGTCGCACGCGCCGGCCCGGTCGAGCAGCTCGCGGCGGCCGTCGCGGTGCGACACGAGCAATTCCTCGGGCGACAGCTGGTACCACTCGGCCGACGCGAGGTCGCCATAGATGCGGATGCGCAAGCCGTTGCGGTGGCCGAGCGCGGACTTGCTGAACCAGAACTGGCCCTGGATGTCGCCGCTGTAGCGGGCCAGGCAGCTGGAATTGTCGACCACGCCGTCGAACCAGCCATAGTGGTTCTGGTCCGCCACCAGGTCGAGCGGGCGTTCGCCGGTGAGGTAATGCACGATCTGGTGCAGGTGCGTGCCCAGGTCCAGGTGCAGGGTCGGCACCGCGCCGTCGGCCAGGCGCCAGGGCTGCGGCGACGGCTTGTTGCCGCGGCCGTCGGTGCGCACGAAGCCTTCCTGCGGCATCTCGGCCTGGAAGTGCAGGATACGGCCCAGCTGCCCCGAACGGACCTTGCGCGCCAGTTCGCGCAGCATCGGGTAGCCGGTGTAGTTGTACGTGATGCCGAGGAAGGCGCCGAGCTCGTCGCGCAGCTGGAGCAGCGCGCGCGCCTCTTCCGGCGTGCCGGCCAGCGCCTTTTCGCAGATGACGGGAATGCCCGCGCGCATGCAGCCGGCCACCATGTCGTGATGCGCCGGAATCGGCGTGAGGATCGCGACGGCGTCGATGCGGCCGCGCTCGGCTGCCACCAGGTCCGGCCAGCTCGCATACAGGCGATCGGCGGGAATGCCATAGGCGGCCGCCGTCTCGCGGTTGTCCTCTTCCTGCGTGCTGAAGCAGCCGGCCACCAGTTCCCAGCGGCGGTCCATGGTGCTGGCGACGAAATGCGAATAGCCCACGGCGGAGTTGACGGCGCCGCCGATGAAGGCGATGCGCAGGGGCGTGGTGGGCATCGTGCCGGATTGCGTGCTCATCATTGCGCGGCCGCCGTGGCGGATTTGCCGAACTGCCTGACAAGCTCGAATTTCATGATCTTTCCCATCGGATTTTTCGGTAGTGCTTCGACAACGAAATAGTGGCGTGGCTGCTGGAAGTCGGCGAGCCGCTCGGCGCACAGCATGCGCAGGGCACGCAGGTTGAAGGCCGCCGGGTCCTCGCACACGAGGGCCACGCCGACGACCTCGCCCA
Organism: Massilia sp. METH4; assembly: GCF_037094685.1. Taxonomy (NCBI): domain Bacteria; kingdom Pseudomonadati; phylum Pseudomonadota; class Betaproteobacteria; order Burkholderiales; family Oxalobacteraceae; genus Massilia; species Massilia sp. METH4. The sequence goes on along the minus strand of NZ_CP146614.1, from coordinate 6,215,559 downwards.
GCCTTTCATCGGCTACGGCAAAAGCCGCGCATTCTTTAATGGTTGGCAGGGTGGCCACGACCGCCTCCACATCGACCGGATAGACATTCACGCCACCCGTGATGATCAGGTCCTTGGCGCGGCCGCGGTAGTACAGGAAGCCGTCCTCGTCGAGACAGCCCAGGTCGCCGGTGCGGAAGTACTCGCCCCACATGGCGGCAGCGGTCAAATCCGGCCGGTGGTAGTAGCCGCCGAACAGCATCGGGGTCTTGCAGACGATCTCGCCATCGGCGCCAGGCGGCAGTTCGACGTCGCCAGGCCCCAGGATACGGATATCCACGCCGGGCGCCGGGCAGCCGACCGAGGCCAGCTTGCCGGCCGCGCTGGAACTGTCGAGATTGCTGGCGATGGCGATCTCGGACGTGCCATAGCATTCGTGAAAGGCGCAATCCATGCGCGCCAGCAGCTCGTCCTTCGTGGCGTTGTCGAGCGCGGCGGACGACGACACCACGCACCGCAGGCTCGTGAGGTCGTGGCTGCCGGGCGTCCGCAACTCGGTGACGATCTGCCGCAACTGCGACGACACGGCGATCGTGAACGTCACGCGCTGCTGCGCCACGCAGCGCAGCCAGGCGGCGGTGGAAAAGCGCGCCATCACGACCGACGTCGCGCCATGCATGAATGCCATCAGGACCAGGCGCTCGGCCAGCGAGTGATACAGCGGCGTGGCCGCCAGGATGACGTCATCGGCATGCACGCCATACATCTCGACCGCGGCCGCCGCCCGGTTCACCTTGGTGCGCTGGGGCAACACGATCGGCTTCGGATCGCCGGTCGAACCGGACGTCATCGTGAGGATCAGTGCATGCTCCGGCTTGCCGAGGTCGCGCGGCGGCACGTCGGCCGCGACCGCCGCGATGAGTTCGTCCAACGTCACCGCGCCGGGCACGGCGGCGTCGACCGACACCTGCAAGCCGGGCACGGCGGGCTGGGCGGACCCTTCCGCCAGCGCTTCCAGCTGGCCGGCGCCGGCCACCAGGTGCCGCACTTCGGTGGCGGCAAACGCGCGCCGCACCGCGTCCGGCGTGAGCGACGTGTTCAGCGGAACGAGGCTGGCGCCCAGATCGGCCGCCACGACCAGCAGCGCGGCGAATTCGATGCTGTTGGGGAGCAGCACGCCGATCTGTTCGCCGGGCTGCACGCCGCGCTCGGCCAGCGCATACGACCAGCGCCGCACGAGGGCCGACAGCCCGGCGTACGTGGCCGTGCGGCCGTCGCACCAGATGGCCAGCTTGTCCGGGTGCGCCGCGGCATGCGCGAAGAAGGGCGGGGCGACGCGGCTGTCGTTGATGCTCATCTGTTATCCCAGCATTTTCGAGAATTTGAGGAAGGCGCGGCTTTTCAACCTGAACAGCTGTGCCGGCTCCGGCAGCCAGACCTGGTCGTCCGCCGTATCGTTCGAGATCAAGGTGTTGGCGCCGATGAAGTTGCGCGCGCCGATGGTCTTGCCGTGCGCGGCGCTGGCGTTCACCCCGAAGAAGCAGCTTTCCCCCACCACGCAGCCGCCGGCCAGCGCGATGCCCGAGTTGATGAAGTTGAAGCGCCCGATCCGGCAGTCGTGGCCGAGGTTGACATTGCTGGAGATGAACGTGCCGTCGCCGATCGTGCAGCCGGGGTGGATGGACACGTGGTCGAGGATGATGCAGTTCTCGCCGATGGTCACGCCGTCGTGCCGGAACACGGATGGGTGGACATAGCTGGCCAGGCGATAGCCGCGTTCGGCCAGGTCGGCGTGGCGGCGCGCGCGCAAGCCGTTCATGTCGATGAAGCCGATGGCGACGATCGCCGCGTGCTCGGCCGGCGGGAAATGCCGTTCCAGCGCGCTGAAGGGCACCAGGGGCAGGCCCAGGAACGTATCGCCTTCGACATACGCGTCGTCGGCCGTGAAGCCGACGATGTCCATGCTGTGCCGTGCATAGGAGTGGAGCAGGCGGGCCGTCGCGCCGTTGCCGAAAATGATGGTTTTCATGGAGCCTTACACTGAAAGGATCAGCTCGATCAGCGCGTCCTGCCGCTCGGCGGGAAGGTCCGGATAGATCGGCAGGCACAGCACCTGCAGCGACAGCCGCATGGCGACCGGCAGGTTGTCGCGCCGCGCCGACGGCATGCCCCGGTACATGGGGAATTCGCTGATCAGCGGATAGAAATAGCGCCGCGCATAGAAGCCGGCGGCCCGCAGTTTTTCATACAGTTCGTCGCGGGTGAGCGGATAGCCAGGCTGCACCAGGATCGGGAAATACGAGTGGTTCGGGTGCGTTTCCTCGGGCACTTGCGGGCATTCGATGCCCGGCACGTCGCGCAGGCCGGTGCGGTAGCGCCGGTCCACCGCGGCCCGGGCCGCCAGCACGGCATCGATGCCCTTGAGCTGGAGCAGGCCGAACGCCGCGTTCACCTCGCTCATCTTGCCGTTGATGCCCGGCGCGACGACGGTCACTTCGTCGGCGAAGCCGAAGTTCTTCAGGTGGTCGATGTGGCGCTTGGTGCGGGCATCCTTGCAGATGATGGCGCCGCCCTCGAAGGTATTGAACACCTTGGTCGCATGGAAGCTCAGCACCGACAGGTCGCCGTGGTTGAGCACGCTGCTGCCGCGGTGCTGCACGCCGAACGCATGGGCGGCATCGTAGATGACCTTCAGGCCATAGTTGGCGGCAATCTCTTCGATCTCTTCCACGTTGCAGGGGCGGCCATAGCAGTGCACGGGCAGGATCGCCGTCGTTTGCGGGGTGATGGCCGCCTCGATCTGGCGCGGGTCGATGTTGAACGTATCGGGCTCGATATCGACGAACACGGGCTTGATGCCGTTCCACAGCAGCGAGTGGGCCGTGGCGACGAACGAATAGGGCGTCGTGATGACTTCGCCGGTGATGCGCAGCGATTGCATGGCCGTCATCAGCGCCAGCGTGCCGTTCGAGAACAGCGACAGATGCGGCACGCCCAGGTAACGGGCGAGTTCCTGCTCCAGCTGCTGGTGGAACGGGCCGCCGTTGGTCAGGATCTTGTTGTCCCAGATCTGTTGCAGGTAGGGGATGAATTCTTCCAGCGGCGCCAAAGCCGGCTGCGTGACATAGACGGGGGAGCGAGGTGCCTCTTTCATTGCGCGTTCCTCCCGCCCGCCGCCGGGACGGAGGCTACGGCCGGCGCATTGCGGCACGCCGTGCAGATGTTGTTTTTCATTCTGGCATCCTCATGACGTTAATGCTCGACCGCCTCGACATGCGGTCGGCGATGCCGCCCGATGTTGATGCGCGGCAATTGTAACCCGTGACCTCCCTGTCCGCAAAACAAGCCGTGCACTGCTCATTCCTCGAGCGCGGCCGGGGGCTGGCCGGCCGGCTCCAGGTAGAGGGTGTCGGCCGGCATGCCGCTGCACCAGCGGTGCCACATGAGCCGCACCATCGCGCTCAGGTTGGCGGCGAGCCGGTCGGGGCGGGCCAGGGCCGATTGCTCCAGGCGCTCGCGCAGCGCGGCGCGCAAAGCGGCGAGTTCCTCCGTCCTGCCGGCCCAGCCGGCGGCAGCGCGCACGAATTGCTCCGGCGTTTCCGCGATGAAGTCGTTCAGCCCCAGGTGGCTCAGGATCGCCGCGCTGGTGCGGCCGGACGTCGTCGCCCCCGCCAGCGTGACGATCGGCACGCCCATCCACAATCCGTGCAGGGTCGTCGTGCCGCCCGTATAGGGGAAGGTGTCGAGGCACAGGTCGACCTGGTGGTGCAGGGCCAGGTAATCGCGCATGCTCCCACGTTCATGGAATACCAGGCGCTCGCCGCCGATCCCGGCGGCCTGGAACTGCTCGCGCATTGCCGCCTTCTGGCCGTCGCTCGTCAGGGCACCCAGCAGCAGGCGCGAATCCGGCACAGCCGCCAGGACCTTGGCCCACAATTGCACGACCCCGGCATGGATCTTGTTGGCGCGGTTGAAGCTGCCGAACGTGAGGTGGCCGTTGTGCAGGGCGGGCAACGGGTTGACGTCCACCTGCTCGTCGGCGGGCTGGAACACGGCAGACGCGGGCAGGTAGGCGATGCGTTCGCTGTAGTGGTCGTCGAAGCGGCCCGGCGGCAACAGGTGCGGGTCGGTCAGGAAATAATCGACCGCGCGCAGCCCGGTCGTGCCGGGATAGCCGATCCACGTTACCTGCACCGGTGCGGGCTTGCGGGCCAGCACGTGCAGCCGGTTGAAGCCGGTGTGGCCCGACAGGTCGACGAGCACATCGATGCGGTCGGCGCGGATCAGGGCTTCCAGAGCGTCGTCCGCAAGATCGCTGACGTCGCGCCACAACGGCACGCTGGCGCGCAGCGCCGCGTTCACGCTGTCGTTCACGGTGTTGGTGTAGTAGATCACCAGCTCGAGCGATGGATCGTGGCGCAGCTGTTCCAGCACCGGGCGGATGAAATTGGCCACGGCGTGGTGGTAGAGGTCGCCCGAGATGAAGGCCAGCCGGATGCGCCGGTCGGGGTCGTTGTCCGTCTCGTGCCGCCCGATCCAGCGGTCCTGGCGCTCGAACTGCTTCGCGTAGGTCTCGTGCGCGGCCCGCGACGCCGCGATGTCGGCATCGCCATGGGCCAGGTAGAACAGCAGGTTCGAATGGGCGCCGGTGAACGCCGGATCGAGCGCGATCGCTTGCCGGCTCATCTCGATGGCCGCCGCGGTGTCGCCGGCCACGCTCAGGTAATGCGCGAGGTTCGAGCGGATGTTGGCCGCCTTCGGATCGAGCCGCGCGGCCTTGCGCAGGTGGGCGATCGACCGGTCGAGCTGGCCCATCGCGGCCTGCGCATTGGCGAGGTTGAGAAGCAGCTCGGCATCGTCGGGCGCCAGGGCCATCGCGACCACGCTGTTCTCGAACGATTCGCGGTGCCGGCCCAGCTGGCTGAGCACGACGGACAGGTTGCGATAGGCATCGATGAAGCCCGGGTCCGCGCCGATCGCCGCACGGAAGTAGTCGACCGCGGTGTCGCGCTGGCCCAGCGTATGCAAGGCCGTGCCCAGATTGTTCAAGGCAAAGGCATAGTCGGGCTTGATCTCGAGCGCCTGGCGCAACAGGGGAACGGCCTCGGCGTGGCGCCCCAGTTCCACCAGCAGGCCGCCGAGGTTGCCCGCCGCGAGCCAGGACTGCGGATCGATGCGCAGCGCGTCCCGCAGGTGGGCCAGCGCTTCGTCGTCGAGCCCGAGCTGGTGCAGCACCGCGGCGAAGTCGATGTGCGCCTGCACATTGTGCGGGTCGCCCAGCAGGGCCTTGCCGAAATTGAGCGCGCTGTCGCGCGTCTTGCCCAGCGCCATCTGCAGCGACGCCAGCTGCTGCAGCGCGGCCGGATCGTCCGGCACTAGCTTGACGGCCCGCTCGCTGGCGTTGAGGGCTTCCCCCAGCCGGCCCCAGGCGCGCAGCGACTCGGCGCGCCCGTAGTGGTACAGGGCATCGTCGCCAAGGAGCCGCAGTGCCTTCGACCACGCCGCGCTGGCTTCCTCGTAGCGGCCCAGCGCGTGCAGGCCCGAGGCCAGCGAAGGATAGAGTTGGTGCAGCTTGGGAGCCAGTTTCAGGGCGAGCTGGTAGCACTCGACGGCCACGCCGTGGTTGCCCATGCCCTGTTCGACGCTGCCGAGTTCGACGAGCGCTTCGAGGTTAGCGGGATCGGCGCTCAGCGCATGGCGGTAGCTGTTGCTCGCGGCAGCGAGCTCGCCATGGTCTTGCAGGGCGTGGCCCAGTTGAAGGTGTGCGGTGGAATTGCCGGGATCGCTTTCGACCCAGCGGACGAGCTCCGGCAGCGGGTCGCCTCCTTGCGCCTGGACGGCTTCGGCGAGGAGTCGCCACAGATCCGATGACTGCGCGGGCGACAGCGCGGCCGATGGCGCTTGAAGGTCGGCCAGCGGACGCAGCAGTGACAGGGCGGTGACATGGTCGCCACGGGCCAGCGCGGCCGCCGCCTGCTCCAGTGCGAGGGAGGGGGCGAGGGAGGGCGACGAGGAGGGCGCTCCATCGCCGCTGGATGCTGCAAGGTCGCTGGTATTCTTCATTCGCTACGGGTCGAGTGGCTATGCCGCATTGTACGGCGGCAATTTCCGCTCCGAACCGTCGAACAGAGCGGGAATACCCCATCATACCCCTGGCGTTCGCATGCCCGCGCCCGGCATGCTTGCGCTCCCGAACCTACATGTTCGGGTAGTTCGGCCCGCCGCCACCCTCTGGCGTCACCCACACGATGTTCTGCGTGGGATCCTTGATGTCGCAGGTCTTGCAGTGCACGCAGTTCTGCGCGTTGATCTGCAGGCGATCCGTGCCTTCGTCGGTCTTCACGTATTCGTACACGCCGGCCGGGCAGTAGCGCTGTTCCGGGCCCGCGTACTTGGACAGGTTGACATCGACCGGCACCGACGGGTTCTTCAAGGTCAGGTGGATCGGCTGGTCTTCGGCGTGGTTCGTGTTCGAGATGAACACGGAGGACAGCTTGTCGAAGGTGAGCTTGCCGTCCGGCTTCGGGTACACGATCGGCTGGTAATTGGCCGCCGGCTTCAGGCAGGCGTGATCCGGCTCGTTGTGGCGCAGGGTCCAGGGTGCCTTGCCGCGGAAGACGATCTGGTCGATGCCCGTCATGATCGTGCCGAACACGAGGCCCTTGTTCAGGTATTGCTTCACATTGCGCGCGACGTGCAGTTCCTCATGCAGCCAGGACTGCTCGAAGGCGGTCGGGTAGGCCGACAGTTCATCGTGCTGGCGGCTGGCGCCCAGCGCATCGACGAGCGCCTCGGCGGCCAGCATGCCGGACTTGATGGCGGCGTGGCTGCCCTTGATGCGGCTCATGTTCAGGAAGCCGGCGTCGCAACCGATCAGGCAACCGCCCGGGAACACCAGCTTCGGCAGCGATTGCAGGCCACCCGACGTGATCGCGCGCGCGCCATACGAGATGCGCTTGCCGCCTTCGAAGTAGCCGCGGATCGCCGGGTGCGTCTTGTAGCGCTGGAACTCCTCGTACGGCGAAATATATGGGTTGTGGTAGTTCAGGCCGACCACGTAGCCGACGGCGACCTGGTTGTTTTCCAGGTGATACAGGAACGAGCCGCCATACACGTCGTGCGCCAGCGGCCAGCCGGACGTGTGGATCACCAGGCCGGGCTGGTGCTTGGCCGGATCGATTTCCCACAGTTCCTTGATGCCGATGCCGTAGGCTTGCGGGTCCTTGCCCTTGTTCAGGTCGTACTTGGCCATCAGCTGCTTGCCCAGGTGGCCGCGCGAGCCTTCGGCGAACAGCGTGTATTTGCCGTGCAGCTCCATGCCGAGCTGGAAATCGGGGCCCGGTTCGCCGTCGCGCTTGACACCCATATTGCCGGTGGCGACACCTTTCACGGAGCCATCCTCGTTGTACAGGATCTCGGCGGCCGGGAAGCCGGGGAAGATCTCCACACCCAGGCTTTCCGCCTGCTGGCCCAGCCAGCGCACCACGTTGCCCAGCGAAATCACGTAGTTGCCATGGTTTTCCAGGCACTTCGGCACCATGAAGTTCGGCGTCTTGTACGCTTTCGTTTCAGTCAGGAACAGCACCCGGTCTTCGCTCACGGGCGTGTTCAGCGGCGCGCCTTTTTCCTTCCAGTCGGGAATCAGCTCGTTCAGCGCGCGCGGGTCCATCACGGCACCGGACAGGATATGCGCACCCAGCTCGCCGCCTTTTTCCAGCACCACCACCGAGATTTCCTGGTTCTTTTCCTGCGCGAGCTGCTTGATGCGGATCGCGGCGGACAGCCCGGCCGGGCCACCGCCGACGATCACCACGTCATACTCCATCGCTTCGCGTGGGCCGTACTGTTCAACGAGATTCGTCATAAGATTTTTATAGGTGTGTGAATTCGGGAAAAATTAGCACGAGTGTGCTCTTTTTCCGCCCCAAATGCAACGGCATTGTAGTAGATGTTCCCGTCTAATTTGCCCGATTGTGTAAGATAGGCACCACTCGCACAGCACAAACGCTGCCGCACCGGGCGGCGCACTCTTGGGAGGAGGAAGACGTGGGTATCGAAGTCAATTTTGAAGGCAAGATCGCGCTCGTGACGGGCGCTTCCAGCGGCCTGGGGGCGCGGTTCGCGAAAGTGCTGGCCAGCGCCGGCGCGCAGGTGGTGCTGGCGTCACGGCGCGTGGAACGCCTGAAGGAATTGCGTGCCGAAATCGAAGCCGATGGCGGCGCGGCCCACGTGGTGGCGCTGGACGTGACGGACTACGCCAGCATCAAGTCGGCCATTGCCCACGCCGAGACGGAAGCGGGGCCGATCGATATCCTCGTCAACAATTCCGGCGTGTCCACCACGCAGCGGCTGGTGGACGTGACGCCGGAAGACTACAACTTCGTGATGGACACGAACCTGCGCGGCGCCTTCTTCGTGGCGCAGGAAGCGGCCAAGCGCATGATCGCCCGCGCCAAGGGCGACCCGAAGAAGCAGCACCGTATCATCAACATCGCCTCCGTCGCCGGCCAGCGCGTGCTGCCGCAGATCGGCGTGTACTGCATGAGCAAGGCCGGCGTGATCCACATGACGAAGGCAATGGCGGTGGAGTGGGGCCGCCACGGCATCAACACCAACGCGATCTGCCCAGGGTACATCTCGACCGAGATCAACGAGGATTATTTTGCCAGCGAGCAGGGGCGGCGGTTGATCGAGATGCTGCCCAGGAAGCGGCCGGGGAAGCCGGAGGATCTTGATGGGTTGCTGTTGCTGCTGGCGGGGGAGGATGCGCATTTCATCAACGGGGCCGTGATTTCGGCTGACGATGGGATGACGGCGCAGTAGGACCGGCGTTGTAAACGCTGGCCGCATTGCACAGCAGCAGCTTAAGGCTGTGAAAAGACCTACATCACACCTTCCATAGTCGTGCATGTTCCTCGGGCGTCCGCTCGGAGGAAACTGGACTCGTTCTTAGGCGGCGCGGGCAATCAAGCTAGGGAAGCGCTGATTTATTGCTGGTGGATGAGATTGGTCCTGAAAAACGTGTCCAGCAAGACGCAAATGGTCCGTCATACCGAGGTATGGCGGGCCATTTGTGCCGCAGCTGGGCGCGTTTTCTCAGGGCCAAGATCGCCGCCATGAATAAATCAGCGCTTCCCTAGCGACTTCCTTCCGGCTGGGACTCCTTTCATTGAAGTAGGAGGCGGGATGTCGCGTGTTCTTGGTGGAGCTTACTCTGTAGAGTATGGTTCTGAACTCCAGGTGCTGGCGTTTCCCAGCCACGTATGGCTGGGCGAATAATGAAAAAGACTTGGCGACAGTTAGTAAGAGAATCCTTCACAAAAACACGCGACGATCGATACGCGGAAATGTCCAGATATGAAAAACTTGGCTATTTAGTCTTCGGATTCGTAGTGCTTTTGATAATGCTGCTAGTTTGGAACTCAGCCTAGCATTCAGACACGGCCTCGGCTATAGCGGCGGGCAACCTACTCGCGGCTGCTGGCAGGCGGGTTTTCGCATGCCTCAACTGAGCCTATTTGGATCACCCCGAGGAACACCGCTATTTTTGCAAAATGCTCATTGCAGGAGCCATCTTCTGTGCTTATGTATGTTTGTTATGACAGTTTTCGGAAGTTGGTAGAGGTGGTGCGATGAGGCGCTTCCCGCCTCAGATCTGTGAGTTCATGTTGTTTGCCGTCATCGGTGGAGACGTTCTAGCCTTGTCCTGCCATGGTCAGCTTGAGGTGTACTGTCAATAAAGGACACCCTTGTTTTAGGATGGCTGTGGCTGCCTGATGAATTGTTCAGCAAGCCGGGCAGGTAGGATGTAGCCCAGCCGCGAGTGCCGCCGCTGCAGGTTGTAAGAGTTTTAGATGTATTCCTGTATTGCGGGGCGCGCGTCGGCATGGGTCACGTAGCCATGGTGGTGCATCGGTTCATTTTTCAGGCTTCCCCAGAAGCTGATGTGTACTGGTATTACGATCGGGGTGATCGATACATGGGAAATGAGAGGCATGCAATGCTGAGCGCAGAAGATGGCTTCCTCCCAAACTGGGAGGCGCAGTAAGCGGGTTCATGCTGCTGCCGCGGAACGGTGAGCTCCGGCGCCCGCCGGCTCTCATGCCATCAGCTCAACAACCCAATCGATGAACAGGCGCACCTTGCGGCTCAGGTGCCGATTCGACGGATAAGCAATCCACATCGGCATGGGATCGATACGCCAGTCCGTGAACAGCGGCACCAGCGCCCCGCTGGCGACATGGGGCCGCGCCATGTAATCGGGCAGCCACAAGATCCCCAGGCCAGCGAGGCCGGCGGCCAGGTAGGCATTGCCGTCATCGGTGCGCAGCACGTGCTTTCCCGCTACCTTCACGCTGGCGCCATCGCGCCGCATCTCATATGGGAGGCCGCTGCCGGACCAGCGGAACGCCACGATGCGATGGCCGGAATCGTGCAGTGCTTCAGGGTGCTCTGGCGTGCCTGCTCGGCCCAGATACGATGGCGCCGCATACACGCCCAACTCCAGGTCCGCCAGGCGCCGCGCCGCCAGCGACCCATCGGTCAACTCGCCACCGCGAATCACGCAATCGACATTCTCGCCGATGATGTCCACCTTCCGATCGCTCGCGCCCAGGTCCAGCACGATATCCGGATAGCGTTCATGGAACCGCGGCAGTGCCGGCACCAGGACGAGCGCCGCAAAGGGGCTGGGGACGTCGACGCGCAGCGTCCCCGCGGGTGCCGCGGCGGCACCGGGCAGGCCCGCTTCCAGGTCCTCGAATTCGGCGAGGAGGGCGCTGGCGCGCTCGTAATAGGCGGCGCCGTCGGCGGTCACGTTCACGCGCCGCGTTGTGCGGTTCAAGAGCTTCACGCGCAGCCGCGCTTCCAGCTGCTGCACGAGTTGCGTGACCGTCGTCCGGCTCACGTGCAGCGTTTCCGCCGCCTTCGTGAAGCTGCCCGCCTCGACGACGCGCACGAACGCCTTCATCGCGTCGAACCGGTCCATCCGTACTCCTGGGTCTGTTGAGATTGTTTGGATTATACAAACAGTCTTGAAGGCGATTGCCCGTTTATCGGCAGTGCAGGGGCCGGTACAGTGCTCGTCATTCCAACCCATTCATGGAGAACAAGATGAGCAAGCGTGACGTGGTCTTTCCTGCCGGCCGCCAGGCCCTGTACGACATCAACCGCTATTCGCCGGCCGTGCGCTCGGGCGGCTTCCTGTTCGTGTCCGGCCAGGTCGGCAGCCGCGAAGACGGCTCGCCGGAACCGGAACTCGATGCGCAGGTGCGGCGCGCGTTCGCCAACCTGAATGCCGTGCTGGCCGCCGCCGGCTGCACGTTCGAGGACGTGGTGGACGTGAGCCTGTTCATCGTCGACCCGCAACCGCGCTTCCAGCGCATCTGGGACGTGGCACGGGAATTCTGGGGCGAGGCGCCGTACCCCACGGTGACGGCAGTCGGCGTCACCTGGCTGTACGGCTTCGACTTCGAGATCAAGGTGATCGCGAAGCTGCCGGAGTAACAGGGGCGCGCTAGCGCGTCATCCCCACCAGCTTGTGCACCAGCTCGGAAGAAGTGGCGGCGCCGAACTTGCGCATCAGCTTCGCGCGGTGCATTTCCACGGTGCGCGGGGACAGGTCGGTCTCGCGCGCGATCATCTTGCTCGTCTTGCCCTCGACGAGGAAGGCGGCGATCTCCCGCTCGCGCGGCGTGAGCTCGGCCGACACGGGGCGCTTTTCCGATACGTCCTCGAACGTCCACACGCCGGGGCCCAGCGGGTCGGCGCAGTCGAGCGCGCGGCCCGTCACGTGGCACCAGAACAGTTCGCCATTGGACCGGCGCATGATGCGCTCATCCGAATAGCGGCCGCGCGCGTTCATGATGGGGATGATGCGGTGGCCCGTGCGCAGGAATTCATCCATCGTCGGGTACAGCACGCAGAACGACTGGCCGTCCAGCGAGCCGTGGGGATAGCCGAACATGTGCGTGAGCGCGTCGTTGCTGGACTGGATCACGCGATTCACGGAAATGCACATGCCCACCGGCGCAAACCGGAAGATGGTCTCATAATCGATCTCGTACGGGGCATTCATCGCGTGTCTCGTGCTTTCTTATGTGCAGTACCTAACGGTATGGGTGCGGCGGTGCCGTCGCAGTGTCGTCGCAGTGCCGTATTTCTACCGTATTGTACTTTCCCTGCTGGTAACCTATTCTCCAGCGCTAGCTTATCAAAAATGGAAGGGGGCACAATGAATAAAGTTTATCCGGACGCGCAGTCCGCCCTGGCCGGCGTCGTACAGGATGGGCAAACGATCGCCGTCGGCGGTTTCGGCCTGTGCGGCATTCCCGAAGCTTTGATCCTCGCGCTGCGCGATTCGGGCGTGAAGAACCTGACGGCGATCTCGAACAACGCGGGCGTGGACGGCTTCGGCCTCGGCCAGCTGCTCGAGACGCGCCAGATCAGGAAGATGATTGCCTCCTACGTGGGCGAGAACAAGGAATTCGCGCGCCAGTACCTGGCCGGCGAACTCGAACTGGAATTCACGCCGCAAGGCACGCTGGCCGAGAAGCTGCGCGCCGGTGGTGCCGGCATTCCGGCCTTCTTCACCAAGACCGGCGTGGGGACGATCGTCGCGGAAGGCAAGGAAATCCGCGAATTCGATGGCGAGCAATACGTGATGGAGAAGAGCCTCGTCGCCGACGTGGCGCTGGTGAAAGCGTGGAAGGCCGACAAGGCGGGCAACCTCATCTTCCGCAAGACGGCGCGCAACTTCAATCCGAACGTGGCAGCTTCCGGCAAGGTGACGATCGTCGAGGTGGAGCAGCTGGTGGAAGTGGGCGAGATCGATCCGGACGCCGTGCATACCCCCGGCATCTTCGTGCACCGCATCGTGCACAACCCGAATCCGGAAAAACGCATCGAACAGCGCACCGTGCGCGCCGCCTGAGGAGAAGAACATGGCATGGACTCGTGATCAAATGGCCGCGCGCGCGGCGAAGGAACTGCAGGACGGCTTCTACGTCAACCTGGGCATCGGCCTGCCCACGCTGGTGGCCAACTACGTGCCGTCGGATATCGAAGTGTTCCTGCAATCGGAGAACGGCCTGCTCGGCATCGGCCCGTTCCCGACCGAGGAAGAAGTCGATGCGGACCTGATCAACGCCGGCAAGCAGACCGTGACGGCGCTGCCCGGCTCGGCGTACTTCAGCTCCGCCGATTCGTTCGGTATGATCCGTGGCGGCAAGATCAACCTCGCCATCCTGGGTGCCATGCAGGTCTCCGAGAAGGGCGACCTGGCCAACTGGATGATTCCCGGGAAAATGGTGAAGGGCATGGGCGGCGCGATGGACCTCGTCGCCGGCGTGAAGAAGGTCGTGGTGCTGATGGAGCACGTCGCCACCGCCAAGGACGGCACCACGTCGCACAAGATCCTCAAATCATGCGACCTGCCGCTGACGGGTGTCGGCGTTGTCGACCTGATCATCACCGACCTTGGCGTGATGGAAGTAACGGACCAGGGCCTGAAGGTGACCGAACTGGCACCCGGCGTGACGAAGGAACAGATCGCCGCCGCATCGGGCGTGGAACTGGATTTGTCGGCCGTCTGACCCGCCGCCGACCACTTTCGCAAAGCCTTCCGGGTGCGAGCCCGGAAGGCTTTTTGTTTGGCGCCGTCAAGGCAAGGCACGCCTGCGCCTTATTCCGCGGCCACGTGGCTGGCGATCCGGTCCGCCACCACGCGCACCGATGGCAGCTGGCCGCGGCGGCTGGGCAGCAGGAGCGTCGTCGTCACATGGCCCGCGGTCCAGCCATCGAGGACGCGCACCACGCTGCCCGCGCTTAGTGCATCGATGCACAGGCGCCGTGGCAGGCACGCGATGCCGAGCCCGGCGCCAGCCGCGTCCAGCAGCACGGTCGATTCGTCGGCGTACAGCACGGGCGACGGCCGGGCCTCGTAGTGCTCGCCGTGCCCGGCTTCCAGCGTCCATGGCGCGGCGGAGACCATCGCGCCGTCATGGCTGTCGAGGTCGCGCGGATGAGCTGGTACGCCCCGGGCCGCCAGGTAGGCGGGGGCCGCGACCAGGAATACCGGGTCGGTGGCGATGCGCCGCTGCACGAGATTCGAATCCGGCAGCGGCGCGAAGTGGTCGCGCACGGCGATGTCGAACCCTTCCTGCACGATATCGACGAAGCGGTCGGTCGCATGCAGCGACACGCGCAGGCGCGGATAGTCGCGCGCCAGTTGCACCAGCGGCGCCCGCAGCACGGTCTGCGCCGTGGGGATCGACGCCGTGATGCGCACGATGCCGCTCGGCTCGGCCAGCCGGCCCTGCACCACGTCCTCGGCCGCTTCCGCCTCGATCACCATCGCCGCGGCGTGCCGGTAGAACTCCTGTCCCACTTCCGTCACCGTGAAACGGCGCGACGAACGCTGGATCAACCGCACGTCCAGCATGCGTTCGAGTTCGGACACGCGTTTGGCCAGCGTCGATTTCGGTATGCCGAGACGGCGCGACGCGGCCGCGAATCCGCCGTGATCGATCACGCGCACGAAGTAGTGCAGATCATTGAGGTTCAATTTCATCGTCCACACCTGTGGACGATGCATCCATATTTACCCATATTCTCCTTCAGCGTCCACGAAGCTAATATGCAGCTCATCGTAACCCCAAAGGAGAAACAATGGAACCGGTACTGTTTTATGGCGTTCCCAGCGGCTGCTCGCTGGCCAGCATCGTGGCCCTCGAATGGCTTGGACAACCATATCGCCTCGCCCGGGTGGAGATGCTGGAACAGCCGTGGGACGCGGCCTACGCTCGCGTGAACCCGAAGATGAAAACGCCCGCGCTGCTGCTGGAGGACGGCACCCCGCTGACGGAAAGCCTGGCGATCCTGCAGCACATCGCGCGGCGCGCCGACGCGAGCCGTCGTGGCCCACGCCACGACGCGGACGCGCTGGCCGAGACGCTGTCTTACCTTGTGACGGATCTGTTCAGCGCGTTCGCGCCTTTATGGGCCGCGTACGAGAAGGGCGACGAGCACCCCGACTGGGTGCCGGTCCTGCGCCAGTTCGGCCAGGCCGCGGTGGAGCGCGAGTTCGCCTATCTGGAGACGCGCCTGAAGGGGAGGGACTGGCTGCTGGGCGGCGAGCAGCCGTCCGTGGCCGACGCCTACCTGTTCGCGGTGGCCCGCTGGGCGGATTACCACCAGCTGTTCGACACGGCGGAGCGCTTTCCGGCAGTAGCGCGCGTGCTGGGCAGGCTGCGCGACGATCCTGCCGTGCGTTTCGCGCTGGCCGTGGAGCAGGGGGAAGATGGCAAAGGGGCCAAAGGGGGCAAGGGGGACAGCGCCTGCCTCGGCCACGTGCCCTTGCAGGACGCGCTCGGCCGCGCGCAGGGGTAAAAAAAAGCACCGGCGGGGCCGGTGCTTTCTTCAACGAACGTGTAGCGATCAGGCTTGCTTGACCGCGGCCACAGCCGGCATGTCTTCGCCGTGCTTGGTCTCTTCCAGCGGCTCGTGCGGTGCCGACGGGTTGGCCAGTTCGCGCTTCAGGGTGTCCATGTTCAGCTCGCCTTCCCACTTGGCGACCACCAGGGCTGCCACGCCGTTGCCCACGAAGTTGGTCAGGGCGCGGGCTTCGCTCATGAAGCGGTCGATGCCCAGGATCAGCGCCATGCCGGCCACCGGGATCGTCGGCACCACGGCCAGTGTCGCGGCCAGCGTGATGAAGCCGGCGCCGGTGATGCCCGATGCGCCCTTCGAGGTCAGCATCGCCACGCCCAGGATGGTCAATTCCTGCATCAGCGTCAGTTCCGTGTTGGTAGCTTGCGCCACGAACAGGGCGGCCATCGTCATGTAGATGTTGGTGCCGTCCAGGTTGAACGAGTAGCCGGTCGGAACCACCAGGCCCACGACGGGTTTCGACGCGCCCAGCTTTTCCAGCTTCTTCATCAGCGACGGCAGCGCGCTTTCCGAGGAGCTGGTGCCCAGCACGATCAGCAGTTCTTCCTTGATGTAGGCGATGAAGCGGCCGATCGAGAAGCCCGTGAACTTGGCGATGGCGCCCAGCACGATGAACACGAACAGGAAGCAGGTGAGGTAGAACGAACCCATCAGCTTGGCCAGCGGCAGCAGCGAATCGATGCCGTATTTGCCGATGGTGAATGCCATGGCGCCGAACGCACCGATCGGGGCGGCCTTCATGATGATGTTGACCATGCCGAAGATCACGGCGCCGGCCTCGTCGATGATGTTCAGCAGCGGCTTGCCGCGTTCACCCAGCAGCGACAGGGCGAAGCCGAACAGCACCGAGATCAGCAGCACTTGCAGGATGTCGCCCTTGGCGAACGCGTCGACAACCGTGTTCGGGATGATGTGCAGGACGAAGTCCACGGTGGACTGGTGGGAAGCCTTCTCGGTATATTGCGCGATGGCCTTGGTGTCGAGCGTGGCGGGATCGGCGTTGAAACCGGCGCCCGGCTTGACGATGTTGGCGACGAACAGGCCGATCACCAGCGCGAAGGTCGACACGATCTCGAAGTAGAGCAGCGCCTTGCCGCCCACGCGGCCGATCTTCTTCACGTCCTGCATGCCGGCGATGCCGGAAACGATGGTGCAGAAGATCACCGGTGCGATGATCATCTTGATCAGCTTGATGAAGCCGTCGCCCAGCGGTTTCATCGCCACGGCGTCGGTCGGCAGGTAGATGCCCAGCAGCACGCCGACGAAGATGGCGAACAGCACCTGCACGTACAGGATTTTGTAGAACGGTTTTTTCATGATCGGAGTCTCCCCAATTGGCTTCCCAGTGCTCCCATCATGTCAAACGATCTCTGATATCACCATTGTGATTATCCGCATTGTGGTTTCCCCTATGAGGGCTAGCCACATTGGGGTTTCTACGTAGCATTGCGAGTGTGAACCGTCGGTGCGGACCGCGCTGTTATAATCGCCCGCGCTGCATCTGGACGGGCGCAGTCACCTCCCGCTTCTCCCCGGGAGCTGCCCGTCTGTCATGGAAAGTGAGCCTTATGTCTACCAGTACCCCTATACCGGCACGGGAGGACTCGCACGAAGGAAGTCACTTTGTGCGGTTCTACCAGGATGATGCGGTCCTGCTTGCCGAGGTCGCAGAGTTCCTCGACCGTGGCCTGCGCGGCGGCGGCACCGCGATCGTCATCGCGACCCCGGCGCACCTGGCGGAACTGCGCCAGCACTTGGCGGGATTCGGCGCCCCGCAAGGGCAACGCCACTGGTTCCCGGGCGAACTGATCATGCTCGACGCGGCCGAGGCCCTGGCCCGATTCATGGTGGATGGCTGGCCCGACGAGCGCCGCTTCGACGCGGCCATCGGCAAGGTCGTGCGCGCTGCCTGCGACACTGGGAATACCGTGCATGCATTCGGTGAAATGGTCGCCCTGCTGTGCGCGGAAGGTTTGTACGACGCCGCCGTGCGGCTCGAACAGTTATGGAACGACCTGGCGCGCACTTGCCGCTTTTCACTGTTCTGCGCCTACCCGTGGCAGCATTTTCCCTCCGAGCACCAAGCCAGCGCCTTCCAGCAGATTTGCCACGAGCACGACCACGTGTGCTCGGCCGGCCATGCGCCGGGCGAGGCGCCGCGCGATGTCAATCTCCGGCTCGCGCTGCTTGAGCAGCAGGCGCTGGCGCTGCGCGGCGAAGTAGCGCGCCTGAAAGAAGTCGAGGAAACGCTCAGGTACCGCGAGCGGGAGCTGGCCGATTTCGTGGAGGGCGCCGCCGAAGGACTGCATCGCGTGGGGCCGGACGGTACCATTCTCTGGGCCAACAAGGCCGAACTGGCGATGCTGGGCTATCGCTGGGAAGAATACGTGGGCCGCCATATCGCCGAGTTCCATGCCGACGCGGACGTCATCGGCGATATCCTGCGCCGCCTGGGCGCCGGGGAAACCCTGTACGACGTGCCGGTGCGCCTGCGCTGCCGGGACGGTTCCATCAAGCATGCCCTCGTGCATTCCAACGGCTGTTTCGAGAATGGCCAGCTGCGCTACACCCGCTGCTTCACGCGCGACTCCACGGAGCGGCACCTGCTCCAGATCGCGCACCGGGAGCGGGAGGCGCTGGTGGCAGAGCTGTCGCGCAGCAATCGCGCCAAGGACGAGTTCCTGGCCATGCTGGCACACGAACTGCGCAATCCGCTTGCCCCGATCAGCTCGGCCGCCCAGCTGCTGGCACTGGCGGCGGATGATCCACACCGGGTGCGCGCTGCGGCCGCCGTCATCACGCGGCAGGTCGGGCACATGGTGGGATTGGTCGACGACCTGCTCGATGTCGCGCGGGTGACGCGCGGCCTGGTCGTGCTGGCCAGGGAGGCCCTCGACCTGCGCGACGTCGTGGCCGAGGCAACCGAACAGGCGGGGCCGCACGTGCGCGCGCGCGGCCAGCAGCTGGCGCTGGACGTATCCGCCGAGGCCGCATGGGTCAACGGCGATCGCAAGCGCATCATCCAGGTCGCCGTCAATCTCATTACCAATGCGAGCAAGTTCGCCCCGGAAGGAAGCAATATCGAGATCGGGGTGCGGGTCGGCGTGGACGATGTGGAACTGACGGTGGCCGACGAAGGCATCGGCATGGATGCCGAGCTCGTGCCCCGGGTATTCGATATGTTCGTCCAGGGCCACCGCAGCCTCGACCGCGCGCAGGGTGGCCTGGGTATCGGCCTGGCGCTGGCCAGGAGCCTCGTGGAATCGCACGGCGGTTCCATCACGGCGCACAGCGACGGGCATGGCAAGGGGAGCCTGTTCACCGTACGGCTGCCGCGCTGGCGGCAGGAAGCCGACATCCGGCCGCCAGGCACCGTCGACGCGATGCCGCGGCAGGGCGGGCAAGCGCTGCGCGTGCTTGTCGTGGACGACAACCGGGACGCGGCCGACGCACTGGCCAGCCTGCTCGCGGCGCTGGGCCACGAGGCCGACGCCGTGTATTCAAGCAGCGCGGCGCTGGAAGCCGCGGCGGCGCGCTGCCCGCACGTGTTCCTGCTCGATATCGGCCTGCCGGACATCGATGGCATTGCCCTCGCGCGCCGCCTGCGTGCGCTCCCGGCCGCCAGCGGCGCGGTGCTCGTGGCTGTGACCGGCTACGGGCGGGAACAGGACAGGGCGGACACGCAGGCCGCCGGGTTCCAGCACCACCTGGTCAAGCCCGTCGACACCGCCGCGCTGGCGGCGATCCTGAACCGGCTCGCCGTCCTTGGGCCGGGCGGCGGCGCGGCATCGGCGAGCGTCTAGCGCTTACTGCGCCACCCAGCCGCCATCCACGTTCCACGCGGCGCCGCGCACCTGGCTGGCGACGTCGCTGCACAGGAATACGGCCAGCCCGCCCAGCTGCTCGGGCGTGACGAAGTCCCCGGACGGCTGCTTGTCGGCCAGCAGGGCGCGCTTGGCTTCCTCGTTGGTGAGGCCGTCGCGCGCGGCACGGTCGTCGACCTGTTTCTGCACCAGCGGCGTCAGTACGAAGCCCGGGCAAATCGCGTTGGCGGTCACCCCCGTCTGCGCCGTTTCCAGCGCGGTCACCTTGGTCAGGCCCACGAGGCCATGCTTGGCCGCCACGTAGGCCGACTTGCCGGCCGAGCCCACCAGGCCGTGCGCCGAGGCAAGATTGATGATGCGGCCCCAGTTCTGCTGCCGCATGCGCGGCAAGGCAAGGCGCGTAGTGTGGAAGGCCGAGGTGAGGTTGATGGCGATGATCGCATCCCACCGTTCAACTGGAAAATCTTCCACATTGGCCACGTACTGGATGCCGGCATTGTTGACGAGCACATCCACGCCGCCGAATTTCTCCGCCGCGAACGCAAACAGCGCCTCGATCTCCGCCGGCTTGCTCATGTCCGCGTTGTGGTGTACGGTCTGCACGCCGAATTCCTGGGCGGTCGAGGAGAGCAGGGTGGCGATGTCGTCGGCATTGCCGAAACCGTTGAACACGATGTTCGCGCCCTGCGCCGCCAGGGCGCGTGCGATGCCCAGGCCGATGCCGGACGTGGACCCCGTCACGAGGGCCGTTTTGCCGGACAGGATCTGCCCGTTCGAAGGTGTGCTGCTCATGGTTCACTCCATAGTTGGTGGTTGCCGTTCGGGGTAGTGCCAGGCGCTGCGCTAAACTTGCCGAGGATTTTAGACGCAACGCACGGTAGAATGTAGCCCAAAAACCAATACCCGGCAGGAGGCTGGATGACCGAAGCAGCGACCAACGAGCCAGTAATCAAGTCCGTGCAGTGCATCTCGCCCGCGGGCTTGCACCGGATGGCCTACAAGGAATGGGGAGATTTGTCCAACCCGAAGGTATTGGTGTGCGTGCACGGCGTGACCCGCGTTGCCGACGACTTCGACGACCTGGCGCGCGCGCTGGCCGGCCACTACCGCGTCGTGTGCCCCGACGTGGTGGGCCGCGGCCGTTCGGGCCGTCTGCGCAATCCCGACCTGTACCGGATTCCACAATACGTGAGCGACATGGTCACGCTGCTGGCGCGCGTGCTGCCCGACGGCGATGGGCGCCAGGTGGCTTGGTTCGGCACGTCGATGGGCGGGCTGATCGGCATGGCCCTGGCTTCATTGCCCGGCAATCCGATCGGGCGCCTGGTGCTGAACGACATCGGCCCGGTGCTCGACCCGGCGGCGCTGCGCCGCATCGGCGACTACATCGGCCAGGACGTGCGCTTCGCGACCTTCGAGGAAGGGGCGCGCTTCGTGCGCGACATTTCCGCCTCGTTCGGCCCGCACAGCGAGGCGCAATGGGAAAAGATGGCGCGCGACGTGCTGCGCCAGGATGCCGACGGCAGCTGGATCCGCCATTACGACCTGGCACTGGCGCAGCCGTTCAGGGCGGCCACGCCCGAATCGGTGGCGGCGGACGAACACATGCTGTGGGCGGCCTACGATGCGATCCGCTGCCCCACGCTGGTGGTGCGCGGCGCGCAATCGGACCTGCTGTCGCACGCGACGGCGCAGATGATGACGCAGCGCGGCCCGCGCGCGCGGCTGGCGGAAATCGATGGCGTGGGCCATGCGCCCACCTTCGTGCAGCCGGACCAGATCGCGCTGGCGAAGGAGTTCCTGCTGGAGCTGTAACGATTTTTTTGTTGACCATGTAGAAAAGAGAAGAGATGGAAATCAAACGACTGCACGTGGGCAAGCGCCTGTCCGAAGTGGCGATCCACAACAACACCGTGTACCTGGCCGGCCAGATCGCGGGCGACACGAGCGCCGACATCAAGGGCCAGACCCGCGAGGTGCTGGGCCACATCGACCGCCTGCTGGCCGAGGCGGGCAGCGACAAGACCTGCATCCTGTCGACGCAGATCTTCATCACCGACATGGCCCTGTTCCCGGCCATGAACGAAGTATGGGAAGAGTGGGTCGCGCAGGGCCACACGCCGCCGCGCGCCACGGTCGAAGCCAAGCTGGCGAACCCGGCTTGCCTGATCGAGCTGGTGGTCGTCGCCGCCCAGCGTTGATGGCGGCATTGCCGTAACACGCAAGACGGAAGCCGCGTTGCGGCTTCCGCTATTTCAGAAGCAAGTAGCAAGGGTTTTGTCATGGTATCCATCGCGGCGCTGAACAGCGCAACGTCCGACCAGCTGGTCATGGGCTTGTCCAAGGAAGACGGCGAGCGGGTGCTGGCCGCGCTCGATTTCGCCGGCGACGCGTATACCGGCAGGCTGTGCACGAGCGGCCAGCCGGCCTTCGACTTCGCCGTGGGCGTGGCCAGCACGCTGGCGCTGCTTAATACCGACGCGGCCACGCGCATCGCCGGCCTGTTGTTCGAGCTGTGCCTGCTCGACCCTGCCCAGGGCATCGCGATCGAACCGAAGTTCGGCAAGGAAGTGGCCGATCTCGTCACCGGCGTGCACCAGCTGATCCGGCTGCGCGAGCTGACGCAGGCCACGCCGAGCGCCGCGCGCGGCAAGAACGCGGCCCAGCAGGCCGTGGCGCAGATGGAAACGCTGCGCAAGATGCTGCTGGCCATGGCCAGCGACATGCGCGTGGTGCTGGTGCGGCTGGCCTCGTGCTGCAGCACGTTGCGCTGGTTCGCCGACCAGAAACTGTTCAACGACATGACGCGCGCCTACGGCCGCGAAACGCTCGACCTGTACGCTCCGCTGGCCAACCGCCTCGGCATCTGGCAGATCAAGTGGGAACTGGAAGACCTGTCGTTCCGCTTCATCGAACCGGAACACTACAAGCGCATCGCCAAGATGCTCGAAGAAAAGCGCATGATGCGCGAAAGCTTCGTCACGCAATCGATCGCGCGGTTGCAATCGGAGCTGGCCGGCGCCGGCATCAAGGCCGAGGTGTTCGGCCGGCCGAAGCACATCTACAGCATCTGGAACAAGATGCGCGGCAAGGAGCTCGACTTCACGGAACTGTACGACGTGCGCGCCTTCCGCGTGATCGTGGCGGACGTGAAGACATGCTACACCGTGCTCGGCGTGGTCCACAATATCTGGACGCCGATCCCGAAGGAATTCGACGACTACATCTCGCGCCCGAAGCCGAACGGCTACCAGTCGCTGCACACGGTGGTGACGGCGGACGATGGCCGGCCGCTCGAGGTGCAGATCCGCACGCAGGAAATGCACAGCTTCGCCGAGTACGGCGTGGCTGCGCACTGGCGCTACAAGGAAGAGGGCAATTCCAGCTTCCAGGGCCAGAAGTACGATGAAAAGATCGCCTGGCTGCGCCAGCTGCTGGCGTGGAAGACCGACGTGGCCGACGCCGTCGTGGGCCAGGAGGAATTGCAGCGCGAATGGGTGGAAAAGCTCAAGGAAGCGGCGCTGGACGACCGCATCTTTGTCCTGACTCCTCAAGCGCGCGTGCTGGAACTGCCGGTGGGCGCCACGCCCATCGACTTCGCCTACCACCTGCACAGCGACGTGGGCCACCGCTGCCGCGGCGCGCGCGTGGATGGCGTGATGGTGCCGCTCAACACACCGTTGAAGAGCGGGCAGACCTGCGAAATCATCACCGCGAAGGGCGCGCCCGGCGCGGCCGGCCCGTCGCGCGACTGGCTGAGCCCCGGCTATGCGGTGAGCAACCGCACGCGCGCCAAGGTGCGCGCCTGGTTCCATGCGATCGACATGCAGGAAACGCTGTCGCACGGGCGCTCGCTGGTGGAAAAATCCCTGCAACGCGAGGGCAAGACGGCCGTGAACCTGGAAGCGCTGGCGCAGAAGCTGGGCTTCGCCAAGGTGGACGACCTGTTCCTGGCAGTCGGCAAGGATGAATTCTCGCTGCGCCACGTGGAGCATGCGCTGCACGACAACGCCGAACCGGCGCCGCCGGAAGACGCGGTGGTGCTGAACAAGAGCCGCGCCTCGTCGACCGAGCAGGGCGCCAAGTCCGGCGTGCTGGTGGTGGGCACGGAAGGGCTGATGACGCAGCTGGCCAAGTGCTGCAAGCCGGCACCGCCGGACCCGATCGTGGGCTTCGTCACGCGCGGCAAGGGCGTGTCGATCCACCGGCTGTCGTGCAAGAACTTCGCCGAGATGCGCATGAAGGCGCCCGAGCGCGTGATCGTCACGGAATGGGGTAATGCGCGCGGCGATACCGTCTACCCCGTGGACCTGTTCGTGCTGGCGGGCGACCGCCAGGGCCTGCTGCGCGATATCTCCGAGGTGTTTTCGCGCGAAAAAATCAACGTGATCGGCGTGAACACGCAAAGCGCGAAAGGGCAGGCGCGCATGACCTTTACCGCGGAGATCGGTTCGACGGCCCAGGTGCACAAGGCACTGGCCGCGATCTCGGAAGTGACGGGCGTGCTGGAGGCGCGGCGCGCCTGAGCCAGGGCGTGACAATGCGTGAATCTTGGAGCCGTATCGCCGTGCTATCCTGCGGGCCGCTCATCATTATCAGGAGACCGGCCGTGCGTACTTTGCTGCTTGCCATGCTGACGCTGTTCGCGCTGCGCCCGCAGCCGGCCCAGGCAGCGGACGCCGAATGCGCCTTCGATCGCGCTGCCATGCTGGCCCAGGACCTGGCCAGTTTCGATCAAGGCCCGGACGGATGGCGCAAGCTGGAGCGCAAGCCCGCGTGCGTCGGGGTCGCCGCCGACCTGATCGCCGATTATCGCAGCGCGCATCCGGAACTGCGCCAGCACTTCGATGCCTACCTGCTCTACTGGCACGAAGGGCAGGTGCGGGCAGTCGTCGGACAGTACGCGCAGGCCGAGCCATTGTTCGCCAAGTCGCGCCTGCCTCAGGAGCCGATGTTCCAGGCATGGAACCTGTATGTCGACGGCACGCTGGCCTTCCTGCGCAAGGATGGCGATGCGCTGCGGCGTGCCCGCGACGGCGTAGCCTCGCTTGCGCAACCTCTGAACCTCGATGTACTCGACGGCTTGCTGCGCTGTCTCGACAAGTCCTACAGCGAAGCCTACGGCCCCTGCCGCGCATCCCGGTCCGCGCAGTAATCGGATTCGCTACAGATCGAGCTCGCTGCGTCGCCCCTGCCGGCCCGCCACTTCGGCCTGCAGGGTCACGTGGTCGATGCCATGCTTCTCGACCAGCATGGCGCGGATCGCCTTCAGCGTGGCAGGCCAATGCTGCAGGTCATGCACTTCCACGTGGCCGATCAGCGCCGGCTGGCCGGGAGCCATGTCCCAGACGTGCAGGTCGTGCACGGAAGCGACGCCATCGACGCCTTCCAGGTCGTCGCCCACTTTCTCGTAATCGATATCGGCCGGCACGCCTTCCATCAGGTGGTGGCCCGATTCGCGCAGGATGCCGATGGTCGATTTCAACAGCAGCAGCGATACCAGCAGCGACAGCAGCGGGTCGATCTGCATCCAGCCCGTGTAATAGATGACGATGCCGGCGGCCAGCGCGGCCACCGAGCCCAGCATGTCGCCGAGAACGTGCACGAGCGCCGCGCGCGTGTTCATGCTTTCCTTGTCCTTCGACAGCACGAGCGCGACGAGCACATTGACGACCAGCCCGATCGCGGCGACGCCAGCCACGGTGCCGCCCTGCACGGCCTGCGGCTGCGCGAAGCGGTGCACGGCCTCGAACACGATCCAGCCGATCACGAGCAGCATCACCATACCGTTGACGAAGGCGGCCAGCGCCTCGGCGCGGCCGAAGCCGAACGAGTAACGGGAGGAGGGCGGGCGCTTGGCGATCAGTTGCGCGAACAGTGCCAGGCCCAGCGAGGCGGCATCGGTGACCATGTGGCCGGCATCGGAAATCAGCGCGAGCGAATTGGCCATGAAGCCGGCCACGACCTCGACGGTGGCGAAGACGAGGGTGAGGCCCACGGCCCAGGCCAGGATGGCCAGGCTGCGGTCGGCGCGCTGGTGCTTGTACTTGGCGTCGCCCTTCAGGTGGGCGTGAAGGTGGCTGGTGGCGTTCATTGTTCTGTTATTGTCGGAGTCGGCAAAAATATAGCATGCGTGCCGGCGGCGCATGCTCTCGACCCTGCTGCGGAATCAGGGGGGCTGGAAGGAGCGCGTGCTTTGCTGCTGGGGTTGCTTCTACCCGCTCGTCATTTCCACCTTCCAAACTAGCCCTTGTCTTATCCGCCCCACATCACTATAATGCTCGGCATTGGGCGGTTAGTTCAGCTGGTTAGAATACTTGGTCGACATCCAAGGGGTCGGGGATTCGAATTCCTCACCGCCCACCAGAATACGAAGCATCAACGAAGAGCGGGCGCGGCAATGCGCCTGCTCATCGACAGAGCAGCAGGCAGTAAAAACGGGCGGTTAGTTCAGCTGGTTAGAATACTTGGTCGACATCCAAGGGGTCGGGGATTCGAATTCCTCACCGCCCACCAGAATACGAAGGGTCGGCACCTGGCGGTGCCTCCGTCACCCGGAGCCATGCAGTGCATGGCTCCATCATGTAAGAGCGAGAAAGGCATCCCGGTTATGACACCGCGAACTACCACCGCTGGTTTTACTCAGTGACGCTGGTCGATCGGCTTTCTCTTGCTTTGCATTCTTGAAGAAAACGCGGCTGGCCCGCGTTTTTTTTCGTCCATACTTTCCCTTTATCTGTTTTTGTCCGGCCCCGCGCCGATTGGAGATCAATGATGGTATCAGTCCGACTTCCCGATGGATCCGTGCGCCAGTTCGATGCGCCGGTCACCGTGGCCCAGGTGGCCTCCAATATCAGCACGAGCCTGGGCAAGGCGGCGCTGGCAGGCAAGGTCGACGGCAAGGTGGTCGACACGTCCTTCCTCATCGAGCAGGATGCCGACGTGGCCATCGTGACCGACAAGGACCCCGAAGGCCTGGACGTGATCCGTCACTCGACGGCCCACCTGCTGGCCTACGCCGTCAAGGAACTGTTCCCCGAGGCGCAGGTGACGATCGGCCCGGTCATCGAAAACGGCTTCTACTACGACTTCTCGTACAAGCGCCCGTTCACCCCGGGCGACCTGGTGGCGATCGAAAAGAAGATGGCCGAGCTGGCCAAGAGGGACGAGCCCGTGACCCGCAAGGTGCTGCCGCGCGACGAGGCCGTGGCGTACTTCAAGTCGATCGGCGAAAACTACAAGGCCGAGATCATTGCCTCGATCCCGGCGAACGAAGACGTGTCGCTGTACAGCGAGGGCAAGTTCACCGACCTGTGCCGCGGCCCGCACGTGCCGTCGACGGGCAAGCTGAAGGTATTCAAGCTGATGAAGCTGGCAGGCGCCTACTGGCGCGGCGACTCCAAGAACGAGATGCTGCAGCGCGTGTACGGCACCGCCTGGGCCAGGAAGGAGGAGCAGGAGCAGTACCTGCACATGCTGGAAGAGGCGGAAAAGCGCGACCACCGCAAACTCGGCAAGCAGCTGGACTTCTTCCACTTCCAGGACGAGGCGCCCGGCCTGGTGTTCTGGCACCCGAAGGGCTGGACGATCTGGCAGCAGGTCGAGCAATACATGCGCAAGAAGTACCAGGACAACGGCTACCAGGAAGTGAAGGCGCCACAGATCCTGGATGCGAGCCTGTGGGGCAAGACGGGCCACTGGGACAACTACCGTGAAAACATGTTCGTCACGGAATCGGAAAACCGCCAGTACGCGCTGAAGCCGATGAACTGCCCGGGCCACGTGCAGATCTTCAACAGCGACCTGCGTTCTTACCGCGACCTGCCGCTGCGCTACGGCGAGTTCGGCCAGTGCCACCGCAACGAGCCGTCCGGCGCGCTGCACGGCATCATGCGCGTGCGCGGCTTCACGCAGGACGATGGCCACATCTTCTGCACGCACGAGCAGATCGAGCCGGAAGTGGTGGCTTTCCACCAGCAGGCGATGGAAGTCTATGCCGACTTCGATTTCACCAATATCGAGGTGAAGCTGGCGCTGCGCCCGGATAACCGCATCGGCACCGACGAAATCTGGAACGACGCCGAAGAGGCGCTGCGCCAGGGCCTGCGCGCCTGCGGCGTGACGTGGACGGAACTGCCGGGCGAGGGTGCGTTCTACGGCCCGAAGATCGAGTACCACCTGAAGGATTCGCTGGGCCGCCCATGGCAGGTCGGAACGATGCAGGTCGACTTCTTCATGCCGGAGCGCCTGGGTGCGCAATACGTGGCCGAAGACAACACGAAGAAGACGCCAGTCATGCTGCACCGTGCAATCGTGGGCTCGATGGAGCGCTTCATCGGCATCCTGATCGAGAACTATGCGGGTGCGCTGCCGATGTGGCTTGCACCGGTGCAGGTTTCCATTTTGAACATTTCGGAAGGGCAGGCCGCCTATGCCACCGAACTGGCGGCGAAGCTGCGCAAGCTGGGCTTCCGCGTCACGGCTGATTTGCGCAACGAGAAGATCACGTATAAAATACGTGAACATTCCGTCCAAAAAATGCCTTACATCCTTGTCATCGGGGATAAAGAACGGGATGCCAATACCGTGGCCGTGCGTGCGCGGGGCAATGTCGATCTGGGCGTGATGTCCATCGATGCCCTGGTTGAGCGACTCCAGCAGGATGTTGCCAACAAAGCCTGACGGGATTCTTGAATCCCGTAACCGGCCAGACCAATCAAATTTTTAAAGGAAACTGCAATAGCTACTGACAAGTCGCATCGCATCAATGGCGAAATCACGGCACCGGAAATGCGCCTGTCCGGCGTCAACAATGAGCCGCTGGGCATCGTGAGCCTGGCCGAAGCCTTCCGCCTGGCGGAAGAGGCAAACGTCGACCTGGTGGAAATCGCGCCTACCGCGAATCCCCCGGTCTGCCGTCTGATGGATTACGGTAAGTTCAAGTATTCCGAGCAGAAGAAGGCGCACGAAGCCAAATTGAAGCAAAAAGTCATCTCCGTGAAGGAAGTCAAATTCCGTCCCGGTACCGATGAAGGCGACTACAACATCAAGCTGCGCAACCTGATCAAGTTCCTGGAAGACGGCGACAAGACGAAGATCACCCTTCGCTTCCGCGGCCGCGAAATGGCCCACCAGGACATCGGCATGCGCATGCTGGAGCGTCTGAAGGCTGACCTGGAGGAGCATGGCCAGGTCGAGCAGTTCCCGAAGATGGAAGGGCGCCAGATGATCATGGTCATTGCCCCGCGCAAGAAAAAATAAAATAGGCGTCGGCAAACCCGCACAGCGGGCGCATTTCGGGTCCACCGTGCTTCGCAGCGGCGGACCGATCGTACTAAAGTACGATTCCGCGCGCTGGACCCGAACTGCATCCCGCTGTGCAGGTTTTCCGAGGCCTATTTCCAACTATGCCTCGAGCAGTTCTGGTGCGCAGTTGGGAAATCGGGTTATAATTGCCGGCTGCCGATCCGCTGGTGTCGGGCACCTTCAGGTGCGCGACACCGGTTTTCGTCAACGAAGTCGGCAAACAAGAATTTGCGGGATCAAATCCGCAACATGTAGTGGCCCCGCTGCCGCTGCATCAACAAGTGAAAGCAGGCACCCAAGTGCAACGTGTTGTTGCCACCTGCAATCCTGTTACTTTGGAGCTGCCCGCGAGGGCAGATGTGTTATGCCAAAAATGAAAACCAAAAGCTCCGCGAAGAAGCGTTTTCGCGTGCGTCCGGGTGGTACCGTCAAATCGGGTATGGCGTTCAAGCGTCACATTCTGACCAAGAAGACCACCAAAAACAAGCGTCAGCTGCGTGGCACCCGTAACATCAATGCGTCGGACGTAACGAGCGTCCTGCGTATGATGCCGTCCGCTTAATCTCACACTCATTAAGGAGCTACTATGCCTCGAGTAAAACGTGGGGTTACCGCGCGTGCCCGTCATAAAAAAGTACTGAACCTGGCCAAGGGTTACCGCGGTCGTCGCAGCAAGGTTTACCGTATTGCCAAGCAAGCAGTCATGCGCGCTGGCCAGTACGCCTACCGCGACCGTCGTAACAAGAAGCGCGTCTTCCGCGCCCTGTGGATCACCCGTATCAACGCGGCTTCCCGCGAGCACGGTCTGACCTACAGCGTCTTCATGAATGGCCTGAAGAAAGCCGCTATTGAACTGGACCGTAAAGTCCTGGCCGATATGGCTGTGGCGGACAAGCCGGCGTTTGCCGCGATTGTCAACGCCGTGAAAGCAAAGATCGCTGCCTAATTCCAGCGTATCGATGTTGCGTCCCGACAGGGGCGCAAAAATCGCGAGAACCGTCGCGAGCGGCACCAGTTCCGGCCGAGACGCGCAACCGTACTGAGGTACGGTGAGCATCGAAGGCTGGAAATGGAACGCGCAGCAGGTTCATCGCGATTTTTAAGAGCGGGGCACGGGATAACGACCGATGCCCCGTTTTACATTTCCAGCATAGGAAAATCAGTCGGATGAACTCCCTCGAACAAATCGTCTCCGCAGCGCAGGCTGACTTTCTCGCCGCCGCGGACGCCGCCGCACTAGAAAACGCCAAAGCACAATATCTCGGCAAGACCGGCCAGATTACCGAACTGATGAAGGGCCTGGGCAAGCTGGCGCCCGAGGAAAAGAAGGCGCAGGGCGCCCTGATCAATGCTGCCAAGCAGCAGATCGAAGCCGCGCTGACGGCGCGCCGCGATGCGCTGGCCGAAGCCCAGCTGCAGCAGCGCCTGAACGCCGAAGCCATCGACGTTACCTTGCCCGGCCGCGGCCGCGCTCCCGGCGGCCTCCACCCGGTGATGCGCACGTGGGAACGGGTCGAAGCGATCTTCCGCTCGATCGGCTTCGACGTGGCCGGCGGCCCCGAGATCGAAACCGACTGGACCAATTTCACCGCGCTGAACAGCCCGGAAAACCACCCGGCCCGCTCGATGCAGGACACGTTCTACATCGAAGGCAACGACAGCACCGGCAAGGCGCTGCTGCTGCGCACGCACACCAGCCCGATGCAGGTGCGCTACGCCCGCAGCCACCAGCCGCCCATCAAGGTGATCGCTCCTGGCCGCACCTACCGCGTCGACAGCGACGCCACCCACTCGCCGATGTTCCACCAGGTCGAAGGCCTGTGGATCGCCGAGAACATCAGCTTTGCCGACCTGAAGGGCGTGTACCTGAACTTCGTGAAGGCATTCTTCGAGACGGACGACCTGCAGGTCCGCTTCCGCCCCTCCTACTTCCCGTTTACGGAACCGTCGGCCGAGATCGACATCGCCTTCGGTTCCGGCCCGCTCAAGGGCCGCTGGCTGGAAGTGTCCGGTTCGGGCCAGGTGCACCCGACCGTCGTGCGCAATTTCGGGCTGGACCCGGAAAAATACATCGGCTTCGCGTTCGGCTCCGGCCTCGAGCGCCTGACGATGCTGCGCTACGGCGTGAACGACCTGCGCCTGTTCTACGAAGGCGACCTGCGCTTCCTGAAACAATTCAACTAAGAAGAAGCTGATCATGCAATTCTCCGAAAACTGGCTCCGCACGATGGTCGATCCGAAGATGAATTCGGATGAGCTGTCGCACCTGCTGACGATGTCCGGCCTCGAAGTGGAAGAGGTCGAAGCCGTCGCGCCGCCGTTCACCCACGTGGTGGTCGGCCACGTGCGCGAAGTACAGAAACACCCGAACGCCGACCGCCTGAACGTGTGCCAGGTCGACGTGGGTACCGGCACCATGCTGAACATCGTGTGCGGCGCGCCGAACGTGCGCCAGGGCCTGAAAGTGGCGTGCGCCACGGCCGGCGCCGTGCTGCCGCCGGGTGCCGACGGCAAGCCATTTGTCATCAAAGTGGGCCAGCTGCGCGGCGTCGAGTCGCAGGGCATGCTGTGCTCCGCGCGCGAACTGAAGCTGTCCGAAGACCATGGCGGGCTGCTGGAACTGCCGGACGATGCGCCCGTCGGCCAGAACTTCCGCGACTACTACGCGCTGAACGACCTGAAATTCACGATCAAGCTCACGCCGAACAAGGCCGATTGCCTGTCCGTGCTGGGCGTGGCACGCGAAGTGGCCGCGCTCACGGGCTCGCCGCTGAATGCGCCGCAGAGCGCACCCGCGGCCGTCAACCTGGATGAGAAACTGCCTGTAAAGATCAGCGCGCCGGACC
This sequence comes from Massilia sp. METH4, assembly GCF_037094685.1. Lineage (NCBI taxonomy): Bacteria > Pseudomonadati > Pseudomonadota > Betaproteobacteria > Burkholderiales > Oxalobacteraceae > Massilia > Massilia sp. METH4. The sequence continues at coordinate 6,184,157 of NZ_CP146614.1, read as the reverse complement.
TGTGCGGCCGCTTTGCCGGCCGTGTCATCCGCAACCTGAACGCCAAGGCGGCAACGCCGGACTGGATGAAGCGGCGCCTGGAGCGCAGCGGCCAGCGTTCGCTGTCGGCCCTGGTCGACATCTCGAACTATGTGATGCTGGAGCTGGGCCGTCCGTCGCACGTGTTCGACCTGGACAAGATCCATGGCGGCCTGGAAGTGCGCTGGGGCAAAGCCGGCGAATCCCTGAAGCTCTTGAACGGCAACACGGTTTCCGTCGATGAGTGGGTGGGCGTGGTGGCCGACGACCAGCAGGTCGAATCGCTGGCCGGCATCATGGGCGGCGACGCCACGGCCGTGTCGCTGGACACGACGAATGTGTACGTGGAAGCGGCGTTCTGGTGGCCGAACGCCATCCAGGGCCGTGCCCGCAAGTACAACTTCTCGACCGATGCGGCGCACCGCTTCGAGCGCGGCGTCGATTACGCGACGATTCCCGAGCACATCGAGCGCATTACCGCGCTGATCCTGGAAATCTGCGGCACGCCGGAAACGCAGGTCGGCGCCATCGACGACCAGGTCGTCAACCTGCCCGAGCGCAAGCCCGTGCAACTGCGCACGGCGCGCGCCCAGAAGGTGATCGGCGTGCCGCTGACCGATGAAGTCGTCGCTGACATCTTCACGCGCCTGGCGCTGCCATTTACCCTCGAGAATGGCGTGTTCAGCGTGACGGCGCCGAGCTACCGCTTCGACATCGAGATCGAGGAAGACCTGATCGAGGAAGTGGCGCGCGTGTACGGCTTCGAGAACATCCCGGCCAAGCCGCCGGTGGCCGAGAACACGATGCACATCGCGCCGGAAAACGAGCGTTCCATCTTCGCCGTGCGCCACCAGCTGGCCGACCTGGGCTACCAGGAAGTGGTGAACATGAGCTTCGTGGAAGCGCAGTGGGAACAGGACTTCAACGGCAACGACAATCCGATCAAGCTGCAGAATCCAATCGCCAGCCAGCTGTCCGTGATGCGCTCGTCGCTGATCGGCAGCCTGGTCGCGAACGTGCGCTACAACGTCAACCGCAAGGCGCCGCGCGTGCGCGTATTCGAGGTGGGCGCCGTGTACAAGCGCGATGCGGCCGTGCAGGATGGTCCGCTGACGGTCGCCGGCTATGACCAGCCGCAGCGCATCGGCGCGATCGCCTATGGCCCGCAGGCGGACGAGCAGTGGGGCTTGCCGACGCGCGACGCCGACTTCTTCGACGTGAAGGCCGACCTGGAAGCGCTGTTCGCCCCGGCGCACCTGCGCTTCGCCAAGCTGGAGCACCCGGCGCTGCACCCGGGCCGCGCTGCTTCCGTGTCGCTGGACGGCAAGGTGATCGGTTTCATCGGCGAGCTGCATCCGCGCTGGCTGCAAAAATACGACCTGCCGAAGGCGCCGGTCGTGTTCGAGGTCGATGCCGTTGCGTTGCAACAACGTGCAGTGCCGGCTTACACGGAAATTTCCAAGTTTCCGGGCACCAGCCGCGACCTCGCCCTGGTGGTGCCGCAGGCCGTGGCAGCCCAGCAATTGCTGGATGTCTTCGCGGCCGCGGTCGCTGCCAGCGATCACGCGCGCATCGTGCAAGCCATTGTTTTGTTTGACGAATACCGTGGCGTTGGCCTCGCGTCGGACGAGAAATCGCTTGCTTTCCGCTTTAGCTTGCAAGATACTCAAACAACCCTGCAGGACGAAATCGTCGATGCATTGATGGGTTCGCTGGCTGATGCGGCAACGCAAAAGCTGGGCGCGAAAGTGCGCAAGTAACAGGTGGGTGCCGGCAGCGGAAAAGCTGCCGGGCGGTGCGCGGCGAGGTAGAGGCGTGTTGCACCTTGCACCTTGCACCTTGCACCAGGCATGCGGGGTGTAGCGGGTGCCTGTCGTGGTAACTTGTGTCTTACCGGGTCGTGGCTGGGTTGTGCCTGCGTTGTAGCTGAGCTGTAACTGAGCTGTAACTTAGGTAGGGCTTAAGCTCGGCAGTAAGTACCGTGTAACCCTTCCGTGCACTGCAGCATTCATTCAGAATAGACAACAATCGGTTCAAACAAGCGGGTCCGGCAATGCCGGACCCACGTACTTTGTAAAGGCAGGGCAGCAAAATTAACAACAACGACACCGCGGTTTTGCAATCAGCGCTGGATGCCGAGTTGCACAGCGCCATGCAGGTTGCAAAGGTACGCAAGGAAGCTGAAAAGAGTTTGCCGACGCTGACGAAAGCCGAACTGGCCGAACTGCTGTTCGAACAGGTGGGCTTGAACAAGCGCGAGGCAAAGGATATGGTCGAAACCTTCTTCGACGAGATCCGCAACGCGCTCGAGCGGGGCGAAGCGGTCAAATTGTCCGGTTTCGGCAATTTCCAGCTGCGCGACAAGCCGCAGCGCCCGGGCCGTAACCCGAAGACCGGCGAAGAAATCCCCATCACGGCGCGCCGCGTCGTGACCTTCCATGCCAGCCAGAAGCTCAAGGGCATGGTGGAAGAAAGTGCCGCCTTGGCACGCGCGGCCTGATAAAGGGTGGGCATGAACGATCGCCTCAGCAAGACCGAACTGGTCAGCTTACCGCCGATTCCGGCCAAGCGTTATTTCACGATCGGCGAGGTCAGCGAGCTGTGCGGCGTGAAGCCGCACGTGCTGCGTTATTGGGAACAGGAATTCACTCAACTCAAGCCGGTCAAGCGGCGCGGTAACCGCCGCTATTACCAGCATCACGAAGTGTTGTTGATCCGTCGTATCCGTGAGCTGCTGTACGAGCAGGGCTTCACGATCAGTGGCGCACGCAATAAGCTCGACAGTCGTGGTGTTGCCGCCCAGGAGGCGTATGATAACGATATGCCCCCGGCGCCGCCTCCGCTCGACCGGGAAATGATCCGCAACGAATTGCTGGCGATCCAGGCTCTGCTGAAGTAAACCCTCGGCGAGCGGGCCGGCAACGATAGAAAACAAGTGCAGCGCCACACGGCTCGCCCGGTATCTTTTTTTTTGCAACCATCGTCCCCATATGTAGGCGCGACAGTGGGTCAGAACGTTAAATGATTGGTGTTACAATATCAACGTTATAATTCTGCTAGTGAAAAAAACTGACGCCAGGCGAGATCCAGGGCCACTTTCCCAAGCCAGGGATATACGAGGGAAACAATGATACGCGTTGCCATTTGTGACGATCACCAGATAGTACGAGCAGGCTTCAAGCAGATCTTTTCGCAATCCGACGAGTTTTCGGTCGTGGCGGAAGGCAGTACCGGGCGCGAGGCACTCGATATCGCGCGCCGCGAGATCTGCGACGTCCTGCTGCTCGATATCGCCATGCCCGACCAGAGTGGTATCGACACGCTGCGCACGATCCGCCAGGGCCAGCCCGATTTGCCGGTGCTGATCCTGTCCGGCTACCCTGCGCAACAATATGCGCTGAACCTGTTCAAGATGGGCGCCAACGGTTACCTGAACAAGGAATGCGAGGCGGATGAACTCATCACCGCCGTGCGCACCGTTTTCCAGGGCCGCCGTTACGTCAGCTCTCAGGTCGGCGAACTGCTGGCGCAGAGCTTCGACCGCGACCCGAACACGGCACTGCACACCGAATTGTCGGACCGCGAATTCCAGGTGTTCCTGCGCCTGGCGCGCGGCGCCACCGTGTCCGACATCGGCACGGCGCTCTCGCTCAGCATCAAGACCGTGAGCACCTATCGCACCCGCATCATGGAGAAGATGGGACTGCAGTCCAACAGCGACCTGACCTACTACGCAATGAAGAACAACCTGCTGGATTGACGGCGGGACGTTTTCTTCTCGGCCGCCAGCGCTGGTCCTTAGGGGCCGGTCCTGGCGGTTTTGTTTTGGCGCTGTTCGTCAATGCTTGGGGAACTTCCGCCGCGCAACCCTGTCTGACCTCCTGTTGAGCTACTTCATGCATATCAGGAGGCCGAAATGGGGACTGCGGATTTCCAGGTGGTGTTCAAGGCGTTGTCCCAGCTCCAGCTGGCAGCGGGAGAAGTAGCGACCTTGCGGGAATTCCTGGCCACCATCACGCACCCTGGCCAGTGCCTTGCCCTGATCGAGGCGGCGGCGGGAAGACCTCCTTGCCCGCATTGCGCCTGCTCCCATTGCCATCGCAGCGGTAAGGCCAACGGCTTGCAGCGCTATCGGTGCATGGGATGCAGGAGCAGTTATAACGGGTTGACCGGCACCCCGCTGGCCCACCTCAAGCGGCGTGACAAATGGCTGGCGTACCTGCAATGCCTGATCGAATCGACGACGGTGCGCACGGCGGCCAAGCGCGTGGCGGTGGCGAAGTCGACCAGTTTTCGATGGCGGCACCGGTTCATTGCCACCGTGCGGCAAGAGCGGCGCCCCAAGCTGTCAACAATCGTCGAGGCCGACGAAACCTATCACCTGGAATCGCAGAAGGGATCGCGCCACTTGGGTCGCCCGGCCCGCAAGCGGGGCGGCAAGGCGACCCGGCGCGGCATCAGCCGCGAGCTCGACTGCATTCTCGTCGCCCGCGACCGCAACAAGCTCACGTACGACTTCGTGACCGGGCGCGGACCGGTCAGCGAGGGGCAACTGGCCAGGCACCTGCTGCCCGTACTGGCGCGTGACGTCATTCTTATCAGCGATGGCGCCAATGCTTACCAGGCGTTCGCGCGGCAGGCCGGCATCACGCACGAATCGGTCAACGTGCAGCGCGGCGAGAGGGTTCGAGAGGCCATCCACATTCAAAATGTTAACGGCTGGCATAGCCGCTTCAAGACGTGGCTGCGCCGGTTCAACGGTGTAGCCAGCCGGTACCTGGCCAATTACACCGGCTGGCAACGCGTGCTGGACGCTGCCGCGCTCACCACGCCGTCGCACTGGCTGCGCGTCGGGGTGGCGCCGGGCTAGCAAGGCTCAGGCCGCTACTGACAGCGACCGGATCCAGAAGTTCCGTGATTAGGGGAAAGCATAGCGTCCGCGAACAGCGCCTTTGTTTTGGCGCTATCGCCTGCGATAGTGTTGTTCCGTACGGCAATATTACTGTAACGAAGCGTTTCCGAAAGGCATTAAATCGCTGGCCCGGCTATAATGGCCCGACCGCCGACCGCGCCAGCGAAGGATGCTTCAGGATGTATTTCACCGTGAAGGCAGCGTCACACCACCGTCTGCCCCTCTACAAGACCGTATTGTGCGTGACGTGCGCGCTGATCCTCGTCGTCAACGGCCTGTTTCTTTTTCACAACCTCGATGCGCTGAAAAGCGCCAATGCGCAGGTGCTGCAAAGCTCGCGCGTGGCCGAACGGCTCCAGTACCTGGATGTGCTGGTGCAGGATGCCGAAAGCAGCATGCGCGGCTATTTCATCTCCGGCAACGATGTCTATCTTGGCCCGGCGCGCTCCGTCTTCACCAAGACCGAAGCGGAAGTGCGCCAGCTGCAGACGCTGCTGGCCGACAATCCCGCCCAGCTGAAGAACCTTGCCCAGCTGAACACGCTGATCCGCCGCAAGCTGGCGATGCTCAACCAGGCGATCGACGTGTATCACCATGGCGGGCTCGACGAGATCGTCACCATTTCCCGCTACGGCGACGACCGCGGCGGCATGGATGAAATCCGGCTGCAAACCGTGATCATGATCCAGGAGCAGAACGAAACGCTGGCCGCCCGCAGCGCGCGCTTCTACGAGCAGTACCAGAACGCCCTGGCGCTGGGCGTGGCGATCAATGCCGTGGCGATCGTCGTGCTCGTGATGTTCTATCGCCTCGTGCGCCGCAGCTATTTCCGCCAGGCGGCCGTGGAGCACGAATTGCAGCAGTCGAACGAGAACCTGGAAGCGATGGTGGCGCAGCGCACCGAGCAGCTGTCCGTGCTGTCGCGGCACCTGATCAGCATCAGCGAGGATGAGAAATCGCGGCTGTCGCGCGAGCTGCACGACGAAATGGGCGCGAACCTTACATCCATCAGCATGGACATCGGCGCGGTCCTCCTGCAGGTGCAGAAAACGCAGCCGGAACTGGCAGCGCAGCTGAAGCGGGCACGTGCCACCTTGGTGGAAACCGTGGAACTGAAGCGCCGCATTATCGAAGACCTGCGGCCGAGCCTGCTGGACAACCTGGGCCTGTGCGCCGCGATCGACAGCTATACCGACGATTTCACACGCATGACCAAGCTGCCTTGCGACACCGAGATCGGCCCGGAGATCGACGGCATCGTGCGCGAAGGCGACAGCAGCCTGTCGATCGCGCTGTTCCGCATCGTGCAGGAGTCGCTGACCAATATCCGCAAATACGCCAAGGCCAGCCGGGTTTCGGTCACGCTGACGCGGACGAAGGAGGGGATCGTGCTGCGCATCATCGACGACGGCATCGGCATCGCGACCGATACGCTGGCCAAGCCGATGTCGCACGGCATCCTGGGGATGCGGGAGAGGGCACTGCTGCTGGGCGGCACGCTGACGCTTCGTCGCGGCCGGGGTGACAAGGGGACATGCATCGAAGCGCGGATTCCGCTGAAGAACCGCGCTCCGGAAGGCGAGAGGGAAGAAGTGGTGGTCAGCAGCCCGCTACGTCAACGAGCAGACGATCATATTCCGTCTTTGCCACCTTATAGCACTCGCCCGCATAGCGTTCCAGTCCCGCACGATCCAGTACAGTGATGTTGCCGCGGCGGTAGGTGATCAGGCCGTCTTCCTGCAGCTTGCCGGCGGCGGCCGTGATGCTTTCGCGGCGCACACCCAGCATGATCGAGATCATTTCCTGGGTCACCTTCAGCTCGTTCGTCGGCGAACGGTCCAGGCGGTCGAGCAACCAGCGGCACAGCTTCTGTTCGATGGAGCTGTGGCGGCCGCCGACGGCGTTCTGCGCCATCTGGGCGAACAGCGCCGTGTTGTAGCGCATCAGCAGCTGGGGCAGGGCGCCGCCCTGGTTGAACGCATCGCGCAGCGCCTGGGCCTTCAGGCGGTAGCCGTAGCCGGCGCTTTGCACGACGGCGGTGCACATCGCACGTTCGCCGGGGAACATCGACACACCGACCACGCCTTCATGGCCGACGACAGCGATCTCGGTGGTCGCGCCGTCCTCCATCACGTACAGCAGCGAAACAATGGCCGTGGTGGGGAAATACACGTTTTCGAGCTTGCTGCCATACTCGAACAGTTCTTTGCCAAAGGGCAGTTGCACCAGTTCCAGGTGCTCGAACAACGACTCCAGCACGTGCCGCGGCAGGGCGGCCAGCAGCTCGTTCTGCTGCGTGCCGCTGTAGCTGATCACCGGCTTCGTGGCTTCCCGGCCGCTCAGCGGCATCGAGGTTTTTTCGGAAACGCCAAGTTGAGTGTTGTTCATATTGTCCTCACGAGCTTAAGTACAGGAAATCGTCGGCTGCTTCGATTTCGACCAAGATGCATCGATTGCGACTTTCAGTTAGATGCCGCACGGCGCCGATCGCGTTGGTAGTACTTTAAGTTCGTATGTAGGTAACGAACATAAGACGGGTTTCCGCTAGGGTGTAGGCTCGTAAGATGATCAGTTGTCAGCCTAGTCCTACGGAAACTATCTATTTTCCTAGCATAAGACTTCAAGGGCTAGCGCACGATTGCTCGTGCTGCGGGGCCGACAGGCCGGAACGCGAGGCCACGCCTCATTTTCGCCGTTTTTGTGGTTATCCGTACGGTATCGAACATTGCTTCTGGAAACATCCTGCAAGCGTCTGCCCATAGGCCCCGCCGAGCACGCGCGCCTGCGCAATACGAGCCGATGCGGCGTATTCCTACAAAGGGTTGAAGTCGTAACTCTGCGTTACAGGAGCGCAGGCTGATACGTTCGACTGCATCCTTGCAGCGTTTCCACAACAAAGTGACGCCCACCGCGTCGCTGCCCATTTTTCCCTCAAGAAACCTCAATATCTGCCGTAAAATTGCTGTACATCAATGTTCGTTAAGCAGTTGAGGCCGCAATGAAACACCGTCAACAAGGTTTCACCCTGATGGAAGTGCTGATCACCGTCGTGATCGTCGGCATCCTGTCGGCGGTGGCAATCCCTGCCTACACGGACCACGTCACGCGCTCGCGCACTGCCGAGGCCTTCACGGCCCTGGGCGCCGCGCAGGCGAACGCCGAGCAGTTCTGGAACAACAATCGCACCTACGACGGATACAGCGGCGCAAGCGCCTTCCCCGCCGCAACCCCGAATTTCACCTACGCGCTGAGCAACGCCACGGCGTCGACGTTCACGATCACGGCCACCGGCCGCGCGAAGATGACGGGCTTTACATACACGATCGACCAGAACGGCACCCGCGCCACGACCGCCACCCCGTCCTGGGGCACGAACGCGGCATGCTGGGTCGACAAGAAGGGCGGCCAATGCTCCAGCTGAGATGCCGGATGAAAGGCTATACGCTGATCGAGGTCATGGTGGGCATCGCCATCCTCGGCACGCTGCTGGCCGCCGGCATCCCGAACATGACGCACTGGATCGTGGCCAACAAGGCCAGGGCTGCGTCGGAGTTCTACCTGGAAGGACTGTCGATGGCGCGGCGCCAGGCGGTGTCGCACAATGCGCGCAGCCGCTTCGTGCTCACGCCCGGCACCAACGGGCAGTTCGACTGGCAGGTGGACCTGTGCTTCCCGGCGCCGGGCGCGCCGTGCACGGACACCACGGGCAATTGGTCGACGACGACCGTGGCCGCGGCGGGCGATCCGGAAGGGGCAGGGGGATTCAAGTCCGTGTTCCGCGCCGCGGTATCGCTGCCGCCTTCGAACGTGCTGATCCCGGCCGTGACGGCGGAAGGGGCCGACTCCGTCTATTTCACCGAGCTGGGCTGGGTCGACACGTCGATCGAAGGTCGCCTCGCCATGCTGCGCCTCGACCCGTCCGCGGCCCTGGCCGGTGACGTGCGCGCCGCCGCGGTGGCCGTCACGCTGGCGGGCATCGCGTCGAAATGCGACCCGGCCGTCGCCGCACCCGATTCGCGGGCCTGCCCATGACCGCGCGCCTCCACACACAACAAGGTATCGCGCTGCTCGAGGCCCTGGTCGCCGTCGTCATCCTGGCGCTCGGCCTGCTCGGCACGATCGGCCTGCAGGCACGCTCGTACTCCGCGCTGGCCGATTCGACGATGCGGGCGGAAGCCACGCTCGCGGCCGACCGCCTCGTCGGCATCATGAATAACGACACCGCGAACCTGGCGGCTTATCAGGTGGCGCTGGACGCCACGCCCCCCGCGGCGCTGGCACCCTGGGCGGCGGAAACGTCGGCCGCCATCCCCGGCGCGCGCATCGGCGTGGCCGTCGTGCCGGAAGCGCAGCGCACGCGCGTGGACATCGAGATCCACTGGCGCCGCAAGCAGGGCGACGACGACAGCCGCCACCTCGTCACGGCCTACATCCGGTGAACACATGAGACAGCAAGGCTTCTCCATCGTCGAACTCATGGTGTCCGTCGTGATCGGCCTGCTCGCCGTCATGTTCGCCACGCGCCTGATGGTCAACGGCGAGCAAAGCAAGGCTGCCTCGGTTGGCGGGTCGGACGCCATGCAGAACGGCATGCTGGCGCTGTTCTCGATCAACAACGATGCGGCGCAGGCCGGCTGGGGCTTGAACGACGACCTCGTCAACGGCTGCAACACGCGCATGACGGATACGCAAGGGTTTGCGTTGGCCGAGGCCGTGCGCAACGGCGCGGCGATCACGCCGCTGGCGCCGGCCGTGATCGCCGATGGCGGCCAGGGCTCCGATACCGTCACGCTGTATTCCGGCAGCGGGCTGGCCGGCGTCGGTTCCACGCGGGTCTGGCAGAACTACATCGGCGGCACGTCGATCGGCGTCGACAGCGTGGCGCCGTTCGGATTCAACGCGGGCGACGTGATCGTGGTCGCGCCGGAACCCGCCGGTGGCGATTGCACACTGGCCCAGCTCTCCAGCGCGCCGGCCGCCAGTACCCTGCAAATTGCCGCCGGCGCGGCATGGCGCTACAACACCGGGAACCTCGGCATTCTCTACAACGGCGGCCAGGCCCGCGTGTTCAACCTCGGGCCGGCCGAAAAGCTGTCGTTCCACACCTGGTCGGTGTCGAACGGCGTGCTGCGACTGCGGGCGACCGACCTGGCCGGCACGGGCGGGATGCCACAGGCCGTGGTCGGCAACATTGTCGCAGTGAAGGCGCAGTACGGGTTCGATACGCGGGCCGGCAGTGCGTTCACTCCGAAGTCGGGCTTGCGGGTCGGGCGCTGGAGCGCCGCCATGATCGACGCGGACGGCGACGGCAGCACCGGCGCGCCGGGCGACTGGCAGCGCATCGCCGCCTTGCGCATCGCCGTGGTGGCCCGTGGCGCGGTGCCGGAGCGCCCCGCTGCGCGGCAGGGCACGTGCACTGCGACCACCGCGCCGCTGACCGTGTTCGGCACCGCTGCGCCGGCCGGGGTGGCGGCCGCCCCGGTACAGGTGGCGCTCGCCATACCGAACGACACGGTCAGCTGGACCTGCTACCGTTACCGCGTGTTCGAGACGATCGTTCCGATCCGCAATGCCGGGTGGAAGCCATGAGGAAGGCACTACAACGCGGCCTGGCGCTGCCGGTGATGCTGATCATGCTCGTGGTGATGATGGTCAGCAGCATCTACCTGCTGCGCTCCACCAATTCCACCGCGCTGACCACGTCGAACCTCGCACACGAGGATGCGCTGTCGAAGGCGGCCGACCTGGGCATCCATGCGGCCCACGAGTGGCTGGGCAGCCTGCCGGACAAGAACGTGCTGTACAACGACATCCCCGCCGCCGGCTACGTGGCCACGATCAATCCCGGAGCAGGGCAGGGCGTGTCCAATCCCGAATTCTGGCGCGGCGCCAGGAAAGTGTGGGACGCGAACCGCCGCAACGAGGTCGAGTACGTGATCCACCGCATGTGCCAGTTCCCCGGCGCCTACAACGCCGCCAGCCCGGCCAACAACTGCACGCTGACCGCGGCGCGGCAGAACGTGCAGGCGAAGACCCGCGCGGGCGACAGCCTGTCTTCCGACGCGCCGGCCTACCAGGGCAAGCCGCAGCTGCACTACCTGATCACCGCGCGCATCGCCGGCGCGCGCGGCGCCAATGTAATGAACCAGGCCGTCGTCATGATGGGCCCGTGACAAGATGATGAATTCCCTGATCCGCTGGACGCTGGCACTGCTGGCCTGGATGCCCGGCCTGCTGCTGGCCGCCACCACCAATATCGCGCAAGTGCCGTTGCTGAACATCGCCGGCACCGGCACCGTCAAGCCGAACCTGATGCTGCTGTTCGATAACTCCGGCTCGATGGACCAGACCTACACGCCGGACTATGTGAACGACAATATCTGCCGCTCCCGGCAAACGCTCGTCAATGGCGTGATGGCGTGCAGCGTCGGGCACCCCCCGTTCATGAGTCCTGACTTCAACCGCCAGTACTACAACCCGCGCATCCGCTACCAGGCGCCGATCATGTGGGATGGCACGTACTACCCGGACATGACCGCCGCGCAGACCGCGAACTGGACCAACGTGCCCAGCGACGGCTTCGGCCGCAGCAACACGAACCTGTACGGCGCGGGCGACAGCGCCATCAACCTGGTCACCGAATTTCCCGACCTGCAGTGGTGCAGCGGCAGCGACGAGGGCGATTGCCGCATCAACACCGCCACCTACACGTATCCCGACAATACCTACTACAACGCGGCCGCCATCCAGGGCGGCCCGTACTACTTCAACATCGCCGTCTCGGAATACTGCCGCGACGAGCGGCTGACCTCTTGCACGTCGGTGGCCGCCGGCGCCGCCGCGCCGGTGGGCTACCCGGTGCCGGCCACCGTGCGCTGGTGCAGCGACCGCGCGCTGTCGTCCTGCCAGGCCAAGCGCGTGGGCACCTATATCTATCCGAAGTATTCGTCGCCGCCGTCCACCGCCATCGCCCATGGCACGATCACGATCGGCGCCAGCCTGTCCACGTCGTCGATGCAAATTGCCGGGGTCACCGTGATCAATCCCGCCGCGCCGAATTCGCCGGTAACGATCACCAATGGCGCGGTCACCGCGTCGGCGGGCACGAACACGGCGGCGAAGCAGCAGGCCCTGGCCACGCAGGTGGCGGCCGGCATCATCGCCCGCACGGGCCTGGGCGCGAACTCCTACTGGGCCTGCGTGCGCACGCCCGTGAGTTCGGCCACGGTGCCGGCCTGCTCGTCCCTGGGCATCACGCTCACCTCGGACAATGTGGTGGCTGTCATCCCGATCAACTGCGCCAGCAGCACCAAATCGCTGACCAATTGCAGCACGATCCGCGAGGATTCGACGCTCAACACGCGGCAGGGCTGGGGCCTGGAAGTGGATGCGCCGGCCGTGCAGACCACGCCGGCGACGACCGGCCAGCCGCCCACCGGGCTGCTGCGTATCGGCGGCAGCGGCAGCATGCGCCGCGATGGCAGCATCAGCAACATCAAGCTGGGCACCACGCAGATCACCGGCACGGTCGCACTGAAGAACATGTCGCAGGAACAGGCGGCGGTGGCGATCGTGGCGGCCATCAATGCCTACGGCACCCGTGCCACGCACCGCGCCTACCTGGGCGGCGACGCCACCACGGGGGTGTGCGCCAACGAACCGTCCACCACCGTCTGCATCGTCAACGTGAACGCCACCGCGAACGGCGCGGTGCTCTCGGGCACGGTCGCGAACAGCGGCAACGTCACCTTCACCCCGGTGGCCGCCACCAGCATCGTCGAGGGCGTGCCGGCGACGACCACCGCGCTGTCGTCCCTGCCCAGCGCGTTTTCGCGCGTGAACGTCGTGCCCGGCCGTACGTACCCGAAGGCGTCGGCCCGCGGCGATTGCGTGGCGCAGGCGGCGGTGTGCACCTATGAGGAGGAGATGACCAACTTCGCCAACTGGTATGCATACTACAAGAACCGCCTGCAGATGATGAAGACGTCGGTCGGCATCGCCTTCGCCGCCATCAACGCCAACTACCGGGTGGGCTTCGTGCGCCTGTCGCAGGCGGGTGCCGCCGGCGCCATCGACATGAAGCCGGCCGATTTCACCGGCACGGCACGCAGCACGTGGTATTCCACGCTGTACGGCGTGACGACCAGCGGGGCCACGCCGATCCGCACCGCGATGGACAACGTGGGCCGCATGTTCGCCAACCTGTCGCCGTACAACTACGCGAGCGGGTCGGAGGTGGTGCAGTTCCCCTGCCAGCAGAACTTCCTGATCCTCACCACGGACGGCTACTGGAACGGCAGCTCGACCGCCAACGTGACCAGCAACGACAACCAGGAAAACGCGTCCCGCTTCTGCACCTGGTCGCGCGGCTGCGTGGACGCGCGCGGCCAGTCGCAACCCTCGATCGCCGACGTGGCGCTGCACTGGTATAACGGCGGCTCGTCGACCGGCACCGTGTCGCTGCGCCCCGACCTGGAGCCGGACATGACGAAGCCCGGCCAGGTACCGGCCGCCGACGGCGAAAACACGCACCTGCACATGAACACCTACACGCTGGGCCTGGGCATGGATGGCGTGATGACCTACGAGCCGAACTACGACACGGCGCCGAAGCCGGGCGGCGACTTCTACAACCTGATCACGCGCGCGCAGACCGGCTGCCCATGGAACAACAACGGCCCCTATGTGTGGCCGAATCCGGACGTGACGAACACCGGCAACACCGTGCAGGAGCGGGTGGACGACCTGTGGCACGCGGCCATCAACGGCCACGGCAAGTACTTCAGCGCCAATGAGCCGCGCGAGGTGGTGCAGGGCCTGTCCGCGGCGCTGGCGAACATGCAGATGACGCTGGGCGCCGCCTCGGCCGCCGCCACGTCCACGCCGAACATCTCGCTGCAGGACAACGACATCTTCTCGGATACCTTCACCACCGTGAAATGGTATGGCGAACTGTCGGACCGCAAGATCGATCCCACCACTGGCATCGTCGGCAACAACACGGTCTGGACGTCGTCCGACACCGTCGGCACCAAGGTGGCCGCCGCCAGCGATACGCGCAGCATCTACATGCTGGGTACCGGCGCATTGAAACCGTTCCGCTACGACCAGATGACGGCGCAGGAGAAAGCGTGGTTCACCAGCCAGTGCCCGAACTTGCCGCAATGCACGCTGCTGTCGACGGCCGACCGCGCGCTCGTCAACAGCGGCGAGAACATGGTGAACTGGCTGCGCGGCCAGCAGCAGTACGCGAACGACACCATCTTCCGCGCCTACACGATGAGTGGCGACACGCCGGCGGTGCCCATCGTGCTGGGCGATATCGCCTCGTCCAAGCCGGCCTATGTGCGCGACCCGCGCAAGGCCTATACGGACAACGGCTACCCGGCATTCCGCGATGCGCAGACGGCGGCGCGGCCGGTGGCGACCGTGTACACGGCGGCCAACGACGGCATGCTGCACGCGTTCTCCGCCGACAATGGCGAGGAAGTGTGGGCCTACGCGCCCCGCATCACGATGAAGAAGCTGCCGGCGCTGGCCAGCACCACGTACGCGACGAACCACCAGTTCACCACCGACGGCTCGCCCGAGGTGGCGGACGTCTACATCAACGGCGCGTGGCGCACGGTGCTGGTGGCCGGGCTGAATGCCGGCGGGCGCGGCTACTATGCGCTGGACATCACCGACCCGCGCCAGCCGAAGCAGTTGTGGGAACTGTGCGCCGACGCGGCCGTGTGCGCGAACGCCGTGCCGAACCTGGGCCTGTCGTTCGGCAATCCGCAGTTCGGCACGTGGAAGGACGGTTCCGGTGCCGCACGCTGGGTGGTGTTCCTCACGTCCGGCTACAACAATGTGCCGGGCGTGGATGGCGTCGATACGGGCGACGGCAAGGGCTACCTGTTCATCGTCGACGTGGCCACCGGTGCCGTGCTCAAGTCGGTGACCACGAACAGCGGCGACGTCGTCACGCCATCTGGCCTGGCGAAGATCACGGCGATCACGCCCGACCCGAACGGCGACCCGCTGGTGACCTACATCTACGGCGGCGACAACCAGGGCCAGATGTGGCGCTTCGACCTGACGGCCGCCGACGGCAGCGTGGGCGTGCTGAAGATGGGCGATGCCGGCGCGGCGCAGCCGATCACCACGCGGCCGGACGTGACGCTGTGCGCCGTCGACAACAGCGCCGAGCCGCAGCGCGTGGTGCTGTTCGGCACCGGCCGGCTGCTGGACGTGCCGGATACGACGAGCACCGATGTGCAAAGCCTGTATGCGGTGAAGGACACCGGCGTGTTCGTCAATGTGCGCGGCGCGGCGATGGAACAGCAGACGCTCGACAGCGTGGGCGGCAGCAATACGGCGGCATTCCAGATTGCCGACACCGCGGCCGACCTGAAGCAGAAGAGCGGCTGGTTCTTCGACTGGCGCCTGAATCCGGGCGAGCGGATGAACATCGACCCGAAGATCGTCAGCGGCGTGGCCAACGTGGTGACGAACCTGCCGACCTCGTCGTCATCCTGCTCGGTGGGCGGCACCAGCAACGCCTACGCGCTCGACGTGTGCCGCGGCACCGGCGTCAACGGGCTCCTGGTCGGCGGCACGCTGTCGAACACCTCGGCCGCCGTGGGTTTCATCATCGTGCGCCTGCCCAGCGGTCAATTGAAGATGATCGCCACCACGGCCAAGGGCGAGACCCTGACGCGGCCGATTGTCGAGCTCGGTTCCGAGGATGCGCACCCGGTCGGCTGGCGGCGCGTGAAGGGCGACTGATAGCCGAGCTCGTGTCCCCCTGGTGCCAGGCACCAGGGGGACACGAGCTCGGCTATGGGCACGCAGTAATTTGCAGACGAACACCGGTGTCGTACACCTTTTCTGGATGGTTCACCCGGAAAAGGTGTACGACACCGGTTCTCCCGTGCCAACTTGTTGCCGCGTACGTCCCTGTATCGTCAATTTGGCCCGGCCACACCCAAAAAACGGTAAAATCCACGGTTTTCCGTCGAGCCGTACCGTTGGCCGCCACCATGTCCGAAGAATCCCAGATCACCGACCAAACCCCCGAGCAAGCCGCCGAGCAGGATGCCGCTATCGCCAGCGCCAAGCCCGCGGCCCTGATCGCGCGCGAAGTGCAGCGCCGCCGCACGTTCGGCATCATTTCCCACCCCGACGCGGGCAAGACGACGCTGACCGAGAAGCTGCTGCTGTTCTCGGGCGCGATCCAGATGGCCGGCACGGTGAAGGCGCGCAAGAGCGCCCGCCACGCCACGTCCGACTGGATGGAGATCGAGAAGCAGCGCGGCATTTCCGTTGCCTCGTCGGTGATGCAGTTCGAATTCCGCGACCACATCATCAACCTGCTCGACACGCCGGGCCACCAGGACTTCTCGGAAGACACCTACCGCGTGCTGACGGCCGTCGACTCGGCGCTGATGGTGATCGATGCCGCCAAGGGCGTCGAGGCGCAGACGATCAAGCTGCTGGACGTTTGCCGCATGCGCAACACGCCGATCGTCACGTTCATGAACAAGATGGACCGCGAAACGCGCGATCCGCTCGAACTGCTCGATGAACTGGAATCGGTGCTGAAGATCCAGTGCGCGCCGGTGACGTGGCCGATCGGCATGGGCAAGAACTTCCGCGGCGTGTATCACCTGCTGCGCGACGAGGTGCTGCTGTTCCGCGCCGGCGAGGAAAGCGCCAACCAGACCTTCGAGGTCGTCAAGGGCATCGACAATCCGAAGCTGCAGGAGATGTTCCCGCTCGAGATGGACCAGCTGAGGATGGAAGTGGAGCTCGTCCACGGCGCCTCGCACCCGTTCAACCTGGAAGAGTTCCTGGCCGGTATCCAGACGCCGGTATTCTTCGGTTCCGCGATCAACAACTTCGGCGTGCGCGAAATCCTGTCGGCGCTGGTCGATTGGGCGCCGCCGCCGCGCGAGCGCGACGCGACCGTGCGTTCCGTGGCGCCCACCGAGCAGCCGTTCTCCGGCTTCGTGTTCAAGATCCAGGCGAACATGGACCCGGCGCACCGCGACCGCATCGCCTTCCTGCGCGTGTGCTCCGGCCGTTTCGAGCGCGGCATGAAAGTCAAGCACCTGCGCCTGGGCCGTGAAGTAAAGGTGTCGTCCGTGGTCACCTTCATGGCATCGTCGCGCGAGCAGGTCGAAGAGGCGTACGCCGGCGACATCATCGGCCTGCCGAACCACGGCAATATGCAGATCGGCGACAGCTTCTCGGAAGGCGAGATGCTGCAGTTCACGGGCATTCCGTACTTCGCGCCGGACTTCTTCCGCCAGGTGCGCATTCGCAACCCGCTGAAGATCAAGCAGCTGCATAAAGGCTTGCAGCAGCTGGGCGAGGAGGGCGCCGTGCAGGTGTTCAAGCCCGTGCAGGGCGGTGAGCTGGTGCTGGGCGCCGTGGGCGTGCTGCAGTTCGAGGTCGTGGCCTCGCGCCTGATGAACGAATACGGCGTGGACGCGGTATTCGAAGGCACCAGCATCAGCAGCGCGCGCTGGGTGTCGTCCGACGACAAGAAGGCCCTTGCCGACTTCGAGGCGGCCCTCGGCCACAACGTGGCCTACGACGCGGCTGGCAACCTGGCCTACCTGGCCACCTCGGGCGTGAACCTGCGCCTCACGCAGGAACGCTGGCCGAAGCTGACATTCCACGCGACCCGCGAGCACGCCACCAAGCTGTCCTGACGGCTGCCGGGCGGAGTCAGCGCGCCGCGGCGCGCGGCTCCGCCTTTCCAAAAACGCGGCCGATCAGATCGACCGCCGTTGCCACCCCATTTTCCTTGCGCATCGCCGTGCCCACGGCCGCGGCGGCATCCGCCATGGCCGGGGTGCCGCGCACCTGCCGGATCAGCTTTGCCAGGTTGGCTGCCGTCGCCTTGCGGCGGTGAACCGGCTTGCCGGCCATGCCGAGCCGGTGCAGCTCGCGTCCCCAATGTTCCTGTTCGCTGATATGGGCGACCACGATGGATGGCTTGCCGGCCAGCGTGGCCGATTGCGTGGTGCCCGCGCCGCCATGGTGCAGCACGGCGCAGCAGTGCGGGAACACCGCCTGGTGCGGCGCCGCCTGCACGTACAGCACTTGCGCCGATGACGTGAAACCGCAGCCTGCCGCGTCGGCGCTCTGGATGATCGCCCGGCAGCCCGCCAGCCGCGCCGCCTCGGTCAACAGTTCGAGCGTCTGGCGCTGCCAGCCGGGATCGGCCGGCATCCAGCTGCCCAGCGTCATGTAGACGGGCGGTTCGCCCGCGGCCAGGAAGGCTTGCAGGTCCGGCGGTACGGTGCCCTCCATGGCGAGATTGGGCATGTCGAGGAAACCGGTCAAGCGCACGGCGGGCGGCCAGTCGGGCTGCTGCACCGCGATGCTCGGGCTCACCGCCACCAGCGTCAACTCTCGTGACAGCCATACGTCATCGATCATGTCCCGCACCGGCGGCAAGCCCACGCGCTGGCGCAGCGCGTTCGTGTCGGCTTTCAGGGCGCGGTTGATGGCCAGCCGCGTCACCCACCACAGCAGGCGCTTGCCCAGGGACGCTGGCCCCAGGCTGCTCATCGGGTGGTCATGGGCGCTGGGGATGCCGCCGTGCGACAGCATCACGCTGGCATAAGGGCGCCCGGCCAGCTCGGCCGCGGCGCGCAGCGGATGCATGAAGAAGTGCCCGATCAGGAGGTCGCACTCCGCGCACAGGCGCTGGGCGGCGGCGAACATCGGCTCCTCGACGGGCGTGAAGCACAGCCGCAGGATCTTCGCCATCTGCTTCATCGGGTCGGACGTATCGAACACCGTGGCGCCGACTTTGCCGGCATCCTTCGGGCCGAGCACCGGCGACGCCACGACGCGGATATCCAGCCCGGCACGCGGGGCAATATGCGCATACGCATCGCTGTCGACGCAGGTGATAACCAGCACCACGTCATGCCCGGCACCGCGCAGCCCTTCGGCCAGCGCCAGGAAAGGGCGCACATCACCGTGGCTGCCCCAGGTTTGCAAGCCGATCCGCATCGCTTCCCCCTGTCGAGTTCGTATCACGCGATTATCGCCGGCTTTGCCGAAATGTTTCCAAAAACCGGGGCAGAGCAGGGGCGCCTGCGTAGCGGGTCTCGGCGCAATCGCACCTTCCCCAGCCCCCCGCTTCAAGGAAACATTCCTCGCAATCGGGGTAGGAGTACGGCCATGCATGGCTCAACCGCTGCGCCGGCAAGGAGCGGTGCTCCTTGAAACCCCGGCTACGCCCCCGGTTTTTGCAAAAAGTGTTGTAAAAATTCGGGGACTGTCCCTGTTGTGTTGTGTTGTAAAAATTCGGGGACTGTCCCTGTTGTGTTTTTGTAACCGGCGCGGCGTGGTTTCTCTTGTATCTGACCGTTGACATCCAATCGCCTTCCCGGCCGGCCGCATGGCGACCTGAGCTACTTGGCCGGCGTGGCCAGCGGCTGGCCCTTCTCCACGACGTATACGCCGACCAGCTTCGTCGTGGTGGTGCCGGCATTGCGCGCGTCGTGCACCACGCCGGCCGGAATGATGATCGCTTCGCCGGCCTTCACGCGCCGTGGCGGCGCGCCATCGATCAGCAGCTCGCCCTCGCCATCGAGGAAATAGCTGATTTCATCGCCGGGATGGGTATGGCGCCCGGCGGTGGCGCCGGGCGCCAGTTCGACGTGGGCGACGACGGCTTCGCGGTTCGGCACCGAGATGTCGCCGCGGGTGATGACGGTGCGCTTGATGCCGCCGGGCTGCGCCAGGGCATCGGAGCAGGGCAGGGCAAGCAGGGCAAGTGAAACTGCGGACGAAATGGCGGCCATTGCGGCCGTAACGTGGCGTGTCATCGTCTCCTCCGTGGTGATGGTGCACGGGCGTGCATGGCGATGGTACGCCGGTCGGCGCCGCCGCTCAACCGCGGGAAACGGAAGCCGCCCTCGGCCAGCATGCAACCGCCGCCCGCTGACGCGGTCAGCCTTGCGTCTTCGGATCGCTACCGGATTCGGGAACGAGCATGGTACGAGCTTCAGGCTGGAGAGTAGGCGGCATACCGAAATCGAAGCAGGCAGCGTCTGTTTCGTCAAATGTCCAGTAGCCGGTATCCGTGCCGATGGCTGGGAAATCGCAACCGGAAGAGGCCGGTTCGAAATCGGACCAGTTCGAGGAGGCGGTTGCCGCTACCGTGCCAGAGGTGGTAACGGTTGCCGACATGCCGATCAACATTGTCGCGATGATGCGATAGATGCGCAGTTCAAGCTTCTTTCTAGTCTAGTTTTGGTGATTTTATGTTTTTGCTGGCAAAGTTCGTATCGAACGCCGCTCGGCGTAGCGCTTAAGTTAGTGCGGGAGAAGATCCCGAACGCTACGCGTGCAATGCCGTGGCCTGCCGAATGATCAGCCGTGCGTCTTCGGATCGTTACCTGATTCAGGAACCAACATGGCAGATACCTCCCCTGGCGCGGTCGGCGTCGTCTCGGTTGGTTGCGGCACAGGGGCTTTCTTGGTTTCCGATTCCGTCTTCTCCGGCGTGGCTTTGGTGTTGTCGGTCATTGCTATTACTCCAGTCGTGGTTGGTCAAAAGATAGATGTTGCAAAAAGCCTGGATCGCGAAACTTCATATCGAGTAGTCGCTGCCTCTCGAGGTGCGCCAGCTCCCCGGTGCCCATGCAGTCATGCGCTTGCACGATGCCGGAAAGGATGAAATATTCGGAACCGGTCTGCCGCATTGGTTCCATGATGGAGGCCGCCTCGCGGCAGGCCAATTCCGCTTGCTTTTCCTGGTCGCGCGCACGCAGGATATCGGCACGTGCCAGCAGTGTGTTGGCGAGTACGACGCGAACCGAAATGTCCTTTGTTGACGCGGGTGTCATGGAGCGAAGTCTGTCGAGAACGGGATCCAGCACATGTGCAGCCTTGTCGAAATCTCTCATGCGGATAAGGATGTTGGCGATATAAACGTCTACCTGCGCAGCCAAACGGCTCAGCTCGGCCTGCGATGAGTCAGCCGCATGTAGATTCGCCACGGCCTGCCGCAGGCGCTTGAGTTGCGCCAGAGCGTTCGATGGCGCGGTAAAAGACGACAGATACGCCGATTTGACCGCGATGACGTACAAATGGCGCTTCCACGCCAAATTGCTGGGGTCCATCTCGGCGAAAGTCGACATGATTTTCAGTGCGTCATGCCATGTGTCCAGGCTGCTTGACATGCCGAGGGCCTGCTCCATCTCGGCAACGTGCGACGAGGCAGAGGCAAGACGGACTCCCCATGCCGCATTCGCGCGATTGCGCTCCAGTACTTCACTGATCAGCTGCCGCTCGGTCTCATACAAGTTCCTCGCCTCTTCCAGCTTGCCACTGTAAGCGGTGGCGGAAGCCAGCCATGAAAAACTGTTGGCAAGACTCATCACTCGAGAATCGTCGCCTGGCTGCATGTCAATCGCAGCGCGCTTCATTCGAATCGATTCCTTGAATGCTGTACTGGCGCCTGTGAAATCCCGCAGTCCCATCAAAACGGTACCGATGCCATTATGTGCGTAGGACAGCTCGAGCCGAGATGCCACGTCCGCCGGGGCAAGCTCCACAAGCTTCTGGCTCAACGCCCGATATTGCTGCAAATATTCCAGCGCGGCGGCCCATTCGTCCCGGTTGCGATGAATCTCGCCCAGCCAGAACGCTACGGCGCCCTGCGCCTTCAGCGCGGCCCTGTCGTCCGGCGCCTGCCGAAGCAGTCGCTCGAGGATGCCCCGCGCCGCCACCAGCGCCGTTCTTGCCTCATCGGGCTTGCCCCGCGCGATGTCGACCTCGGCGATGACCTGCAGCGCCTTGGCCCGCTGGAGCGCGGCCTGCGAATGCCCGTCATCCCGGTCATCGGCCAGATAGGCGAGGGCCCGCTTGCTGACATCATCGAGCAATTCGAGCCGCCCCAGCGGCCGCAGCTTGTCGGCGAAGTCGCCGAGCATGAAGCCCATCAAGCCTTCGGCATCGGCGCGGCGCTGCTCGGCCTCCTGTTGCGCCGAGCGGGCCAGCGAACCCAGTCCCGCGGCCAGTACCGCCAGCATCCCGATCACGGCCATGACGCCCAGGCGTATCCGCTCGCCCAGCCTCGCCCGGCTCACGGAGCGCTCGACGTACTCGCGTGCGACCGGGGACAGCGTCACCTCGCTGGCCGCCAGCAGGCCGCGCGCCGCATTGACCTGGCTGCCGGGCGGCAGCAGCAGGTCCTTCGGCCTGCCGCCGGCCGCCCAGCGCTCGGCCTGCGCCGTCAGCCGGGTACGCAGTTGCAGATCCTGCCGGTGCCGCTCGATCCAGTCGGCGACGCGCGGCCACCGCCGCAGCAAGGCTTCATGCGTTACGCCGAAGCTGGCCACCTCGCCACTCAGTTCGCTGACGAACAGGCGGGCTTCGACCAGCGCCCGCACCAGGTCGCGCGCGGCCTCGGTGGCCAGCGCCGACCAGGCCGGGCGCCGCGCGGTGACGGCGTTCTGCTCGTCGCCCACGGCCACCAGCAGCGACAGCACGTTCGGCAGCGCGGCCTGCTGCGCGGCCGGCAGCGCCGCCACGACCTGCTCGGCACGCACGCCCAGCGCGCCTTCGATGCCGCCAAGCCGGCGGAAGACGTCGAAGCGCAGCAAGCCTTCCTCGCCGCGCTGGCGATACAGCTCGTCCAGGCAGTATTGCAGCAGCGGCAGCGCATCCGGGCTCGCGCGGGCGGCGTCGCACAGCACGTCGTCCAGGCCCGCGCCGCTTTCCGCATCGCGCTCGAAGACGAGCCGGGCGGCGCGCGCCGGTTCGCGCACCATCTGCGCGATGGCGGCGCCGTCGGGCGGCTCCACGTCGAAATGGCCGCCGCGCGTCTTCAACGCCATCATCTCCGGCACGGCCATCAGTTCGGGATAAAAATCGTTGCGGCAGGCCAGCACCACCAGCACATTGGCGCGGGCCAGCCGGTCCAGCGCGTGGAAGAATGCCGCCCGTTCGGCAGCCGTGTCGGCGGCGCGGAACACCGCTTCCAGGCGGTCGACGAACACGGCCAGCCGGGCGGGCCCGTGCACGGCGAGCTGCGCCGCGATGGCGGCCGGCTCTTCGCGCAAGCGCCGGCCCAGGGAGGCGGCGTCCGCGCCGTCGAACAGCAGCACGGCATCGCGCTCGGCATCGAGCAGCACGGCGGCGAGCGCGCCGAGCAGGCCGCTGCCGCCCAAGTCTGCGCAATCCATGTGCAATGTGCAGTCAAGGGCGACCAGGCCGCCGTTCGGGACCGTCAACTGCGGCAGCAGGCCGGCGCGCACCAGCGACGTCTTTCCGGAACCCGAAGCGCCCAGCACCAGGGCCATGGCGCAGCCGCCGCTCACCTGGTCCAGCACCGTCTGGCGCAGCCGGGTGGCTGCCTGGAGGCGCCCGAAGAAGATCGCGGCATGGTGTTCCTCGAACGCGGCCAGGCCCCGGAACGGCGAGCCGTCTTCCCAGGCGCCTGGGGGCGCTTCCTCTTCCACCACCTCGGCGATGGCCCGGTAGCCGCGCTTGCGCACCGTTTCGATATATCGTGGATCAGTGCTGGAATCGCCAAGCGCCTTGCGCAATTGCGCGATCGCCTTGTGCACCGGGTTGTCTCCCAGCTCGGCGGTGCCCCAGCATTTTTGGAGGATTTCCTCGGGCGGAATCACGGCATGGGGGTGCCGGCAGAGGTAGCGCAGCACGTCCATGGCACGGGGTTCGAGCGGCACGCGCGTCTCCCCCATGCGCAGGGCATTGCCTGCCACCTCCACTTGCCAGTCGCCGAAGCGAAACCCGCGGTGATTCATCCGATCGCCACCCCAAAATTATTTTTCTATGCGAATCAACGACTTGAGTATTCCGGAAGGTTTCCGGAAGGCGCCCGAAGCACGCCTTGGATACAGTTTTGCCAATTGATCGACATCAATCTTAACATTTCTTCAAATCAAATAGATGGCAAAATTTAACTCGCTCGTTGACGCTGAGGAATTCTCGCGACGCTACTTGAAGCCGCTGCTGGTGGATGCCTTGCAGGTGCGTCTCGACGCCTGGCCGGTCGCGCTGGCACTGCCGCAAGGAGCGATCGTCGATCCTTCCGGCTGCGAATGCGAGCGGTCCGGGGCGGCGGACGAGCCCCGTTTCGTGTCCACGGCGCGCGGCTGGAGCTGGCGCGATCACCAGCTGGTGACGTGGCAAACGGAAGGAGAGGTGGCCCACCGCCGCTCCTCCGAACTGGAACACCGGTACGACGTGATCGTGTCCGAACAGCCGGACATGGCCGGGGTGCCGCGCCTGACCGTCGACCTGCACGCCGTGCAGACGCGCTGCGAGCGCGACGCGGTTTCCGAAGCCGCCTGCGACCTGGGCACCGGCTGGGCCAGGCTGACGCTGCGCTGGTCACTGCGCCTGCAACTGGTGGTCACCGCCGCCGGCCGGGCGAACTTGATCACCCGCGCAAACCGCATGCCGCCCCGAGCCGACGACGGCCGCACCGGCCCCTATATCAGTGCCGATCCCCTGGGACGCCTGCTGGATGTGCGCCGCGTCACGCGCGAATGGGACCGCGGCGGCGCGAGCCTCGCGGCGGTGCAAGACCAGCTGGTGAGCCGCCTGGCCGCGGCGATCGAACCGCCACTGGCCCAGCATTGCGCGCAGTTAGCATATATGTAACAGTGCGGCGATGGCAAACCTGTTCCTGTATGCCGGCGCAACGGCGCGCCGGCCGCTGTTCATCGTCCGCGGCGCGGCGGGCGAGCCGCTGCTCGCCGGCGTCGACCGGTCCGGGCGCCTGCGCCTGGTACAACGCCAGGGCGCCGCGGCATGGCACGATGCCGACCTGACGGAAGCCTTGCCCGGCGGCGGCACGTCTCATTGCGCCGATGTGCGCCAGGCTCCGGATGGGACGATTGCCGTCGCCCTGTCGGTACGCAATGCGGCAGGGGCGAGCACCCTGCATTGCGGTACCGGCCTGCCGGCCGGGCACGACATGGCTGGCTGGGCGGAAACGCTCCGGCACCTGCCGGCCGCTCCCGGCCTGCCCTCGAACGCGGGCGTGAAGCGGCTCAAGTTCGGCCTGTTGCAGGCCGGTGCGCCGCCGCTGCTGCTGATCGAAACGGCGGCCGCGCAGGGTGTACAGAACTGGTACTGCAACGCCGCCGCGCCGGGCACGCTGCGGGCGCTGCGGCTGCCGCCCGGTGCCGCGCACGCGATCGGCAGCTTCCGGCAGCCGGGCGTGTGGAGCCTGCATGCCGAAGGCAAGGCCAGTACGTTGCGCTTCACGCCGCTGCGCGATCCCTTCGGCTGGGGCGTGGACCTGGGCTATCGGGACCTGCCGCCGCACACGCGCAGCGTGCTGCTGGCACCCGGCACGATGCCGAACGTGCCCGACCTGTATGTGGCGGGCGAGGGCATCGTCGTGTACCGCGGCGGGAACACGCTGCCGCAGCCCGTGGCGCCGGTGGCCGGCGCGCGCCTGCTGTGGAGCCATGCGCGCGACGGCGCGGAGTACCTGGCCTGCGCCGATGGCGAAGGGGCGCTGTGGATGATCGCGCGGCCGCGGCGCGGCGCCTGGAGCGCGCCGGTCCGGCTGACCCGGCGCCGCGCGGTGCTGGCGGTGGCCGGGCAGTTCATCTACGCCGCCGCCGTCGAAGAGGGCAACCTGGAAGTGCAGCGCTTCACGATGGATGGGCGGCTGTACGACAGCGAGACCGCGGCGCGGGGTTGGTAAACGGAAAACGCCGCCCAACTCCCGGTGGACGGCGCTCAGGGTTCGAGGCCCCAGTAGCGCAGGCGTTCTGGTGTCGGACCGCTGCAGCGGGCGGACTTTCAGGTGTCGGACACCGCTTTTCGGTAGACGCGACCTCGGAGGAAAACCGGTGTCGGACACCGAAAATCCGGTGTCCGACACCAGCGGCGACACCAGCGGCGCGGGGGTTGCGGTTCTTGCCCCGTCCGCCAACGGCCCTGGCCTACTCGTAAGCGCTGATCGGCGCGCAGCCGCAGAACAGGTTGCGGTCGCCGTACACGTTATCGGCGCGGCCCACCGGCGGCCAGTACTTCTGCTTGCGCAGCGACGGCACCGGGTAGGCGGCCACTTCGCGGCTGTACTGGCGGTCCCAGTTGTCGGCCACCAGCACCTCGGCCGTGTGCGGCGCGAACTTCAGCGGGTTGTTCGCCTTGTCGAATTCGCCGCTTTCCACCTTGGCGATTTCGGCGCGGATGGCGATCATCGCATCGATGAAACGGTCCAGCTCCGCCTTCGCTTCCGATTCGGTCGGCTCGATCATCAAGGTGCCCGGCACCGGGAAGCTCATGGTCGGCGCGTGGAAGCCGAAGTCCATCAGGCGCTTGGCCACGTCTTCGTTGCTGATGCCGGTGGCATCGGTCAGCGGGCGCAGGTCGATGATGCACTCGTGCGCCACCAGGCCGTCGTGGCCCGAGTACAGCACCGGGTAGTGCGGCGCCAGGCGGCGCGCCACGTAGTTCGCGTTCAGGATCGCGGTCTCGGTGGCCGCGGTCAGGCCCTCGGCGCCCATCATGGCAATGTACATCCACGAGATCGGCAGGATCGACGCGGAACCGTAGGCTGCGGCGGACACGGCGCCGATGCCGGTCTCGCTGCGCTGGTAGCCGGTGGAGCGCTGGTTCGGCAGGAACGGCGCCAGGTGCGCGCCCACGCCGATGGGGCCTACGCCCGGGCCGCCGCCGCCGTGCGGGATGCAGAACGTCTTGTGCAGGTTCAGGTGCGACACGTCGCCGCCGAATGCGCCCGGCGCGGCCACGCCGACCAGGGCGTTCATGTTGGCGCCGTCGATGTACACCTGGCCGCCGTGCGCGTGTACGATGTCGCACAGTTCGCGAATGCCTTCCTCGAACACGCCGTGCGTGGACGGGTAGGTGACCATCACGCAAGCCAGGTTCTTGCTGTGCTGCTCGGCCTTGGCCTTCAGGTCGGCCAGGTCCACGTTGCCGTTCTCGTCGCAGGCGGTCACGACCACCTGCATGCCGACCATGCTGGCGGACGCCGGGTTGGTACCGTGCGCCGACGATGGAATCAGGCAGATGTTGCGATGCCCCTCGCCGCGCGACTGGTGGTACTTCTGGATCACCAGCAAGCCCGCGTATTCACCCTGCGAACCCGCGTTCGGCTGCAGCGACACGGCGGCATAGCCGGTCACCGCGCACAGCATTTCTTCCAGCTGGCCGATCATTTCGCGGTAGCCCACGGTCTGTTCTTGCGGCGCGAACGGGTGGATGTTCGAGAATTCCGGCCACGTCACCGGGATCATTTCGCTGGTGGCGTTCAGCTTCATCGTGCACGAACCCAGCGGGATCATGGTGCGGTCCAGCGCCAGGTCCTTGTCGGCCAGCGAACGCAGGTAGCGCAGCATTTCGGTCTCGCTGTGGTAGCGGTTGAAGACCGGGTGGGCCAGGTATTCCGAGGTCCGTGCCAGTTCGGCGGGGAAGGCGTCTTCGCCGTTTTCTTCGAGAGCGCCGAAGTCCGGGGCGGCCGGCGCATTCGCCACGCCGGTCGAGAACACGGTCCACAGGGCGGCCAGCGTGTCGCGATCGCTCGTCTCGTCGAGCGACACGCCGACGTGGCGCGCATCGATGCGGCGCAGGTTGATGCCGTTGGCCACCGCGGCGGCGTGCAGCGCATCGGCGCGGTCGGTGACGATGGTCAGCGTGTCGAAGAACGTGCTGTTGGCCAGCTGGTAGCCCAGCGCGCGGAGGTGGCCGGCCAGGATGCCGGTGTAGCGGTGCACGCGGGTGGCGATGTTCGCCAGGCCCTGCGGGCCGTGGTAGACGGCATACATCGAGGCGATCACGGCCAGCAGCACCTGCGCGGTGCAGATGTTCGAAGTCGCTTTTTCGCGGCGGATGTGCTGCTCGCGCGTCTGCAGCGCCAGGCGGTAGGCCGTTTTGCCCTGCTGGTCGACCGTGACGCCGACCAGGCGCCCCGGCATCGAGCGCTTGTATTCGTCGCGCGTCGCCATGTAGCCGGCGTGCGGGCCGCCGAAGCCCAGCGGCACGCCGAAGCGCTGGCTGTTGCCCACGACGACATCCGCGCCCCATTCGCCCGGCGGCGTGAGCAAGGTCAGCGCCAGCAGGTCGGCGGCCACGACGACCATGGCGCCCGTGGCCTTCACTTTCTCCACGTCGGCGCGGTAGTCGCGCACGGCGCCATCCACGCCCGGGTATTGCAACAGCACGCCGAAGGCGTCCGTCACGCCCGCCAGTTCCAGCGGATTGAAGGTGCGCACCTCGATGCCCAGCGGCTCGGCGCGGGTCTGGATCACTTCCAGCGTCTGCGGCAGCACGTCATTGGCCACATAGAAGAGCTTCGACTTGGATTTGCCGACACGCTGGATCAGCGTCATCGCTTCGGCGGCCGAGGTGCCTTCGTCCAGCATCGACGCGTTGGCGATGCCCATGCCCGTCAGGTCGGTGATCGCCTGCTGGAAGTTCAGGATCGCTTCCAGGCGGCCTTGCGAGATTTCCGGCTGGTAGGGCGTATAGGCGGTGTACCAGGCCGGGTTTTCAAAGATATTGCGCAGCACCACACCCGGGGTGTAGGTGCCGTAATAACCCTGGCCAATCAGCGACTTCAAGACCTTGTTCTTGCCGGCGATGCCCTTCAGCTTGGCCAGCGCAGCCTGTTCCGGCAGCGGCTCGGCGAACTGGCCGAGGGGCAGGGCGCCACGGTTGCGGATGTTCTCGGGAACGATCGCATCGATCAGCGCGGCGCGCGACGGATAGCCGAGCACGTCGAGCATCTGCTGCTGTTCTGCGGCATCCGGGCCGATGTGGCGGGCGATGAAGGCGTCACGCGCCTCGAGGGAAGTCAGGCTGGTACGGGTCATGAGGATCTCTTGTGGCCAAGGGGAGGGCCGGCAGCGCCGGCCCGGGTACTGCGGGAATTAAGAGGCGGTGTTCTTGCCGTAGGCGTCGGCGTCGAGCAGGCCGTCGATGGCCGAGGCGTCGCTCGGCTTCATCTTGAACAGCCATGCGTCATAGGCGTTGGCGTTGATCGATTCCGGCGAGCCGGCCACCGCGTCGTTGACTGCGACGACTTCGCCCGACACCGGAGCATAGATGTCGGAAGCGGCTTTCACCGATTCCACCACGGCGGCGTCGTCGCCGGCCGTGTAGCTGTTGCCGACCTTCGGCAGCTCGACGAACACGATGTCGCCCAGCGCGTCCTGCGCGAATTCGGTGATGCCGACCGTGATCGTGCCGTCGGACTCCTTGCGCACCCATTCGTGGGACTCGGTGTACTTCAGCTCTGCGGGGATGTTGCTCATGTGTTGCTCCAGATTGGTGATGTTATAGGGAGGTCAGGCGACGAGGATTTTACCGTTCCGCACGAAAGGCAGCTTCACGACCGTGGCCGCGAGCTTCTTGTCGCGGATTTCCACGTGCACCGTATCGCCGACCTGCACGCTCGCAGTTCCATTCATCTGCACACGCGCCAGCGCGATCGCCTGCTGCATGGTGGGGCTGAAGGTGCCGGAGGTGATTTCTCCCGTCTCGCCCGTTGGAGCGATGACTTTCTGGTGCGCGCGCAGCACGCCGCCTTTTTCGCGCAGGATCAGGCCCACGAACTGGGCGTTCTGCCCCTTGGTCTGCAGGGCGCTCTTGCCGACGAAGTCGCGCTCGGACACCAGGTCGATGGTCCAGGCCAGGCCCGCGTCCAGCGGGTTCACGGTTTCATCCATGTCCTGGCCATACAGGTTCATGCCCGCTTCCAGGCGCAGCGTATCCCGCGCGCCCAGGCCGGCGGGCTTCACGCCGGCAACGGCCAGCGCATTCCACAGCGCCTCGGCCTGCGTGGCGGCCACGCCGATCTCGAAACCGTCTTCGCCGGTGTAGCCGGTGCGTGCCACCATCGCTTCGCCGAACGCCGTATCCTTCACGATCGCCACGTTGAACGGCTTCATCTCAACCGTCGCATCCTTCGTTTGCGGGAGCACTTCCCACACCTTGGCGCGGGCGTTCGGACCCTGCACGGCGATCAGCGCCATGGCGTTCGCGGGATCGTCGCGGCGCTGCGTGATGGCGAGGCCGGCGTTCCACTCGTCGCTCTTCGCCTTCATCCACGCCACGTCCTTCTCGGCGGTACCGGCGTTCACGACCAGGCGGAACCAGTTTTCGGAGAAGAAATAGACGATCAGGTCGTCGATGACGCCGCCCTCGGGGTTCAGCATGCACGAGTAGAGCGCCTTGCCGGAAGTCTTCAGCTTGTCGACATTGTTGGCCAGCAGGCGGCGCAGGAAGCCGCGCACGTCGTTGCCTTCGATGTCGACCACGCACATGTGGGCCACGTCGAACATGCCCACGTCGCTGCGCACGGCATGGTGTTCCTCGATCTGCGAACCGTAGTTGACGGGCATGTCCCAGCCGCCGAAATCGACCATGCGGGCGCCGAGGGCGCGATGGGCTGCATTGAGTGGGGTGGTTTTGAGCGTCATGGGTCCTCGGACATCGGTTGGGGTGGCAACACAACAGGGCGCACAAGGCACGGAAGAAGCGGACAGCACTTTTCCACTGTTGTTCGTTACCCCTCTGTCCTCGGTACCTGAGAGATAGCGGCTCGATGGTTCGACTCCGCACGCCCCTTCGGTGGGCAAGCTTACCGGTTACGGTAGAAGCGTGCCGCTCTCCAGAGTTTTGGCCGCCGTTGGCGACCCCTGACCGGTCCTTGTTGCCTGAGAGTTTTTGGGTGATGCCCCTTCGGCGGCAGCGTGGCGCTGCGCTCTCCCGGTCGAGGATCGGGACTATAAGTTAAGTACAAGGGGGTGTCAATGCGGCAGTGGAGGGAGCGGGCACTCGCGGTGTGCCAGCCGCCCGTGCCGGGCGCCGCAAGCGTGACCGTGGGGGAGCCGCTCATCAATACTTCCTGTCCGGCCGCGCTCGGCCGGGGTACGGGATACGGTCGGGAACGGCCTACACGGCGAAATTGACGGGCTCGATCAGCGCGCCCGGCACCTCGTCGAACCGGGCACGCACGGCCTCGATCACCTCATCCATGGCCGCAATGAACACGCCCATCACGGCCGTGGTGCTGTACCCCGTGCGCTGGTACAGGCAGGAATGCAGCAGGGCGCCGGCGTCGAGCAGCGGCGTCCAGCTCAGTGCTTTTGCGGCCACTTCCCGTGCCACGTTCTCGGGGATCAGGAACGCCACGGCTTGGCCACGCTCCACCAGCGAGCGTGCCATGGCCACCGAACTGGTTTCCACCACGGGCCGCAGCTCGCCGTGCAATCGTGGCTCGATCAGGCGCGCCATGCTGGACAGTTCCATGTCCTGCGCCATCAGCACCAGCGGGTGGCCGAGGCAGTCGCGCAACCGGACTGTCTTGCCGGCCTGCGCCAGCGGATGGTCCGGCGCCGTCACGACGCCGAGCCGTTGCGGCCACGCCCGCACTTCCTCCACGCCCGGCGGCGGCAGAGCGCGGCGCAGGCAATAAGCGACATCCACCTCGCCGTTCGCGACCCAGCGCAGCAGTGTCGCGCCATTGCCCGAGCGCACGTTGTAGGTGACGCCGGGATGGCTTGCCATCAGTTTTCCGATCACTTCCGGAATGAGGTTTTCCGCCGACGAGTGGGAAACGCCCAGGTTCACATGACCGCGCCGCACATCGCGGAATTCCTCGACCTGCGCGAGCGCATTGTCGAAGTCGCGCTGGCCGCGTCGCACGGCGGCCAGCATGATGTCGCCGGCCGTGGTGAGCTGCATGCCGCGCGGCAGCCGGTCGAACAGCGGGACGCCCACGGTTCTTTCGAGATTGAGGATCTGCTGGTTGACGGCGGCGGCCGTGAGATGCAGCGTTTCGGCGGCCTTGCGTACGGAACCGCGCCGGGCCACTTCATCGAAGCACCGGAACGCCTGGGAGATGGCTGGCATGACTGTAAGATTTTCTTTGACGCTCCATCATAAATTATCAGCTATTCCAGACGCAATGCCCTCCCTAGAATGCCTCCCATCCGCAAGGCGGCAACCAAGAGGGAGAGAGCGTGGGTTCATTACGAGGAGTGGCCATTGCGATGGTGGCCGTGCTGGCGCTGCCGGCCATGGCGCAATCGCAGGTGACGGTGTTCGGGCTGGTCGATGCGGGCGTGGCAGTCAACAAGCTGGCCGGCAGCGGTGTGCGCAAGGTCTATGTGACGAGCGGGTCCATGACGACCTCGCAGTTCGGCATTCGCGGTGTCGAAGACCTGGGCGGCGGTGGCAAGGCGTACTTCGAGCTGAGTTCCTTCTTCAGCATGAAGACCGGCGCGATCATCGGCGGCGCCAGCCAGCAGAGCCTGTTCGGCCGCAGCGCCTTCGTCGGCATCTCGTCGCCGTCGCTGGGCGCCATCGACATCGGTCGCGGCAACAATCCATCGTTCCTGCCCACGCTGCAATTCAATGCCTTCGGCAATTCCGGTGGATGGGGGCCACTGTGGCACGCGACGTATTTCAATTTCACGCAGTACCCGTCCTTTGCCGGTGTCGACGGTCTGATCCACGATACGGCCTGGGATGGGCAAGTGCACTACACGTCGCCCAAGTTCGCGGGCGCCGTCATCAACCTGCACTACGCGCCGGGCGAGATCGCCGGCCGCGGC
This sequence comes from Massilia sp. METH4, assembly GCF_037094685.1. NCBI lineage: Bacteria > Pseudomonadati > Pseudomonadota > Betaproteobacteria > Burkholderiales > Oxalobacteraceae > Massilia > Massilia sp. METH4. The sequence continues at coordinate 6,151,637 of NZ_CP146614.1, read as the reverse complement.
GGGGTGGCCAACTGGGGCGCGAACATCCTGTATCACAACGGCCCGCTGGGGCTGGCGGCGTATTACCAGAACACCGAGGTGCACAGCACGGGCGGCGCCACGGCCGACTGGTACAGCAAGCCTTTTGACGCCGGGAACGTGCGGGTACCGGCGAATGCGCCGACGCGCAGCCGGTTCGCCGGCGCCAGCTACGACTTCGGCGTGCTGAAGGCCTTCGTGACGTGGCAGCGCAGCCTCCAGGAGATCTCGCGCATCGGCGCGCGCACCGCGCAGGCCAGCGTGGCGATTCCCGTCGCCGGCGGCCGGATCCTTGCCGAGTATGCACACACCCGCTATGCCGGCCCCGGCGCGCCCGCCGAGACGCTGTTGCAGGAGGCCGTGATCGGCTACGACTACCACCTGTCGCGCCGCACCGACGTCTACGCCAACTACCTGCGCAGCAGGAATTCGCAATCGCGCCCGGACGGCTACACGGCCGGCGTGGGCATCCGCCATCAATTCTGACACTGGAGAAAACACACATGACGACCACCGTCGACCAGATCACCCAGCGCCGCCGCGGCGTTGGCCTGATCGCCCACGATCCCGCGCTGAGCGCCGGGGGCTACACCCTTATCGCGCCCCAAACGGCCGATGGCAATGTGTACCTGATCGATATCGAGGGCAAGGTTGCCCACCAATGGAAGCTGCCGGTGCGACCAGGCCGTGCCGCCGTGATCCTGCCCAACGGGAACCTGGGCTACAACGGCAACCACGCGAAGTCGCCCGAGCGCTATGGCGCGTGGTCGCTGTGGCACGGTGGCGACTTCTACGAAGCCACGCCGGCCGGCGACATCGTCTGGCGCTACGAGGATGACAGCCACCACCACGATGCGCGCTGGCTGCCCAACGGGCACCTGTTGTATGCGGGTTGCGCGCCGCTGCCGCCCGGTTTCGCCCGGCGCATTCCCGGCGGCACGGCCAAGGGCGCCGACGAAATGACCTACGGCGACGTGATACGGGAGGTGAACCGCGCCGGAGAGATCGTGTGGGAATGGAAGGCATGGGAACACCTCGAACCGGAAGCGTTCCCGATCGCGGCGGGCTTCGGCCGCCACCACTGGCCGCTCGTAAATGGCCTGGACGTGACGGCCGAAGGCCTGGTGCTGATGAGTCTTCGCACCACCAGCGGCATCATCGGCGTGGACAGGGCGAGCGGCAAGGTGAAGCTGCATATCGGCCCTGAAGTGGTATCGCACCAGCATGCGCCGGTGGCCCTGGAGAACGGCAATATCCTTGCCTTCGACAACGGCAACTTTCGGAAGGGCCAGCACGTGGTGTTTTCGCGCGTGCTGGAAATCGAGCCGCGCACGCAACGCATCGTCTGGTCGTACCAGGATGAACTGGTCAATGCGTTCTACACGGCCTACATGGGCAGCGCGCAGCGCCTGCCGAACGGGAATACGCACGTGACCGAATCGGCCACGGGGCGCCTCTTCGAAGTCACGCCGGCCGGCGAATTGGTGTGGGAATACATCATCCCGTGGTTCGCCGAATACCCGGACGAGGCAGCGCGCAGCTACGTCCCGGGGCGCCAGAACAGCGTATTCCAGACGTTCCGCTACAGCCGCGCTCAACTGCCCTGGCTGGAGGGTTGAGCATGCGCTTCGCCAATGTCGTGAAGGGAGCGGTGTCCACCGCATTGCTGGCCGGGGCAGCGCTGGCCCAGGCCGCGGAGCCGGTGCCGGTACGCATCCTGCTGAACTGGTTCGCGCAACCGGACCAGGCCGGCTATTGGCAGGCGCAGCAGGGCAAGCTGGGCCGCGATGCCGGCGTCGCCATCGCCGTGCAGCAGGGCGGCCCCCGCATCCAGACGATTCCTCAGGTGGCCTCCGGCCAGGCCGAATTCGGCATCGCCAATGCGGACGACCTGCTGCTGGCGCGGGCCCGCGGAGCCCCGGTGCGCGCGGTGCTGGCGCACCTCGATCACGTGCCGTACACGCTCGTATACCACCGCGACCCGGCCGTGAAATCGATCCGCGACCTGCGCGGCCGCACCTTTGCCGTCAACCTGGGCAGCGCATACTGGGAATGGCTGCGGCACCACTACCGCCTCGATGGCGCGCGCACAATCCCTGTCAGCGGCGACCTGAGCCTGTTCCGTAACGACCCGAGCATGGTGCAGCAGGGTTATTCGCTGTACCTGCCGGCGCGCATGGCTGCGGCGGGGCTGGCCGTGCAGCAGATCACACTGGCATCGCTGGGTTACCGTTCGTATGGCGTGCTGTTCACCACGGACGACATGATTCGCACCAAGCCGGCCGTGGTGCGCGCCACGGTAGCCGCCGTTCGCCAGGGCTGGCGCAGCTACGCGGCGAACCCGGCCGCGCTGCGCCCACTGCTGACCACCATGAACCAGCAGATCCCCCCGGCGCTGTACGACACCGCCAGCCGCGAGCTGATCGATACGCAACTGGCTGGCGATCCTGCCCGCTTCGGCTGCATGAGCGCGGCGCGCTGGCGCGAGCTGGCGGCCCAGCTGCAGTCCGTGAAGTTCCTGCCGGCCGGCTTCGATGAAAAGACGGCATTCGACAACACTTTGATTCCGGGTTGCGGTCCATGAGCGAAAGAGCAGGGGTGACGCTGGAGGGAGTGACGAAGCGTTACGACAATGGCTTGCAGGCACTGGACGCGGTCGACCTGGCGCTGCCGGCAGGCTCATTCACGTCCCTGGTCGGTCAGTCCGGCTGCGGCAAGTCCACGCTGCTCAGGATCATCGCCGGCCTGGTCGCACCGAGCACGGGCGGGTGCCGGCGCGGCGGCGGCACCCCGGCCTTCGTGTTCCAGGAACCGGCGCTGCTGCCGTGGCGTACGGTCGACGGCAATGCGCAGTTGCTGATGGAGCTGGAGGATTGGACGCCGGCGGCACGCCGGGCTCGCGCCGCCGAAGTGCTGACGCAAGTGGGGCTGGCTGGCTTTGGCCATGCCTACCCGCATGAACTGTCGGGCGGCATGCGGATGCGGCTGTCGCTGGCCCGCGCGCTCGCGCTGCGGCCCGACCTGCTGTTGCTGGACGAGCCGCTGGCGGCCGTCGACGAGCTTACCCGCGACCTGCTGCAGGAACAGCTGTCGCAGCTGTGGCAGGACGCGGGTTTCACTGGCGTGCTCGTCACGCATAATGTGCACGAAGCCCTGTTCCTGTCCCAACGGGTGGTGGTGATGGCACCGCGTCCTGGGCGTGTCGTGCAGGTCTTCGATGTGCCGTTTCCCTTCCCGCGCGCGCCAGAACTGCGCGCCAGCCCCGCGTTCGCGGCACTGGCGGGCCAGGTCAGCGCCACGCTGCGTGCATCCACCATATTGAGGTCCTGATGGCTGAACGTTCTCTTTCCTTTTACCGGTTCGCCGCGCAGGCAGTTCCCGCACCGGCGCTGGCCTTGCTGGCGATCGCCGCCTGGCAGGCACTTTGCCTGACGGTCTACCAGGGCAAGGGCTATCTCTTGCCGTCGCCGCTGGAGGTCGCATCGGCCACCGCCGGCAATGCCGGGCTGCTGGCCGCCTCCGCCCTGACCACACTGCGCGAGGCGGTGCTCGGCTATGCCTCGGCAGCGGTGCTGGGCATCGCCCTGGCGGCCGCCATGAGCCAGGCGCGCCTGCTGGAGCGCTGCCTGTATCCGTACGCGGTGCTGCTGCAAACCGTGCCCGTGGTCGCCGTCGCGCCCCTGATCGTGCTGTGGAGCGGCTACAACGAGCGGTCGGTGGTGCTGATCGCGCTGATCATGGCGCTGTTCCCGATCGTGAACAACACCTTGCTGGGCTTGCGCTCCACACCGCAACAACTTCTCGAGCTGTTCGCCCTGCACCGCGCTGGCCGCTGGCGCACTTTCATCCGCCTGCGGCTGCCCGCCGCGCTGCCGCATACGCTGGCCGGACTGCGAATTTCCGCAGGCCTGTCGGTGATCGGCGCCATCGTGGGCGAATTCATCATCGGTGCGGGGAACTCCGGCGGCGGGCTGGGTGTGCAGATCGTGTTCGCCCAAGGGCGGATGGATACGGCCTTGCTGTTTGCCGAGGTGATTGCCGCGACGATGCTGGGCTTTGCGCTGTTTGCCGCGGCGAGTGGGGTAGGGGCAGTATTGTTGCGCAGGTGGCATGAGTCCGCGCGCTAGGGTGACTTTGCCATGCATCAGGTTCCCTTGATCGAGGGCAATCCCCAACAACACCCCTGCCACCCGGTCGTGCGTCCCCAAAACAGGGCGTGCGCTAGAATAAGCCACACCGTTTTTTAGGGGTAAGAAAAACCATGAGCGAGGATAAGCAAAAACTCAACGGGGCAGCCTGGTTTACGTTGTCGGGCGACGTCAACAGCGATATGGTGCACCGCGTGTTCGAGGCGGTGGCGGACATGACGGAAGATGGCGTGGAAACCGCGCACATCCTGCTGCAATCGAACGGCGGTTACGTGAGCGATGGCCTGTGCCTGTACAACTACCTGTCGAACCTGCCGATCAAGATCGTCATGTACAACGGCGGGGCGGTGGCGTCGATCGCGGTGATCCTGTTCCTGTCGGGCCAGGAACGCTACGCGAGCGAGACAGGGCGCTTCATGGTGCACAAGTCGCACGCCAGTGCGCCGTCCGGGGCGCGGCCCGATGCGCTGCGCATCATCGTCGAAGGCTTGCAGGCCGACGATGCCCGCACGGAATCGATCCTGCGCCAGCACGTGCAACTCTCCGAAGAGCACTGGCTGGTCCACGCCCATGCCGACCTGCACCTGACGGCACGCGAAGCGGCCAAGGTCGGGCTGGTCAACGAAGTGCGCGATTTCCGCCCGCCGAAGGGCAAGCGCGTCACCAATATCTGAATTGCGGGCATGAGAAAAGAGCTTGGAACGGCGCTACCTTTCCAAGCTCTTCTCATGATGAGGCATCCGCAGGCGGATGCCCGTCGCGCACGACGGTATAACTTCCGGAATTACTTTTTCGAGCCCGACTTCTTGCCATCGTTCTTGTGGCTCTGGCGGCCGGCTTCGGCGTGCTGCTCCGGCGTGCCGCCCTGGGTGCCACCCGAACGGGAGCCCTGGTTGCCGGACTGCTTCGAGCTGCCGGATGAAGAACCTTGCTTGTTGCCACCGCTTTTCTGATTCGAAGCCATTTTGCTTTCCTTTCAATGGAGTGGGGAACGTGCACCGAAGACGCTTCCGTGTGCCGCCGCATTGAATGCGTGGTGGATGCGTTTCCGGTAGCGAAATGATGCGTTTTTGATCAGTGGGCGGATATCGGAGTTTGCCGTCAGGCCCTGTAGGACTAGCGCTTGTAGCGCGAGCATAAAGCTCATCAATACAAGGACTTATGTACGCTATCGAACACACGTGCGGACGAGTGCGCTAACGTGATGCCCGAGGCTGTCTGTTATCCCCGCAGGTCCGGCTTGTCTTGTGAGTAAATCGACAAGCTTAAGAAGAACCTAATATATTGGCTCTACGCTGCCGAGCTGGCCACGAAACGCTGCTGCAATTGCCCGATGGCAATTTCTTATGGTATAACCGCGTGGTGCAGGCAATCAAGGGACCTATCGATGACGTTGTTGTGGATGGCGCTTTCCGCGCTGGGCAGTATGAGTGTAACGGGGCCGCTGGGCGTGGCTGTGGCCGTGTGGCTGCTGGCCGGGCGCACGTGGCGCCTGTCGCTGTCGTGGTGCCTGCTGTTCGGAATCGGCCTGCTGCTCGTCGTGGTGACCAAGGTCGCCTGGTATGGCTGGGGCATCGGCATCCCTGAATGGAAGTTCGCCGGCCTGTCCGGCCATGCGATGCGCGCGTGTGCCGTGTATCCCGTCGTGTTCTATCTGCTGTTCCTGAAGGCTCCGTCGCTGACGCGCCACGTTGCCCTGGCCGCCGGCATCCTGCTCGCGGCGCTGGTCAGCCTTTCCCGTGTGCCGGTGCTGGCCCATTCGCTGTCGGAAGTGGTGCTGGGCGGCGCCGTCGGGCTGGCGGTGGCGGCGGCGTTCATCATGACGGCGCGCAGCGAACAGCCGGCCGGCTTTACCCGGGCCCTGGCCGCCCTGTGCGTGCCGCTGGTGCTCGTCATGCCGTTCACCAAGCCCATGCCGGCCGAGCGGTGGGTGCGGGACGTGGCCATGTACCTGTCCGGCTCCGATCCGGTCGAGCGTGCGTGGAAGCTGGGCCCCGAGGGCAAGCGATACAAGGCGCACCGCGAGAGCTAGAAAACCGCCGGCTGCTTGCCGGCGCTGGTTTCCTGTCCCTGGCCTGCTGCCGCCAGCGCAATAGTGCGATTTTGTCCAGCCCCCTGGCGGGCGATGGTATGATAACCACCTTTGCAACCAGCCTGCCGGGCGAACAACAGTCGGGCAAGATACATTCCTCTACGTGCGTCTATCATCCATTAAATTGTCGGGATTTAAGTCGTTCGTCGATCCCACCAATTTCCAGGTGCCCGGGCAGCTGGTAGGCGTGGTGGGGCCGAACGGCTGCGGCAAGTCGAACATCATCGACGCGGTGCGCTGGGTGCTGGGCGAATCGAAGGCGTCCGAGCTGCGCGGCGAGTCGATGCAGGATGTGATCTTCAACGGCTCCACCCATCGCAAGCCTGCCGGCCGCGCGTCCGTCGAACTCGTGTTCGACAATCACGACGGCAAGGCATCCGGCCAATGGGGCCAGTATGCCGAGATCGCCGTCAAGCGCACGCTCACGCGCGACGGCACGTCCACCTACTACATCAACGGCCAGCCGGTGCGCCGGCGCGATATCCAGGACATCTTCCTGGGCACCGGCCTGGGGCCGCGCGCCTACGCCATCATCGGCCAGGGCATGATCGCCCGCATCATCGAGTCGCGGCCCGAGGAATTGCGCGTGTTCCTCGAGGAAGCCGCCGGCGTCTCGAAGTACAAGGAGCGCCGCCGCGAGACGGAGAATCGCCTGCACGACACGCGCGACAACCTGCTGCGCGTGGAAGACATCCTGCGCGAGCTTTCCGGCAACCTGGAAAAGCTCGAAGGCCAGGCGGCGATCGCCACCCGGTTCCACCAGCTGCAGGCGGAACAGGATGAAAAGCAGAAGCTCCTGTGGCTGCTGCGGCGCAACGAGGCACAGGCCGAGCAAGCGCGCTGGTTTGGCGAGATGCTGCAGGCGCAGACCGATCTCGAAGAGCAGACCGCCAGGCTGCGCAATGTGGAACTGTCGCTGGAGCAGATGCGCCAGGCGCACTTCGCCGTTGGTGACCGCCTGCACACCGCCCAAGGGGCGCTGTACCAGACCAACGCGGAAATCGGCAGCCTGGAAGCGCAGATCAAGTTCGTGGTCGAATCGCGCACGCGCCTGCAGCAGCAGCTCGGCACACTGGCCGCGCAGCGCGACCAGTGGCAGCAGCAGGCCGAGGAATACCGCGGCCAGCTGGAGGAGGCGGATTTCAACCTCGAGGAACTGGCGGCCAAGGTCGAGGAATCGCGCATGCTGGCCGAACAGAAGGCCGAGCTGCTGCCGCTGCTCGAAGGCGAATGGCGCGCAGCCCAGGAAAAATCCACCGAGTCGCGCGCCCGCATCATGGGGATGCAGCAGCAGCTGGAGCTGGAATCGGCGCACCAGCGCAATGCGTCGAACATCCTCGCCAGCCTGGCCACGCGGCGCGAGCGGCTGCAGCAGGAGCGCAATGGCCTGGCGATGCCGGATGCGTCGCACCTGGAAAACCTGCGCTACCAGCTCGAGGAAAAGCAGCAGGCGCTGGAAGAAACCGGCATGCAGCTGGACGAGGCGCTGGAACAGCAGCCGCGCCTGGAAGAGGAGCGCCGTGCCGCGCAAGCCGCGGTGCAAGGCGAAACGGCCGCCAGCGCCCAGCTGGAAGCGCGCCTGACGGCGCTGCGCCAGTTGCAGGAGCGGGTGCAAACCCAGGGCAAGGTCACGCCATGGCTCAAGAAGCATGGGCTGGACGAGTTGCCGCGCCTGTGGCAGCAGCTGGCCATCGAGCCGGGCTGGGAAGCCGCGGTGGAATCCGTGCTGCGCGAGCGCGCCGGCGCGCTGCAGGTCTCGAACCTCGACTGGGCCAAGCATTTCATCGGCGATGCGCCGCCGGCCAAGCTGGCGCTGTTCGCGCCGCTCACCGCGGCGCCGGCACCGGCCGCCCCGGTGGGCTTCAAGCCGCTGCTCGACCTGCTGAAACTGAACGACCCGGGCTTGCGCGGTGTGCTGCAGGACTGGCTGCACCAGGTCTTCGTGGCCGAGGATACGGCGCAGGCATTCTCGAACCGCGGCCACCTGCCGGCCGGCGCGTCCTTCGTCACGCGCCAGGGCCATATCGTGACGCAGTCGAGCGTGCGCTTCCATGCCGCCGACTCCGAGCAGGAAGGCATGCTGGGGCGCCAGCAGGAGATCGACAATATCGGCAAGCAGCTGCGCGCCCAGGCCATGCTGGCCGAGGAAGCGCGCGCCCGCGCCGTGCGCGCCGAGGCGGCGGTAACGAACCACGGCCGCGTCGTCGCCGAGCTGCGGCAGAAAAACCAGTCGCTCACGTCGTCCGTGCACGCCTTGCAGCTGGAAGTGGTGAAGCTGTCCGAGATCGAGGCGCGCTTCAACCAGCGCAGCACGCAGATCGAAACCGATCTCGCCGAGATCGCCGCGCAGGAAGCGGAGCAGATGCAGGCCAAGCTGGAATCGGAAGAGAAATTCGAACAGCTCGACATGGCGCTGGCCGAATTGCAGGGCGAGCACGAGGAAGGGCAGGAGGGCTACCTGCGCATCGAGGCGCGGCTGGCTGATGCCCGCGAGGCACTGCGTGACCTGGAGCGCCGCGCGCAGGAAGCGGAATTCGCCGAGAAGTCGGCGCGTAATCGTATCGACGAACTGCGCCGCAACATCGCCACCGCCAGCACGCAGGCGGCCCAGGTGGTCGAGAGCCTGCGCGCGGGCGAGCTGGAACTGGCCGGCCTGGAAGCCGGTACCGCGCACGAAGGCTTGCAGGACTTGCTCGACCGCCGCACGCAGCAGGAACGCGCGCTGGCCGACGCGCGTCACGAGCTCGACCAGATCACGCAGCAGTTACGCCACGCCGAGGAAGCGCGCATGAGCGGCGAACGCAGCCTGCAACCGCAGCGCGACCGCATCACGGAGATCCAGCTGAAGGAGCAGGCCGCGCGCCTGAATCAGGAGCAGTTCGCCCAGCAGCTGGCCGAGGTGCAGGCCGACGAAGCTACGCTCTCGGCCAAGCTGCAGCCGGACATGAAGGCGCAATACCTGCAAGCCGAAGTGACGCGGCTGACCAATGCGATCGCCGCGCTGGGCGCCGTCAACCTGGCCGCCCTCGACGAGCTGGCGCAGGCTTCCGAGCGCAAGAATTTCCTGGACGCGCAAAACCGCGACCTGCTGGAAGCGATCGCCACGCTGGAAGACGCGATCGCCAAGATCGACAAGGAAACGCGCGACCTGTTGCAGGAAACGTTCGACCGCGTGAACGGCCACTTCTCCGAACTGTTCCCGATCCTGTTTGGTGGCGGGCAGGCTAAACTGATCATGACGGGCGACGAGATCCTCGATTCCGGCGTGCAGGTGATGGCCCAGCCGCCGGGCAAGAAGAATGCGACGATCCACCTGCTGTCCGGCGGTGAAAAGGCGCTGACGGCAACGGCCCTCGTGTTCTCCATGTTCCGCCTGAATCCGGCGCCGTTCTGCCTGCTCGACGAAGTCGACGCGCCGCTGGACGACGCAAACACGGAACGTTTCTGCAAGATGGTGAAACGCATGTCGGACCAGACCCAATTCCTCTTCATCTCGCACAACAAGATCGCGATGGAGATGGCCACTCAACTGATCGGTGTGACGATGCAGGAGCAGGGCGTATCGCGCATCGTGGCGGTGGATATCGAAGCCGCCGCCCATTTCGCTACCGAGGCACAAGCAGCATGACAGATTTCCAGACCAGTTTGATCGCAGCTGCCGGCGTATTCGTCGCCGGCGTATTCATCTACAACAAGTGGCAGGAGCACAAGGCCAAGAAGAGCGTCGAACGGGCCTTCGCGTCCGAGCATGACGACGTGCTGATGCGCCGCAGCGACGAGCCTGGCCTCGACATCACGGCCGATGCCGCCGCCGATGGCGTCGCGGCGCGGGCGGAACCCAGCTTCTCGCTGGGCGATGTGCCCATGGTCGATGCCGGCTCCGGCGCCTACGGCAAGCCGCCCCACGACGATATCGTGGCGCCCAGCGTGGTCGCAGACGACGTGCAACATGCCGAACCCGAGGTGAAGGTTCCCGCCGAGCCCACGCTGGACATTCCTGCGGCCGCTCCGGTTGCCGCTGCCGAACCCGTCACCGCGGCGCCGGTCGCAGCTCCCGCACCCTCCGCGGCTCCGGCCCCGGCGCCCCCGCCGGCTGCTGCCCCGGCACCCGCGCCGATCGTCGAGCCGCCGGTTCCGGTGCGCAGCGCCGACGCAGCCGTGCCGCCATCCGAGCTGGCCACCGCCCTCGTCGATCCGCTGATCGATTGCCTGCTGCCGCTGGAGATGGCCGCGCCGATGCGCGGTGAGAAGCTGCTGCCGGCCTTGCAGAAGCTGCGCCTGGTCGGCAACAAGCCGGTGCATTACGTGGGCCTGGCCGTTTCCGGCGACTGGCTGCCGATCCAGCACGGCATCGTGTACACGAAATTGCAGGGTGGGGTGCAGCTGGCCAGCCGCACCACGGCCCTGAACGAACTCGAATACTCAGAACTGGTGACGCGCCTGCGCACCGTGGCCGACGAGATCGGCGCCGAACCGCAGATTCCCGACATGATGGAAGTGATGGCCGAGGCGAAGAACCTGCACCGCTTCGTGGCCAACCACGACGCCCAGCTGGGCGTGAACCTGGCCGCCAACGGCGCGCCGTGGGATGTGACCACGCTGGTCGGCGCGCTGGAAAAGCAGGGCTTCGACCTGCGTCCGGACGGTCGCTTCGTGATGGCGGACGGCGAGGGCGGCCAGCTCTTCACGCTGTCGACCAATGTGTCGCCGGCCGAGGAAACGACGGGGCGCCTTACCCTGCTGCTGGACGTGCCCTGCGTGGCGCCGGCGCGCGACGGCTTCGGCGCCATGATCGCCTGCGCGAAGTCGCTGGTGCAGCGGCTAGACGCGATCATCGTCGACGACTACAACCAGCCGCTCTCCGACGCCTCGATCGCCGAGATCGCCGGGCAGGTGAAGGAGTTCTATGCCGACATGGAAGCTTCCGATATCCCCGCCGGCTCCACGCGCGCGTTGCGGCTGTTCAACTGATTCCTGGTACTAAATGAGCCAAGACCTCCAGAGCCCCGCCGAACGCGCCGCATGGCTGACGTCGGAGCTGAACCGTCACCTGCATGCCTACCACGTGCTGGATGCGCCAACGATCCCCGACGCCGAGTACGACAAGCTGTTCGCCGAGCTGCAGCAGCTCGAGGCGCGGCATCCGGAACTGGCCTTGCCCGATTCGCCCACGCAGCGCGTGGGCGCGCCGCCGGGCGAGCAGTTCGCGGCCGTGACGCACGCGGTGCCGATGCTGTCGCTGAACAACGGTTTTACCGACGAGGACATCGAAAACTTCGACCGCCGCGTGCGTGAAGGACTCGACGCGGTGCAGGTCGACTATGCGGCCGAGCTGAAATTCGACGGCCTGGCCATCAACCTGCGCTACGAGAACGGCGTGTTCGTGCAGGCCGCCACGCGCGGCGACGGCTATACGGGCGAGGACGTGTCGACCAACATCCGCACGATCAAGTCGATTCCGCTGCGCCTGCACGGGAACGACCTGCCGGAAGTGCTCGAGGTGCGCGGCGAAGTACTGATGTTCAAGGCCGATTTCGCCGCCATGAACGAGCGCCAGCGCGCGGCCGGGCAGAAGGAATTCGTCAACCCGCGCAATGCCGCCGCCGGTGCGCTGCGCCAGCTCGATTCGCGCATTACCGCCCAGCGCAAGCTGCGCTTCTTCGCCTACGGCATCGGCGAACTCGTGGGCGCGGACATGCCCGCGACCCATTCCGGCCTGCTGGACTGGTACGCGGAACTGGGCCTGCCGGTGGCGAAGGAACGCGCCGTGGTGACGGGCAAGGATGGCCTGCTCGAGTTTTACGCACGGATCGGCAAGGCCCGGCCGGCGATGCCGTACGAGATCGATGGCGTCGTCTACAAGGTCAACCGCGTGGAAGACCAGCGCGCCCTTGGCTTCGTCTCGCGCGCGCCGCGCTTCGCGCTGGCCCATAAGTTCCCGGCCGAAGAGGCGCTGACCACGGTGCAGGCGATCGAGGTGCAGGTGGGCCGCACCGGCGCCATCACGCCGGTGGCGCGGCTGGTGCCCGTGTTCGTGGGCGGCGTGACCGTCACCAACGCCACGCTGCACAACGAGGACGAGGTGCGCCGCAAGGATGTGCGCGTGGGCGATACCGTCATCGTGCGCCGTGCCGGCGACGTGATCCCCGAGGTGCTGGCGGTGGTGCTGGACAAGCGGCCCACGCCGGAGCCGGCGGCCTATGTGCTGCCGAATACCTGCCCCGTGTGCGGCTCGCACGTGGTGCGCGAGGAAGGCGAGGCGGTGGCGCGCTGCTCCGGCGGCCTGACGTGCGCGGCCCAGCGCAAGGAAGCGATCCGCCACTTCGCCGGCCGCCGCATGATGGATATCGAAGGCCTGGGCGACCGCTACATCGACAGCCTCGTCGAATGCAACCTGGTGCATGGCGTGGCGGACCTGTACAAGCTGACGCTGGACGACCTGCTGCGCATGAAGCTGGCGGCCGACGAGCGCGACGGCACCACGCCGGAGACGGTCAAGCAGGGCAAGGTGGCGACCAAGTGGGCCGACAACCTGCTGGCCGCGATCGAGGCCAGCAAGAAGCCGCCGCTGGAACGGCTGCTGTTTGCGCTGGGCATCCGGCACGTGGGCGAATCGACGGGCAAGACGCTGGCCGACTGGCTCGGCAAGTTCGAGCTGGTGCGCCGCGCCCCGGCCGCGCTGCTGCGGGTGCTGCCGGACATCGGCGGCACGGTGGCCGAATCGATCGCCGACTTCTTCGCGGAAGAGAAGAACCAGCAGGCCATCGACGCGCTGCTCGCCGCCGGCGTGACGCCGCAGGGCGAGCATGCGCCGAAGGCGCAGCTGCGCGAGAAGCTCGACGAAGTGAAGCTGCTCGCCGCCCTGGGCATCCCGAAGCTCACCGAGCCGCGCGCAAGGCAGTTGCTGGCCGATGGCATGACCTTGGAAAAGCTGGCGTTCCAGAAGGTGTTCGGCGTGTATGGCCTGCCGGCCAACGTCGTCGCTTCGCTCGAGGAGTGGATGGCATCGCAGGCGAACCGGGACATGCTGATGTCGCTCTCCGCGCTGCGTACCGAGCTGCTCGAACAGCTGCCGGACACGGCCGCCGTCGAAGAAGGGCCGCTGGCGGGCAAGACCTTCGTGCTGACCGGCACGCTGCCGACCCTGTCGCGCGACGCCGCCGGCGCCATGATCGAAGCGGCGGGCGGCAAGGTTTCCGGTTCCGTCTCGAAGAAAACCTCGTACGTGGTCGCCGGCGCCGAAGCCGGCAGCAAGCTCGCGAAAGCCGAGGAACTCGGCGTCACGATCCTGGACGAAGCAGCCCTGCTGGCGCTGCTGGGCAAATAGTTGCACCAAAACCGGTGGTGGAGCAGGGGTTTCGCAGAGCATGCTCTGCGCCTGCGGAACGAATGATGGCTTGCAAGCCATCATCCAGCCCAGGCACCGGTTTCTTTGCAACATTTCCTGGAAAACGGTGCCTGTCACCGGTTTTTCTGCAAGATTTCTGGCGAGAACAAAGATGAACGCAATCCGCAAAGCCGTTTTCCCCGTCGCCGGCCTGGGCAGCCGTTTCCTCCCCGCCACCAAGGCGCAGCCAAAGGAGATGCTGCCCATCGTCGACAAGCCGCTCATCCAGTATGCCGTGGAGGAGGCGGTGGCGGCGGGCATTACCGACCTGGTCTTCATCACCGGCCGCAACAAGCGCGCCATCGAAGACCATTTCGACAAGGCCTACGAGCTGGAAGCGGAACTGGAGGCGGCAAACAAGCAGCAGTTGCTGGAACTGGTGCAGAACGTGATTCCCAAGCACGTGAACTGCATCTACATCCGCCAGTCCGCGCCGCTGGGCCTGGGCCACGCGGTGCTGTGCGCGCGGCCCATCGTCGGCGACGAACCGTTTGCGGTGCTGCTGGCGGACGATTTCATGGATACGCCCGAGGACGTGCGGCCAGTGCTGGCGCAGATGACGGAACGCTACGACTTCGAGCGCGCCAGCCTGCTGGCCGTGCAGGAAGTGCCGCGCGAGCAGACGCGCCAGTACGGCATCGTCAGCGCCTCGCCGTATCGCGACAGGCTCGAGCTGGTATCGGGCATCGTCGAGAAACCGAAACCCGAGGAGGCGCCGTCCACGCTCGCCGTGGTGGGCCGCTACGTGTTGTCGGCGCGCATCTTCGATTTCCTCGAGCAGGTCGGCATGGGCGCCGGCGGCGAGATCCAGCTGACCGACGGCATCGCCGCGCTGCTGCAGCACGAGCGCGTACTGGCCTACCGCTACGAAGGCCAGCGCTATGACTGCGGCTCCAAGCTGGGCTACCTGAAAGCTACCGTGGCGATGGGCTTGAAGCACCCGGAAACGGGTGCCGCCTTCGCCGAATTCGTGGCGCAAACCAGGGAGACGCTGTGACCGTCCGTGAAATCCTCAAGATGGGCGATGCCCGCCTGTTGCGGCAGGCCGACCCGGTGCGCGACTTCGGCACGCCCGCGCTGCATGCGCTGATCGCCGACATGTTCGACACGATGCACGCCGCCAATGGCGCCGGCCTGGCCGCGCCGCAGATCGGCGTGAACCTGCAGGTGATGATCTTCGGCTTCAAGTCGAACCCGCGCTACCCCGATGCGCCGCAAGTGCCGGAGACGGTGCTGATCAACCCGGTGCTCACGCCCTTGTCGGAAGAGAAGGAAGAGGGCTTCGAAGGCTGCCTGTCCGTGCCCGGCCTGCGCGGCAGCGTGCCGCGCTACACGCGGCTGCATTACGAAGGCTTCGACCAGCACGGTAACCGCATTTCGCGCGATGCCGAGGGCTTCCATGCGCGGGTCGTGCAGCACGAGGTGGATCATCTGCACGGCATCCTGTATCCGAGCCGGATCGTCGATTTCAGCAAGTTCGGCTTCACCAGCGTGATGTTTCCGGAGCTGGACCCGAACGACGACGATTGAGGCTGGCGCGGCGCCGCACGTCCTGCACCCAACGGCAGGGACCGGGTCCGACCCGGCGGGTCGGACCCCGGCATCCGCCGCGGGGTATACGCGCTGGTGTCGCACACTTTTTCCGGGCCTTTCCCGGAAAAAGTGTGCGACACCGGTTTTCTCATCCCACAGCCCGCAAACACTGCATTTCGATATGCGCCAGCAATCATTGGCGCCGCACCAAATCTGTCGTAATATCCCGCCCAGCATTGACCACCCTCATTGACCATACGATAACAATCCTGGATCACAAATCCGGGGGCTACCGGGAGAAACCAGGATGAGCCAACCCTCTTCGTCCAATCCACTTGAATTTTCGGCGCGGGGGATCATCCTCGGCATCCTCATCACGCTCGTCTTCACGGCCGCCCAAGTCTATCTCGGCCTGAGAGTCGGCCTTACCTTCGCCACGTCGATTCCTGCCGCCGTCATCTCGATGGCGCTGCTGTCGGCGTTCAAGGACGCAACGATCCAGGAAAACAATATCGTGCAGACGATCGCCTCGGCCGCCGGCACGCTGGCTTCGGTGATCTTCGTGCTGCCCGGCCTCCTGATGGTCGGCTGGTGGGCCGAGATCCCGTTCTGGCCCACCTTCGGTGCTTGTGCCATCGGCGGCGTGCTGGGCGTGATGTACACGATCCCGCTGCGCCGCGCCCTTGTCGCGGAATCGAAGCTGCCGTACCCGGAAGGCGTGGCCGCGGCCGAGGTGCTGAAGGTGGGCACGCAGTCGCGCGCCGGTGCCCAGGAAGGGAAGGCGGGCCTGAAGGCCGTGATCCTGGGCACGCTCGCTTCGGCCGGCTTCGCCGCATTGGCCGGTGCCAAGCTGGTATCCCACGAGGTGGCGTATTACTTCCGCTTCGGCGGCGGCACCGCCGCCACGGGCCTGGGCGCTTCCACGTCGCTCGCGCTGGTCGGCGCCGGTCACCTGATGGGCATCACGGTCGGCATTGCCATGCTGGTCGGCCTCGTGATCGCCTGGGGCATCCTGGTGCCGATCCTCACGGCGGTCACGCCGATGGCCGCCGGCGCATCGGTCGCCGACCACGCGCTGGGCGTGTGGAGCACCCAGGTACGCATGATGGGCGCGGGCACGATCGGTGCCGCGGCCATCGTCACGCTGGCAACGCTGGCCAAGCCCGTGCTGGGCGGCCTGAAGTCGGCGCTGGCCGCGTCACGCGCGGCGAAACACGGCGGCGCCGAAGTGCCGCGCGTGGAGCGCGATGTGCCGATCTTCATCGTCGGCCTCGTCACGCTGATCGCCATGGTGCCGGCGGGCTGGCTGCTGTCGGCCTTCCTTCAAGGCGGCGTGCTCGCATCGGTCGCCACGCCGCTGGTGGCCGTCGGCATCGGCTACATCCTCGTGGCCGGCCTGCTGGCCGCTGCCGTATGCGGCTACATGGCAGGCCTGATCGGTTCCTCGAATTCGCCCGTCTCCGGCATCGCGATCCTGACGATCCTCGGCGCCGCCACCTCGGTCGGTTTTGTCGGCCGCGAACTGATGGGCCCCGATGTCGCCAAGGCGCTGATCGCGTTCTCGCTGTTCGTCACCACGGTGGTGCTGGCGGTGGCCGTGATCGGCAACGACAATTTGCAAGACCTGAAGACCGGCCAGCTGGTCGGCGCCACGCCGTGGAAGCAGCAGGTGGCGCTGGTCATCGGCGTGTTCGCGGGTTCCTGCGTGGTGCCCTTCGTGCTGGACCTGCTGAACGAGGCCTACGGCTTCGCCGGCGCGCCGAACCAGAACGCCATCTCGAACCAGCCGCTGGCGGCGCCGCAAGCCACGCTGATTTCCACGCTGGCGCGCGGCGTCATCTCCCACGACCTGCCGTGGGGCCTGATCGGCTGGGGCGCCCTCATCGGCCTGATACTGGTGGCGATCGATTTCGTGCTGAAGAAATCGAGCCACGGCAAATACAGCCTGCCACCGCTGGGTGTCGGCCTGGCCGTGTACCTGCCTTCCTCCGTGACCGCGCCGGTCGTGGTGGGCGCCGTCGCCGGCTACTATTTCGAGAAGTCGATGCGCGGCAAGACGTATGGCGAAGCCGCCTCGCGCGTGGGCGTGCTCGTGATGTCGGGCTTCATCGTCGGCGAAAGCCTGTTCAACGTGGCGCTCGCCGCGCTGATCGTGCTCACCGGCGATGCGGAGCCGCTGGCCCTGGGCGGCGGTGTCGACGAATCGACCGGCATGCTGATCGCCCTGGCCGTCGGCGCCGCGATCCTTGTCACGCTGTATCGTTGGGCCGCGAATTCCGCACGCAGGATCGAGGTATAAGGAGGGCAAATGAACCCCATTGCGCAGCACCGGCTGGGTCAGGGCACGTGGTACATGGGCGAAGACCCCGCCCACCAGGACGAAGAGGTACGCGCGCTGCAACTGGGCCTGGACCTCGGCATCACGCTGGTCGACACGGCCGAGATGTACGGCGAAGGCGGCGCGGAGCGCGTGGTCGGCGCCGCGATTGCCGGCCGGCGCGACGAGGTCACGCTCGTCAGCAAGGTGTACCCGCACAACGCCGGGCGCAGCGAGGTGCAGCGGGCGTGCGAACGCAGCCTGGCCCGGCTTGGCACCGACCGCATCGACCTGTACCTGCTGCACTGGCGCGGCGGCGTGCCGCTGGCCGAAACGCTGGAAGGCTTCGAGAAACTGCGCGCGGCTGGCAAGATACTCGCCTACGGCGTCAGCAATTTCGATACGGCCGACATGCAGGAAGCCTTGCGCGCGCCGGGCGGCAAGGCGATCGCCGCCAACCAGGTGATGTACAACCTGCGCCGGCGCGGCATCGAGTTCGACTTGCTGCCGTGGTGCCGCGAACACGGCATTCCCGTGATGGCGTACTCGCCTCTCGAGTCGGACCGGCGCGAGCAACAACGGCTGTTCGCCGACCCCGCGCTGCGGCAGGTCGCCGCCCGGCATGGCGCCACGCCCGCGCAGATCGCCCTGGCCTTCCTGTTCGCGCAGGATGGCGTGTGCGCGATCCCGAAAGCTGTCCAGCCCGACCACGTGCGCGCCAACCGCGCCGCGCTGGATATCGTGCTGACGCCCGAAGACCTCGCGACCCTGGACGCCGCTTTCCCCGCCCCGAAGCGGAAAGTGGCGCTGGATATCCTGTAAACCGGTACAGGCACCGATCTCGCCGAATGTTGCAAGAAAACCGGTGACAGGCACCGGTCTTCGGGAAATATTTCAAAAAAGGCGGTGCCTGTCACCGGTTTTCGGGAAATGTTCCGAAAAAGGCGGTGCCTGTCACCGGTTTTGTCACCGATTTTGGCTACCGCTCTGCGGTGCTTAGAAGCTGTACGTCGCGTAGACGGCGCCTGCCGCGGAGCGGGGGCGTTTCGTGATCGGGCTGTTGGCGGCGTCGCGGGTCAGGGCGACGGCGCTCAGGGTGCCGGTCACGCCCCAGCGCGTGTCGATCATGTGCTTCCACGTCATCCCCAGTTCGACCTCGTACAGGCCGCCCTTCGGCCGATACTGCCGATAGCCGGAGCGGGCCGATTGCGTGGCCGTCACCCCGTAATACGTCTGCATGTAGTCGCGGTCGGCGATGTTCGCGGCGAGGCTCAGCGTGACGTGGTCGCGGGCCTGCTGGTACAGCGTGCCGGTCAGGCCGACGCCGATCTGGCGTCCGTTCTCGCGCTTGCTGACGGGCAGCTCGGCGTGCCATTCCAGCGCCAGGCCATCGACGATGTCCCAGCTGGCGCCGAGCACTGCGGTGGCGCTGCCTTTCACGTCGCCCATGCCGCGCAGCGCCGGGCTGCCGCTGGCGCCGCCGATGCCGCTGCGGTCCTTCTCGGAGCGTTCGCCGCGGTACCCCAATGCGGCCGACAGATAGACCGGTCCTACCGCGCCGCCATAGCCGATGCCGCGCAAGGTGCTTGCGTAGAAGCCGTTGGCCATCTGGTAGTCGATCGCCAGCAGCGGCCCGATCACGTAGTCGTCGGCGCCCGAATAGCGCGCCGCGCCGGCAATGCCGGCACCGAAGGTGAGCACGTTGTCCTCGGCCTGCGCGCAGGCTGCGCACGCCAGCAGGACGATGGCGGCCAGGTTGTTCTTGTTCATCGCATATCCCTGTGAGTTCTGGAGCGCACAGTGTCGGGGGCGCGCATGAAGGAAACCTGAGCCGATCATGAAGATTGCATGAAGATAAATCTTCACACTTTCTTCACGTGGCGATGGTGTAATACGCCTCATGAAAATTCTGCTCATCGAAGACGACCTGGATCTCGGCAACGGCGTGCGCATCGCGCTGGCCGACCAGGGCATGGATGTCATCTGGGTGCGCCACATGGCCGCCGCCGACGAATACCTGGATGGGGAGCGCTGCGACCTGGTGCTGCTGGACCTGGGCCTGCCCGATGGCGACGGCCTGCACCTGCTCGCGAAACTGCGCCGCAACCGCAGCGGCGTGCCGGTGCTGATCCTGTCGGCGCGCGACGCCTTGCCGGACCGCCTGCAGGGCCTGGACACGGGCGCCGACGATTACCTGGTGAAACCGTTCGAGCTGGCCGAATTGCTGTCGCGTGTGCGCGCGCTGGCCCGCCGCAGCTATGGCTTCGACGGCGCCACGCTGGAACTGCGCGGCCTGTGCCTGCACCTGCCCACGCGCCGCGTCGCGGTGCAGGGCAGGCCCGTGGACCTGACGGCCAGCGAGTACGAGCTGCTGAAAACGCTGATGATGCGCGCCGATCGCGTGGTCACGCGCCGCAGCCTGGAAGAAAGCGCGCTGCCGGGTGCCCAGGCCAATGCCAGCAATTCGCTGGATGTGCACATGGCGAACCTGCGCCGCAAGATCGGCGAGGGTTACATCCGCACCGTGCGCGGCGTGGGCTACGTGATCGACCAGGAACCGGCCCGATGACCCGCCTGATGCGCCGCATTCTCGAGCCGAGCCTGATGCGCCGCCTGCTGCTGGCGCAGATGCTCTTGCTGGCCCTGTTGTGGACGCTCAGCGCCGCCTTCGTGGTGTATGAGAGCGGCAGGGATGACTCGGGCCTGAAGCAGGAAGCGGTGTTCGACGCCATGCTGCTGGTGGCCGATCAGCTGACCGGCTCCCCGGCGCAGCAGCGCGAGACGTTCCGGTATATCGAACGCGCCCTGGCCGAGGATGTGGAAGGGGACATGGCGCCGCGCATGCTGGTCGAGCGGGATGGCCGTGTCCTGTACCGGAGCGCCGACCTGCCCGCCGGCGTGGGCACCCGGCAAACCGATTCGATCGAAACCCTGGCGTTCAACGGCAAGCGCTGGCGTGCGCGCACGAAGGTATCGCCACGCAGCGGCCTGCGCCTGACCTTGATCGTGGCGGCGGACCCGATGAATATCTTCCTCACGCTCAACTCCAAGGGCTTCTATCTGCTGCCCCTGATGATCAGCATCCCTTTCCTGGCCTTGCCTGCGTGGCTGTCGATCCGCCTCGCCTTGCGGCCGTGGAACGCCGTGGCGCGCGAGGTGGGCTCGCGTGGCCCGCACGACCTTGCGCCGCTGTCGTTCCGGCCACGCCACCGCGAATTGCGCGCGATGGTCGACAGCATCGATACGTTGATGCGCCGATTGAAGGAAGCGACCGCCCGCGAGCGCGCCTTCATCGCCGATGCGGCGCACGAGCTGCGCACGCCGCTGGCTGCGATGCGCATCAATGTGGAAGCGCTGCAGGCGCAGGCCTCCGGGCCGCGCCAGCGCGAACTGCTGGCCGGGGTCGTCAGCAGCGTGGCCCGCGCTGGCCGGCTCGTCGGCCAGCTGTTGAACCTGATGCGCAGCGATGCCGCGGCGGTCGAGCAAGCCGAGGCGGTGGCGCTCGACGCGCTGCTCCAGGACCGGATGGCGGCATTGTCCGCCATCGCCGATGCGCGTGGCGTGGAGATGGCGCTGGACGCGGAGCCGGGGCTGGCGGTGCGTGGCTGGCGCGAGAGCCTCACGTCGCTGATCGACAACCTCGTCGACAACGCCATCAAGTACGGCCCGGAGCGGGGTACGGTCGACGTGCGGCTGCAACGGGAAGGCGATCATGCGCTGCTGACGGTGACGGACGAAGGGCCCGGCATCGCACCTGCGCTGCGCGAGCGCGTGTTCGACCGGTTCTTCCGGGACCCGGCGCAGGCGCAGGGCGGCAGCGGGCTGGGTTTGGCGATCGCGCTGGCGGCCGTGGAGCGGCACGGCGGCGAGATCGGGCTGGAGGGGAAGGAAGAGGGAAGCGGGTTGCGGGCTTGGGTGAAGTTGCCGGCAATGGAGGTTGTTCGTTGATGCATCAGGGGAGAACCGGTGTCGGACACCTTTTTCCGGATGAGGCCCGGAAAAAGATGTCCGACACCGAGGCTCATCGGCGCCCCATCGCCATCTTCTTGATCGCCCTGTCCACCTCTTCCTGCATCTGCGGCGACAGGTTGACGAAGCGGCAGCCGATCTGCATCTGTTCGCCCAGCAGGAAGGAGCGGAAGCGGCGCGACAGCCGCACTTCGAGGTCGCAGATCACGACCGTCTCGCCCAGTTCCAGCCGCACGCGCTGGAGCTTGCGGCCGGTGTGCAGGCCGGGTGCGTCGCGCGGGGCGCAGCGCATGCCGATGCCGCCGGTGGCCACGTCGTACAGCTGCAGCTCGAACGGGGTGCCGAACAGCACGAAGGAAGCGGTGTAGTTGCCCGCCAGCGGCGTTTCCAGGCGCGCGGCACTGCGGCGGTTCAGTACTTGGCAATGCTCGGGGAATGGCGCCGGCACCAGGTCGACCGTGCCGGGGAGCGGCGTCCAGTCGTCCGTGAGTTCGAACTGGCAGCGCGCCGATTCGAGACGGCTCACGAACGTGCAGCGACCCGGCGGCAGTACCACGCCGTCGTTCAGTTGCAGTGTGAAGCGGGGCTCGGCGGCATCCACGGCCAGGATGCGGGCCAGTTGCGGACCCAGCGTGGCGTCGGCCGTGTAGAGCGTGACCGCGTCGCCGCGGTCGCAGATGGTCTGCAGCGCGTCGCGGATCGCGGCCGCGTCGGAAACGTCGTGGGTTGGTGCTCCAAGGGGAATACGGTCGATGATGTCGGCCGCGCGGGGCTGCCCAGTACGGCGCGGTGGCAGGCCCGGCATCAGCAGGTGGCCGGCAGCCTCCGTGCGCACATATTCCTTCACGCCGGCATCGGCTGGCGGCAGGGCGGCGCCTTTCGGCCGCAGTTGCGCACTGAAGCGCCGAACGGCAGGCGAATGCAGCCATGCCAGGTGATCGCGGAGGTTTTTAGGCATGAAAGTCAGGGCATGATCGGCGGTTGAATTCCAAGGATACCAGTATTGATTTGATCCGAGGCAACATTATTGCCGTACAGCTAGCTCCAGCGAGATTCTGTGGCTAAAAACGCTCATCCGGTCCGAGATAGCGCCACTGTCCAGTGGGCAGTTCGCCAAGCTTGACGCGGCCGATCCGCACGCGCTTCAATCCGATCACCTTCAGCCCCACCATCTCGCACATGCGGCGGATCTGGCGCTTCTTGCCTTCCCTTAGCGTAAACGACAGCTGATCGTCGTTCTGCCAGCGCACCTTGGCCGGCAGCAGCGGTTTGCCATCCATCCACAGGCCGTGGTTAAGCTTCTTCAGGTCCGCGTCCGGCAGCTTGCCGGGCTTCGTGTACTGTACGCGCACCAGGTATTCCTTGTCGATGTCCGTGTCGTGGCCGATCAGGTGCTTGGCAACGCGGCCATCCTGCGTGAGCACCAGCAGGCCGACGGAGTCGATGTCCAGCCGCCCCGCTGGCACGAGGCTGCGCAGCTGGGTGGGGTGGAACTGCTCGGGCGAGGTGTCGCCGCTCCAGCGGTTTTCCGGCTTGACCAGGGTGACGGCCGGCTGGTAGCCATCCTCGGCCTGGCCGCTCACATAGCCCATCGGCTTGTTGATGAGGATCGTCACGCGCTTGCTCTGCTCGGCGGCGGCCTGCCGCTCGACGGTGACTTTCTGGCTCGGGTAGACCTTCGTGCCCAGTTCGGAGACGACCTTGCCGTCCACCCGCACCCAGCCCTTGGCGATCCATTCGTCGGCTTCGCGGCGCGAGCACAACCCCAGTTCGGACATGCGTTTCGATAAACGCAAAAGTTCTTCGGACATTACAAAATCAGACTTTCAAGGCTTCCAATAAATCGGTTTCAAGCTGCAATTGCGTGCGCGCGTTCGACAGCGTGGGGCCGTCGACGATGAACACGTCTTCCACGCGCTCGCCCAGGGTCATCACCTTGGCGGTGTGCAGGTTCACGCGGTATTTCACGAGCACGTTGGCGATCGAGTACAGCAGGCCGGTGCGGTCGTTCGCGGTGACGGACAGCAGGTAGTACTGGCCCCGCTCGTCGGGCCGCAGGTCCACGGTCGGCTGGATCGGGAACGTGCGTGACAGCCGCGACAGGCGCCCGCGCACCGGCGGCTGCATGGGGGCCTGCGATTGCAGCAGGTCGCACAGCTCGTGCTCGATCAGGTTGATGATGTCGCGGTAGCTCTTGGCGAAGCTCTGCTCCGTGACGAGGAAGGTGTCGAGCGCGTAGCCGTGCTTCGTCGTGTGGATCTTCGCATCGAGGATCGAGAAGTTCTTGCGGTCGAAGTAGCCGCAGATGCGCGCGAACAGGTCCGGCTGGTCCTTTACATACACGGCAATCTGCAGGCCTTCGCCGATCGGCGCCAGGCGGCATTTCACCACGGGCGTCGGGCTGTCCAGGCGCTCGTACAGCGCGCGCGTCTGCCAGGCGATGTCGGAGGCGTCGTGGCGCAGGAAGTAGGCCATGTCCAGCTGCTTCCACAGCGCCTCGTGCGCCGTCGGCGGCAGGCCGTACAGGCGCAGCGTGGCCAGCGCTTCCTGCTGGCGGTTCTTCAGCTCGCGGTCGGCCGAATGCGGCTCGCCGCCCAGCACGCGCAGCGTCATCTTGTACAGGTCTTCCAGCAGCTTGGCCTTCCAGGCGTTCCACACCTTCGGGCTCGTGCCGCGGATATCGGCCACCGTGAGCAGGTACAGGCCGGTGAGATGGCGCTCGTCGCGCACCGTCCTGGCAAAGGCTTCGATCACGTCCGGATCGGACAGGTCCTGCTTCTGCGCCACCGTCGACATCAGGAGGTGCTGCTCGACGAGGAAGGCGACGAGCTCCGTCTCGTCCGCGCTCATGCCGTGGTCCTGGCAGAACTGCACGGCATCGGCCACGCCCAGCTTGGAATGGTCGCCGCCGCGGCCCTTGGCGATGTCGTGGAACAGCGCGGCCACGTACAGCAGCCAGTGCTGCGGGTAGTTCGCCATCAGCTGGCTGCAGAACGGGTATTCGTGCGCGTGCTCCGTCATCGTGAAGCGGCGCATGTTGCGCACCACCATCAGGATATGCTGGTCCACCGTGTAGACGTGGAACAGGTCGTGCTGCATCTGCCCCACGATCTTGCGGAAGTTCGGCAGGTAGCGTCCCAGGATCGACAGCTCGTTCATGCGCCGCAGCGCGTGGATGATGCCGGAAGGGGCCTGCAGGATGCGCAGGAAGTAGGCGCGGTTGACGGGATCGGCGCGGAATGCCGAATCGATCTTGAACCGCTCGTGCCACAGCGCGCGCGTGGCGCGGGCCGTGATGCCTTTCAATGCCGGGCGTTCCGTCATCAGCACGAACAGCTCCAGGATCGCCGAGGGCGTGCGCTCGAACACGTCGTCGGCGGCGATGTCGATGAAGCCGTTCACCTCGTTGAAGCGCTCGTTGATGGGCCGCGGCTCGCCGCCCTGCGGGAACAGCATCGCTTCGATGTTCTGCAGCAGGATCGTGTTCAGCTGCACCACGGCTTTTGCGGCCCAGTAGTAGCGCTGCATCAGGTATTCGCTGGCGCGGCGCATGTGCACGCCGTCGCCGGTGGTCTGAAAGCCCAGGCTCTCGGCGATCGCCGTCTGCACGTCGAACACGAGGCGGTCTTCGCGGCGGCCGGCGTGCAGGTGCAGGCGCACGCGGATATCCTTGAAGGCGCGCTCCTTTTCCATCAGCTGGCGCGCCTCGGTTTGCGTGATCAGGCCGCGCGTGGCCAGCGTGCGCCATGAACTGGCCAGGCCGGCGGCCTTGGCCACCCACAGGATCACCTGCAGGTCGCGCAGGCCGCCGGGGCTTTCCTTGCAGTTCGGCTCGAGCGAGAAGGCCGTATCCTCGTACTTCGCGTGGCGCTGGCGCATCTCGCTCGTCTTCGCGTGGAAGAACGCCTGCGGGTCCATCGCCGCATCGTATTCGCGCTGCAGTCGCTCGAACACTTCATGGCTGCCGGTGACGAGGCGCGCTTCGAGCAGGCTCGTTTGCACGGTGATGTCCGCCTCGGATTCGGCCAGGCACTCCTCGACCGTGCGGATCGAGGAACCGATTTCCAGGCCCAGGTCCCACAGCAGCTGCACGAATTCCTCGAGCCGGCGGCGGGTTTCCTCGCCCGGGCTCTTGTGCAGCAGGATCAGCACGTCCACGTCGGAGCAGGGGAACAGCTCGCCGCGGCCATAGCCGCCCACGCCCACGAGCGCCGATTCGGGTGGCAGGCCCGCCGCTTCCCACGCTTGCGTGAGCACCTCGTCCACGCTCTGGCGCAGGCTGCGCAGCAGTTTTTCCGGCTTGCCGTCTTCACGGAAGGTGGCGATCACCACCTGCCGATCCGATTTCAGCCTTCCCTTGAGCTGCTCGCGCAGCTCCTTCTGCGTCGCGTGGGCCAGCATGGGATCAGACCGCAGCTTTTTCGGTGATGAAGGCGGGGGGCGGCGGCGAACCGGCGGACAGGGTCAGCACCTCGTAGCCGGTCTCGGTCACCAGTACCATGTGTTCCCACTGGGCCGAGAGGCTGCGGTCCTTCGTCTTGATCGTCCAGCCGTCGCCCATTTCGCGGATCTCGCGGCGGCCGGCGTTGATCATCGGCTCGATCGTGAAGATCATGCCCGGCTTCATTTCCTCGCCGGTGCCCGGCTTGCCGTAGTGGAGCACCTGGGGCTCTTCATGGAAACCCTTGCCGATGCCGTGGCCGCAGAACTCGCGCACCACGCTGTAGCCGGCCTTCTCGGCATGCTGCTGGATCGCGTGGCCGATGTCGCCGAAGTGGCCGCCCGGGCGCACCTGGGCGATGCCCAGCCACATGCACTCATAGGTGATCTCAGTCAGGCGCTTGGCCAGGATCGTCGGCTGGCCGATGTAGAACATGCGGCTGTTGTCGCCGTGGTAGCCGTCCTTGGTGATGACGGTGATATCCAGGTTCACCACGTCGCCGGCCTTGAGCACCTTGTCGCCCGGGATACCGTGGCAGATCACGTCGTTGACGGACGTGCAGATCGCCTTCGGATACGGCGGGTAGCCGGGCGGCGCATAGTTCAGCGGCGCCGGCACCGTGCCTTGCACATTGGTCATGTACTCGTGGCACAGGCGGTCCAGCTCGCCGGTGGTCACGCCGGGTTTCACGAAGGGAGTGATGTAGTCGAGGACTTCGGCGCCGAGGCGGCCGGCAAGGCGCATGCCTTCGATGTCTTCGGGGGTCTTGATCTGGATTGCCATGTTTCTTGATCTTTGCGGACGACAAACCGAGATTATAAACGAGGGTTGTGGTGGCGGTTGCGGCCGGTCTTTTCAGCCAATAGCCCCCGTGCCTGGTGTTGGACACTATTTTCTGGGGGCCTCATCCAGAAAATGGTGCGACCGCTGCGGCGGACCGACTGGTGTTCGGTTGGACTCGCGACCTCTGGGGAAAACCGGTGTCGCACACCTAAAGGTGTCCGACACCAGCTGGCCCAGCGGATCAAGCGCCGGCCACCTGGCTGAAGAACCTCACCATTTCCCGGCTTGCATCCGGCCCCGTCGGGTCGGTATAGCTCCCGCTGGCGCTTCCGCCAGCCCAGGCGTGCCCGGCGCCATGCAATTCCCAGTGCTCGGCAAGCACCCGTCCATCGGCCGCCCGGTGCACGGTGCGCGTGTACTTGCGCCCCGCGTCGGCCTTGCCCCGCTGAACCTCCGCCGCGCCTGCCTGCCCGACGAGACCGTGTGCCAGCACATCGCTGCCATTCTTCGGATGCACGGTCCGGTCCTTGTCGCCGTGGAAGACAATCAGCGGCGGGCTTGCTACCGGGCGGGACCCGGACGAAGAGCCCTTCTGCATGGCCTGCAAGGCCGAGGGCAAATCCGTCGCACACCCGAACGGCAAGCCGGAATGCACGCCAACCGCCTTGAAGAGCTCGGGGTACAGCGACCCGACCACGACCGCCATGGCGCCGCCGGCCGACAGCCCGGCGATGCCCACCCGCGCCGTGTCTACCTTGTACTCGGCCATCACCTGCCGGGCAATCCCGGCAATGATGGCCGGCTCGCCCTGATCGCGCCGCTGGTCAGCGGCGCTGAACCAGTTCCAGCATTTCGAACTGTTGGCCTGCTGCGATTGCGCCGGGTAAGCGACCAGGCAGCCCGTTTCCTCCGCCACCTGGTTCATGCGGGTGCCGGCGGCGAAATCGTCCGGGTCCTGCGTGCAACCGTGCAGCATTACCACCAGCGACACCGGCTGGCCGTCGCATTTATAGGTGCTCGGCACGTAGAGCTTGTAGCCGCGCGTGCCCGCGGAGCAGGTGTAGCTGGCGCTGTCGAAGCGCGCGCCGTCCGGCAGCGGGGGAGGTGGCGGGCGCTTGCGGCCACCCGGCAGATTGGCATTCTTCAACGCTTCCGGCAGGTTGTCCAGCAGGCCTTCGGGCAGTTTGCCCTGCCATTCGCCTTGCAGGCCGCCCTTGAATTTTTCCTTGAAGCTGTCTGCGAACCCTTCGGGCAGCGTGATGCCGGCCTTGGCCAGCATGTCCGCCATGTCCGGGATGCCGCTCTTCGGACCGGGCTGCTCTTGCGTTGCTCCCTGCGGTGGCGGATCATCGGCGCGCGCCGCCTTGCGGCCCCATGGGGCACGGCGGGGCTGCGGTTTTTCCGGCGGCGGATTCAGATCCTTCATCGTCGCGCCGGGCTGCGCGCCTTTCGTAGGCGGCTCGGCTGCCGGGGCATCATCGCCTGCCAGCGCACGCTGGATCGCGGCGGTGGCGGACAGCGGGCCGTCCTTCATCAAGTCTTGCGTGGCTGCTTGCAAGCGGGCCATCAGTGCGGAATCGAATTTCATATAAAGCCTTTTCGGTTGGCTGTGTGTCTGGGTAACGGAGTGCACCTCGGTGCAAGCTGCCGGGCCAGGGAGGGATGCTCCTTGCAGGGCAGCATCGCCACGCCGGCAAGGAGCTTTGCTCAAATTTCCGGCTACGCCTCGCGGGCGCTGCTCCGGCGCTTGCCGTTGGGGTGCCTCATGCGCTTGGCGGTCTTTAGCTGATCCGTCCAGCCAGCGCCGCCTTCACCGCCGGGCTCGCATGCAGCGCGCCGAGCACGGTGATCGATTGGATGGTGGCGGCGGCCAGCTCGGGCAATACATCCGGCGCGATCGACGCGAGGCCGAGCACGCGGATATTGAGCATCTCGCCGGCCGCTTGCACCGCTTCCAGGTCGACCCGCGAAAATTGCTGCAAGCCGAGGACGAACTGGTTGCGCTCGACGGTCTGGCGCACGACGTCCGCGTGCTGGTTGAGCTGGTTGCGAATTGCCGTGCGGATCAGGTCCGACCGGTTGGCATAAAAACCCTGCTGTACGAGCAGGTCGATCTGGCCCAGGTCGACCGGGAAAAGGTTGATCGTGATCTTTTCCGAATCGGAAGGGCGGAGCTTAAGGTCTGGCATCTTTATCATCCTATTACCATCCAAGTGGATGGTATATGGAGGATTGTACCGGTCTTTCAAGACCGCGCTCCGGTTTTTTTCGTGCAGGGGTGATGCGCCCAAATTGCCTGAGACAGGGCCATCACCTGGGGCGGTCGGATATGCTCAAGAAATTGCGCCGTGCTGCCGCTCGCGTCTGCTGTCGCAGTCGCACAGCACACACGCTCCTGGCGTGCATGGGGGCGCGTCACTTGACCGGGCGTTTCTTCGGAGGGGGCGGCGGGACCGGCTTTGCCTTCGCGGTGGCCTGCCCAGGTGCGCGAAAGCCGGCCTTCCTGGCCGGCGCTTTTCCGGGGCTCGCGGTGACAGGACCGCCTGCCTTGTTCGGGCCGGCCTTGCTTGCCGGCTGCTTTGCGGTGGCCGCCTTCTGCTCGGCTTCGGCGCAGGCGCGGCCACGATCCGCTCTGCCTCGAACATCGCGCCACCCCACAGCAGCACCATTTGGCGCGGATTGCGGATATACACATCCGTACACCCAAGCTCGACCATGATTGCCGGGCTCGGCAAACGTAGCCGTTCCGCGCTCGTGTGCAGCTTTTCCTGGATGTGGGGTTCCGGCATGA
This sequence comes from Massilia sp. METH4, assembly GCF_037094685.1. NCBI lineage: Bacteria > Pseudomonadati > Pseudomonadota > Betaproteobacteria > Burkholderiales > Oxalobacteraceae > Massilia > Massilia sp. METH4. Next base: position 6,122,158 of record NZ_CP146614.1, on the reverse strand, counting down.
TGCGCTCTGCCCAGAACTCGGGCGCAGCGCAGATTTCCTCGTCCACTTTCACGCTCGACGCCGTGATCGTCACGTATTTACCCAGCAGCGTTTTCGCTTCCGCTTCGTCCAGCGAGGCGATCGAGGCCATGTCGAGCAGCGACACCAGCTTCCATTTGCCGATGACGCTGCGCTCGCGGAATTCAGCGCCGGCGAGGGCGTGCGCGGCCTGCGAGAGGAGGAGGGCGGCGGCCAGTGCCAATAGCCGGGCTGGCGCGTGGCGTATCCGGAGGCGGGGCGGGGTGAACATGATTGCTCCTGGGAATTGAACTGAGGAGCAAAGTAGCGAATCCGGGGTGGCAGGCGTTGAGCTGCGTTAAGCAGGCCGGCATTGGCGGCGTAGCGGGACAGGCGCTGGGTTGGCGGCGACTGTCCCTGTGGCGCCTGAACGTCAGTGTCTGGGACCGTCCACCGGCACGCCGTCCGTCGCGGTCAGGTAGCCTTCATCCGCGGCCAGCTGTGCTTCCGGCGGCAGTGCTTCGTGTGCCCGCGCGCGATCCAGCAGCACGTGCACCGTATCGATCTTGTGGCGGATCGCTTCGGCCAGCGAGGCGAGCGTCAGCGGCTCGGGCAGCATCAGTTCGCATTCCTCCGCGGCGCGCGCGGCCGGGTGGCTGGTGGCGATTTCTCCTTGCGCGCCCGTTTCGTCGCGCTCGACGAGTTGCAGTGCATTGCGTAGCCCCTGTTCCAGTTGTTCCAGTCGGCTCGATTGCATCTCTCCCTCCTTTCGCTGTCATCCGATCGAAGGCCGAGCATACGCCGGGCAAGCGTGCGATGCCGCGCGTTTCGCAACGGACCGCCTGCCACACATTGCCACAAATTGCACATCATGCAATAATGTTGAATGATAATAATTCGCATTCACGTCTGAATGCTCCGTCGAGAGAAAAAGAGATGACCCTGAAAAAGACCCCGCTCGCGCTGGCCGCAGCCTTGTTCGTCCACGCGCATACCCTCGCAGCAGCCGCGGATGAGCCGCAAGCCGTCGTGACGATCAGCGGCACGCGTGCCGACAGCCCCGCCTACAACGTGCCGACATCGACCAGCGCGATGAAGATCGATGCGCCGCTGCGCGATATCCCGCAAACCGTCAACGTGATTCCCGAGCAGCTGCTGCGCGACCAGGCCGTGCTGTCGATGGAAGACGCGATGAAGTCGGTGCCCGGCGTGGGCCTGTCGCATGGCGACGGCCAGCGCGACCAGGTGACGCTGCGCGGGTTTTCCGCCATCTCCGACCAGTTCGTGGACGGTTTCCGCGACGACGCGCTGTATTTCCGCGACATGTCGAACGTGGAGCGCATCGAGGTGCTGAAGGGACCGGCAGCCGTGCTGTACGGCCGGGGCTCATCCGGCGGGCTCATCAACCGGGTGACGAAGCGCCCCGGCACCAACCTCAGCGAGGTCGCGGTACGCGTGGGCAGCCACAACCAGCGGCGCGGCGAAGTGGACCTGGCGCGCACGATCGGCGAAAACGGCATGGCATTCCGTGTCACGGGCGCCATCGAACGGGCCGACGGCTACCGCGACCAGCAATTCCTGGAACGCGACGCCATCGCGCCGTCGCTGTTCGTGCCGCTCGGGTCCTCCACGGGCCTGTTGCTGCAAGCCGAACACCTGTCCGACCGCCGCGTCACCGATTTCGGCATCCCGTCCTACCAGGGACGCCCTGTCGACGTGCCGGCCGGCACCTACTACGGTGCCGCCAACGCGCGCGATGTCGACTTCTCGCACGCCGAAGTCTTCGCCGGCGGCTTCACGCTGGAACATCGTTTCAGCGAGCGCCTGAGCCTGCGCAACGGCTTCCGCAAATACGACTACACGCTGGCGCGGAACAATACGCTGGTCGGTTCCGTCAACGAGACGGCACGCACGGCCTCGCTGAACCGCACGAACCTGCGCCGCGAGGAAGATGGCTGGTTCAACCAGACCGAACTGACGCAGATCGCCTCGCTGGCCGGCATGAAGCACCAGCTGCTGTACGGCGTGGAATTTGGCAAGCAGGACAAGGACCAGGTGAACCGCTCGCGCAGCAACGTGGCGACCGTGACGCTGTTCAATCCCGTGCTGCCGGTGCTGCCGCTGGCGCTGGACGTGGCGCCGGCCACCGACAACCGCGGCATCTTCACTACACGCGGCGCCTACGTGCAGGATCTCGTGGAACTGGCGCCGGGCTGGAAGGCGCTGGCCGGCGTGCGCTACGACCGCTTCGAGCAGGAAACGCGCGAACGCAGGGCAGGGCAATCGAACCTGCAACGCGTGGACGCCGACTGGAGTCCACGCGCCGGCCTCGTCTGGCAGCCTTCGGCTACGCAGTCTTACTACGTGTCGTTCAGCCGTTCGTTCCAGCCATCCGCCGAGAACTTCCCGCTGGCTGCCAACAATGCGCAGATCGCGCCGGAAGAGACGACGAACAAGGAAGTCGGCGGCAAGTTCGATTTCTTCGGTGGCGCGCTGTCTGCGACTGCCGCGCTGTTCCGGCTGGAGCGTACCAACGTCAAGTTCACCGATCCGGTGACCAACTTGCTGGTGCCGGTCGGTACCCAGCGTTCCGACGGCCTGGAGCTGACCCTTGCGGGGCAACTGGCGGGTGGCTGGCAGGTATGGTCGGGCTATTCGTTCCTGGATACGGAGGTGGTCTCGTCGCCGGCGCTCGACAGCAGCGACAACGTGATCAAGCGCGTGCCGGTGCAGGGGAAGCGCGCCACGCTCACGCCGCGGCATAGCGGCAACCTGTGGGTGTCGAAGTCGTTTGGGTCTTCGTTACGCGCCGGGCTCGGTGTTGTTGCGGTCAGCGAGCGGTTTGCCAATCCGGGTAATACCGTGAAATTGCCGGGATTCGCCACTGTCGATGCGATGGTGGGGTATCGGCTTGGCGCGGTTGACTTGCAGTTGAACGTGAATAATCTGCTGGATCGGGACTATATCGTGTCGGGGCATGGGAGTGCGCCGAACCTGAACATGCCGGGGGCGCCACTGGGGGCGAGGTTGACGGCGCGATACCGGTTTTAAGATCGGCTGAGTGCTCGCGTGCTGTATTGAAGCGCCTTGCCTCATTGGACGTGCTTTATGTCAACAACACTGCGCGCGAATTCCCTAGCCGTTGGTGCCTTCACACTGGGGTGGACTCGGCCGGTGAGCAGGGAGGCGTGCGGTTCTGACTTGGACGTAATCCCCACGGTCGTCAGCTTTAAGGAGCCCCAGGCCTGCGCAACCCCCGCATGTATCGCTCCACTGATTTGCGGAAACCGTAATTTAAGTACGTGTTGACATATTGGCAATATTATTTGCGGATCGATAGTGACAGCGGGGGCGCCACGTTGCCGGACGGACAGGGCATGCCTTGCCCTGACGGCGAGATCAGGCTAAAATCTCGGGTTGCTTGGACTCGCTCCCTGCAATGTTGTAAAAATCCTACTTTTTAATAAACTCGAACCCGCCCTGCAAGGGTGCCCGCAAGGGTGACTGGGCAGGTTCCAGACCCAACCCTGGAGTAAAAAATGTCTGTAACGATGCGTGAAATGCTGGAAGCCGGCGTCCACTTCGGCCACCAAACCCGATTCTGGAACCCAAAGATGGCTCCGTTCATCTTCGGCCACCGCAACAAGATTCACATCATCAACCTGGAAAAGACCATGGCGCTGTACCAGGAGGCGATGAAGACCGTTCGCCAACTGTCCGCCAACCGTGGCACGATCCTGATGGTGGGCACCAAGCGCCAGGCACGCGACATCATCGCTGCTGAAGCACAGCGCGCTGGCGTTCCTTACGTCGACCAGCGCTGGCTGGGCGGCATGCTGACCAACTTCAAGACCATCAAGACCTCGATCAAGCGCCTGAAGGACATGGAAGCGCAAGTCGAAGACGGCTCCGTCGAGAAGCTGACCAAGAAGGATGCACTGCTGTTCCGTCGCGAAATGGAAAAGCTGCAGAAATCCATCGGCGGTATCAAGGATATGGGCGGTATTCCTGACGCGATCTTCGTGGTCGACGTCGGCTACCACAAAGGCGCCATCACCGAAGCCCAGAAGCTGGGTATTCCGGTCATCGGCGTGGTTGACACCAACCACTCGCCGGAAGGCGTGACCCACGTTATCCCGGGTAACGACGATTCGTCCAAAGCGATCACCCTGTACGCCCGCGGCGTGGCAGACGCGATCCTGGAAGGCCGTGCCAACGCCTCCGCCGACGTGCTGGAGTCGATCAAGACGGCGGCCGGCGACGAGTTCGTGGAAGTCAACGAGCAGGCGTAATCGGCTCGCGTCCGCCCTCGGCGGACATCAGCACTAAATATTAGGCTGTTAAAAAGGGGTGGCTTCCAGCTCCCCTTTTTTTTAACAACGTGCTGGATGAGCAGGCTGCCGCGAGGCGCCGCCCCGGCAACCCCACCGAATAACAGGAGAAACATATGGCAGCGATTACCGCAGCAATGGTCGGCGAACTGCGCGCAAAGACCGACGCACCGATGATGGAATGCAAGAAGGCCCTGACCGAAGCGGCCGGCGACATGGACAAGGCAGAAGAGATCCTGCGCGTTAAGCTGGGCGGCAAGGCTGCCAAGGCTTCCGCGCGTATCACCGCCGAAGGCGTGGTGGCAGCATTCATCTCGGGCAACGTGGGCGCCCTGGTCGAAGTGAACTCCGAAACCGACTTCGTCGCCAAGAACGACGACTTCCTGGCCCTGGCCAACACCGCTGCAAAGCTGGCCGCCGAGAAGAACCCGGCCGACGTGGCAGCCCTGTTGGCACTGCCGACCGAATCCGGCCAGACGCTGGACGAAGTGCGTTCCGCCCTGGTTGGCAAGATCGGCGAAAACATGTCGATCCGCCGCTTCCAGCGTTTCGAAACGACCGGCAAGCTGGCTTCCTACCTGCACGGCACCAAGATCGGCGTGATCGTCGACTTCGAGGGCGCCGACGACCAGGTTGGTAAAGACGTGGCAATGCACATCGCCGCAATGAAGCCGGTGTCGCTGTCCTCCGACCAGGTGCCTGCTGAACTGATCGAAAAAGAGCGCTCGGTTGCCCAGGCTAAAGCCGACGAAGACGCAGCCAAGGCCGCCGCCGAAGGCAAGCCGGCCCAGTCGCCGGACATCGTCGCCAAGCGCCTGGAAGGTTCCGTGCAGAAGTACCTGAAGGAAGTGTCGCTGCTGAACCAGGCCTTCGTGAAGAACGACAAGCAGTCCGTCGAGCAGATGCTGAAAGCCGCCGGCGCGACCGTGAAGGGCTTCACCATGTACGTGGTGGGCGAAGGCATCGAGAAGAAAGTCGACGACTTCGCTGCTGAAGTGGCAGCCCAGATGGCTGCTTCCAAGGGAGCGTAATCAAGAAACGGGCCGAAAGGCCCGTTTTTTTAGGCGGGTTGCGGCCGAAGGCCGGGGAGGGTGATGGGATCTGCCAACATCCTCGCCGCGAACAAACGCAACACAGAATGCAACATCCACCCGTCCCCGAACGGGGTCGCACGGTTGGAGTATCACCCGGCGCAGGAAGCCATCGAGGCTATCATTGCCGCCGGAATGTCACCGAATACATTTACTTAGGAGCCCCAGCTCATGTCAAAACCAGCCTACAAGCGCGTCCTCCTCAAATTGTCCGGTGAGGCCCTGATGGGCGATGACCCGTATGGCATCAATCGCGGCACGATCGAGCGCATGGTCGCGGACGTGGCCGAGGTCGCAAAAATGGGCGTGGAACTGGCGGTCGTGATCGGCGGCGGCAACATCTTCCGCGGCGTGGCGCCCGGCGCCCAGGGCATGGACCGTGCCACTGCCGACTACATGGGCATGCTGGCCACCGTGATGAACGCGCTGGCCCTGGCCGACGCGATGCGCCATGTGGGCGTGACTGCCCGCGTGATGTCGGCGATCGGCATCGAGCAGGTCGTGGAACCGTATGTGCGCCCGAAAGCGCTGCAGTACCTGGAAGAAGGCAAGGTCGTGATCTTCGCGGCCGGCACCGGCAACCCGTTCTTCACCACCGACACCGCTGCCGCGCTGCGCGGTTCGGAAGTCTCGGCCGAGATCGTGCTGAAGGCCACCAAGGTCGACGGCGTCTACAGCGCCGACCCGAAGAAGGACCCGAACGCCACGCTGTACAGCACCATCAGTTTCGACGACGCGATCGCCAAGCATCTGCAGGTGATGGACGCCACCGCCTTTGCGCTGTGCCGCGACCAGAAGCTGCCCATCAAGGTCTTCTCGATCACCAAGCCAGGCGCTATGATGCGCGTGATCATGGGTGAGGACGAAGGCACCTTGGTACACGTCTAAAATACGAACCTCAAGAGAAACAACAGGAGAGCAGCATGTCTACCGCTGACATCAAGAAGAACGCCCAGGACAAGATGGCGAAATCGCTGGAAACGCTGAAGGCCGACCTGGCCAAGGTGCGTACCGGCCGTGCCCACGCAGGCATCCTGGACCACGTGACCGTGGACTATTACGGCAACCCCACGCCGATCAACCAGGTGGCCAACCTGACCCTGATCGATGCCCGCACGATCGGCGTGACGCCGTTCGAGAAGAAGATGGCCGGCGCCATCGAAAAGGCGATCCGCGATTCCGACCTGGGCCTAAACCCGTCCGCCCAGGGCGACACGATCCGCGTACCGACCCCGCCGCTGACCGAAGAGCGCCGCAAGGAAATGGTCAAGCTGTGCAAGAGCGAAGCCGAGGATGCGAAGATCGCCGTGCGCAATATCCGCCGCGATGCCAACGAACAGTTGAAGCGCCTGACGAAGGACAAGGCGATCTCGGAAGACGAAGAGCGCCGCGCTTCGGACGACGTGCAGAAGCTGACCGACAAGGCGATTGTCGATATCGACAAGATCGTGGCCGAGAAAGAGAAGGAAGTGCTGACGGTATAAAGCCGGAAGTCACTTCGAACGTGCAGGGCCTGGTGTCTGACACATTTTCGGGCTTGCCCGAAAATGTGTCAGACACCGGTTTTCTGCGCCGGAGTCAGTGACCGGGTTTTCGGAAAACCGGTGTCGGACACCGAAAATCCGGTGTCCGACACCAAGCCGCACGCGCTGCCGGTGAAATTGCGTCAGCGGCGCGCACCCTCAGCCAGTTCCGCCCACACCCGGGACAGCCCTATTATCAGGAAAATATTTCTTGAAAATAGGTGCCTGTCCCCGGTTTTTTTTGTACAGTTCATCTTTTGGCATTAAAGCGTTACTAATGAGATATACGAGTTCGACGACCGCGGTGCCCGACGTACGGAATGTGCCGCGCCACGTGGCGATCATCATGGACGGCAACGGCCGTTGGGCCACGAAGCGCTTCCTGCCCCGCGTGGCGGGTCACGTCAAGGGCGTGGAGGCGGTACGCACCGTCGTCGAAGCCTGCGTCAACCGCGGCATCGAGTACCTGACGGTGTTCGCCTTCAGTTCCGAGAACTGGCGCCGCCCGGAAGAGGAAGTGTCGCTGCTGATGCGCCTGTTCGTCACCGCGCTCGAGCGTGAAGTGGCGAAGATGCACGCGAATAACATTCGCCTGAAAGTGGTCGGCGATCTGTCCCGTTTCGACGCCAAGCTCCAGGAAATGATCGCCAACGCCGAGCGCAAGACGGCGAACAATACCCGCCTCACCGTCACCGTGTGCGCCAACTATGGCGGCCGCTGGGATATCATGCAGGCAATTGGCAAGATGGTATCGGCCCATCCGGGCGCCACCGACTTTTCCGAGGAGCAGTTGGCACCGCACCTGGCGATGGCCTATGCGCCGGAGCCGGACCTGTTCATCCGCACCGGCGGCGAAGAGCGCATCTCGAACTTCCTGCTGTGGCAGCTCGCCTATACGGAGCTGTATTTCACGGACACGTACTGGCCCGATTTCACCGCCGAGAAGCTGGACGAAGCGATCGCGTCCTACCAGCACCGGGAGCGCCGCTTCGGCCGCACCGGTGAACAACTGAAAAAATAACAACTCATGCTGAAGACCCGGATCATTACCGCCGTCATCCTGTTCGTGGTGCTGGTGGCCGTGCTGTTTTCCGGCTCGCTGCCGGCTGTCCAGGCGCTCGTGGCGGTGGCGTTTTTCGCCGTCACCTGGGAAGCGTTCCGCCTGTTCAAGCTGCGCGTGCCCGTCGTGATCGCCGCCTGCTGGACGGCGGCCTTTCTCTATACCTTCTTCCTGAACACCGGGCTGGAGCAGGCCCGCTTCTGGCTCGCGCTGGGCGCCGCCATCTGGCTGCTGCGCTTCCTGCCATCGCTGAAGGTCGGCCTGCCGCCCATGGAAGGGTTCGGCAATACGCTGCTGTCGATGGTCTATGCCGCCACGCTGGTGTCGTGCTTCGTCGCGATCCTCGTGCTGTTCCAGGTTTCTCCACTGTACCTGGTGTCCGTGATGGCGGTCGTGTTCATCGCCGACATCGGCGCCTACTTCTCGGGCAAGAAATTCGGCAAGCGCAAGCTGGCGCCCACGATTTCGCCGGGCAAATCCGTCGAAGGCGCCGTGGGCGGCTGGATCGCCGTGCTGGTGCTGGCCACGATCACGATCCTTGCCGCGCCTCACCAGCCGTGGCTGCAGGATACCTTCGCCGTGCGCATGCAGGCGAAACTGGGCTGGGGCGTTGCCCTGGCCACGCTCTCCGTCATGGTGGCCGCGTCGATCGCCGGCGACCTGTTCGAATCCCAGCTCAAGCGCCGCGCCGGCTTCAAGGACAGCAGCAACCTGCTGCCCGGCCATGGCGGCGTGCTCGACCGCATCGACGCATTGGTACCCGTATTGCCGATCGCAGCGCTCATCGGCGGCTGGCTGTAATTTAAGGCACTCTCATGCAAAGCATCACCATCCTTGGCGCCACCGGCTCCATCGGCGTCTCCACGCTCGACGTCATTGCCCGCCATCCCGACCGTTACACCGTGTATGCGCTGTCCGCGCACAGCCGTGTCGAGGAGCTGGCCGCCCAGTGCCGGCAGTTCCGGCCGAAGGTCGCCGTCGTCGGCAGTGCGGACGCGGCCGACCAGCTGGCCGCGCTGCTGCGCGCGATGAATGTCGAAACGCAGGTGGGGTGGGGCGAGCAAGCCCTGTGCGACGTGGCGGCGGGCAGCGAGACCGATGCGGTGATGGCCGCCATCGTGGGCGCCGCCGGCCTGGCGCCCACGCTGGCCGCGGCCCGCGCCGGCAAGAAGGTCATGCTGGCGAACAAGGAAGCGCTGGTGATGTCCGGCCAGCTGTTCATGGATGCGGTAGCCGAGTCCGGCGCCACCTTGCTGCCGATCGATTCCGAGCACAACGCCATCTTCCAGTGCCTGCCGGCGAACTACCGCCGCGTACCGAAGGCGGCGGGTGTCACGAAGATCCTGCTGACGGCTTCCGGCGGCCCGTTCCTGAAGCGCGCCGTCGAAACGCTCGACACCGTCACGCCGGCCGAGGCGTGCAAGCACCCGAAATGGTCGATGGGCCGCAAGATCTCGGTCGACTCGGCCACGATGATGAACAAGGGCCTCGAAGTGATCGAGGCGCACTGGCTGTTCGGCGCGCCGGCCGCGCAAATCGAGGTAGTGATCCACCCGCAATCGGTGATCCATTCGATGGTGTCGTATGCCGACGGTTCCGTGATCGCCGAGCTGGGCAATCCGGACATGCGCACGCCCATCGCCAACGCGCTGGCCTACCCGGAGCGCATCGAATCGGGCGTCGCCCAGCTGGACCTCACGCAGGTGGGTACCCTGCAATTCGAGCAGCCCGACTTCAACCGTTTCCCCTGCCTGGCGCTCGCGTACGACGCGCTCAATGCCGGCGGCACGGCGCCGGCCCTCCTGAATGCGGCCAACGAAGTGGCGGTGCAAGCCTTCCTCGAGGAGCGCATCGGCTTCCGCCAGATCGACCGCGTGATCGCCGGCGTGATGGATTCGCTGCCGCACGGCCCGGCCTCGTCGATCGAGGCGGTGATGGCGCAGGATGCGGCGGCGCGCGCCGCGGCCGAGCGGGCGATCGCCGCGCTGGGCCATCCGCTGAAGGCGGCCAACGCCTGACGGCGCGGATTGCGAGGGGCTTACCATGAACCTGCTGCAGACACTGCTTGCCTTCATCGTTGCCCTGGGCACGCTCGTGATCATCCACGAGCTGGGCCACTACCTGGTGGCGCGCTGGTGCGGCGTGAAGGTGCTGCGCTTTTCGGTCGGCATGGGCCGCGTGGTGTGGTCGCGCCGTTTCGGGCCGGACCAGACCGAGTGGGCCGTTTCCGCCTTGCCGCTGGGCGGCTACGTGAAAATGCTGGACGCCCGCGAGCAGGACGCGAAGGATATCCCGCCCGACGACCTGCCGCGCGAATTCACGCGCCAGAACGTGTGGAAGCGCATCGCCATCGTCGCCGCCGGCCCCATCGCCAATTTCCTGCTGGCGATCGCGCTGTACGCCGGCCTGTACATGCACGGCATCGAGGAGCCGGCCACGCGCATCGCGGAGCCGGCGGCGCGAACGCCCGCGTCGATCGCCGGCCTGGATCGCGACGACGTGGTGCGCGCCGTCAACGGCAATCCCGTCCAGGGTTGGTCCGAGCTGCGCTGGGAGCTGATCGAAGCGGTGGTCGAGGCGAAGGATGGCACGCCCGCCCAGGTCGAGCTGGAGCGGCCCGGGCGCGGCCGCTTCACGTTCACGCTGCCGGCGGAAGCGCTGCGCGCGGTCGACCTCGACGATGACGTGCCGGGCGCACTGGGCTTTGCCATCTGGCTGCCCGCGCCCGTGCTGGGCAAGGTCGATCCGGCGGGTGCCGGCGCGCGCGCCGGCCTGCGCAGCGGCGACCAGGTGGTGGCGATGGACGGCAAGCCGGTCGTCGATATCGGTGCGTTCAGCGGCGCGATCCGCAAGGCCGCGGGCCGCACGGTGCAGCTCGACGTGCGGCGCGGCGGCGAGATCGTGCAGGTGCCCGTGGTGCCGGACGCGGAGACGGGTAAAGACGGTGTAACAGTCGGTAAGATCAAGGTCGAACTGCTGGGGCGGCCGGATATGATCGTCGTCGCGGATGGTCCGCTCGCCGCGCTGGCCAAGTCCGCGCGCAAGGTGTGGGACACCAGCGTACTCACCGTGCGCATGATCGGCAGGATGATCGTCGGCGAAGTCTCGTGGAAGAACGTGACCGGTCCCATCACGATCGCCGATTACGCGGGCCAGAGTTCGCGCATCGGGCTGGCCAGCTATCTGTCGTTCATGGCGGTCGTCAGCATCAGCCTCGGGGTAATGAATTTGCTCCCGATACCGGTTCTGGATGGCGGCCATTTGCTGTATTATTCGCTGGAAGTTTTGACTGGGCGCCCGGTGCCGGAGCGTTTTGGGGAGATTGCACAGCGGCTGGGTGTCGGGTTGTTGGTGACCTTGATGGCGCTCGCTGTATTCAACGATGTCGCGCGGTTGCTGTAATCCGCTTGGCCGCGTGTGCAGTCTCGTATTCGGGAAGCTGGTTCGGAATGATTGCGGAAATGGTGTCGCAAGACGCTGCCGGATTATCGCGAAGCGGCTTTCACGCCTTTAATTTTGCCAATGAAATTCATTTCTGACCGCTTTGCCTCGCCTTCGTTTCGCCGCACGCTGATCGGTGCCGCCGTCCTGGCGTTCTGCTCCGGCAGCGCCTTCGCCATCCAACCCTTCGTCGTCAAGGATATCCGCGTCGAAGGCATCCAGCGCACCGAGGCGGGCACCGTGTTCAGCTACCTGCCGGTGCGCGTGGGTGAAACGTTCAGCGACGATAAATCCGTCTCCACGATCAAGGCGCTGTACGCGACCGGCATCTTCAAGGACGTGCGGCTGGAAAAAGATGGCGACGTGCTGGTGGTGATCGTCGAGGAACGCCCCGCGATCGCCAAGGTCGACTTTACCGGCACCCAGGAATTCGAGAAGGACATGCTCGTCAACGCGCTGAAGGACATCGGCGTGGGCGAAGCGAAGACCTTCGACAAGGCGACCGTCGACCGCGCCGAGCAGGAATTGAAGCGCCAGTACCTGTCGCGCGGCCTGTACGGCGTGAAGGTCACCACCACCGTCACGCCGATGGAGCGCAACCGCGTGTCCATCATGTTCAATGTCGATGAAGGCGAGATCGCCCGCATCAAGCAGATCAACATCGTCGGCAACAAGGTGTTCTCCGACAAGGAGCTGCGCAAGGAACTGTCGCTGAACACGTCGGGCTGGTTCAGCTGGTACACGAAGGCCGACCAGTATTCGAAGACGAAGCTGACCGGCGACCTGGAAGCGCTGAAGTCGTTCTACCTGGACCGCGGCTACGTGGAGATGAACGTCGATTCCACCCAGGTCTCGATCACGCCGGACAAGAAGGACATCTACCTCACCATCAACATCACCGAAGGCGAGAAGTACACGGTCTCCGACATCAAGTTCGAAGGCGAGATGTTCGGCCGCGAGGACGAGCTGCGTTCCCTGGTACTGCTGAAGAAGGGTGAAACGTATTCCGGCGCGCGCCTGACCGCGACCAACAAGCTGATCACCGACCGCCTGGGCACCTTCGGCTTCGCGTTCGCCAACGTGAACGCCAACCCGGAGATCAACCGCGAGAAGCGCGAAGTCGCCTTCACCTTCTTCATCGATCCGGGCAAGCGCGCCTATGTGCGCCACATGAACATCCAGGGCAATACCACCACACGCGACGAGGTGATCCGCCGCGAATTCCGCCAGTTCGAATCGAGCTGGTACGACGCGAACAAGGTCAAGCTCTCGCGCGACCGTGTCGACCGCCTGGGCTACTTCAAGGACGTGACGGTGGACACGCCGGAAGCGCAGGGCACCAACGACCAGGTGGACGTGAACCTGACCGTGGTCGAAAAGCCGACCGGCAACTTCCAGATCGGCGGCGCGTTCTCGCAGGCTGAGAAGTTCAGCCTGTCCGCCTCGATCCAGCAGGCGAACTTCGCCGGCTCGGGCAACACGGTGGGCATCGAACTGAACACCAGCAAATACAGCCGCACGATCGCGTTCTCGCAAACGAACCCGTACTACACGGACGACGGCGTGTCGCAGAGCTACGAGCTGTACCTGCGCACGTTCGACCCGCCGGCCGTGAACATCGGCGGCTACTCGATCCGCCAGACCGGCGGCCGCGTGAGCTGGGGCGTGCCGTTCTCCGAAGTCGATACCGTGTTCTTCGGCATCGGCCTGGAACGCGCGACCGTGAAGACGGACTTCACCAGCCCCACGTACTTCAAGCAGTATGTGCGCGACCTGGGCGGCCCGGCCAGCGGCGAGGGCACCGTGTCGTCGAACTCCGTGCCGCTGACGGTGGCCTGGGGCCGCGACAGCCGCGACAGCGCGGTGACGCCGACGATCGGCCGCTACCAGCGCGCCAACCTGGAACTGGACCTGATCGGCGATTCGAAGTACTTCCGCGCGGTGTACGAGCACCAGTGGTACCGTCCGCTCACTTCCTGGGCCACGCTGGCGCTGAAGGGCGAGTTCGACTACGGCCACGGCATCGGCGACCGCCCATACCCGGTGTTCAAGAACTTCTACGCGGGCGGCATCGGCTCGGTGCGCGGCTACTACAGCTCCTCGCTGGGTTACCTCGACACCAACGGCGACGCGCTGGGCGGCGCCTCGCGCCTGATCGGCAATGCCGAGGTGCAGTTCCCGTTCCCGGGGCAGGGCAAGGACCGTAGCCTGCGCTGGTTCGCGTTCTTCGACGGCGGCCAGGTTTACCAGGAAGGGGCGAAGATGCGCCTGTCCGAGCTGCGCTTCTCGACCGGTCTGGGGGTGAGCTGGATTTCCCCGGTGGGCCCCCTGAAGTTGAGTTATGCTAAGCCTATTAATCCGATGTACGGCGACCGCCTGGAACGCTTCCAGTTCCAGATGGGTACCGGTTTCTGAGGCCGGATTCCGAGGCTGAACCCGGACGAACTGGGCAATATGGGGAATGAGCAGAGGAGAATCATGTTGAAGACCGCAACTGCTACGCTTGGCAGGATGTTTGCCGTCGTGGCGCTGGGCTGGCTGGCGCTGGGAACCGCGTACGCGCAGGCCCAGTCCTCGCGGATCGCCTGGCTCAGCCCCGAGCGCATCTATAACGAATCGAAGCTGGCCCGGCTGGCCGGCGACAAGCTGAAGGAAGAGTTCTCGCCACGGGAAAAGGCGATGAACGAACTGGGTGCGCGCCTGAAGGCGGCCACCGAGAAATACACGAAGGACGAGCCCACGCTGAGCGAGGCCGACCGTATCAAGCGCCAGCGCGAGGTGGTCGAGCTGGACAAGGACTTCCAGCGCCGCCAGCGCGAGTTCCGCGAAGACCTGTCCCAGCGCACCAACGAGGAGCGCGCGGCGATCGCCGAGAAGGCCACGCGCATCATCAAGCAACTGGCGCTGACCGAAGGCTTCGACATCGTGCTGCAGGATGCGGTGTGGGCCAACCCGCGCATCGACATCACCGACAAGGTGCTGGCGGCACTCGACAAGTAATCACGAAAAACGCCGGCCGCAGCTGCGCGATGTGCAGCCGCGGCCGGCTTTTCCACTTTTGATTGGATAGTTCATGGGCATTCGACTGGGAGACCTGGTCGAGCGCTTCGGCGGAGAGTTGATCGGCGACCCCAACCTGCAGGTGGTGGGGATCGCGCCGTTGACGGACGCCGGCGTTTCACACATCAGCTTTCTCTCCAACAGCAAGTTCCGCGCGCAGGCCGGGCAAAGCCGTGCGGCGGCACTGATCCTGTCGCCGAACGATGACGCGCTCGTGGCGCAAACCTACTCCGGGGCGCGCATCGTCACGAAGAATCCCTACGCGTACTTCGCGCGCGCCGCGCAGTACTTCGAGGCGCTGACGGCGCACGTGCCGCCGCCGGGCATCCACCCGACCGCATATGTGGACCCGACCGCGCGCGTGGACGCCAGCGCCCACATCGGCCCGCACGTGACCGTGGAGGCCGGCGCAGAAATCAAGGCCAACGCCGTGATCGATGCCGGCTGCTTCATCGGCCGCGAAGCGGTGGTGGGCGAGGGCACGCACTTCTTCGCCAACGTCACCTTCCACGCGCGCTGCGTGATCGGCGCGCGCGGCATCCTGCACTCGGGCGCCGTGATCGGCACCGACGGCTTCGGCTTCGCCAACGAGGGCGGCGTCTACATCAAGATCCCGCAGGTGGGCCGCGTGGTGATCGGCGACGATGTCGACATCGGCGCCAACACCACGGTCGACCGCGGCGCGCTGGCCGACACGGTCATCGAGGATGGGGTGAAGCTGGACAACCAGATCCAGATCGGCCACAACTGCCACATCGGCGCGCACACGGCCATGGCCGGCTGCGTGGGCGTGGCCGGCAGCGCGAAGATCGGCAAGTACTGCACGTTCGGCGGCGCGGCCATGGTGCTGGGCCACCTGACGATCGCCGACCACGTGCACGTCTCGTCGGGCAGCATGGTGTCGCGCTCGCTGCCCGAGCCGGGGCATTACACAGGCTTCTACCCGCTGGCCAAGAACAGCGAATGGGAAAAGTCCGCCGCGATCGTGCGCAATCTTTCCACGATGCGCGAGAAAATCCGGGCACTGGAAAAAGCCCTGAAAAACACGACAACGAACACAACGAAACAAGAAGACGAATCATGACCACCACTGCAGAAAACAAGACCCTGTGCATCAACCAGATCAAGGAACTGCTGCCGCACCGCTATCCGCTGCTGCTGGTTGACCGGGTGCTGAACTGGGAAGCGAACAAGACGATCACCGCCATCAAGAACGTGACCGTCAACGAGGAATTCTTCAACGGCCACTTCCCGCACAAGCCCGTGATGCCGGGCGTGCTGATGATCGAGGCGATGGCGCAAACGGCTGCCATCCTGTCGTTCCTGACGATGGGCGTGAAGCCCGACGAGAACTCGGTGGTCTACTTCGTGGGCATCGACAACGCGCGCTTCAAGCGCCCGGTGGGCCCCGGCGACCAGCTGAAGATGGACGTGGAAATCCTGCGCGTGTCGCGCGGCATCTGGAAGTACAAGGCGGTGGGCAGCGTCGATGGCCAGACGGCTGTCGAGGCGGAACTGATGTGCACCATCCGTAACACCGCCGAAGCACAGTAAGGGTGGGGAAACAGAAGGGAGGCAGCAGCATGGCGACCATACATCCTACCGCGATCGTCGATCCGAAGGCACAGCTGGGCGAAGGTGTCGAGATCGGCGCGTATTCGATCGTGGGCCCTGACGTCGTCATCGGCGACCGCACCTGGGTCGGCCCGCACGTGGTCATCGAAGGGCACACGACGATCGGCAGCGACAACAAGTTCTTCCAGTTCTCGTCCATCGGCGCGCCGCCGCAGGACAAGAAGTGGAAGGGCGAGCCGACCCGCCTCGAAGTGGGCGACCGCAACACGATCCGCGAATTCTGCACGTTCAACCTGGGCACGGTGCAGGACAAGGGCGTGACGAAACTGGGCAACGACAACTGGATTTCCGCCTACGTGCACCTGGCGCACGACTGCGTGGTGGGCAATAACACGATCTTCTCGAACAATGCGCAGATGGCGGGCCACGTGGAGATCGGCGACTGGGTCATCATGAGCGGCTACGCCAACGTGCACCAGTTCTGCAAGATCGGCGCGCATGCCTTCGTGGGCATGAGCACCAGCCTCACGCAGGACGTGCCGCCGTTCGTGCTCCTGAACGGCAACCCGGCGCAGGCCCACGGCATCAATATCGAAGGCCTGAAGCGTCGCGGGTTTACGCGCGAGCAGATCAACGCGCTGCGCCAGTCGTACAAGATCCTGTACCGCTCCGGCCATACGCTGGAAGAGGCCAAGGCGGCGTTGCTGGAACAGGAGAACGGCACGCCGGACGCCGCGGAGCACATCCGCGCCTTCCGCACCTTCCTCGATACCGCGAACCGTGGCATCGTCCGCTGAACTGTCCGCCGCCCCGGCGGCCGGGCAGCCCTCCATCGCCATCGTCGCCGGCGAACCGTCCGGCGACATGCTTGCCGCGCGGCTGCTGGCCGGCCTGCGTCCGCACCTGCCCGGTGCGCGCTTCCACGGAATTGGCGGGCCGGCGATGATCGCCCAGGGTTTCGAAACCGACGTGCCACTGGAAACGATGACGGTGCGCGGCCTGTTCGAGATCATTCCGCGCTACCGCGAACTGAAACGCATCCAGAACCGGCTGCGCGACCGGCTGCTGGCCGACAGGCCGGCCGTGTTCATCGGCGCCGACTACCCGGGCTTCAACCTGGGCCTGGAAGGCGAGCTGAAGGCGGCGGGCATCCCGACCATGCACTACATCGGGCCGCAGATCTGGGCCTGGCGCGGCGGGCGCATCAAGAAGATCATCAGGAACGTGTCGCACATGCTGGTGATCTTCCCGTTCGAGGAAGAGATCTATCGGAAGGCCGGCGTGCCCTGCACCTATGTGGGGCATCCGCTGGCCGAGCTGATCCCGCTGGCGCCGGACGTGACGGCGGCGCGCCGCCACCTCGGCCTGGCCGACGACGCGAAGGTCGTCGCCATCATGCCGGGCAGCCGGATGGGGGAGCTGAAGTACAACACCACCGCCTTCATCGGCGCGGCGAAGCTGCTGCGCCAGCGCGAGCCCTCGCTGCATTTCGTGGTGCCCATGGCGGGCGACAAGCAGAAGGAGTACTTCCAGAAGCTGGTACGCGAGGCGGGACTGGATGACGTGCCCTTGCAGCTGCTCGATGGCGAAAGCCACATGGCGATCTGCGCGGCCGACGCGGTGCTGGTCGCCTCGGGCACCGCTTCGCTGGAAGTGGCGCTGTACAAGAAGCCGATGGTGATCGCCTACAGGATGATGCGCGCGTCGTGGGAAATCATGCGCCACATGGGGTACCAGCCGTGGATCGGCTTGCCGAACATCCTGGCGCGGGAATTCCTCGTGCCCGAGCTGTTGCAACACCACGCCAGCGCCGAGGCGTTGGCCGAACACATGTGGAAGCAATTGACGGACGAGCCGCACCGTGCCAATCTGGTACGGCGCTTCACCGACATGCACCACAGCCTGCTGCGCAATTCCGCCGAGGCGAGCGCGCAGGCGGTATTGAAAGTCATGGGAAGAAATTCGTGAACACTATGCAGACGGGCCTGTTCGACGACCTGCCATATTCGCTCGAGGAAATCATCTGCGGCGTGGATGAAGCGGGCCGCGGCCCGCTGGCCGGGCCCGTATACGCGGCCGCCGTCATCCTGCACCGCGAGCGGCCCATCGCGGGCCTGAAGGATTCGAAGAAGCTGACCGAGGCAAAGCGCGAGGAACTGGCGCCGCTGATCAAGCGCGACTGCGTGGCCTGGGCGATCGCCAAGGCTTCCGAGGCGGAGATCGACAAGCTGAACATCCTGCAGGCGTCGATGCTGGCGATGAAGCGGGCCGTGCACGCGCTGGAGACGATTCCCACGCTGGCCCTCATCGACGGCAACAAGTGCCCCGTGATGAAGATCCAGACCATCGCCATCGTCGATGGCGACGACAAGATCGAATCGATTTCCGCCGCCTCGATCCTGGCCAAGACGGCGCGCGACGAAGCGCTGCGCAAGCTGCACAAGAAGTATCCGCAGTACGGCTTCGACCAGCACAAGGGCTACGGCACCGCCCAGCACCTGGAGGCGCTGCGGCTGCATGGCGTGACGCCCGTGCACCGGCGCTCCTTCGCCCCCGTGCGCGAGCTGCTGGAGGCCGCGTTTTGAAGTCGATCACTTCGCGCGACAACGCGCAGTACAAGGAACTGAAACACCTGGCCACCAGCGCGCATGCGCTGCGCAAGGCCGGCCGCACGCTGCTCGACGGCGTGCACCTGTGCGAGACGTGGCTGCAACTGCGCGGCCAGCCGGAGCAGTGCATCGTCAGCGAGAGCGGCTTGCGCCATCCCGAAGTGGTGGCCCTGGTCGCGAAGCTGGAAGCGCACCACGGCCGCGTGCTGCAACTGCCCGACGCGCTGTACGAGCCGCTGTCGCAGGTGGAGCATGGCGTGGGCATCCTGTTCCTGGTCGAGATGCCGCGGCAGGCCGTGCCCGCCGCGCTGGCCACGAACGCCGTCCTGCTCGACAATGTGCAGGACCCCGGCAACGTGGGCTCGATCCTGCGCAGCGCGGCGGCCGCCGGCATTCGCGAAGTCTATTGCAGCCCCGGCACCGCGTTCTGCTGGTCGCCGAAGGTGCTGCGCGCCGCCATGGGTGCGCACTTCGTGCTCGATATCCACGAAAATGTGCCTCTGGCACCGCTGCTGGCCGGCGCGAAGATCGCCACGCTGGCCACCAGCGGCTATGCGAAGCAGAAGCTGTACGACATCGACCTGAAGCGCCCGGTGGCCTGGGTGTTCGGCCACGAGGGGCAGGGCGTATCGGATGAGCTGCTGTCGCTGGCGAAACACCAGGTGGTGATCCCGCACCTGGGCCAGGTGGAATCGCTGAACGTGGCCGCGTGCGCGGCCGTGTGTTTCTTCGAACAGGTGAGGCAAAGCCAGGCGCGAGCCGGCTGACACGGAGGAGTCATGGACATCGCCGCATTGCAGTTCCTGGTGGCCGAGAGCGAACCGGTGCAGCGCGAGCTGTTGTCAGGACTGCTGCGCAGCGCCGGCGCCCAGCACGTGCACACGGCGCCCGACGGCCATGCGGCGCTGCGCGTGCTCGATGGCGCAGGGACAAACATCGCGGGCATCGACATCATCGTCCTCGACCTGTCGCTGACCGGCATGGATGGGCTGGAACTGATCCGGCGGCTGGGCGAGGACAAGTGCCGCTCCGGCGTGATCGTGGTGGGAGCGCAGAGCGGGGATATCCTGTTTTCGGTGGAGACGATGGCACTGGCCTACGGCGTCGATTTGCTGGGTGCCGTCGCCAAGCCGGTCTCCGCGCAGCGCCTGCAATCGCTCGTCGCCAACTATGCGCGGCCGGCCGGTTCCGCGGCCGCTCCCGCGGCGCCGGCGTTCACATTCGCCGAAGTGGGCAAAGGCTTGCAGGCGCGCGAATTCGATCCCTTCTTCCAGCCGAAGATCGAGCTGGAAACGGGGCAGGTGAAGGGCCTGGAAATGTTCGCGCGCTGGCGGCATCCGGTGCACGGCATGCTCGGGCCGTCCGCCTTCGTGCCGGTGCTGGAAGAAGCCGGGCGCATCGACTTCCTCGACTGGAGCATGATCGAGAAATCGGTAGCCGCCTGCCGCACGCTGCACGACCAGGGTATTCCGATCTCGTTCTCGGTCAACGTCGATCCCGGCACGCTGTCGCACCCGCAATTCATCGCCCAGATCGGCGCCTGCCTGGAGCGGCACCGCATCCTGCCCGGCTACATCACCTTCGAGATCACCGAATCGTCGGTGCTGCAGACGGACCCGCACTTCCTCGAACGCCTGCTGCGCCTGCGCATGATGGGCTTTGGCCTTGCCATCGACGACTACGGTACCGGGCGCTCGAACCTGCAGCTGCTCGCATCGATCCCGTTCTCCGAATTGAAGATCGACCGCAGCTTCGTCGACGGCGCCTCGAAGAAGCGCGCCATCGGCACCGTACTGAAATCCTGCCTCGGGCTGGCCCGGAGCCTGGACCGCATGTCCTGCGCCGTGGGCGTGGAGACCAAGCAGGACTGGGATTTCCTGCAGGGGCTGGGGTGCACGTATGCGCAGGGCTACTACATTGCGAGCCCGATGCCGGTCGACGAGTTCCCGAAGTGGCTGGTGGAGTGGCGGCAGTTTTTCTGACTGCCGCCCGCGGCGATCGATGCATTCGGTGTCGTACACCATTCCCCCCAGGGAAATGGTGTACGACACCGGTTTTCTTGAAGCCCAGTCCGACCGCATGAGAAAACCGGTGTCGCACACCTTTTTCCTGCGGAAAAAGATGTCCGACACCAAAGGTCGCTCTTACGCCGCTTGCAGTTCGTCGTCGCCGCTGCCGCGCATGACGGCGGCCAGGAAGTCGTCACCCCAGCGTGTCACGTCGTGTTCTGCAGCGATCATCGCCATGCGCGCGGTGCGGTAGGAGCGTTCCTCGGCGCCCATCGTCAGCGCCTGGTGCAAGGTCGCCGTCATCGACTTGGCGTCGTACGGATTGGTCAACAGCGCACCATGCAGTTCGACGGCGGCGCCGGCGAATTCCGAGAGGATCAGCACGCCGGACTTGCCGGCCGCTCGCCGCGCCGCCACGTATTCCTTGGCCACCAGGTTCAGGCCGTCGCGCAGCGGCGTGATCCACGCCACGCCGCAGGCGGCGTAATGGGCGATCACTTCATCGAACGGCAGCGAGCGGTAGAAGTAGCGCACCGGCACCCAGTCCAGCGTGGAGAAGCGGCCGTTGATGCGGCCGACGGCGCGGTCGACTTCCACGCGCAGGCTGTCGTAGATTTCCATGCCCGGCGCGGCCGGCGTGATGATGTTCAGCAACGTGACGTTGCCGATGTGCTCCGGGTGCTGTTCCAGCAGCCGTTCGAACGCCTGCAGCTTTTCCAGCGACCCTTTCACATAGTCGAGCCGCTCGATCGACACGATGCCCGTCGTGCCGCCCAGGTATTCCTCGATTGCCGCGGTTTTGTCCGCTACGCCAGGCTGGGCGACGAGTTTTTCGATCAGCGCCACGTCCGTGCCCACGGGGTGGGCGCCCAGCGTCACGGTGCGGCCGCCGGCTTCGATCGAGGTCGTCATCGTGTCGACGCCGAGCGCGCAGCCGTAGGTGAGGAAGCGCGGCGCGCACGGCACCGCCGGGCCCATTTCCACCGGCGCGAACGAGCGCACCGCGTCGACGAAGTTCTCGACATAGCGGGGGATGTGGAAGCCCACGTAGTCGCACTGCAGCAGGCTGCCGATGATGTCGCGGCGCCATGGCAGGATGTTGAACACGTCGCTGGACGGGAAGGCCGTGTGGTGGAAGAACGCGATGCGCAGGTCCGGCCGCAGCGGGCGCAGGAAGGCGGGCACCATCCACAGGTTGTAGTCGTGTACCCACACCACGGCACCCTCGGCCGCCTCGCGCGCCGTCTGTTCGGCGAACAGCCGGTTCACTTCCAGGAAGCGTTCCCAGTGCGCCGCACTGAACTCGGCCTTGTCGGGGAACGAGAAAATGATGGGCCAGAACGCTTCCTTGGAAAACTTCTTGTAGAACAGGTCCACGTCTTCGCTTGTCAGCGGGATGCGCGCCGCGCGCAGGCGCGGATACGCCGCCTCGTCGACCGTGACGTGCGTCTCGAAATCCTCGGGCTCGCGGCTGTCCTGCTGCGACCACGCTACCCATGAGCCCTTGCGGCTGCCGGCGAAGAAGCGCAGCAGCGTGGGAATGATGCCGTTCGGGCTTTTCGGAGGGCGGCGGGTCGTCACGCCGCCCTCCGTGACTTCGTCGAAGGGCAGGCGGTGGTAGACCATCACCAGGTCGGCATCGCCATGCGCGCCGATCACGGGCGCGCTCCGGCCGGTGCGCGGCAGGGCGCCGTGGTGGACGAGGCCTTCCAGGATGCCGTCGCAACCCTCGCCGGTGGCGATGTACACGGAGGGGCGGCGGCGCAGCTTTTGCACCAGGGCCGGTTCGGCGCCCCCGACCACGATGCCGGCAAGCCCGGTCTCGAACATCGACAGGTCGTTGAGCGTGTCGCCGGCCACCACGATGGCGCTACGGTCGATGCCCACCGCCTCGGCCAGCCGGAGCAGCGCCGGGCCCTTGCCGACGCCGCGCGGCAGCACGTCGAGGTAGCAGCCGGCCGACATCAGGAGGTCGCAGCCCAGCGCGTCGACGGCGGCGCGCAGGGCCGGCGTCACGTCGGCCTCGCTGGCCACGAACGAGCAGCGGCGCTCCTGCGGCACGCTCTGGCGGCGCAGGCGCGGGAAGTCCGCCAGCGCCTTCAGCACGGCCTGCGAGCCGGGCCAGCGGTCGGCGATTTCCTGCTGCAGGTTGTCCACCGGCTGCAGGTCGGCGCCATGCACGATGGTGGCCCCCACGTCGGCGATGATGTAGTCGGGGACGGGAATCGTGGGATCGGAAAGCAGCGGCAGGATCGATTCGAGGCCGCGGCCCGTCACGAAGGCCAGCTTGGCGTTGCGCGGTGCGGCGGTGAACAGCTCGCGCACGCGGCGGCGCGCCTCGGCCGAGCCGGCGAGCAGGGTGCCATCGAGGTCGGTGGCGAGCAGGAAGTGTCCAGGGGTGATCGAAGGTACGGCGTTGGTGATGCGGGACTGCAATACTTGCATGGCGATTCATCCTTTAACAGCGATGCGTCGGGCGCTTGGCAGGTGCGCCGAACTGGATTGAGCGTGTGCAACCACGATCGCGGTTACCGTTCACGCGGACGGATGCAAGGCTGGCGACGGCCAGCCGTTGCGAGGGAAGGAAAGCGGCGGAAAGGTGCCGCCCGCAGACAGGAGGGCGGCGCCGCATTCCGGAAAATGCGGCCTATTGTACTATGATTTTGCTAATACATTTGGCCAAATGGAATTAGTGTGCGCCGGGCCGGGGCACCGGTGCCGGGCGGCGCCGCTCCTCGCCTTCATACGCCTCGTTGGCCGCCTCGCCGCGCAGCACTTCCGGGTTCGACAGCTTCACGGTCTGCGTCGGGTAGGCGAACTCGATGCCGGCGCGGTTGAAGCGGCGGAACAGTTCGAAGTTGATGGCCTGCTGGGTGTCCATGAAGACGCCGTAGTCGGGTGTCTGCATGATGTACACCACTTCGAAGTCCAGCGACGAGGCGCCGAAGGCCTTGAAGTGGGCCCGGTCGAACTTCACGTTTTCCTTGCTCGCGACGATTTCCTTCAGCATGGCGGGGATGCTTTCCAGCTGTTCCTCGCTTACGTCGTAGGTCACGCCCACGGTGAACACCACGCGGCGCGACTCCATGCGGCGGATATTGTGGATGCGGCTCTTGAGCAGGTCGCTGTTCGAGAACACGATCTCTTCGCCGTTCAGGCTGCGGATGCGCGTGGTCTTCAGGCCCACGTATTGTACGGTGCCGGCGAGGTCGTCCACGGTGATGAAGTCGCCCACCACGAAGGGCTTGTCGAGCAGGATCGACAGCGACGAGAACAGGTCGCCCAGGATATTCTGCACAGCCAGCGCCACGGCGATGCCGCCGATGCCCAAGCTGGCCACGAGCGTGGTGATGTTGACGCCGAAGTTATCGAGGATCATCAGCACGATGACCGCCCACAGGGCCGTGCGCACCACGAAGGTAAGGGCGGCGGTGGACGTGGTCGCGGCCACGTCGGTGGCGCCGCGCTTCTTGCGATAGAAGTCGATCCAGCCGCGCACCCCCACGTCCAGCCAGCGGGCGATCTGCAGCAGCAGGATCGCCACCGCGAGGTTGCGCAGCAGCGTCTCCGCCTTCGGCGAGAGCAGCAGCCATTGCGTGCCCGCATAGATACCCATGACCACGATGAACGCCGTGCTGGTTTTCTTCAGCACGCGCACGGCCATGTCGTCGATGTGGGTCGCGGTGTTCCCCGCGAAGGAGCCGATGCGGCGAACGAGGAATTTGTTGGCGCCGTACAGTGCCATGCTGACGGCGGCGGCGATGCCGATGGCGATCATCCAGGTGGTCAGGTCGTTACCCAGCAAAACATAGTCCATGTCTTCTCCTTTGTTGGACGGGATGGATGGCAGGGCGGGGCCTGCGCTTGGAAGCTTCGCACCGCGGCGCGAGGCGAGGAGAAGACGGGCGCGCGATGGCAAACGGGCGCCCGCCCTTTTTGATGGGAAGATGGTAGCGGTAATTGACGGATGAGTCGGTTAGTGGGCGCACATTCCGCGGCGTCCGACGTTTGGTGTCGCACACCTTTTCCGGCTGCGCCGGAAAAGGTGTACGACACCGGTTGTCCCCGCCGGAGTCGGTACGATCTTGGCCCACGCCGATACTTACGACAGCGGCGCAATCCCACGCAGCTTGTCCGGATTGCGAATCGCATACACGGCAACGATCTTGCCGCCCTCGATGATGAACGCCTGCGCCGACTCCACCACGCCGTCCACATAGCGCACCAGCCCCGGCTCGCCGTTCACGCGCGCCATGCGGTACGTGATCTTGCCGGGATACGCATGTTCGACGGACCAATAGACGCCGGCGATGCGCGCCGCGCCCACCAGGATCTTGCCGAACGAGGGCACCTTGCCGCCGCCATCGGATATCAGCCGCACGTCGTCGGCAAGGAAAGTCTTCATCGCCGCACGGTCGGCACTGGCGGCGGCCTGCATGAAGCGGGACAGCAGTTCCCGGTGGGCATCCTTCGACACGGCGAAGCGCGGCTTTTCCTGCTGCACCCTGGCCTGCGCGCGCGACACGAGCTGGCGGCAGGCCGCCTCGCTTTTGCCCAGCGCGGTGGCTACGTCGGCGTAATCCTGGTCGAACACCTGTCGCATCAGGAAAGCGGCGCGCTCCTCGGGCGCCAGCCGTTCCAGCACCCACAGCATGGCCACGGAAACGTCGCTCGCCAGCTCGGCCGCCGATTCGGGCGTGCGCTCGTCCAGTTCCACCAGCGGTTCGGGCAGCCACCAGCCCACATAGCTCTCGCGCTCGGCCTTGCGCTCGCGCAGCCGGTCGAGGGCCAGGCGGGTGGTCACCGTCACCAGCCATGCCTCGGCCGACTGCACGGCGCCGTGGTCGGTGCCGGCCCAGCGCAGCCAGGCATCCTGCACCACGTCTTCGGCGTCGGCGCGGGTGCCAAGCATGCGGTAGGCGATCGAGAACAGGCGGGGGCGCAGCGTGGCGAACGGGGCGAGGGTTTCTTCGGTCATGATCGGGATGGCTTGAATGGTCATTCCCCTGAAGACGCGCGAGCCGCCAAGGTTGTGACAGCTTTCCGGAGGCAAAGGTGTGGCATGCAATCGTTTTCTTGTCTAGATTGTCACCCCGGCAGTTTACCCAACTTTTACCGAACCCCAGGAGAGTCTTTCGATGGATCCGAACGACCAGCAAGTGACACAGCAGGAAGAGAACATGCAACCATCGCGCCGCCGTTTCGTCGGCGCCGTGGCAACCGGCCTCGCGGCGGCCGGCGCGGCGGGCAGCGTGATGGCCCAGCAGCCGGCCGGCACCACCCGGACCGCCACCAGGCGCCCGCCGAAATACCCGCGGCCCCCGTTCCCGCGCCAGCAGCAGGAATGGCCGGCGCTGGCCGCCAAGATGACGCCGCGGCCCGACCACGGCGAACTGACCTACCAGGGCAGCGGGCGGCTGGCCAACCGCAAGGCCCTGATCACAGGCGGCGACTCCGGCATCGGCCGCGCGGCCGCCATCGCTTATGCGCGCGAGGGTGCCGACGTGGCGATCAATTACCTGCCGTTCGAGGAGCAGGACGCGCAGGAAGTGAAGGCGCTGATCGAGAAGGCGGGGCGCAAGGCCGTGCTGCTGCCGGGCGATATCCGCGACGAAGGATTCTGCAAGAAGCTGGTCGACGACGCTGCACGCCAGCTGGGCGGCCTCGATATCGTGGTCAGCAACGCGGCGCGGCAGCAATCCGTCGAGTCGATCCTCGATTTGACCACCGAGCAGTTCGACTGGACGATGAAGACGAATATCTACGCCAATTTCTGGATCTGCAAGGCCGCCGTGCCGCACATGGCCAATGGCGGGGCGATCATCGTCACGGCTTCCGTGCAGGCCTATGACCCGTCGGAAAACCTGCTCGACTACGCGCAGACGAAGGCAGCCCAGGTGGCGTTCACGAAATCGCTGGCCAAGCAGCTGGCCGCCAGGAATATCCGCGTGAACGCGGTGGCGCCGGGCCCGATCTGGACGCCGCTGCAGGTGTGCGGCGGCCAGGAGCCCGATGCGCTGGTCAACTTCGGCGGCGATACGCCGATGAAGCGCCCCGGCCAGCCCGCCGAGCTGGCCGCCACCTTCGTCACGCTGGCGTCCGACGAATCGAGCTACACCACCGGCCAGGTGTATGGCGTGGCTGGCGGGCGGGGCAATCCGTAAGTCCGGTTTCACGCAATACGGCAGAGTTTTCTAAAACCGGGGTCTGGAAGGAGTGCGGGCATGGCAGCCCGCACCGGTTTGCAGGCGGCCCCGCTTCACCCCCCCGCTTCAGGAAGTTTTGCTGGGGTGCCGGGAACTCAGGCCGTCAGGCGCCACCGGTTGCCCGGGTTCTTGAGGTCGCCCGGCTCGCCGCCCCATTCCACATTGGCCAGCACGCCGAGGTCGCACAGCCGCTTCAGCGCCGCCACCAGTTCCGGGCCGGAAAGGCCGGTCTCGGAAGCGATGTCGGCGGAAGAGGGGGCCAGTTCGCTGTAGGCATGCGTGGCGCGAGTGGCCAGCGTGCCGACGGCGCGGGCGACGGCCAGCGCATCGTCGTCCTGCCGCGGCGTCAGCGCGATGAGCTTGGTCCAGAACGCCTTCAGCGCGTCGGCCGCGTGCGGTACGTCGGCTGGATTCGGCCGGTCGGTGGCGATGAACGTGGCCACCAGGCCGGCGATGGGGAAGAAGCTTTCCTTGAACGATCCGGTGACGTCGAAGGCCACGGACTGGCCTTCTTCCGCGCCGTGCAGGGGGCGCGGCTGCCGGGTGGCGGGATCGACCGCGGTCACGCGGCCAGCGGCTTCCTCACTGTCGAGGACGGTCAGCAGGAGGCTGGTGGCAGCCTCGAACTGCGTTTCGTCCATGCGGCCGACGACGTCGTCGACCACCGCCGGTTCCAGGCCGGCTTCCTTCAATGCTGCGGGTACTAGTTGATCGGGTAAATAAGCGGACTGGACCATGATGACACCTCCGGTGGAGATGCGGGTCATCATACTCGCTTCATATTGACGAGCGGCGGCTCACTACGGCTTCAACGAACACCGGGATGCCTCTGGAGAAAACCGGTGTCGTACACCTTTCTTCTGCGGAGAAAGGTGTACGACACCAGAGGCGATCCTTCACTGCCGGTGATCCGGTTCCCCTTCAACGTTGCTAGTACTCGCGCCGGTTCGGCTTGATCTCCTGGAGGATCGTCGTGGAGATCTCCTCGATCGACTTGGTGGTCGAGGACAGCCAGCGGATGCCTTCGCGCTTCATCATGTTTTCCGCTTCATTGACCTCGTAGCGGCAGTTCTCGATCGACGCGTACTTGCTGCCGGCGCGCCGTTCGTTGCGGATCTCCGTCAGGCGCTCCGGCGTGATCGTGAGCCCGAAGATCTTCGGCTTGTAGGCATACAGCGCCGAGGGCAGCTTGCCGCGCTCGAAGTCGTCCGGGATCAGCGGGTAGTTGGCGGCCTTGATCCCGTATTGCATGGCGAGGTAGAGCGAAGTCGGCGTCTTGCCCGAGCGGGACACGCCCACCAGGATCACGTCCGCCTCGGCCAGGTTCTTGTGCGACTGGCCGTCGTCGTGGGCCAGGCTGAAATTGATTGCCTCGATGCGGTTGCGGTATTCCTCGCTGTCGACGATGTTGTGCGAGCGGCCGATCGTGTGCGTCGATTTCACGCCCAGTTCTTCCTCCAGCGGCGCGACGAAACTCTGGAACAGGTCCATGTGCAGGCCGGTGCACTGGCGCAGCACGGACGACAGTTCGGCCTGCACGAGCGTGCTGAAAATGATGGGGCGCTGGCCGTCCGCAATCGCCGCCTCGTTGATCTTGCGCGCCGCCTCGCGCGCCTTGTCCACCGTGTCGATGAAGGGCAGGCGGATCTGCCGGAAGCGCATCTCGAACTGGGTGAGCACGGAGTGGCCGAAGGTCTCGGCGGTGATGCCGGTGCCGTCGGAAACGAAGAACACGGTGCGGGCGGAGGTGGGGCGTTGCTCGGAGGTCATTGTTGTTGGGACTTTTGATTGTGAACTGTCAATTTTCGCCGCAGGCTGTAAAATGGCCGGCATCGGTCGGATTGCGCTGCGCGACGCCAAGAATAACACCAAGATGTCCGCAAGCCTCGGGGCAACCCATGGAAGGCCAACAGATTCCCATCATCAGTAAGGTGTCATCATGACCAACTTGTTCAACGCAGCACTCAGTATCCCCGCACAGGAGCAGAGCGGCACGCCCGTTTACGTGGCGTCGTTCGAGCACCTGCGCATGACGGATGTCGAATCCGTGGGCGGCAAAAACGCCTCGCTCGGCGAGATGATCAGCCAGCTCGCGGAAGCGGGCGTGCGTGTTCCCGGCGGCTTCGCCACCACCGCGCAGGCGTTCCGCGACTTCCTGTCGCATTCGATCGACGGCGGCAAGTCGCTGGCCGACCGCATCGCCGACCGCCTGTCCGACCTGAACATCGACGACGTGCGTTCGCTGGCCCAGGCCGGCGCCGAGATCCGCCAGTGGATCGTCGACACGCCGTTCCAGCCGCGCCTGGAGCAGGAAATCCGCGCGTACTACGACAAGCTGGTGGCCGAATCGGATGCCGAAGTGTCGTTCGCCGTGCGTTCCTCCGCCACCGCCGAAGACTTGCCGGATGCCTCGTTCGCCGGCCAGCAGGAAACCTTCCTGAACGTGGTCGGCATCGACAACGTGCTGGACGCGATGAAGCACGTGTTCGCATCGCTGTACAACGACCGCGCCATTTCCTACCGCGTGCACAAGGGCTTCACGCATGCCGAGGTAGCGCTCTCTGCCGGCGTGCAGCGCATGGTGCGTTCGGATACCGGCGCGGCCGGCGTGATGTTCACGATCGATACCGAATCGGGCTTCAAGGACGTGGTGTTCATCACCTCCAGCTACGGCCTGGGCGAGACGGTGGTGCAGGGTGCCGTGAACCCCGATGAATTCTATGTGCACAAGCCGATGCTGGAGCAGGGCAAGTCGCCCGTCATCCGACGCAATATCGGCTCGAAGCTGATCAAGATGGAATTCACCAACGAAGCCAAGGCCGGCCGCTCGGTGAAGACCGTGGACGTGCCGATCGAGCTGCGCAACCGCTACTCGCTGACCGATGCCGAAGTGGTCGAACTGGCGAAATACGCCGTGATCATCGAGCGCCACTACGGCCGCCCGATGGACATCGAGTGGGGCAAGGACGGCCGCGACGGCAAGCTGTTCATCCTGCAGGCGCGCCCGGAAACGGTGAAGTCGCAGCAGAAGCCCACCGACGCGCAGCAGCGCTTCAAGTTGAAGTCGACCGGCACCGTGCTGACCTCGGGCCGCGCGATCGGCCAGAAGATCGGCGCCGGGCCCGTGCGCGTGATCACCGACCCGTCGGAAATGGAACGCGTGCAGCCGGGCGACGTGCTGGTGGCCGACATGACCGACCCGAACTGGGAACCGGTGATGAAGCGCGCCTCGGCGATCGTGACGAACCGCGGCGGCCGTACCTGCCACGCGGCGATCATCGCCCGCGAACTGGGCGTGCCGGCCGTCGTCGGCTGCGGCGACGCGACCGAAGTGCTGAAGGATGGCACGTTCGTGACCGTGTCGTGCGCGGAAGGCGACGAGGGCAAGATCTACGACGGCCTGCTGGAAACGGAAGTGTCGGAAGTCTCGCGCGGCGAGCTGCCCAAGCTGCCGACCAAGATCATGCTGAACGTGGGTAACCCGCAGCTGGCCTTCGACTTCCAGCAGGTGCCGAACGCCGGCGTGGGCCTGGCCCGCCTGGAGTTCATCATCAACAACAATATCGGCGTGCACCCCAAGGCGATCCTGGAATACCCGAACATCGACCCGGACCTGAAAAAGGCCGTGGAATCGGTGGCGCGCGGCCACGCGTCGCCGAGGGCGTTCTACGTGGACAAGCTGGCCGAAGGCGTGGCGACGATTGCCGCCGCGTTCTGGCCGAAGCCGGTGATCGTGCGCCTCTCCGACTTCAAGTCGAACGAGTACAAGAAGCTGATCGGCGGTTCCCGCTACGAGCCGGACGAGGAAAACCCGATGCTGGGCTTCCGCGGCGCCGCGCGCTACATCGCCGAGGACTTTGCCGAGTCGTTCAACATGGAATGCCAGGCCATGAAGCGCGTGCGCGAAGACATGGGCCTGACCAACGTGGAACTGATGGTGCCGTTCGTGCGCACGCTGGGCCAGGCGAAGAAGGTCGTCGAGCTGCTGGCGAAAAATGGCCTGAAGCGCGGCGAGAACGGTCTGCGCCTGATCATGATGTGCGAAGTGCCGTCCAACGCCGTGCTGGCCGAGCAGTTCCTGGAATACTTCGACGGCTTCTCGATCGGCTCGAACGACCTCACCCAGCTCACGCTCGGCCTGGACCGCGACTCCGGCATGGAACTGCTGGCCGCCGACTTCGACGAACGCGACCCGGCCGTGAAGGCACTGCTGTCGATGGCAATCTCCGCCTGCCGCAAGCAGGGCAAGTACATCGGCATCTGCGGCCAGGGCCCTTCGGACCACCCGGACCTCGCCGAATGGCTGATGGAGCAGGGCATCGAGTCGATGTCGCTGAATCCGGACTCGGTGGTGGATACATGGCAGAAGCTGGCTGCGTTGCAGAAGTAATCCCGCTCCGCGGCTTCCGGTGCGCTGGTGTCGGACACCCAACGGGTGTCCGACACCGGTTGTCGGCGGATGTAACCGCGACCTCCGAGGTATAGGGGTCCGTCCCCGGCAACAGGCAGCCCATGCCCTGTTGCCGGCGTTTCCGAGGGGACTGACCCCAGCCTTTGGCCTGCGTTCCAGCGGAGCCAGCCGAAGGCTGGGGTCAGTCCCCTCGACACGATGGCAGCAAGCGCATAAGCCAACCCTTACCGGGAACAGACCCCTGCGGATCAGCCGCTCTTTGCAACATCCACCTCCCGCGCGCCGGGATAGCCCCCTGCGGATCAGCCGCTCCTTGCGGCATCCACCGCCCGCTCTACCCAATAGCCCCAAATTGCTCTATCGTTACGCCAACCCTCGCCGCGCTTACCAGGGCCGCGAGGGTTTTCATTCGATAGGAGACGATTCCGATGCCTGACTGGGTCATGTGGCTCATCGCCGCCGGCGTGCTGGTGGCGCTGGAACTGTTCAGCGGCACCTTTTATTTGCTGATGGTGGCGCTCGGCGCGCTGGCCGGGGCGCTGGTGGCGGCGTTGCGCGTCGACCTGCCGGGCCAGATGCTGGCGGCGGCCGTGGTGGCCATCATCGCCACCGTGCTGCTGCGCCGGCGCCGCCGCAACGAGCCGGCCACGGTGCCCGCCACGCGCGATCCGAACGTGAACCTCGATATCGGCCAGCAGGTGCAGGTGGCCCACTGGGAGGGCCACACGGCCCGCGTGATGTACCGCGGCGCGCTGTGGGACGTCGAGCTGGCGCCGGGAGCCGCGCCGCACACGGGCACTTTCACGATCCGCGAAGTACGCGGCAGTACGCTGATCGTCGGCTGAACAAGAACGGAGAATCAATGGAAATCACCTTCGGCACCGTCGCCCTCGTCATCCTGTTCGTGGCGCTGGTCTTCGTGTTCAAGACTATCAACGTGGTGCCGCAGCAGCACGCCTGGGTGGTCGAGCGGCTCGGCAAGTACCATTCCACGCTGGCGCCCGGCCTGAATATCGTGGTGCCGTTCGTCGACCGCGTGGCCTACAAGCACATCCTGAAGGAGATCCCGCTCGACGTGCCTTCGCAGGTCTGCATCACGAAGGACAACACGCAATTGCAGGTGGACGGCATCCTGTACTTCCAGGTGACCGATCCGATGCGCGCCTCGTACGGTTCGTCGAACTACATTGCCGCGATCACGCAGCTGGCGCAGACGACGCTGCGTTCCGTCATCGGCCGCATGGAACTCGATAAAACGTTCGAGGAGCGCGACCACATCAACACCACCGTGGTGAACGCGATCGACGAATCGGCCGCCAACTGGGGCGTGAAGGTGCTGCGCTACGAGATCAAGGACCTGACGCCGCCGGCCGACATCCTGCACGCCATGCAGGCGCAGATCACGGCCGAGCGCAACAAGCGCGCGCTGATCGCCGCTTCGGAAGGGCGCAAGCAGGAACAGATCAATATCGCCACGGGCGAGCGCGAGGCGGCCATTGCCCGTTCCGAGGGCGAGCGGCAAGCCGCCATCAACCGCGCGCAGGGCGAGGCTAACGCCATCGTGGCGATCGCCGAAGCCACCGCCGAGGCGCTGCGCCAGGTGGGCTCCGCGATCGAGCAACCGGGTGGCGAAGAGGCGATGAACCTGAAGGTGGCCGAGCAATACGTGGACGCGTTCCGCGAACTGGCCAAGACCAACAACACGCTCATCGTGCCGGCCAACCTGGGCGATATGAGCAGCCTGATCGCAACCGCGATGCAGGTCGTCAAGACGCAGGACAAGGGGCGCGTGGTGCGCGCCCCGTCATAACACAAGGAGGAAGCATGGGGACGTGGGCAACGGGACCGTTCGGCAACGACTTCGCGCAGGACTGGGCCGAAGACCTGCATGAATCGAACGACCTGTACTTCATCGGCGACACGCTCGACAACGTGCTGTCGCCTGACAACGCCGATTATCTGGAGGCGCCGTTCGGCGCGGAGGGGCTGGCGGCCGTGGAAACGCTGCTGCGGCTGGAAGGGCGCGGCGGCGTGGAAGACGATGACTCGGCCGCGATCGACGAATGGGTCGACATCGTCAAGGACAAGTACAAGCCGCGCGCCGACCTGCTGGACAAGGCCGGGCGCGCGCTCGACCTGATTCTTTCCGCGCGCTCCGAACTCTTCGAGCTGTGGCAGGATAGCGAGCACTTCGAGGCATGGCGCGCCTCCGTGGAAGACCAGAAGGCGCGCCTGCGGGGCAAATAAGGAAACTCATGGCGGTATTGAAGAAGGCCGTGGCGGCGGCGCTGCTGGCCATGGCATCGGTGGCGGCGGCGGCCACGCCGGAACAGGAAACGCTCGATCGTATCGCGAAGATGCGCGCGATGTCGGCGTCGGCGGCGGCGTCGGCGGGACAGGAGGCGCAGCAGCAGCGCCGCGAACTCGATGCCGCGTGGCGCTGGTTCGGCAATCACAAGTCGGTTGCCTTGCCGGTACTGCGGCGCGAACTGGCCGCGGAGCTCAAGAAGGCGAAGCCGAACCAGCTCGTGCTGCTCGATGTCGGTTACTTCTTGCGTGCGCTGGGCGAGCCCGCCGACCGGGCATTGTCGATGCAGGCGCTGCTGGCGATCGATCCGGCGGGTGCCGCCGTACAAACCCAGAACCAGCAACTGTTCCGCTTCGTGCACGCCAGCGCGGCGGACCGCGATCCCCGCCTGTTCCCCCTGATCGACAAGGTGTTCCTGCGCGGCGACGTCACCGTGCTGGTACCCCAGCATGGCTACACGGTCGACGCCACCTCCGTCTGCATCTACCTGTATGGGCAGTACGGCGCATTGGCCGAGCGGCACCTGCGCGGACTGCTGGGGGACGCATCCGTCGTCAACCGCGTGCTGGAAGTGCTGATGTGGGTCGGCTCGCCGGAAAGCGTGCCGGCCGTGTCGGCGGTGCTGGCCACGAAGGAGGCCGACACGTTCGCGCGCGCCGTCACATTCATGCTGCGCGCCGGCGGCCCGCAGGGCAGGGATGCGCTGCTGGCCTTCGACCCGCGCGGCCTGGAAGGCAAGGCGCGCGATTTTTATCTGCAAACGCGGCCGCAACTGACGGCGATGAATTTCAATGCGCTGGCCCAGCAATTGTCGGACTCTCCGCCATCCGAAAAGGCGCCGGCCCCGCGGCGGCTCGACGAGGCGGCCACGCGGCAGGTGCTGGCGGTGCTGCACGCGACGTACGGCAGCTATGAAGGCATCCAGCCGACCGAGCTGGCCCTCTCCGCCATGCCGGCGAACGCGCTGATCGAGGAGCTGCTGCGCGTGCGCGAACGCAGCCTGCTGCGCGTTTCCGGCGAGGCGCTGGCGGATATCGATACGACCAATACGTTGATCAACACGCTGCGGTTCCGGGGGCGTTGAGGCGGCAGCCCTCTGCCATCGCCGCTGTCGGCGAGCGGCTCGCGCGCTGGATGCTCCCTGCTATCAAAACCCCCGGCTGACGGAGACGATCACCGCATCCCGCGACGGCGGCGCCGTGTAACCGTAATAACCCGGATACGACACCGCATAACCCCCGCGATGATTGTTCCGGTCATACGCCACCTGCACACCGAATTCGCCGACCCGTGCCGACAATCCCACCCGCACGTCCGCCCGCTGCGGCACGCGGGGGCCGGACAAGGCATGCAGCAAGCCGGCGTGGAAGAACGCATCGATCCTGTCGCTCACGGCGGTGCCGGCATCGAGCTCCGCATACAGGGTGCGCGCATCGCCGCCGGCATAACGGGGCGACCATGACAGGCGCGCCGACATGCTGCCGGCGGCCCCGCCGCGCCACAGTCCCGTGTACACCTCGTTGTAGCCGCCATAGGCGCCGTTCGTGGTGCGCACGGTGCTGATGCCGGCATCCCACGACATGCCATTCGCGAGGCGGCCCGCACGGCCCGCGTACAGCAGCCATTGCGCGCCGCGGCGCCCATACCAGCGCGTGCCCGCCGCGAACCCGCCCGCATACCAGCCGCCGGCGTCGTAGGCCACGCCCGCCTGTACCGACGGCTTGCCTTCGCTGAGCGCATTGCCCCGATAGCGGTATTCGGACAGGGCGGCAACGCTGCCGGACCATTGGGCGTACGCCGTGGCGGGGTGCAGGACCACGAAGCAGAGCAGGACCGCAAAAAGCGCCCTTGCGGCCGCGAATGGCGCCCCGGCGGCCGGGAAGCCTGAGGGTGGAAAAACTAGGGGCGGGCAGCGGTCGCAGGCATGCATGAGCAGGCACAGGCGCCCGTGACGCGGGCGATGGTGGCACATGCATCGATGGTAGCAGTGTTCGGCGCGGCGGTGGGCGCCAGCGCGCGGCGCAGGCCGGCGGGCCGCTCGCCCGGCTTCAGTTCCGCAAGCAGGGCGGCCAGGCCGGCCACGTGGGCGGCGGCGAACGAGCTGCCCGAAACGAAGGTCCAGCGGGCGCCGGGAACGGTGGCGGGAACGTCGCGGCCCGGCGCGCGCAGGATGGCCGCACCGGCGGACGCGCGTTGCGGGTCCTCGAGGCTGGCCACGGCGAGCACGCCGGGGTGGTCGGCGGGGAAGGCGGGGCCGCGCGGATCGGCCGCACCCACGATCGCAATATTCTTTGCCAGCGCGGCATCGAGCAGCGTGGCCAGCAGGCGGTCCGGCGGGCCGCCGACGGACAGGTTGATCACGCGCGGCTCGTGCAGCAGCGCGTAATTGAGTGCCTTGCCAAGCGTAAAAGTGTCGCAGCGGGTGTCCGCCGCCTCCTGCCAGCAGGCGCGCAGCGCCATCACCCGCGCGCCGGGCGCCACGCCGAGAATACCGGCGCCGTTGCCGCCGCGCGCCGCGATGATGCCCGCCACCGCCGTGCCGTGCGATTCGGGCCGGTATGGCGTGGCGGCGAAATTGCGCGTCTCGGCGACCTGGCCGGCGAGATCGGGATGTGCCGGGTCGACGCCGCTGTCGATCACCGCCACGGTCACGCCGCGGCCGGTGGCGCTGCGGTGCAGTTCGGCCACGTGCCAGTAGCGGCCGCCCGGCTGGGCCGGATACAGCGTGTCGGCGGTGCCCACCGCCATGCCGGAGAACTGCTGCACGCGCTGCACCCATGCCACGCGCGGGTCCTGCTCCAGCTGCGCCGCCGCGGCTTCCGGCGAGGCGCTGGGCGGCACTTCGAGCACATAGCAATCGATGCCGATGGCCGGCATCGCCCAGCCATCCTTCAGCACCAGGCCGTGGCGCTGCGCCAGGGCGGCGGCGATCCGGCGGCGGGCGGCGCTGCCGGCGTCGGCATCGTAGCGGCCGGCGTACGTGACGTCGGGCCGGAAATGCGGGGGAGCCATGCGCAGCATCAGCAGCAGGCGCGCGGCCGGGGCGGGCGTTGGGGCCGCGGTTGCGTCGGGCTCGGTGGCGCGCGCGCCCAGGCATGCCATGCTCAAGGACAGGCAGGCGAGCAGGGCTTTCACCGCGGCTCCGGCGCGTCGAGCGGTTCGGCCATCAGCACGGCCGATTCGGCGCGCAGCCGCTCCAGCGCCGCCGCACGCTGGCCGGGCGCGATCTCCAGCACGTAGGCCCCGGCGGCGGTGGGGCCGTGAACCGCCCCGGCCCCGGCGGCGGCAAGGATGCGGCGCACTTCGCCCGCGCCCGTGTCGGGCCGGAACACCACGGTCGTGTTGCCCGCCGCTTCCGGGATCGGCCCGAGGCCCCGGTAGCCCGTGACCGGGTCAGGCTGCCGCACCACGAAAAGGGCGACCAGCATCATCGCGAGGGCGGCCGGCACGAGCGGCGTGCTGCGCAGCCAGGCGAACAGGGCGGCCAGCATGCCGGGAGCCCGAGGCTGGCGCCGTTCGGCGTCCACGGGTTCGTCCAGGCGGGGCAGCAGGCGTGCCAGCGCCGCATCCGCATCCGGGATGGGCACATCCTGGCCGGCCTGTGCTGCCGCGCCATGCAGGCGGCGTTGCCAGGCCAGCTCGGCCTGGCAGGTGGCGCAATGGCGCAGGTGCGCCGCCACCAGTGCTTCGTCGGTGCCGGCCAACCGGCCTGTCGCATGCCAGGGCAGCAGCGGCCAGGCCGCGGCGTGCTCGTCGTTCTCAAGGGTGTCCATCACTCTTCCTCCTCGCCGGCCAGCAGTTCCTTCAGCCGGCGCCGCGCATGGAACATGCGCGTCTTGACCGTGCCCACCGGGCATTCGGCAATGTCGGCGATCTCCGCGTAGTCCATGCCGTGGAAATACGTCAGCACCACGGCCAGCCGCTGCGGCCAGGGCAGCGATTCCACGGCCGCGGCCAGTCGCCGCGCCAGCTGGTCCGCCAGTGCCCGCTGCTCGGGCGAAGGAAACTCGTCCGGATAAGCGGCGTCGTCCGATGCCACGGGCTCGTCCACCATCGACAGGGCTTTCTTCGCCTTGCGCCAGGCGATGCCGAACACCCACGTCGAAACCTTGCTGCTGCCATCATAGCTCCCCGCCCGCCGCCACACGACGAGCATCGTGTCGTTGATGATTTCCTCGACCAGCGGAGCGCTGTGCGTCATGCGGCCGAGAAAGCGCGCGAGGCGGGGAAAATAGCCGCGGTACAGGCGCTCGAAGGCCTGGCGGTTGCCCTGTGCCACCTGGGCCAGCCATCGCGCTTCTTCCGTGTCCGCCCGCGCCGGCCCGGGCCGCGCCCCGGCGGCCGAGGCCAGGCCGCCTGCTATTGTTTGCTGCATCCGCGCTCCCATATGTAGCGACTCGCCATTACCGCGGTCCACCGTATATTCCGGATTCCGCGCGAACGGTTCAAACCAGGGTCAATATTGACAGGTGTAGCATACCCTCCATGAATGAACAGATCGATCGATTGGCCGAGTTTCTCGACCGCCACCGCAACGTACTCGTGCTGACGGGCGCCGGCTTGTCCACCGCCTCGGGCATCCCAGGCTACCGCGACGAGGATGGCGTGCGCCGCGGCAAGCCGCCCGTGCAGGGGCCGGAATTTCGCAGCAGCGACGCGCTGCGCCGCCGCTACTGGGCGCGCAGCATGGTGGGCTGGCCGACGCTGGCCGGTGCCGAGCCGAACGCCGGGCACCGCGCGCTTGCGCGGCTTGAAACGGCCGGTCATATTGGCCAGGTGATCACGCAAAACGTGGATGGCCTGCACCAGCGCGCCGGCAGCGTGCGGCTGATCGAATTGCACGGCAATATCCACACCGTGCGCTGCCTGGCGTGCGAGCGGCGGCAGCACCGGGCCGAGCTCCAGCAGCGCCTGTTGCGCGACAATCCCGCGCTGGGCAGCGTGCTGGCCCAGCCGCTGCCGGACGGCGACGCGCACCTGGAGCCTGAATCGCTGGAGGAATTCATCGTGCCGCAGTGCGAAGCCTGCGGCGGGGTATTGCAGCCGGACGTGGTGTTCTTCGGCGATAACATCCCGGCCGAGCGCACGCGGCAGGCGCTGCAATGGATGGACGAAGCCGATGCCCTGCTGGTCGTCGGCTCTTCGCTGATGGTGTTTTCGGGTTTCCGCTTCTGCAAGATCGCGGCAGCGGAAGGCAAGCCGATCGCCGCCATCAACGCCGGCAAGACGCGCGCCGACGAGCTGATCGGTCTGAAGCTGGCGCTGCCGGCGCAGGAAGTGCTGCCGGCCGTGGCTGGGCTCCTCGGTGTTACGTGAGGTCGTGCAGGTCCTTGCCCAGCGCGGGACCGACAGTGAAGTCGGAAAAGCGCGCGTCGAGGCCTGCACGCTGCGGCGTGCAGCACATCGGGCCGACCAGGTAATGCTCGGCTTCGGGAAACGGCGCAAGGCGCAGCAGCGGCCATACGCAGCCATCGGCCGAGTACTGCACGCGGATTGCGCCACCGTCGACCGTGACGCGCAGCCAGAAGCCATCGGGCAGGGCCGGCGCGGGCATGGTTGCCCAGTCGGACCGTTCGTTGGTCAGCACGGTGCTGAGCATCGGCTGCCCGTCGGAAAACTCCACGCCGGCCTTGAGCCAGCGGTGCGCATCGATGCGCACCATCAGGCCGGCCTGGTCGTACAGCGTGGTGAAGTCGGCATGCACGAGCACCTGGGCCGTGAAGGACCCTTCCACGCGCCCGGCGAGGAAGTGGCCGTTGTCATGGATGAAGCCGTAGCTGGTGATGCGCCAGAAGTCGGTCTGGTCGCCGGTGACGACGTGCAGCGTGCCGCCGTCGTCGATGCGGTGGGAGGGCGGCTCGTTGAGCCAGGTGCAGCGGTCGAACATGGCCGGCTTTCGTTGTCGAAAGCGCCACTATATCCGCGCCTGGCAGGGTTGTCAGCGCTGCAGCAGCATCGAGCGCACGATGCCTTCCTTGGCCAGCACGTAGTCGTGGCCGGCCAGCACGAAGTTGCTCTGCGGCTGGACGACTTTCACGTTGATGAACACCATGTCGCTCGTCTCGGCGTAGGAACCGACGACGACGGCCTGGGCGCTGTGCGTCTGCGCCACTTCGCCGATCTCTCGTGTAAGCATGAGTTCGCCCTGGTTGCGCTTCAGGTAAACCGAATTGCGCAGCTTCATTTCCAGCATCTTCACGCCGCCCTGGGCCATGCGGGTCGAGATCTGCTCGGAGATCAGGCGGCCCAGCGTGGAAGTCTGGTCCAGCGCGTCGATGTTGACGATGGTGGCCATGATTAGCGGCTTGTCGGCCGCCAGCTTGCCGTTCAGCTGGGACAGCAGCGCTTCGGCCGCCTTGTAGTTGGCGTTGACGAACTGGTTCGACGAGACCGTGGCGTAATTCGCTTCATCCTTCGGCGGCGTGCTGGAGCAGCCTGCCAGCAGCGCGGTGGCCAGGGCAATGGCGAGGGCGGCAAGGGTGCGCATCAACGGCCCCCCTGTACCTGGAATACCTTGGTCAATTGCGTGTCCTCTTCCTTGATGCCGTACAGCGCACGGTCGGTATCGGCCACGTAGTAGGCCGATGTCGAACGGGCATAGTAGCGGAACTGGTCGCCGACCGACAGCGTGACGATGAGTTCCGTCTTCGGCGTTGCTCCGCCGGCAAACTGGCTGTGGAACCACCGGAAGGCGTCGGCCGCGCCAGCCAGCGACACGAGGCCGACGGCCGGGTCG
This sequence comes from Massilia sp. METH4, assembly GCF_037094685.1. NCBI lineage: Bacteria > Pseudomonadati > Pseudomonadota > Betaproteobacteria > Burkholderiales > Oxalobacteraceae > Massilia > Massilia sp. METH4. Next base: position 6,081,801 of record NZ_CP146614.1, on the reverse strand, counting down.
ATGTCGGACAGCACCCAGGCGCCGGTGGCGAGCGCCGTGTGCGCGCCGGAATAGCGGTATTGCGGGCGGTTCGGCGTGAACGTCACGGCCTGGATGTCCAGCTCCACGTTCCAGGCACCGGCCGGCGTGCGCGACACCACGAAGCCATCCTTGACGAGCGAGGTCACGATCTGGTTCGTGACGGCGCGCTTGAACGGCGACGCATCCTTGTCCGCGGCGATGTAGAACGGCCGCTGCGGATGCTTCTTCATCTCCGTGACCACGCGCTGCTCGATATGGTCGGCCACCGCATTCCAGTGCGAGGCGGCCTGCAGCTTTTCCTGGCGCGCGGCCGGGAAGTTCGCGGCGATCGGCGCGGGCGAGTACGGTACGGCGCAGCCGGCCAGGGCGGCTGCGAGGGCGGTAGCGGTGGCGACTTTGAAGAACATGGGCGGGACCGGTGTAAGGAGTCCCGGGAGTGTAGCACGCACTCATTGCCACACGGAAATGAAGCATGCCGCAGCGTGGTGCACGCGCGACGTGCAAAAGTGCCAACGCCAAGACCGCTAGCCGAGCCTGGTGTCGCACATTTTTTCCCGCTCTTGCGGGAAAAAAAGTGTGCGACACCGGTCTTCCCGTGCGCTAGCCCGGGAACGACCTTCTCTCATGCGGACACGCGAATACGCGGCTGCCGCCGACGCCGGTTGGGAACACCGGTGTCGCACACCTTTTCCGGGTGAGGCGCCCGGAAAAGATGTGCGACACCAACCGGCGATGCAATTGCGTCTTACCTGCGATGCTGCTTCATCGCCGCCTGCGCCTCGCGCTTGGCGTCGTGATCCCGCTCGGCGGCGCGCTTGTCGTGCTGTTTTTTACCCTTGGCAAGCCCGATCTCGCACTTGATCCGCCCGCCCTTGAAGTGCAGGTTGAGCGGCACGAGCGTGTAGCCGGAGCGTTCCACCTTCCCGATCAGCTTGTCGATTTCCTGGCGGTGCAGCAGCAGCTTGCGGGTGCGCACGGCCTGCGGGTGGATGTGGGTGGAAGCGGTGGGCAGTGCGCTGATGTGCGCGCCAAACAGGTACAGTTCGTTATCGCGGATCGTAACGTATGCTTCCTTGATCTGGACGCGCGCATCGCGGATTGCCTTCACTTCCCAGCCTTCGAGCGCGATGCCCGCTTCGTAGCGGTCTTCGATGAAGTAGTCGTGGAAGGCTTTGCGGTTATCTGCAATGGTCATGTGAATTCTTTGTCGTAACGTGCATTGCGGTGCACTGAGCGCGGGTCGGTTAAACTGCGGTCTTCATTCGCGCCGGGGCGCGATTTGTCCAACATGATATCAAACGACTAAAAAACGGTTAAAAAATGGCGGTAGTACACAAATCGGTATTCCTTGGATACAGCGCGCAGCAGATGTTCGACCTGGTGGACAGGGTCGAGGATTATCCCAAATTCCTGCCCTGGTGTGGCGGCGTGGAAGTGCGCGAACGGGGCGAGAACTCCGTGGTGGCCTCGGTGGGCATCAATTTCCACGGCGTCAAGCAAAGCTTTACCACGTCGAACGTGAATACGCCACCAACGGCCATCAAGATGAACCTGGTCGACGGCCCGTTCAAGACGCTGCACGGCACGTGGACCTTCAAGCCGCTGCGCGAGGATGCGTGCAAAGTGGAACTGGACCTGCAATACGAATTCTCCAGCCGGCTGCTGGAACAGGTGATCGGTCCCGTGTTCGGCATGATCGCCAACAGCATGGTCGACTCGTTCTGCAAGCGCGCGGAAACGGTATATGGCTGAGCGCATCAAGGTCTCGCTGAGCTACGCCCGCCCGCCGGGCGCGGACTCGCAGGACAACCCGCTGCCGATCCTGCGCGCGCTCGATGTGGACGCCGGCACGACGATCGGCCAGGCGATCGAGCAATCCGGCATCCTGCAGGAGGCGCCGGAAATCAACCTCGTCACGATGCCGGTGGGGATCTACGGCAAGAAGAAGACGCTGGACACGGTCTTGCAGCCGCGCGACCGCATCGAGATCTACCGGCCGCTGATCGCCGACCCGAAGGATGCGCGCCGGCGGCGGGCAAAGCGCGACAGCGCCGCATAGCCGCCGAGTCGCCGGCTCGCGCAGCCCGCGAGCACCAGAAGCCCCACTCCCAGCATCGGCAGCATGCCGGGTTCCGGCACGGCCGTAATGGATTCCACCTGCACATCCGCGCCGAAGCGCAACGTGCCGCCCTGGTCGAAGCCCGTGCCGTTCTCCAGGGCCACGGAAAGGAAGCCTGCGCCATCGGGCGCATGGTTCAGCCAGCGCACTTCGTCATAGCCGCCCCCGAGCCCCTCGACGCCCAGCCAGACCGCCGCCATGCCCGCTTCGAGCCGTTCGCCGGCACCGGGCGGCGGCTCGGTGGAAAGCGCGACATCGTATGGCACGCTGAACAGCACCCTCGTGTTGGCGGATAATGTGAAAGCTGTGGCCCCCGTGTCGCCGGCGAGCCGGCTGAGTGCATGCAGGCCGGGCGCGGCGTCCAGCACCTGCGTGGTCACCGCCGCGGCCAGCAGCGCACCCGTCGGGGACTCCCGGCCGGTCAAGCTGAACGTCCCCGTGGCGTTCAGCTGCGCGGTACCACGCTCGATCTCGTGCTGGATCGGCCTGGAATCCGTCCAGGTGGGGAGATCCGTTTGCGTCAACGGCCCGTCAAGGGCGATGAAGCTGGCCGCCGTCGGCGCCGCGGCGCTTCCCGAACTGCCGCTCAATGTCAGCGAAGGACTGATGCCATCCGCGGGGTCGAGGTCGACAAGGATGAATGTGAGGGGGCCGAGCGATGCACTGGCTTGCGCGGCCAGCGCGGCCGCGGGCGCGGCACCGAACAGCGCCGCGGCAAGGCAAAACAAGAAACCGGGCTTCATGATGGTCTCGCTGCTCGTTGCTGTCGTTCCAGCTTAGCACGCCCGGCGCCACTTGCCAGGTGCGCCGTGAGACCGTTGCGGGAAGCGCCAGCCTTACAGGTCGAGCAGCCTGGGCGCGATGCCCATTGCGTGGGCGATCCGCTCGCGGGTCGTGCGGCGCGGCCGCAAGCCCACTTCCTGCTGCGCATAGGCGGGCTGGCTGATGCCCATGCGCGTGGCCACTTCCAGCTGGGTGAGACCCAGGTATTCGCGCCATGCGCGCGCCGGCGTCCACGCGTTTTCGGCGATCATGCCAACCACCTGGTGCGGCACGTCCGTGTCGCGGTGGCGCGACTGCGTCTGCATATAGGTGGAGTAGGGGATGACGACATACACGGGCTCCCCGTTGGGCCCGTTGATGATCTGCACATTCGTGAAAGCGTTCATGGATTGGCTCGCTGGTAGGTTCAACGGATAAGGCTTCGCGTAGTTTGGCTTATATCGTTGAGGCGGCCGCGGCAATGATCGCGAGGCTTGCGCGTGGTCAAATGAAATTGCCCGAAGTGTTACTTACAGTGCGACGCCAATGCTTCACGGTTGCGCCGCACCTGCTCGGCCTTCTGCGTTTCATCCAGAAAGGCCGGCTCGCCCGCGGCATTGGCGGTCGCCACGCGAATGCCCGATTCCAGCACGCGAAGATTGGCCCGCGCATTCTCGCACGCGGCGGCATCGGCGGCCCTGTTGCGCGCCTCCTGTGCCGCGCGCCTGCCCTGTTCCTGCGCCTCGGCACGATGCTGCTCGTATGCCGCATTGCGGCCGGCCATGCCCGCCGGGGCCTTGCCGCCCACCGCGGGAATGTCGGTGGTGGCCGGCTGCGCCGCCAGTTCCTTGCGCAAGTCCGGCAACTGGCCCTTCGGTGCCCGGAAGATGCGCGATGCCGGCACGGACGCCGGCGGTGGCTGGTCGGAAAAATGCCGTACATTGTTCGCATCGCGCCATCCCCACTGCGCGCCGGCCAACGAACAGCATGCGCCCAGCAGTGCGCCGACAACCCATTGCTTATATTTCATCAGTCTTATTTCCTTGCAGAACCATCGGACATTGGACCGCGACCGGGCGCCGAAGTCAATCGCCGAACCATCATCTTTTCCCCAATGCAAGGACTTATTGCGCGAACTTCTGTATAATTCACTTTTGCGCCGATAGGAAATCTACCATGCGTCTTCTTCAAAAAGCACTCACGTTCGATGACGTGCTCCTCGTTCCAGCCTACTCGAACGTTCTGCCTGCCGAAACGTCCCTCCGCACCAAGCTGACCCGCAATATCTCGCTGAACATCCCGCTGCTGTCGGCCGCGATGGATACCGTCACCGAGGCTCGCCTGGCGATCGCGATGGCGCAGGAAGGCGGCATCGGCATCATCCACAAGAACCTGCGCCCGGCCGACCAGGCCCGCGAGGTGGCAAAAGTAAAACGTTTCGAAGCGGGCGTGCTGCGCGATCCGATCACGATCCCGCCGGACATGAAGATCCGCGACGTCATCAAGCTGACGGAACAGCATGGCATCAGCGGTTTCCCGGTGGTGGAAGGCAAGCAGGTGGTGGGCATCATCACGAACCGCGACCTGCGTTTCGAAGAAGAGCTGGATGCGGAAGTGCGCGCGAAGATGACGCCGCGCGAAAAGCTGGTCACGGTGAGCGAAACGGCCGACACGGCCGAAGCCAAGCGCCTGATGAACAAGCACCGCCTGGAGCGCGTGATCGTCGTGAACGAAGCCTTCGAGCTGCGCGGCCTGATCACCGTGAAGGATATCCAGAAGTCCACCGAACACCCGAACGCGTCGAAGGACCAGCATGGCAAGCTGCTGGTGGGCGCGGCCGTGGGCGTGGGCGCGAAGGATGAGGAACGCATCGACCTGCTGGTGCAAGCCGGCGTCGACGTGCTGGTGGTGGATACGGCGCACGGCCACTCCCAGGGCATCCTCGACCGCGTGAAATACATCAAGACCAAGTACCCGCACGTGGACGTCATCGGCGGCAACATCGCCACCGCGGCGGCAGCGAAGGCGCTCGTCGAATACGGCGCGGACGCGGTGAAGGTCGGCATCGGCCCCGGCTCCATCTGCACCACCCGTATCGTGGCCGGCGTGGGCGTGCCGCAGATCACCGCGATCTCGAACGTGGCGCAGGCGCTGGAAGGCACGGGCGTGCCCTGCATCGCCGACGGCGGCATCCGCTTCTCCGGCGACATCTCGAAGGCACTGGCAGCCGGCGCGTCGACCGTGATGATGGGTTCCATGTTCGCGGGCACCGAAGAAGCGCCGGGCGAAGTGATCCTGTTCCAGGGCCGTTCCTATAAATCCTACCGCGGCATGGGCTCGCTGGGCGCGATGGCCGAAGGTTCCGCCGACCGCTACTTCCAGGAAGCTTCCGCGAAGGCCGACAAGTTCGTGCCCGAAGGCATCGAAGGCCGCGTGGCATACAAGGGCTCGGTGCTGGCGATCATCTTCCAGCTCGTGGGCGGCGTGCGCCAGTCGATGGGCTACTGCGGTTGCTCGACGATCGACGAGCTGCGCGAGAAGGCCGAATTCGTCGAGATCACGTCGGCCGGCATGCGCGAATCGCACGTGCACGACGTGCAGATCACCAAGGAAGCGCCGAACTACCGTTCGGAATAAGCGCCTCTCATGAAACGCCGGCGCCGCCGGCGTTTTCTATTTGTCCCGGTTTCCCAAGTTCAGTAAAGCCTATTACATGCACTCCAAGATCCTCATCATCGATTTCGGTTCCCAGGTGACCCAGCTGATCGCGCGCCGCGTGCGCGACGCCGGCGTGTTCTCCGAGGTGTATCCGTACGACGTGTCCGACGAATTCGTCCGCAACTACGGCGCCTCCGGCGTGATCCTCTCCGGCAGCCACAGTTCCACGCTGGAGGGCGATGCACCGCGCGCCCCGCAAGCCGTGTTCGAACTGGGCGTGCCGGTGCTGGGCATCTGCTACGGCATGCAGACGATGGCCGCGCAGCTGGGCGGTAAAGTCGAGAATGGCCTGGTGCGCGAATTCGGCTACGCCGAGGTGCGCGCCCGCGGCCATACCAGCCTGCTGAACGGCATCAACGACTTCGTCACGCACGAAGGCCACGGCATGCTGAAGGTGTGGATGAGCCACGGCGACAAGGTGCTGGACATGCCGCCGGGCTTCAAGCTGATGGCATCGACGGAAAGCTGCCCGATCGCCGGCATGGCCGACGAAGACCGCAAGTTCTTCGCCGTGCAATGGCACCCGGAAGTGACGCACACGGTGCAGGGCAAGGCCATGCTGGGCCGCTTCGTGCACGAGATCTGCGGCTGCAAGTCCGACTGGAACATGCCGGACTACATCAGCGAAGCGGTCGAGAAGATCCGCGCGCAGGTGGGCACCGATGAAGTGATCCTGGGGCTGTCCGGCGGCGTCGATTCGTCCGTGGCGGCAGCGCTGATCCACCGCGCCATCGGCGACCAGCTGACCTGCGTGTTCGTCGACCATGGCCTCTTGCGCCTGAACGAAGGCGAGATGGTGATGGACATGTTCGCCAAGAACCTGGGCGTGAAGGTCATCCGCATCGACGCGGTCGACCAGTTCATGGGCCACCTGGCCGGCGTGACCGACCCGGAGCAGAAGCGCAAGATCATCGGCCGCGAATTCGTCGAAGTCTTCAATGCCGAATCGGCGAAGCTGACGAACGCGAAATGGCTGGCGCAGGGCACGATCTACCCGGACGTGATCGAATCGGCTGGCAAGGGCAAGAAGGGCCAGACGATCAAGAGCCACCACAACGTGGGCGGCCTGCCGGAACACATGAAGCTGCAGCTACTGGAACCGCTGCGCGAACTGTTCAAGGACGAAGTGCGCAAGCTGGGCGTCGCGCTCGGCCTGCCGTACGAGATGGTCTACCGCCACCCGTTCCCGGGCCCGGGCCTGGGCGTGCGCATCCTCGGCGAAGTGAAGAAGGAATACGCGGATCTGCTGCGCCAGGCCGACGCGATCTTCATCGAGGAACTGCGCAAGACGCCGTACGAAGCGGTGACGATGCCGGGCTTCGACCAGGATGGCGTGCCGCGCAACTGGTACGAAGCGACGTCGCAGGCGTTTGCCGTGTTCCTGCCGGTGAAGTCGGTGGGCGTGATGGGCGATGGGCGCACGTATGATTATGTGGTGGCGCTGCGGGCCGTGCAGACGCAGGATTTCATGACGGCGCATTGGGCGCATCTGCCGCATGATTTGCTGGGGCGCGTGTCCAACCGCATCATCAACGAGGTGCGCGGGCTCAACCGCGTCGTGTATGACATTTCCGGGAAGCCGCCGGCGACCATTGAGTGGGAATGATCAGCCTGCTTGAAAACTTAGGCATTACCAGGCAGTGCAGTTAAACCAGGCCCCTGATTTCAGGGGCTTTTTTTATGGCCGAGCTTGCCAGGACTGGCAAAAACTCACGGTCCCGAGCAGATCCGTTTGATGGCAAGCATGCTGGGATCAGATTCTCTCAATATTGCTGCTCAGCAAACAGTACCATCAGCGTAGGGCAAGTTCAACAGAATTGCATGGTATCCATCTTGGCTTAAGTATCTGATTTCAAACCGAAAATTCAGCCAGGTGATGGTGCCGGAACTTTGATGGTATTGTGCGCTCAAAAACGTGTATTCGCGCGGTTTCCCTGATCACGGATTGTATTTTAACCCGTTGATTACATTAGTATTTTCCGCGTTTTGATGGTGACGAAAGGTGGCCTTAATGCTGACTGATGCAAAGCTGCGCAGCCTGAAGCCCGCCGAGCGCGCGTACAAGGTGGCGGACCGGGACGGCTGTATGTGGTGGTGAGCCCATCCGGTGGGATCTCGTTCTGTTACAACTACCAACGGGCGCGAGGAGACGCTCGTGCTGGGCAGCTATGGTCCGGACGGGTTAAGTCTCGCGGTCGCCCGTGAGCAGCTCATGAAGGCCCGCAAGCAGGTGGCAGAGGGCGTTTCGCCGGCCCGACTGAAAGCTGAAACGATTGGCTTTCGAAAGGAACAGCTGCGTTTCGGCGAGTGGGCCGAGGAATGGCTCGAGAAATTCAAGATGGCCGAGTCCACCCGGGACGCTCGCCGTTTCGTTTTCGAACACGACTTGCGCAGGCCGTTCGGCTCGCTGCTCCTGCACGAGATCACGGAGCAGGCGTTGCGTCAGCTATGCGATCGTATCGTCGCGCGTGTCGCCCCCGCCGTGGCCGTCCACGCGCGCGAGATCGTCATGCTGGTGTTCCGCTGTGCGGCCCAGCGGGGTGAAAGACATTCGAACCCGGCCGATGGTGTCCCTCCGGCGTCCATTGCGAAGTTCGAACTGCGCGATCGCACGTTGAAGCCACACGAGATCAGGCAGTCTATCGTTATCTGGACCGAACTAACGAATGCGACGTGGTCCGAGATCGATTTCGCCGACAAGGTCTGAACCATCCCGGGCGTCCGCATAAAGCGCCGCAATCCGCACAATGTGTACCGCGAGTTCGTGTTCGATCGCATAGTGGTCGCTCGCGTCGGCCATAATCATTTGATGGCCTCGCGAAAGGCCCCGAAGACCGTCATCTGCGAGCACGTTCACGACGTGCATACGTATGGAGCTCAGGCCTACTTAGTGCACGTTCTCAAACCGTTCCCGAACATTGCCTGGAAGGGTATAGCTGGGGAAGCCAATGCAATCTCCTCGAAACTGCACGAAACCACATCCTACTGCCCTCTTACGAGCCTTCTGGGGACGGAAGTGGGGTAGGACGCGCTCACTGACTCTACCCAACTTTCCGTCCGGTATCGACAAGGGAAACACATTTTGATGTACCTGGCGTTGCGCTACCATATGTTTGGAGCGATCAATCGTCATTTGCATCTCGGTAATTTTCTGTTGGTGTATCGTCACTGGCCAGTCATCCGCAAAGAAATTACCCTCGTTTGTAGTGGCAGTCTCGAAGCGGTCGGAATCTAAATCATTTTTCTTCTCGCGTTATACTTCCATGTACACCTCGCCAATCAAATGTGGATATGCTCTGAATACAGTATCCTTATCGGTCAAATTTTCACCAGTAACAAACGAAAGTGGAGATAGATTCGGACATTTGCTCCTGAGCGAGCGCACGTAGCCGACAAGAAAAGAGCGTTTGGCTTCGTCAGTACGATTACGGACGACGCACATTCAATACCAAGTCATGGCGGAAGGTGAACAATGCTGAGCTCTTCCATGACCTCCACACTGAAATAGCAACTGAAGCACCGGAATTGGTCACGCTGGAATGGGCTCTTGGTCCAACGATCACGGACTTCACGAAACCGGTCGGTCTTATACTATTGACTAAGGTCGAGGCGAACTAACACGAACAACTGAGAGGTCGAGCCATTCAGGCTTGACTCGCGCAAACCGGCCTGCACGAGCCCGATTCGGTCCAATGCAGCGAACCCTACAAAACTGACAAGAGGGCAAAGTGGATGGCTTTGCGACCTCATGCATTGCCCACGCCTGTTGCGTCTGTAACGGGGCTAAGGTTGCTCTTTCGCTTTTGCAATGACAAATCGGTTCCCCAAGTCGATAACGATCTTCCATTAGCCCAGGGTGCCCAGTCGCCACACCGAATTGTGGCGCCCGATCAGACTCCCTTGGGAGTCGAGCACTGGCCCGCTTGAGTGGGCCAGAGTCCTGTCACTATTAAATCGGAACTCTCAGGCTATCGCTGGCGTTAGTTTCCAAATGCATCTATTCAGCCGAGGACTGCTGCGCGGATAATACGAATTTCTGCTTGCATTGCCAACATTTCATGCATTAAAATCAAATCGCCTCGTTGAGGTTTACTCATCCTTGTTCGAACTATCTTTTTTAAGGTGGGAAGATGCGATTATTTCGTGGAGTTTTGGCAGGCGTTGGCCTGATGGGCGCAATTTATGCGGCGACGGCGTTTGCAGCGCCGGCAGAGACAGAGACCATTCGCTACTATGATGATAACGGTGTATTGGTTGGCATGTCAGAGCAAGGATGCACCGGTCGTACGGTCTATGTGGGCATCATTACCGACAATTACACAATCGAAAATCACTCGTGCGGAAATCCGCCCCCGTATGTGCCACCGCCTTTTCCTGAAATCCGATAGTTTTACGGCTGAATAGCCATTAACCTGCTGCCGAAACTCGACGAGTTATCGACAGCGGGTTGATTGCCACTCCAGCATGGCGCCGCAAACGTTTTCCCGGCATTAGATTCGGTAGCTGTACATCGATGACGGGCGTTTCCACGCCAGTCCTTCCCACCGCCCGCCGAAAGGAAACGCCGTCGCCAGCCCCGCCTGCAGTGTCGACCGTCGCGACACCCGCCGTTACCGTCAACTGCACCGACGTTCCGGTACCCACCGATCCGCGCGTCTCGCTGCTCGACCTGCTGCGCGAACACGTGCACCTGATCGGCACGAAGAAGGGCTGCGGCCAGGAGGCCTGCGGCGCCTCGACAGTGCTGGTCGACGGCGAGCGCCGCATCCTGTCCTGTCTCGCACTCATGACACTCTTGGGGAGATCCTCATCGCTTCTGGCAGCGCTACGCAAGACGTGGCCAGAAATGGACTGATGGAGCGCCGATACTGATTGGTGTCGTGGATACGCTTCACCGTACTACCTCCGCGTGACCTTAGCTGCACTTCCACCAGTTCGGTAGACAAATCCCAACCTCACATTGAGGCGCGTTCAAAGCCCTCAGGGCTGACATGCCCCAGATGGGTATGGCGCCTGGTTCGACTGTAAAAGGCTTCGATGTAGTCGAAGATGTCGGCCCGGGCCAAATCGCGGGTTTTATAGATGCGTTTGCGAATCCGTTCCTTCTTCAAGGTGCTGAAGAACGATTTAGCTACCGCATTGTCGCTAACGCATTGTCCCAACAATTTCCTCGCCGGCCCATGCTTGGTTCCAAATTGTTGGCTTTGCAAAAGCGCCGTCAATCATCGCTGCCATACTGACTGCCCTGGTCTGAATGGACCATCACGGTTTGCTTGGGCTTGCGCCGCCAAACCGCCATCAGCAAAGCATCGATCGCCAGCTCGCGTGACAAGGTTGGCTTCATCGACCAGCCAACAACCTTGGGTGCAAAAAGATCGACCACCACGGCGAGATAAAGCCAGCCCTGCCATGTCCGGATATAGGTAATGTCGGTTACCCAAGCCTGATCTGGCGCGTCAACGGTAAATTCGCGGTTCAGGCGGTTGGGAGCGATGATCGAAGGCATTCCAGCAACCCGCCTGGGAGCCTTGTATCCACGAACAGCCTTCATTTTATTGGCCTGCATGAGCCGCGCCACTCGGTTGCGGCCGCAGGTCTCCCCGGCTTCGCGCAGATCGCCAAAAACGCGATTTGCTCCGTAGACTCCGCCGCTAGCCGAATAGGAATCCCGGATCACTTCAAGCAACCGTGCGTCTTCTCTGGCGCGCTCTGACTCGGGCTGATGGAGCCACTGGTAAGAACCGGCCCTGGCTACAGAGATAGAAATTCGACGCGAAGGCTCTGCGCAGGGTGATCAAATCCTGCTCGCATCGCGGCTACCTCGACTAATAATCAGCAGCAATGCTCCAATCGGCTACCGCCCCGGACGGATCGGTTGCCACGTGGTCAGCGCCTGCCTATCCGATGACCATCCAGATACAAAAGAACTGGTCATTCATGAGCGTGGCTCATAAGGCCAAGCAATCCGCAACCCATGCCATCGCCGTGCCAACGGCTACCATAACGTCAATGCATCAGTTCCGCGTACAACTTCCGCACCGGGGCCATCCCGCGCAGTACACAATATCGAAAGTATCCCCATGACAGTCAAAGCCATCGGCGCCCATGCCGCCGACAAAGCCCTGGAAGCAATGGACATCGTGCGCCGCGCGCCGGGCCAGCATGACGTGCAGATCGACATCGCATTTTGCGGCGTCTGCCACTCCGACCTGCACACGGTGCGCGGCGAGTGGGCAGGTACCCTGTTCCCATGCGTGCCGGGCCACGAAATCGTCGGCCGCGTCTCCGCGGTAGGTCCGCACGTGCGCGGATTCCAGGTCGGCGACCTTGTCGGGGTCGGCTGCATGGTCAACAGCTGCCGGCACTGCGCCGACTGTGGCGAAGGCCTGGAAAATTATTGCGACGGCATGGTGGGCACCTATAACGGCAAGACGCCCGACGCACCCGGCCACACGCTGGGCGGCTACTCGGAACGGATCGTTGTACACGAACGCTATGTATTGCACGTGCGCCACCAGCCCGAACAGTTGGCCGCGGTCGCGCCGCTGCTGTGCGCCGGCATTACCACATATTCGCCGCTGCGCCACTGGAATACCGGCACGGGCAAGCGTGTCGGCATCGTCGGCATCGGCGGCCTTGGCCACATGGGCATCAAGCTGGCCCGGGCGATGGGTGCCCACGTGGTGGCCTTCACCACTTCTGCAGCGAAGCGCGCCGACGCGGAGGGGCTGGGTGCGCATGAAGTGGTTGTCTCGCGCGATGCCGATGCGATGGCCGCGCAGGCCGGCTCGCTTCACCTGATCATCGATACGGTGGCTGCCCCGCACGACCTCGACGCGTACCTGTCGCTGCTGCGCCGCGACGGAACGATGGTGCTGGTCGGCGCGCCGGCCACGCCGCATCCGTCGCCCCAGGTATTCAACCTGATCATGAAACGCCGCGCGCTGGCGGGCTCGATGATCGGCGGAATTCCCGAGACCCAGGAAATGCTCGACTTTTGCGCGGCGCACGGCATTGTTGCGGACATCGAGATGATCCGGGCCGACGAGATCAACGAGTCCTACGAACGCATGCTTGCGGGCGACGTCAAGTACCGCTTCGTGATCGACAGCGCAACCCTGCGAGGTGGCCGATGAACCGGCACGGTTCAACGGCTGCATTGCCTGCCGCTGGCACGCCAGCGGCCTGGGGCGGTGTCTTTGCCCTGGCGCTCGGTGCCTTTGTGCTGGTGTCCTCGGAATTCATGCCCGTTAGCCTGCTGACCCCGGTAGCGACGGACCTCCATGTCAGCGAAGGCCAGGCTGGGCTGTCGATCGCCGTCTCCGGCGCCTTCGCCCTCGTGACGAGCCTGTTCATCTCGTCGCTGGCGGGCGAACTCGACCGCAAGCTGCTCCTGCTCGCGCTGACCCTGCTGATGATCGTTTCCGCATCGATCGCGGCGTTCGCCCCGAACTATGCGAGCTTCATGATCGGCCGTGCCTTCATCGGCGTCGCCATCGGCGGATTCTGGTCCATGTCCGCCGCGACGGCAATGCGGCTCGTACCGCTCGACAAGGTGCCGAAGGCGCTCGCCATTGTCAATGGCGGCAATGCGCTGGCAACCGTCATCGCCGCCCCGCTGGGCAGCTTTCTCGGCGCAATGGTCGGTTGGCGAGGTGCGTTCTTTTGCGTGGTTCCGGTCGCCGTGGCCGCGCTGGCGTGGAAGCTGGCCAGCCTGCCGCCGATGCCTGCCGGGCGCCAGCAGGGGACGGGCAATCTCTTCTCGCTGTTGAAGCGCCCGCCGGTCGCACTGGGCATGATCGCGTCGAGCCTGTTCTTCATGGGCCAGTTCGCGCTGTTCACCTACCTGCGGCCGTTCCTGGAAACGGTGACGACGCTCGACGCGGCCGCGCTGTCGCTCATGCTGCTGCTGGTCGGTGCCAGCGGCTTCGCGGGCACCATCCTGATCGGCTCGTTCATCAAGGGCGGCCGGCTGCAACGCACGCTCGTCGTGATCCCCCTGCTGATGGCGGCGGTGGCGCTTGCGCTGATCGCGGGCGGGGCCTCAACCGGCGTTACCGCGCTGCTTCTTGCGCTGTGGGGATTGCTCGGTACTTCGGCGCCGGTCGGCTGGTGGACCTGGGTGGCGCGGACGCTGCCGGAAGATGCGGAAGCCGGCGGCGGACTGCTCGTCGCCGTCGTGCAGCTGGCCATCGCGGCCGGCGCCACCGCCGGTGGTATCCTGTTCGATGGCCACGGCTACCGGGCGACGTTCGGCGCCAGCGCGGCGATCCTCGTCGTCGCCGCCGGCTTCGCGCAGCTGGCTGCACGAGCGGCGCGGTCGAAATAAAGCGATCCTCGATACAGCAGACGACGTCGGAGGCTCATGGCACGCGAAAACATCAACGACATTCTGGTATTCCTTGCCGTGGCAAGGGAGCGCAGCTTCACCAGGGCGGCGGGCAAGCTGGGCATGACCCAGTCGGCGCTCAGCCATATCATCCGCGGCCTGGAGGCGCGGCTTGGCGTACGCCTGCTCACCCGGACCACGCGCAGCGTCTCGCCAACCGAGGCGGGCGAAAGGCTGCTGCAGAACGTGGGGCCCCGGCTGGAGGAGATCGAAGCCGAGATCGCCGCCGTCAGCGATCTTGGCGACAAGCCCGCGGGCACGATCCGGATCACCGCCATCGATCACGTGATCGACAAGATCGTATGGCCACGGCTGTCACCGGTGCTTGCCCAGTATCCCGACATCCACCTGGAATTATGCGGCGACTATCGGATGGTCGATATTGCGGCGGAGCGGTTCGACATCGGCATACGCTTCGGCGACCAGGTGGAGAAGGACATGATCGCAGTACGGATGACCCCGGACCTGCGGCTCATGATCGTCGGATCGCCGGCATATTTCTCGCGCCGCCCGATACCGGCGTCGTTGAAGGACCTTCACAAGCACAACTGCATCGGCTTGCGACTGGCAAGCAGCGGCGGCATCTACGCGTGGGAACTCCGGCACGAAGGCGCGGACGTGGAACTGCGCCCGCATGCGCAGATCGTGTGCAGCAGCGCCTATCAGATGGTCAACGCCGCGCTCAGCGGCAACGGCCTGGCGTTCGTTACGGAAGACCTGGCCGCCGACCATGTGCGGGCAGGGCGCCTGGTGAGCGTGATGGAAGACTGGTGCGGCGCCTTCCCCGGCCTGCATGCCTATTACCCGAGCCGCCGCCACGCGTCGCGCGCCCTGGCGCTGGTGATCGATGCCCTGCGCCGCAAGGACTGACGGCGATGGCGCCAGCCGCGCAGTTACGGCTTCCTGCCCCAGGCGCAGGCTGAACCGAGGAGAAACGATGAGCATCGAGCGAGCCATCAGGTTTGCTGTGGCAGCGATCTTCGTCGCCGTTCCGGCATTGCACGCCGCACCGGCAACGGATTTGCCAGCGACAAAGGAAAGTAATCTCATGAAGGTACGGATCGACATCGATGGCACGTCCGTCACGGCCAGCCTCGACGACAACCGGACAGCGCGGGATTTCGTCGCGCTGCTGCCCCTGAAGCTCACGCTGGAAGACTACGGCAACAAGGAAAAGATCGGTTACCTGCCGAGGAAGCTGGCAACCGACGACGCGCCGGACGGCACGGAACCGTCGTCCGGCGACGTTACCTACTATGCGCCGTGGGGCAATCTCGCCATCTTCCACGGCGATTTCCGGCACTCGACGGGCCTGGTCAAGCTGGGCCGGATCGATGCGGGCATCGACGTGTTCCGTCGCCGCGGACCCGTTAACGTGACGATCAGCGTCGCGAGCGACTGAAGCAAGCGCATGGTGAATCCCATCGTGCTCGGCACGATGACATTCGGCGAACTGACCGACGGGGCGAGCAGCTTGCGCAGCATGGATGAAGCCGTCGACGCCGGAATCAACCTGTTCGACGTGCGCCGGTAGCTGGTGCCTGCCCGGCGGCCTTGCCAATTGATTAGCCACCTTCATGAGGCTATGGTTGCCAGTTCATCAAATCCTTTGGTCGTGCGCCCTATACTGCATCCAGCCAGCGGTCCCCTGGCGCCGTCGCGGCGTTCCCCGGTTTGGACCAGGCTGGCGAAACCGCCGTAACCCGCACCAGGAGATTCAATGAAGCATTCGCTGTTTTCGCCATCCGTCATCCCGAAAGGAATCCTGATTGGTGCCGCGCTGATCGCCCTGCAGTATGGCAGTGCCGCGGCGCAGGACAACGCGCAGTCGATCGCCCGCGCCGGTTCACAGACGGCATCGGCCGGCCCCGCGGAAAACTTCACCGGCCAGGTCCGCGTCGAGCCGCTGTGGCCCAGCAGCGCCGGCATCAGCGCCTCGGGCGCCTACGTCACGTTCGAGCCCGGCGCGCGGTCGGCATGGCACGTGCATCCATCCGGGCAGCGGCTGGTCGTGACCGCCGGGCACGGCCTTACGCAGGAATGGGGCAAGCCCGTGCAGCAGCTGTACGCAGGTGACGTGGTCTGGTGCCCACCAGGCATCAAGCACTGGCACGGCGCTGCCCCTGGTGCGAGCATGACCCACCTGGCCGTGACCGGCATGGCCGACGGCAAGGGAGTGAACTGGCTGGAGAAGGTCAGCGATGAACAATATCGGGGGCGTTGAGCCAGCCCGCCCCAAGCGACCGTGGCGCGCGGGAATCGATACCGGCCGGCGAAGCACTGCCGGCGGGAGCATGGACCCGGTCGAGTTCGCCATCCTGAACGATACCCAGGTCGATCCGGAAAAGCCCGAGCGGCCGTTCGCGCAGCGCCACCTGGTCGAACGCCCACGGCTTCCTGCCGGCCGTAGCGTCACTCGGCGAGAACGACCACAGGCTTGCTCTTCTCGACGATATACGTCGCCAGTTCCGCCGTGACACCGGAAGAGACGTTCTTCGCGGAGTGCACCGCGCCCGCCGGGATATGCAGCGATTCTCCTGCCTGGAGCGTGATCGTCTTGCCGTCCAGTTCGTACTCGATCTTGCCGCTCAATACATACGCGATTTCCACGCCAGGGTGGGAATGCTTGGGAAACGACGCGCCAGGGGCGAAGTCGACCCGTACCTGTATCGCTTCCCGGTTGCCGTCGAAATCGCGCCGCACGGTCTCCGTGCGGGCAATGCCCTGCGCATCGAACTTCGGCTTGGCAACCGATTGCGCAAGCGCGTGCGGCGTGGCCTGCACACAGAGAAACGCCGCGAGCACGGCAGCCTTGAAATGACGGGTGGTGGGTTTCATCGTTTTCCTTTCATGATGGGTGAATGAACATATCGGCGGTTCGTTGAACCGCCTGGAGCAATGGATTGCAGCAAGGATCGGACGTGTAATAAACTTCGCTTCATCCTGTACTCCGGAGTATTGATTTGCGCGCTTCCGCCTCCTGCAACATGCCGCCCATCCGCGTCCTGGTGGTCGACGACCATCCCATCGTTCGGGCTGGCCTCGTCGACACGATCGGCGGGCAGTCCGACATGGCAGTGGTCGCGGAACTCGAGGATGCGGTGCGCCTGCGGGAGTCATACGAGGCCTTGCGACCGCATGTCACGATCATGGACATCGCCATGCCCGAAGTCGACGGTATCCAGGCCCTGGAAGCACTGCGCAGCCAGCATGACAACGCGCGCGTGATCATGCTGACGGCACTCGCCGGCGACCATCAGCTGCGCCGCGCCATGGAACTCGGCGCTTCCGGCATCCTGATGAAGAGCAGCATCCGCCAGGATCTGCTCGATGCCATCCGCGCCGTGCACGCCGGGCGGCGCTGGATTCCGGCCGACGTGGCGCGGGCGCTGGTCGAACATCTCGGGCAGCCACACCTGAGCGAGCGGGAGATAGCGGTGCTGCGCAGTGCGGCCGCCGGCAATGGGAACAAGCAGATCGGCGTACGGCTTGGCATCGCGGAAGATACGGTCAAGACGCACATGCGTACCATTCTGCAGAAGCTGGACGCACGTGACCGGACGCACGCGGTGGCGATCGCCGTCAAGCGTGGCATCATCTCCCTCTGACCCTGCCGTGTCGCCGCGTGGTCCGATTCACAAGGGTCAGGCAAGGCCTTTCTTGAGGAAGGCCAGCAAACCGTTGTTCACCTGGTCCTTGTGGGTATCCGTCAAGCCGTGCGGCGCGCCCGGATACACCAGCAGCCTGGCGTGCTTGACGATGCCGGCGGAGGCGCGGCCCGAGGAATCGACCGGCACGATCTGGTCGTCGTCACCGTGGATGATCAGTGTCGGCTTGTCGAACTTTTTCAGATCGTTACGGAAATCGGTTTCCGAGAAAGCCTTGATCGAGTCGAAGGTATTCTTGTGGCCAGCCATCATGCCTTGCATCCACCAGCTGTCGATCAAGGCTTGCGATACCTTGGCACCGGGGCGATTGAAACCGAAGAACGGGCCGCCGGCGATATCCTTGTAGAGCTGGGAACGGTTGGCGACCGACCCGGCGCGGATGCCGTCGAACACCTCGCGCGGCAGGCCGCCCGGATTGTCGGCGGTCTTCAGCATGAGCGGTGGAACGGCTGACACCAGTACGAGCCCGGCCGTCCGCTTCGTGCCATGGCGGCCGACATAGCGCGCCACTTCGCCACCACCGGTCGAGAAGCCGACCAGCACGGCATTCTTCAGGTCCAGCGTCTCGATCAGGTGCGCCAGGTCGTCGGCGTAATGGTCCATGTCGTTGCCGTCCCAAGGCTGGCTGGAGCGGCCATGCCCCCGGCGATCATGGGCAATGCACCGGTATCCCTGGTTCGCCAGGAAGAACATCTGCGATTCCCAGCTATCCGAGTTCAGCGGCCACCCGTGCGAGAACACGACGGGCTGGCCATTCTTCGGGCCCCAGTCCTTGTAGTAGAGCGTGACGCCGTCGCGCGTCACAAGCCTGGCCGTTTCGCGTGCCGGCGTGGCCGCAGCCGTGGCATTGAGCGAGACACCCGCCGCGGCGGCGCCTGCGGCGGCGGTGGCTGCACTCATCAGTACGTTGCGGCGCAACGGGTTCGGGGAAACGTGATTGGTCATATCTTCTCTCTTCGGTTAATGGCTGACATCGTTTTCAGACCAGCACAGCTTACCGGTGGAGTTTCCCGCCGTATTCGTCACCCCGAGCGCATTGCCGCTCACTCTTTCGAGCGGCCGCCGCCTATGCCGTCGAGGCTGGTGCGCGCCCCCGTGCGCGCAAACGGCGAAACAGGGTTGCCGAGCGACGCCCCGGATAAGCCATTTCGCCTTCGATGTCCAGATGAACCGTCGTGCCCTCTCCGGGCAGGGATTCGATGCTGCACGCGGCGCCGATCGCCGCCGCGCGCTCCCGCATGCCGGCGATGCCGAAGTGCCCGGGCCGTCCGCCCGCCTCCTGTATGGCGGGTGGCATGCCGCACCCATCGTCGCGCACCACCACGACCAGCCTGTCCGACCGGTAATCGACGATGAGCTCGACCCGGTTTGCGCCGGCATGGCGCGAAGCGTTGAACAGCGCTTCGCGTACGATGGCCGACAGCTCGGTGCGGACCCTGGGGGCTACTGCCCGGGGCTTGCCATGGATCCGCGATGCAAATTGCTCCGGCATCAGTACCTGGCCGTACTGCGCCAGCGAATCGCCCAGTTCGGCCGGTTCGCTGGCGGCGCGCAAGTCGGTGATGCAGTCGCGTCCTTCGCGCATCAAGGCATCGGCCAGGTCCAGCGTCTGTTCGAGCTTGCCTCGCTCCTCCGAGCCGATGGGCAGCTTGCGGACCTGCTGGTCGAACAGCATGATCAGCCCCTGCACGCTTTGCAGCAAGGTGTCATGCAGGCCCCGTGCGATGCGCTCGCGCTCCGCCAGCCTCGTATGCATCAAGTCCACCATCCTGGCGGTCAGCCTGCGTACACGCAACAGGTACAGTGCCGCCAGCAGCACCAGACCCAGCAGCACCATCAGCACGCGGAACCAGGCGGTTTCCACGAAAGCCGGCGGCAGGACGAGATCCAGCGTTGCGCCTCCTTCGTTCCATACGCCATCTTCGTTCGCAGCCGTGACGTGGAAGCGGTAGTTGCCGGGCGGGAGATGCGTATAGATCGCCTCGCGCCGCGAGCCGGCATCACGCCAGCTTTCATCGACTCCTTCCAGCTTGTAGCGGAAGCGTACCCGCTCGGGAATGGCGAGGCTCAATGCCGTATAACGGATCTGCAGGTCACGCCGGCCGATGGGCAGGCGCATACCATCTTCCACCGGATACGCGACGTCTCCGGAACGAACCGACAGCAGCTGTACCGGTGGGGCAAGGCCGTTGCGAGGGATGCGGGCAGGGTCGAGGGTGGCGACTTCACTGGCGGTCGCAAACCACAGCCGGCCGTCGCTGCTTCGCGCCAGGGAAGGCAATGGCCGCAACTGCTCGGCGCTGCCTACCAGCCCATCGAGGGCGTCGAATCGCTCGTACGGCAATGGCCAGGCGGGGGAACGAAACAGCCGCTCGAGGTCTTCCGCAGCGATGCGGCTGATGCCATCGGAGCCATGCAGCCACAGGTCGCCCCCGGGCGTGCGTACAATACCCGAGATGCCACGCAACGGCTGGTCGCCAGCCGGCGTCACGGCATGCCACCTTTGCCCGTCGTACCACGCCAGGCCGTGTTGGCCGCCCGCCCAGATCCGCGTTCCGTCGACCAGCAGGGCTAGTACATTCCCGAGCGCCAATCCAGCCTTCGCATCGAAGACCTGAACCCTGTCGCCATCGATCATGGCAATCCGGTTGCGCAGGTAAGCGGCCCAGATGCGGCCTGCCGGATCGGCCACCAACGCCAGGGCAAGGCCATCCGGCAGGCCGCTCAGGCCGCCGTTCCTGGTCCACACATCGCCCTCGACACGGAACAGGCCGACAAGTGACATCGATACCCACATCCGCCCCTGGCGATCGTTCACCATTGCCTGAGTGTCGTAACCCGCCACATGTTTTGGATGCGGGAACCGTACCGACGCCCCCGACAAGGTCCGATACCAGCGCGCCTGGTTGTTGGCCAGCCAGAGCTTGCCATCGGGTGCCCGGTATGCCGCGCTCAATTCCATGGGGCCCAGCGTTTCGCGTACTCCGTTCGCATCGTAGCGACGCAGCGGCTGGCGGTTGTCTCCGATAAGAATACCTCCGCGATCATCCGCGACGATCCCCGGGCGGTCGAACGCCTGGGCGACGGATACCGATCGCAGCCGGGTGCGCCGCAGGCGGTCGAGGCCAGCTGAAGTGCCCACCCAGATATTGCCTTCCCGGTCCTCGAAAATGGTCTGGATCAGAGGACCGCTCAGGCCGTTTACACGTGTCAGTTGCTGTGCCCCCGACTCCAGGCCGGCGTAAGGCGCCTTGCGCCGCTCCAACGCGTCGACTTTCAGAATCCACATATTGCCTTCGCGGTCGAACATCGCGCCGTTACCCCCCAATTCGGCGCGCGGCTGCGGATTGCCCGGTGGTGGGCCGGTCAGCACGCGGTAGTGCTTGTCGATCCCGTCCGATCCCCAGATTGTCCCATCCGGAGCTTCGGCCATTGCCATCAGGTCGATGTAGGGCCATGCCCGCCGGTAGTGTGACGATCCTGGGTTCCGGTAGTACATTCCGCCCTCGACCGAGACCCACTGGCGCCCATCCCGGCCATAGAGGATCTGGCGCGTACGCGTCACCGGCAATCCCTCGGCCGCGCCAATGCGGCGAAAGCGCGAGGCACCTTTTGGCAGGTGCCCGAGGCCACTGCTGGTCGCGACCCAGACACTGCCGTCCGGCCCCTCCGTCATGGTCATCACTGCCCCAGCAGGCAGGCCGTCAGACTGGTCGAACTCGCGCGCCTCGTTTGCGGAGAACACACTGATTCCACCAAAGCGCCCGCCGACCCATAACCGGCCGTCACGCGTGACCAGCAGTGCCAACGTATTGGTCGAGTGCAGGGGATGGCCCCACACTTTATCCGTTCGTTCGAAATCAAGACCGTCGAAGCGAAACAGGCCGTGGGGCGAGCTGACCCATAGCCATCCGTCGGGAGTCTGCGCAAACTGCACGACATCGGCCGGCGCGCCTCGCTGTCCATGCCACGCCGTATGCGCATACTCCGTCAGAAGGTGCGCACTGGCTTTTGTCATTGGCGAAAAAAAGAGCAGCGTAAGGAAAAGCCACCAGACCTTGCGGCAGAAAATAGTAGGGACCATGCTGCGAAACGTTGGGAACAATGCGATTGCTAACTCATCCATTTTAATCCCGGTCGCTTTACCGTCTCCAGTGCGAAAGACTTTTCTGCCGAAGATTCGACCGGGTGTCACCTGGAAAGAGCGGCGATAAGCCACGGGAGCGTTCGATTTCGGTGCGTCGCGATCACTCTTTTTAGCGATCCACATATAACAGGATGGACTTAGCATTGGCGCTTTCACCGAGGAGCGCGTAATGCGCATCAGTCTGTTGAGCTTGGCCGTGGCCCTATCCATGGCATCTATATCGCAACCAACCCTGGCACAATCGACCGCGCCAGCCGTATTTGAATTCGCCAGCGCGCCTGGCCGGCTGCCGAAGAACGTCGTGCCGATCCGGTACGACATCCAGCTCACCCCGAATGCCGCAGCGCGAACCCTGTCCGGCCGCGAAAAAATCGTGCTCGCCATCACTTCGCCCACCGCTACCATCCAGTTCAATTCGCTGAACCAGAAGCTGACCAATGTCCTCTTCGACGGCAAGCCCGTGAAGTCGGTGGAATCCAGCGACGAGAAGCAGCTCACCACCGTTACGCTGAACGCGCCGGCGCTGCGAGGGCGCCACACCCTCACGTTCGATTACACCGGCAAGATCGAAACCAAGCCGGTGGGCCTGTTCGCCCAGCCGTACAAGACACCCGACGGAATCGACGGAGAATTGCTCAGCACGATGTTCCAGGCGACCGATGCGCGCCGCATGTTCCCATGCTGGGATGAACCGGCCTTTCGCGCCGTGTTCACGCTGACGGTAACGACCCCCGCCAGTTGGGCGGTGTACTCGAACATGCCGCAAGCCTCGCGCACGGTCGCTGGCGAACTGGCCACCACCAGTTTCGAGCCGACGCCCAAAATGCCGACCTACCTGCTCGAATTCACTGGTGGAAACCTCGGGGAAATCAGCGCCGAACATAACGGCACGCACTTCAACGTGGTCGCAGTCAAGGGCCAGGAGGAGGGCGGCAGGGTGGCGCTCGAGACAGCGCAGCAGATCCTTGACGATTACAACGATTACTTCGGCGTGAAGTATCCGCTCCCAAAGCTGACATCGATCGCGGTGCCGGGCGGTTTCAGCGGCGGCATGGAAAACTGGGGCGCGATCACCTACAACGACCAGGTACTGCTCGTTACGCCGTCCAGTACGCTGGCCGCCCGCCAAAAGGTCTTCTCGATCCAGGCGCACGAGATGGCGCATCAGTGGTTCGGCGACCTCGTGACGATGGGATGGTGGGACGAAATCTGGCTGAACGAAAGCTTCGCGTCCTGGATGGCCGCGCGCGAGACCGACCTGCGCAATCCCGACTGGAAGTGGTGGGAACAGCAGGACGAAAGCAAGGAAAAAGCGATGGCCGCGGATGCGCGGGCCAGCGTGCAACCGATCCTCAAGCACGTGGTCAGCGAGCTCGATGCAATGAGCTCATTCGACCCGGCCATTGTCTATAACAAGGGACAGTCGGTGCTGCGCATGCTGGAGCACTACATGGGGCCGGACTCTTTCCGCCTGGGCATCCGCAACTACATGAAGAAGCATGCTTACTCGAATACGCTTGGAGGCGACCTGTGGAAGGCATTGGACGCCGTCAGCAAGAAAGGTCGCACGGGCGGCAAGATCAGCGCCCTCGCCACCTCGTGGACGACGCAGCCGGGCTTCCCGCTCGTGTCGGTGACGGCGAGCTGCGACGCGGACGGCAAGCGCACCGTTGCAATGACGCAGCAG
Source organism: Massilia sp. METH4 (assembly GCF_037094685.1). Taxonomy (NCBI): domain Bacteria; kingdom Pseudomonadati; phylum Pseudomonadota; class Betaproteobacteria; order Burkholderiales; family Oxalobacteraceae; genus Massilia; species Massilia sp. METH4. The sequence goes on along the minus strand of NZ_CP146614.1, from coordinate 6,058,290 downwards.
CGCTTCCTGCTGCAAGGCCTCGGTACCGGCAAGGGCAGCTGGCAGGTGCCGCTGCAGGTGCGCAGCGGCAGCGGCGTGGCGAAGCCGGTGCTTCTGACCGGGGCGAAGCAGCAGATCGAAGCGGGGAGTTGCGGGGAGACGCTCACTGTCAATGCGGACGCCATCGGCTACTTCCGCGCGGCCTACGACCCGGCGACGCTGGCGCTGAACACTCGCCACTTCGCCACCCTGACGGACGGTGACCGTATCGCCATGCTGGACGACCAGTGGGCACTGGCGCAGGCTGGCGCGGCTCCACTGGAAAGCTATCTGGCGTTGGCTTCCGCCATGGGAAGCATACATAACCAGCGCTCCTGGGACCAGGTTACCGGTGTGCTGGGTACGATCGAGGCTTACCAGCGTGGCGCGCCGGGCCATGCCGCGTTCAAGGCATACGCCCGCAACCTCGTCAAGCCGTTGGTGCAGCAGCTCGGCTGGGATGCCCGCCCGGACGACACGCCCGGCATCCAGAAGCTGCGGCGCACGGTGCTCGGCCAGTCTGGCCTATGGGGCGATGACGCGACGATCGCCGAAGCGCGCAGGCGCTTTGCCGCCTTCCTCGCGGACCGCGGGGCCATTGGTCCGGACGACCAGGTCATGGTGCTGTCGATCGTCGCGGCAGTTGCCACGCCCGCCGAGTTCGAGCAGTTGCATGCGATCGCGAAGAGCGCGGTGAACGAGACGGAATTACGGCGCTTCTACCAGGCGCTGACGCTGGTGCGCGATCCGGCACTGGCAGCCAAGGTGGGCGCCATTATCGTATCGGACGAGATTCCAAAGCAGGCCGGCACGGCGCGCCTGCCGCTGCTGGCAAGGCTGGTGGAGGAGCACCCGGAACTGGCGTGGGATCTCTTCACGAAGAACGTCGATGCGCTGCTGGAACCTTACGAGCCTTTCGGACTGACGTTCCTTGTCCAGGAGGCTCCGGAACTGTTCTGGCGTGCCGCGCCGCCGGACCAGCTGGAAGCGTGGATCAAGGCAAAGGCGCCGGCGGAGATGGCGCCGCAACTGGCGCGCAGCATGGAGACGGTCCGCTCGAAACACGCGCAACAAGGCCTGATGCGCAAGGCCGCTGACGCCGCAGTGTCCGCGGAAGCGACCGCACGCTGAGGTCTGCGTGCCACGCCCCGGTTGACAGCGCCCCGTCCAAGGCCCGTCGCCGACTGGCAACGAGAAGCCGCTCGCGTTCGATGTAGTGCTTCCCGTCCAAAAAATTGCGGCGAGTCGTCGGGTTTGAGGATACTGTCTCAGTGAAGAGGCACGCTACCGGGACACCCTGGCCGGCGCCTACCTCGCAATAGTGGTGGCTGGGCATATGGAACACCGACCCGTAGCCACCGGAACCATAGCCTACTGACCTGCCAGACATCCATGACGCTCCAAACTGAACCGGAAGATCTCATCTCCCTCTTGTCGCTGATACCTCATCCGGAAGGCGGCCATTTCAGGGAAACTTACCGAAGCCAGAACCGCGTGACCAGGGAGGGGAGCGGGATCACCCGCTCCGCCTCGACTGCGATCTATTACCTCCTGCGCGGAAGGGAGCGGTCGACATGGCACCGGATTCGATCGGACGAGATGTGGCATTTCTACGCAGGCGTGGCGATCCGCATCTACGTGCTGGAGCCGGATGGAGGGCTCGACATTGTCCTGTTGGGTAATCCGTTGCAGCATGAGGGCGCGAATTTCCAGGCGCTGGTACCGGCCGGCCACTGGTTCGCTGCTGAATGCGCGGAGCCCGAGGGCCACAGTCTGGTGGGGTGTACGGTTGCACCGGGTTTCGAGTTTGAAGAATTCGAGATTGCCGACGAGGGGCTGCTCGAACAGCGTTGGCCCGAGCATCGCGAACTGATAGCACGCCTCGCATAAAAAGATGTGACCGAGCAGGCCTGCGTGGGGTCGGCATGGACCTTGCGCAGACCGTTATATTGCGCGCATCGAACGCGCCCCGTTTCCGCCGCGTCTGACGCGCACTCACCGGGGAAGCGTCCCCCCGCGCCAGCCGCACCGGGAAGTGTCATCTTGCATGGCAGCCAACTGGGACATTTTGCCTCATTGCATGGAAGTTGCTTTCAAGTAGCATGCGCCAGTATGTGAGGCAATGCTAGTTACTCATAGGCATGCACTCACTCCCTGTTCGATGTCTTTTGTCAGGATCATCGAGTGCCCCTGTGCTGGTGGCAGGTCGCGCCCTGATCTGGACTGGCAACTTCACCACCGTTTATTCCCTGGATTTCGTATGACCACGCGCGCAACCATTTCTTCTTCGTCTCACGGCAGCATCGGCCGCTATGCGATCCGCCTGGGGTTGTCTCTCCTGCTGGCCGTCGGACCGTTGGCCGCGGTCATGGCCGGTTTCGTGCCGCGCGAAGTTCGCCTGCCCGCCATCGTCGTGCTGTGCGCAGGTCACCTGCTGATGCAGCTCGTGTGGTTCTGGCACCCAGGTACGCGCAAGGACCACCGCGAGAACACCGCGAACTTCGTCGGCATCGGCCTGGTGATGGCGGCCATGCTCGCGGATTTGCTGTAGGCGATGCATGGCGCGAACGCCTGTATGATGCCGATTCCGATCACTTCGCAGGCCGCACGCCTTCGTGACTGATCATTATCGCGCATGTCATCCGTCCTTCAGTTGTCCCGACATGGTCATGCCCACCTTGAATAAGACATCGTTCGGCAAGCCCCGTACCAGCACCGCCGCGACCGCGCCCAGCAGGCCGAGCAGAACGACCAGCATGACGGCCCCCGGAATCGACCAGCTCTCGTACAGCGCCGCGAGGACCAGGAACACGACCAGCATCGACAAGGCCATCAGCATCGGCGCCTCGGACGCCGACCGGCCCTCCTGCAGCGACTGCCCCGTCCAGGCCAGCGCGAATAAAGGCACGAATTGTTCAACTATTTGCAGTTTGTGAACAACTTCCACAGGCGAGCTATCAGCCGGTCCGCCAGTTCTTCTAGCCTGAGCGTTTTCCACGACTCCAGAGAAGACCATGAAGCTGTTGTCCACGCCAGGCGCGCCCCTGGAAACCAGATTGTCCGTCGGGTGCGGCGGCACCGCGGCGCCCGCACTTCCGACCCCGCCCGACCGCCGGCACCGTCCTTCCCGCGCCACGATGAAATCGACTGGCCGATTCCGGATAATGACCGTGCTCCCGTTCCTGCTCTTCTCCGCGGGTGCGGGCGCGGCGGACAAGGCAGTACCGGAGAGAGCGGCCTCGTTCAAATGGATGTCCAGTGCGCCCTTGATCGCTCCGGGTGCGGATCAAGCCGGCCTGTACGGATTGAAGGACCCGTCCATCGTCCGTGTCGATGGCAGGTACCATGTGTTCATGACGACCGCCGGGGAAAAGGGCTGGGGTGTCGCCTACACCAGTTTCAAGAACTGGGCCGATGCCGGCACGTCGCCCGTCTTTCCGCTGGAACGATCGGCGATGGGGCCCGGCTATCGTGCCGCACCACAGGTCTACTACTTCGCCCCGCAGCAATTGTGGTACCTGGTGTACCAGGGTGGAGATCCCTTGTATTCGACCACGCGGACACTGGGCGATCCGAGCTCATGGAGCGTACCCAAGCCATTTTTCAACACCGCCCCGGCAATCGTCAGGCAGCGAACCGGACACGCGGAATGGCTCGATTTCTGGAATATCTGTGACGAGAAGAAGTGCTACCTGTTCTTCACGGACGACCAGGGAAAGTTTTTCCGGTCCGAGACCGCCATTGCCGACTTCCCACACGGCTTCTCCGATCCGGTCCTGGTCATGAAAGCCGACAAGCGTGACGACATGTTCGAGGCCAGCAATACCTACAAAGTGGCCGGCGCGGATGCCTACATCACCCTCATCGAGGCAATGGGCCCGAAAGGGCGTTATTTTCGAGCCTGGAAGAGCAGGGCGCTGGACGGGGAATGGACGCCCCTGACCGGCGACAAGATGAACGTATTCGCCAGCGCCGACAACGTGACATACCGTGGCCAAGCCTGGTCTGAAGGCGTTTCCCACGGTGAACTGATCCGTTCCAGTAACGACCAGACCCTCACCATCGATCCTTGCAAACCCTTGGAGTTCCTTTATCAAGGCCTGCTTGCAGGAAGCAATGAAAAAGATTATCTCAAGCTACCATACCGCCTGGCCGTGATTACAGCCGATGGGCCGAACCCGATCAGCGCGATGTGCGTGAGGTGAATGACCGGTAGTGACCGGCGTACATGCGGGCGAGCGCCCTGCCCACCTGCCGCTATCATTCCAGTCAAGCTGGCGGCCCGACGCGGCGGCAGCCCTTTTACCGGAGAACATGTGAACGACGACTACCATTTTTACGAACCCACGCGCGGCCATGGCCTGCCGCACGATCCTTTCAATGCCATCATCGGTCCGCGCCCCATCGGCTGGATCTCGACACGCGGCGCAGACGGCGTGCTCAACCTGGCACCGTACAGCTTCTTCAATGCCTTTAACTACGTGCCGCCCATCATCGGGTTCTCCAGCCAGGGCCGCAAGGACACGCTGCGCAATATCGAGGCAAGCGGGGAGTTCGTGTGGAACCTGGCGACGCGCCCATTGGCCGAGGCGATGAACCTGAGCTGCGCGCCCGCGCCGCCAGAGATCGACGAATTCATGCTGGCTGGCCTGACGCCGGCACCCTCGAGCGTCATCGACACACCGCGCGTGGCCGAGTCACCGGTGGCATTCGAATGCCGTACGACGCAGATTATCGCCCTGCAATCGACTAGCGGCGCCGCGACCGGCAACTGGCTGGTGCTGGGCGAGGTGGTGGGCGTGCACATCGCGCGGCACCTGCTCAAGGATGGCATCTACGACACCGCCGGTGCACGGCCGATCCTGCGCGGAGGAGGGCCGGCTGACTACTTCGAGATCACTCCCGAGCAGTTGTTCCGCATGCGCCGGCCGGACTACCCGATCGGGCAATAATCCATCCATGCCGCGCTCCGTCGAATCGGCGAGCGCGAGCTTGAGCCTCACCCAACAGTGTAGTAAAACTAAGCAGGTGTTAGCGAGGCATCTCGGGATGCGTGCGTCTCCTGCATCGCCGGCGGCTGGCAGGTGAGACGGCGACTTGCAAGTTGTACTCCGACCTCATGCTCAGACAATGGGTACCCCACGGAGGAGTTGTGGTGGCATTTATCACAACTTCGCTGGAAAAGGAATCTGCTGTACCAAAACTACATCATCCCCCGAATTCCCGTTCCATAAGCTTGCAGTATTGACATACCATCGCTCTTCACCGGCATGTGGCGCGCGTGTCACCTTCCTGTCCCTGCCGGCCTGCTCTGCTCGCGCCACCCACGGCGCGAGAGTCTTCCCCCCTGACATAAAAATCAACAAGGAGTAGAGGAGCGACATGAGAAAAAATAGAAACGTTTCCAATGCCGTCCTGGCGTTGACGGCAATGCTGGCGGCGGCGCACAACAGCGCGGCCCAGGAGGCCGCGCCCCCTGGGACCGCCGAGGGCGCAAGCAACGCAGGCAGCACTACGGTGGTCGTCAAGGGCATCCGGCGCAGCCTGATCAACTCGCTCGACACGAAGCGCGAAGGCAACGGCATCGTCGACGCCATTTCGGCCGAAGACATCGGCAAGTTCCCCGACCAGAACCTGGCCGAATCGCTGCAGCGCATCACCGGTGTATCGATCGACCGCTCCGGCGGCGAGGGCAGGCAGGTCACCGTGCGCGGCTTCGGGCCGGACTTCAACACCGTGCTGGTCAACGGCCGCCAGGTCGCCTCGGAGAACGAGAACCGCGCCTTCAACTTCGATACCGTCTCGGCCGACCTGGTCAACAGCATCAACGTCTTCAAGACGGGAACGGCGACCCAGCAGTCCGGCGGCATCGGCTCGACCATCAACATCACCACGGCCAGGCCGCTGAGCCTCGGCGGCTTCAGGGTAGCCGGTACGGTCAAGGCGCTGCACGACGACAATAGCAGCGAGACGACGCCCGAATATTCGCTGCTGGTCAGCGATACCTTTGCGCAGGGCAAATTCGGCGCCTTGCTGGCGGTGTCGCGCAAGAAGGCCAGGACGCGCCTGAACCAGGCGCAAACGGATGGCTGGCTGACCAATGCGGGTATCCCCACGGCCGAATTGAACGGCGGCGCCGGCTTCGCGGGCGCCGTGTTTTCGCCCCGTAACTACGACACCAAGGTCACGTTCGAGGAACGCACCCGCACCAATGCCAACCTGGTGCTGCAATACCGGCCATCGAGTGCCCTCACGCTGACGGCCGACGCGCTGTATTCCGACTTCGACATCAAGACCGATGCCACGTCCTACGGCCACTGGTTCACCGCGCCGAACGTGCAGCGTGCCCGCACCGATGGCAACGGCACGATCACGGACCTGTACCAGGAACTGGGGCTGGCGACGGACTTCCATGCGAAAAAGTTCGACCGGCTCACCAGCACCAAGTCGTTCGGCCTGCAAGCGGACTGGAAGATTTCGAACAAGCTCAATTTTGTCTTCGATGCGTGGAAATCCGATGCGAAGCGCGAGCCCAACAACGGCGGTGGCGACCAGCTGTCGCTGATCGGCTACAAGAACCGCGCGCGCTTCCAGTCCGATTCGGCCACGCTGCCCTGGGTGAGCGAATTCGCCGAGCCGGCGACGGGGCTAGTGTACGAATACGATGCGCAGGGACGGCCGATCACCCACGCCGTCTCGAATTACCTCGATCCGGCCAACGCGCGGCCGCACGTGATGCTGCGGCGCGGCTGGGCCGTCGACGACGCGATCCGGCAGTACAAGGTCGACGGCGTGTGGAAGGAGGGCAGCAGCGAAGGCCTCGTCTCGGCCCGCTTCGGCCTGCAGCGCTCGCAGGAGACCAAGGCACTGACCCGCTGGGACAACGAAGGCGTCGGCATCCACTGCACGTACTGCGGCTATCCGGACTCCCCGGCTATCCCCGCCGGGACGCTCAGCGTGTTCAACGCGGGCAGCGACTTCCTGAGTGGCGTCAGCGGCAGCGGCCGCACGCCGACGTCGTGGCTGCGCCATGACGGCGAGAAGCAGTTCGCCTTCGTCGAGCAGCAGAGCGGGAAAAACTTCGACGCGGTAGTGCGCGACAACTCCTATGCGGTCGAAGAGAAAACCACTTCGGCCTACCTGGAACTGGCGTTCGGCGGCACGCTGGCCGGCAGGCCCGTGCAGATGACGGCCGGCGCGCGGGTGGAACACACGGACATCAAGGTCTCGGGCACCCAGGGCAATATCGAGCGGCTGAACGTGCTCGATGCCACGGAGCTCAGTGCCGTGTATGGCGCCAAGTCGGCCATCAACGTCAGCAATTCGTACTACTCGGTGCTGCCGAACCTGAACGCGAACATCGAACTAACGGACACGCTGGTGGCGCGCGTGGCCGCCTACCGGTCGCTGACGCGGCCGCGCCTGGACGACCTGTCGCCTGCCACCAATATCGTCACGACGCGCCCCGGCACGCTGACCGCCAGCTCCGGCGATCCCACGCTGAAACCCTTCGAGGCGAACAACCTCGACCTGTCGCTGGAGTGGTACTACAAGCCGGCCAGCTACCTGTCGGGCGGCTTCTTCTGGAAGGACGTGAGCAATTTCATCGTGTCCAGCAACACGACCCGGCAATTCAACACGAGCACCGGCGTGCTGACCGACCCCAGCACGGGCACCGACAGGCTCGCGCCCGATCCGGCCGACAGCCCGGCCGTGTTCACCCTGACCCGGCCGAGCAATGGGCCGTCGGCGGTGGTGCACGGCTTCGAGCTGGCCGTGCAGCACACGTTCGACAACGGCTTCGGCTTCATCGTCAACGGTACGATCGTGCGCAGCGACTCCGACCTGAACCCGGCCGACATCAACCAGAAGTTCGCGGTGACCGGCATCAGCGATTCGGCCAATGTCGTCGGCTTCTACGAACGCGGGCCGGTCCAGCTGCGCGTGGCCTACAACTGGCGCGACAAGTTCCTGCAATCGCTCACCCAGCAGAACGGCGACGGCGTGACACAGGTGGCGGCCTACGGCCAGTGGGACCTGAGCGGCAGCTACGAGCTGTCGAAGAACCTGTCGCTGGTGTTCGAGGCAACCAACCTGAACGAAGCGGTGGTCAAGAAATACGGCCGCTACACCAATCAGTTCCTGCTGGCGGAAGACAGCGGCCGGCGTTTCGCGCTCGGACTGATCGCGAAGTTCTGACGTGAGGGGAGGGACGCCGACTTCGCGCCGGCGCCCCTCGCTTGCAACCGCTTCAATCAGAGGCAGACATGAACCAGCATATCAAACACATCGTCATCGTCGGCGGCGGCGCGGCCGGCTGGATCACGGCGGGGCGCATCGCGGCGAAGCATGCGCGGCCGGACAGCGGCGTCACCGTCACGCTGGTCGAATCGCCCTCCATCGGCCCGATCGGCGTGGGCGAGGGGACCTGGCCCACGATGCGCAGCACGCTGATGAAAATGGGGATTTCGGAAACGGACTTCATGCGCGAATGCGACGCGACGTTCAAGCAGGGCGCCAAATTCGCGCGCTGGGTCGACGGCAGCGCGGACGATTCCTACTACCACCCGCTGATGCTGCCGCAAGGCTTCGGCCAGCTCGACCTGGTGCCTTACTGGCAGACGGCCTGCGCCGGCCGCTCGTTTTCCGACACCGTATGCCTGCAGGAGCAGGTCTGCGAGCACGGACTGGCGCCGAAGATGATCACGACGCCCGAATACGCGTCGGTGGCCAACTACGCCTACCACCTCGATGCCGGCAAGTTCGTCGGCTTCCTGACGCGCCATTGCACGGCAAAGCTCGGGGTGACGCACGTCCTGGCCGACGTCACCGCAGTGAAGAGCGCGCCGAACGGCGATATCGCGGCGATCGTCACCGCGCAGCAGGGCGAGATTGCGGGCGACCTCTTCATCGACTGCACGGGTTTTTCGTCGCTCCTGCTGGGCAGGCACCTGGACGTGCCTTTCGTCGACCGCAGCGATGTGCTGTTCATCGACAGGGCCATTGCCGCCCAGGTGCCATACGATCGGCCGGACGCGCCGATCGCCACGCACACCATCTCGACCGGCCAGGCGGCCGGCTGGATCTGGGATATCGGCCTGGTGACCCGGCGCGGCATCGGCTATGTCTATTCCAGCCGGCACACGAGCGACGACGAGGCGGAAGCCGCGCTGCGCAAGTACATCGGGCCGGCGGGCAAGACGTTCGCCACGCGCCGCATTCCGATCCGTTCCGGCCATCGCCAGCTGTTCTGGAAAAACAATTGCGTGGCGGTGGGGCTGGCCGCCGGCTTCCTGGAACCGCTGGAAGCATCCGCCCTGGTGCTGGTGGAACTGTCGGCCGACATGATCGCCGAGCAGTTGCCGGCCAGCCGGGACATCGTGGACATCGTCGCCCGCCGCTTCAACGACACCTTCTTGTACCGCTGGGAGCGGATCATCGACTTCCTGAAGCTGCACTACATCCTCAGCAAGCGCACCGACAACGCATTCTGGACCGATAACCGGGCGCCGGAAACCATTCCCGACAGCCTTCAGGACCTGATGCGCCTGTGGCGCTACCGCCCGCCCGGCAACTGCGACTTCACCAGCAATAACGAGGTGTTCCCGGCCGCCAGCTACCAGTACGTGCTGTACGGCATGGGCTTCAGGACCGACCCGGAATTTCTTCGGCCGTCGGCCGGCGAGCAGCGCGCCGCGCAGGAACTGCTGGCGCAGAACGGCGCGGCCGTCAGGAAGGCGCTGAAAATGCTGCCGGCTCACCGCGACCTGATCGCGAAAATCCACGCGTACGGCTTGCCGACGGTCTAAGCGCCCCACACAAGAACAAAGGAGACAGGCATGGCACATCTGGTTGCACTGGACAACAAGGCGCATCGGCAGGTTCGCGTGAACGGCGCGCGGGCGGAGGCGGCCGGTGCCGGCCTGAACATGGTGCCCGTGGTGGTGAGCGAGTTCCTCAAGCTTGTCGTCCAATACCCGATCGCGTTTACGAAGGACAAGGACACGGGCCGCTTCGCCTGCGTCGCGCTGTTCGGCTTTCACGACGGCGAAAACCTGTTCGTGGATGAAGGACGATGGGACGCGATCTACGTGCCGCTTCAGGTCGCGCGGCAGCCGTTCTTCCTCGGGAAGGCCGGGGAAGGCGAGCACTTCGTCGTGTGCATCGACACCGGGCACGCCGGCATCGGCGACGACGGCGAGCGGATCTTCGATGCCGACGGCCAGGAAACGGCGTATCTCGAGGAAGCCAAGGGGCGGCTGGCCGAACTGCTCGATGGCGAAGCGCCGACCCGGCAATTCATCGACACGCTCGTCCACCTCGAGCTGCTGGTGCCCATGCAGCTGGAAATCACGTTCGGGAACGGCGACACGACGCAGGTGCAGGGCTTGTACACGATCGACGAAGCCCGCCTGGCACAACTCGATGGGGACGCGGTCGCCACGCTGCACGCGCAGGGTTTGCTCGGCCCGATCTACACGATGCTGGCGTCGCTCGGCCACATCTACGCGATGATCGACCGGCGCAACAAGCGCCTGGCGCGGGAGGCGTAATCGATGGACGCGGCCCTGACCCGACTGTTTGCGCTCCACCCATCCCCCGCTCACCAGGTGCTCCACGTTGGCCAGGACCGGGAGCCCGTGCTCATCGTCGACGGCCTGTTGCTGGACCCTGAAGCGATCCTTCTCTGGGCGGAAACCGGCGCGGCGTTCCAGCGACAGGAGGGGGATTTTTATCCGGGCATCCGCAAGCCGCTGGACCTGGCGTATGCGAGCGCGGTGTATGCGCACCTGCGCGAGCTCTTGCTCGCCACCTTCGGCGTCGCCGGCGATGCGCCGATTACGCCGCTGTCGAGCGTGCTGTCGCTGGCCACGACGCCGCAGGAAGCACTGCGGCCGATCCAGAGCGTGCCGCATTTCGACAGCGTCGAGCGCAAGCGGATCGCCAGCGTGCATTACCTGTGCGATGAAAAGTTCGGTGGCACCTCGTTCTACCGCCATCGAAGTACCGGTTTCGAGAGCATGGACGCGCAGCGTCTCGCCGACTATGCGCCATGCCTGAAACAGGAGGTCATGGAGGAAGCAAGGCGGCAGGGATTACGCACCTTCGCCTACATCCGCGGCGACACGGCGCTGTTCGAACGCACGGGGAGCGTCGCCGCCAGGTTTAACCGCGCCGTTTTCTACCGCAGCAACCTGCTGCATTCCGGCGACATCGCGGTCGAGGCTGGGCTGTCGGCCGCGCCCCGCAGTGGGCGCCTCACCGCCAATACGCTGGCGGCGATCGGCGCGTCCGGCTGAGTGCCAGCGCGGCACTTCCGCCGGCTGGTCAGGCGATCTTGAGGACCAGCGGGCTGCCGGCTTCCAGCGCCCGAGCCGGCAACCCCACCGTCAATGCGTCCGCCGCCTGCACGAACGATGGCGCATCGCCATGGCCAAGGATTTCCACCTTCGTGACGGGCCTGGCGAGATGGGAAGCGCTGCTGCCCATGCTGCCGATGCGGATCCTGTCCGCATCCGGCCTGGCCATCACGAATGCATACACATGGCCCGCGCGTGTCGTGAAGCGCAGGTCGCTGCCGGTATAGGGCTTGTTCTTGCCCTCGTTGAAGCCCGGCCCTTCGAGCGGCGCGGCGCCTTCGACCGAGGGGCCCTCGCCGAACACGGCCCACGGGCGGGAGTCGTAGATCGCCTCGCCGTTGACGGCCAGCCAGCGGCCGATCTCTTCCACGATGGCCCGTTCCAGCTCGTCGATGGTGCCGTCGGCGCGCACGGGCACGCTCAGCAGCAGGTTGCCGTTCTTGCTCACCACGTCGGCCAGCGTCTGGATGACGGTCGTCGCGCTCTTGTAGCCCTTGCGCTGGTAGATGCGGCGATCGTAGTGCCAGTCGCCCAGGCATGTGCAGGTCTGCCACGGGTACGGTTCGATGCGGCCGCTCTGGCCGCGCTCGACGTCCCACACCAGGCACTTGCGCTGCTCCTCGTCGAGGATCTTGCCGTTGATGACCGCTTCGACGCGGCCATGCCGCGCGACGCTGCGGTTGTACATGTGCGCGGCGATCTTCAGTCCCACGTCGCTGACCGGCCAGAGCGGCAGCACGGTATCGTCGAAATACACCATGTCCGGCTCGTAGCGGTCGAGCAGGTCGATCGTGCGCCGGTAGAACTTGTCGCAGTAGGCCGCCGACGGGATCGAGGCGCCATTGTTCCAGTTCCACTGGTTCCAGATGGCCTTCAGCTTGCCGGCATCCGTGCTGCGCGGGTGGTCCTGTTCGTACAGCGCCTGCGGGTCGAGGCCGTCCCACCACGTGCCGCGGCCCTGCGTGCGCTTGAGCTTTCCATCATACTGCACGCCCATCAGGGGGCCGTCGCGGTCCGCGTTGCGTGATGCCTCGAGCCACGTCCAGGCATGCGCCGCGTGCACGCTCACGCCGAACGGCAGGCCGGCGGCTTGGGCCGCCCTGCGCCAGCCGCCCACGATGTCCTTGCGCGGTCCCATCCTGACGCTGTTCCACTGCGGCTGGTGGCGGCTGTCGTACAGGTCGAAGTTGTCGTGATGGTTCGCCATCGCCATGAAGTAGCGCGCGCCGCAGCGCTTGTACAGCGCCACCAGCTCGTCGGGATTCCAGCGCGCGGCCTTCCAGCGACGGATGATGTCCTTGAAGCCCACCTTCGACGGGTGGCCGTAGGTCGCCACATGGTGGCGGTAGGTGTCGGTCTCCTGGAAATACATTAGGCGCGCGTACCAGTCGCCGAACTCCGGTTCGCACTGGGGCCCCCAGTGGGCCCAGATGCCGAACTTGGCGTTGCGGAACCAGTCGGGCGCCCGGTACTGCGCGAGCGACTGCCAGTCGGGCGAGAAGGGGCCGGCCGCGTTCGGGCCGGGCGCGGCGGCGTGCCCGGCACGGGCGGCCCTTGCGGCAAGCATGCCGGCGGGCAGGGCGGCCAGCGCGTGCCGCAGCAGGGTTCGTCGTTTCATCCGTTCCTTCAGATCAAAAAGACGGACCACCTTGCGTGCCGGCCGGGCCGGCGCCGCAGGTGGTCCCGAAAGTACCCGAAGCGAGACGGGCACCGGAGGAGCCACGGACGGCCGCGTCCCCCGCGGCGCCCAGGCCGCTCGCGACCGTCGACGTGGTTGCAGCGAGACAGCAGCTTACCGGTCAGGCGCCGCGCCCGTTATCGCTGCGGGCCCGAGTCATGCAACCGTGCGGGAATTTGCAGCAAGAAGGCAGATTTTGCTACCGCGCGGCGCGCCCTCAGGCGGCGGGCGCCTGCGCTTCCTTCTTGCACACTTCGCGGAAGGCCTTGGGTGTGCACTGGTACTCTTCCTTGAAGAGCTTGTTGAAGTAGGAGGAATTCTTGTAGCCGACCGAGTAGGCGATCTCGGCGATGCTGGCGCTGCCGTTTTCCACCAGCAGGCGGGCCGCCTCGGTCAGGCGCAGCTTGTTCAGGTAGCCGGTGAAGGTGTAGCCCATTTCCGCCTTCAGGATTTCGTTGACCTTGTTGCGGTTGATGCCGGTCTGCGACACCACCGTTTCCAGGTCCAGCTCCGAATCGGCGTAGCGGGTCGCCAGCAGCTTCAACAGCGCCGACTTTTCCTTCTCGCGGTGCGGCTCGATGGCCAGCTGCTGGTAAGCCACCAGCGGCAGGTCCTTCTGCATGCGCGCGCGCAGGTCGCTCGCCAGCGCCGCGGCGTACTGCCTGAAGAACCAGAACCCGAAGCCGCCCCATGCCACGGCCAGGAAGGCGCCCAGGAAGTACAGGTAGCCGTATTCGCGGTCATGCAGCTCGATGGCCGCGATTTCCACGCGCGATGGCGTGCCGGCCTGGCTGCGCGTGCTGGTGCCGAATTCGATCTGCGCCACCTTGGCCAGCGAATAGCCCATGTCCGACGGCTTGAGCTTGTGCATGTCGATCCACCACTGGGGAACCGCCAGCCGGGCCAGGTCGAGCTCGATACGGGCTCCGTCCGGGTCGCAGTCCACGAAGGCGGCGGGCGTGCGGTAGGTCAGCATATCGCCCGGCTTGGAAAGCTTGTCGTCGAACGAGGGCAGGGCGATGCGGATCGTATTAGCCGGGAAGCAGCGCGCCTCGAAACTGAGCTTGTCGAAGCCGGTCCAGTCGCGCATCTTCGGCTTGCCCTGGCGGTCGGTGAAGAACAGGGCGGTGGACGCATTCGGGAAGGAGTTGCTGCCCGACAGCGAGAACTCCATGATCAGGCGCCCAGTCTCGACTTTCGCATCCAGTCTGGTCGTGCCATCGCTGCTGTTATGCCAATTGTGCAGCTGCCAGCCGAAATCCTCCTGCCCGAACAGCGGTTCGCGGTGATAGCTCCTGGCTACGCACAGGTACCCGAGCAGGATGCTCGCGCCGAGCAGCAGGACCAGCCGTAACAGTGCCTTGGTATAAAACGCTCGCATAAATAATGCACGCTCGCATGAATGATGAAGTCGTGTCGCCGGCGGTGACAAATGCACGGGACCGGGCACGCCCGGCCGCCAGGGCAGGCAATGTACAGCATGGCATGCTGCATGTCACTGCACTGTTGTTGCAGAGTATAAGCGCAGAGGCAGGCCGAGAGCAAAACCGGAAAAACCTGCACGGGCGGCGCCCGGGATCGTGCATTTTTTGTTATCGGACCTCGCCCACCCCGGCCCTGCCGCGACGCCGCCGCACCGGGGCAGGGCCGCCGATGAAAGTCCCGGCACGTTCGATAGCAATTTCCGCATCTTCCTAACATCTTCACCTCCCGCGCTACTGGGCGGCGCGCCCACCGGCCTATCCTGCTGCCGCGGTATCACCGCGACACGCATCCGGCATCCTTCACCGCGCTGCCGGCCTGCGAGGACAACGATCACACCGGGGCGGGCGCCCCATCCCAAGGAGGAGACATGAAGGTGAAACAAGCAGTCGCGCTGCTGGCAGCCGCGCTGATCGCATGCGGGACGCATGCCGAGAATTACCAGTGGGACACCGTGGCGATGGGCGGAGGAGGCTACGTGACGGGTATCGTCACCAGCAAGGCGGAGCGCGGCGTCGTCTACGCGCGGACCGACGTGGGCGGTGCCTACCGCTGGGATGCCCGGCGCAGCCGCTGGATCGCCCTGCTGGACTGGGTCGGCGAACAGCAGGTCGGTTTCCAGGGCATCGAAGCCCTGGCCGTGGACCCGAAGAATGCCGCCAACGTCTACATGCTGGCCGGCATTTCCTACCTCAACAACGGCAAGACCGCGATCCTGCGCTCCTCCGATTACGGCAAGACGTTCACGGTGCACGACGTGACGGCCCAGTTCAAGGCACACGGCAACGGCCAGGGGCGCGCCACGGGCGAAAAGCTGCAGGTCGACCCCGGTTCCTCGAATATCCTGTACGTGGGCACCCGCTCCGGCCAGCTGTTCCGCAGCCTCGATTCGGGCGCCACCTGGAGCCGGCTGGCATCGTTCGCCGTCGGCACCACGTCGGAAAACGGCGTGAACTTCGTGCTGCTCGACCCGGCCAGCGTGCGCGACGGCCGGGCCCAGCGGATCTACGTGGGCGTGTCGCGCCCCGGCGCGAGCGGGGCGAACCTGTATTACAGCTTCGACGGCGGCGCGACCTTTGCCGAAGTGAAGGGCGGTCCGGCCACGCTGTCGCCGCAGCGCGCCGTGCTGTCGTCCACCGGCAAGCTGTACATCGCCTATGCCGATGGCATCGGCCCCACCGCCAGCGACGCCGGCCCGCTCTCGACCGGCGCGATCTACGAGTACAACGCGGTCGGCGGCAACTGGACCAATATCTCGCCGCTCGGGCGCAACCACCCGTTCGGCGGCATCAGCATCGACCCGGCCGATCCGAAGCACCTGGTTGCCTCGTCGATCAATACCTGGTGGTCGCAGGGCCAACACGGCTGGGGCGACCGCATCTACACCTCGCGCGACGCCGGGCGCACCTGGGTCGACGTGCTGGCGGGCGGCACGCAGGTCGACAACAACGGCGCGGCGTACATCGACGACAAGGCGATCCACTGGACCGGCTCGATCGAATTCGACCCGTTCGACACGGCCAGCGTGCTGGTCACGTCCGGCAATGGCCTGTTCCGCACGGCGAACATCGATGCCGCGACACCGGTGTGGGATTTCAACGTCGAGGGACTGGAAGAAACCGTGCCGCTGAACGCGCTCAGCGTGCCGAGCGGGCCGCTGATGTCGGTCATCGGCGACTACGACGGCTTTGCCAATGCCGACCCGGCCACGTACGGGGTGCAGCACACGCCGACGATGGGCACCACCACCGGCCTGGCGATGGCCGGCAGCAATCCCGGCGTGCTGGCGCGCGCCGGCCGGCAGCTGTACACGAGCACCAACGGCGGCGCCAGCTGGACCCAGGCGCCGGTCATCAACGGCAGCGCCGGCCAGGTCGCGCTGTCCGCCGACGGCAATATCCTGCTGCACAGCCCCGCCGGCGCCACGACCAGCTACCGCTCCCAGGATGCCGGCGCCAGCTGGACGGCCATCGGCGGGCTGGCCGTCGAGTCCGCGTATCCGGTCGGCGACCCGGTCAACCCGGCCCGGTTCTACGCCTACGACGCCCCCAACGGCCGCCTGCTGGCCAGTACCGACGGCGGCGCCTCTTTCGTCGCGCGCGCCGCGCTGCCGGCCTGGGGCAGCAAGCTGATCCGGGCCACGCCGGGCCGCGAGGGCCACCTGTGGGCCTGCGCGGACGGCTTGCGCCACTCCGACAACGCCGGGGCCAGCTTCACGAAGGTCGCCGCGGTCGCCAGCTGCTCGGCGGTCGGCCTGGGCAAGGCGGCGCCCGGTGCCGATTACCCGGCCATCTACATCTGGGGCACGGTGGGCACGTCGCACGGCGTGCTGCGCTCGACCGACCGCGGCGCGACGTGGGTCCGTGTCAACGACGACGCCCACCAGTACGGCGGGCCCGGCAACGGCCAGTTCGTGATCGGCGACATGAACACCTACGGCACGGTCTACATGAGCAGCAACGGCCGCGGCATCGTCTACGGCAAGGTCGATGGAGCCGGCGATGTCCCTGTCACCCCCGCCGTTCCGGGCGGCGGCAGCGAAGCCGTGAACAGCTGTGCCTATGTGAAGACGTCGGACTGGGGCAGCGGCCATAACGCGGCGATCCGCATCACCAACAACGGCACCGCCACGCAGAACGGCTGGAAGGTCGTGTGGACGTATCCCGACAACAGTTCGGTCGGCACGTTCTGGAATGCGGCCGTGAGCGGCAACCCGCCCACGTACAGCGCTGTCCCCAACCAGAGCTGGAATACCGCCATTCCGCCCGCGGGCACGGTCGAATTCGGCATAACGGTGTCCGGCGCCGGCGTTCCCACGTTCGACAAGGCATTTTGCCGGTAAAGCACCGGCAGCCCGGCCCCTTCGCCGGGCTGCCGCACTCAAGCCAACAGGATAGACATGAAAGCATCGACGACACGACTGGCCGCCGCGGCGGCCTTTTTCTTCTCCCTGCATGCCCACGCAAGCCTCATCTCCTTCGACGACCTGCGGGCCGATGGCAACCTCGTCAGCCTGGAAGAGCAGGGCAGCCATGCCGGCTTCGCCTGGAGCCGGTGGTACCTGGGCGACACCGCCGTGGAAGGCTACGGCAACGCAGCCCGCTCCGGCGCGAACTACATAATGAACGGCTATGGCGTGGACGCGCTCGAAATCGCCCACGCGACCGCGTTCGACTTCACCGGCGCCTGGTTCGCCGCGCCGGGCATCAACGGCGCGCGGGCGGGGTGGGTCCAGGTCGATGGGTACGACCTGGCCGGCGCACTGGTCGGCAGCACCGGGCACGTCGCCATCGATGGCGTCCACCGCTGGGTTGCCGCCGGCTTCGCCGGCGTGCACCGCCTGGTGGTCACGCGCGACGAAGGGTTCTTCGTCATGGATGACTTCACCTTCGCGCAAGCCAGCCCGGTACCCGAACCGGGAACGCTGGCACTGTTCGCCATCGGCGCGGCGGCGATAGCGCTGCGGCGCCACGGCAAGGCCCCGCGCTGAGATAATCGAGCCGGCGGCCTCTTGCGCCGCCTCCTTCGCGATCCAATGATGAGAGACCACACATGCCGCAAGCGATCATGGCCATTCTGGCGGGCTGCACCCTGCTCACCGCGCTCGCCCACGCGCAGCCGACCGCCGTCCAGTACCTGAGCGGTACCGGCAAGGACCAGCGCGTCGATTGGGAGTTCCGCGTCAACGGCGGGCGCAATGCCAACCAGTGGAGCAGGATCCCCGTCCCGTCGAACTGGGAGATGGAAGGCTTCGGCACCTACCGCTACTACGACGACTGGTCCACCGACCCGGCGCCGGACAGCACCGGGGAGTACCGCCACCGCTTCACGGTGCCCGCCGCCTGGCAGGGCAGGAAGATCGAGATCGTGTTCGGCGGCGCCATGACGGACACGCATGTGCGCATTAACGGCCAGCCGGCGGGACCGGTGCACCGCGGCGGCTTCTATGAATTCCGGCACGACGTCTCCGCGCTGGTACGGCCGGGGCGGGACAATCTGCTCGAAGTGACCGTGCAGCGGTACTCGGCCGACCCGGCCGTAAACCGCGCGGAGCGCCAGGCCGACTACTGGCTGTTTTCCGGCATCTACCGGCCCGTGTGGCTGGAAGCCCGGCCCATGGTGTCGATCGACCGCGTGGCGCTCGATGCGCGCCACGACGGACAGTTCGGCGCCGAAGTCGAGGTCGCGGGCGGCACCGGGATCGTCACGGCCACGCTCACCACGATGGCGGGAAAACCCGTTGGGCGACCCTTGCTGGCAGCGGTGACCGGCGGCCGCGCCACCCTGGCCGGCCGCTTCGCCGGCATTCGCCCGTGGTCGGCCGAGGACCCGCAACGCTACCGGCTGGAGCTCGCCTACCTGGAGAAGAACCGGCCAGTGCACGAGGTCACGCGCACGGTCGGCTTCCGGACCGTGCAGTTGCGGCCACGCGACGGGCTGTACGTGAACGGGGCCAGGGTGCGCCTGAAGGGATCGAACCGCCACAGCATCTGGCCCGACTCCGGCCGCACGACCAGCGCGGCATTGAGCGCCGCCGACGCGCGGCTGATGAAGGACATGAACATGAACGCCGTGCGCATGTCCCACTACCCGCCGGACCCCCACTTCCTGGACGCGGCCGACGAGCTGGGGCTGTACGTCATCGACGAACTGGCAGGGTGGCAGAAGAGCTATTCGACGGCGGCCGGACGCCCGCTGGTGAAGGAAACGGTGCAGCGCGACCAGCACCATCCGTCGGTGATCCTGTGGGCCAACGGCAACGAAGGAGGCTTCAACCTCGAACTGGACGACGAGTTTGCGCGGTGGGACATGCAGCGCCGCCCGGTCATCCACCCGTGGGCGAACTTCGGCGGCATCGACACCATGCATTATCCGGCGTACGGCTGCTGCGCCGCCTCGCTGTTCCAGGGGCGCGACGTGTTCATGCCGACCGAATTCCTGCACGGCCTGTATGACGGCGGCGCCGGCGCGGGCCTGGACGACTGGTGGAACGCGATGCTGCGCCATCCGCTGTCCGCCGGCGGCTTCATCTGGGCCTTCGCCGACGAAGGGATCGTCCGCGCCGACCGGGGCGGCGCGATCGACACGGCCGGCAACAACGCGCCCGACGGCATCCTCGGCCCCTACCGCGAGAAGGAGGGCAGCTTTTATGCGATCCGGCAGATCTGGTCGCCCGTCTACCTGCCGCTGGCCGAACTGGCGCACCTGCCCGCCACGTTCGATGGCCGCATGGCGGTCGAGAACCGCTACGACCACAGCAGCTTGCGGAACGTGGCGCTGCGCTGGAAACTGGCGCGCTTCGGCAGCGGACCGGGCCACGAAGTGACGGCGCGGGGCACGGCACGCCTGCCCGACATCGGCCCCGGCCTGCGCGGGCACGTGAACCTGGGACTGCCGCGCGACCGCGCCGGCAGCGACGCGCTGTACGTGACGGCGGTCGACGCGCATGGGCGCGAGATCCATACCTGGTCGTGGATGCTGGCCAGTGCCGACAGCGTGGCACGGCGCATGCATGATGGCCGCGGGCAGGAGGCCGGCACCGTGGAGCTCGACGATTCGGGGGACGCCTATCGGCTGCGCGCCGGCGAGGTCGCCGTGGCGATCGACAAGGCGAGCGGCATGCTGGGGGAATTGCGCAAGGGGGATACGGTCGTACCGCTGGCGCGCGGCCCGCGCCTGGTGCACGGCAGCGCCACGCTGACGGCGATCCGCGCGGAACGGCAGGGAACCGATGTGGTGGTGCAGGCGACGTACAGCGGCAACCTGCGGCAGGTCGGCTGGCGCCTGGCACCATCGGGCAAGCTGACGGTGAATTACGCCTACGGCATCGAGAACGGCAAGCAGGCCGATGCGCTCGGCGTCACCTTCGACTTTCCGGAGGCCCAGGTGCGCGCCATGCGCTGGCTGGGCAGGGGACCGTACCGCGTGTGGAAGAACCGCACGCAGGGCGTGGGGTTCGACGTGTGGGAGAAGCGCTACAACGACGGCATCACGGGACAGTCATGGCAATACCCCGAGTTCAAGGGTTTGCACGACAAGGTCTACTGGGCGCGCTTCGCGACCGATGCGGGGGCGCTCACGTTCGTGAGTCACAGCGACGACCTGGCGCTACGCGTGTTCACGCCGCGCGACCCGGCCGGCGAGGGCGCCGACCCGAAGGATACGCGCGTGGCCTGGCCGCCGGGCGACATCTCCTTCCTCGATACGCTGATCCCGATCGGCACCAAGTTCCGTCCCGCGGCCGACACGGGGCCCAGCGGGCAGCGGAACCGGACACCCAATCTGGGGTTCTTCGCCGCGCACACGATCGACATCCTGGTCGGCGAATAGGCGCGCTCGCGGAAACTGCCCGCGCGCGGGCGGTTCCCTAGCGTTCCAATGTCACCTTGACTGCCTTGCCGTCGTAGCGCACGGCTTGCGTGGTGGCTGCGTTGCCGATGCCCCCGGTGCTGCCCGGTTGCACCAGCACCAGGTTGAACTGGCGTTCCATCGCCATCCCGGGATAGCTGCCCTCGCGCGCACCGATCGACAGCACGCCTTCGCGGTCGTTCCAGTCCAGGCGGATGCGGGACGATTCGCCGCGTTCATAGGCATAGGTTTCGTTGTCGTCGTCATACAGCGTGAAACTGCCGTCGGCGCCGGGGTAGATGCGAATCTCCAGCGGCGCATCCGGCCGCTCGGTGGCGTACTGCATCACGGGGCCCATCGGCAGGATCGATCCGGCGCGCACATACAGCGGCACGATCGCCAGCGGCGTGTCGCGTGCCACGACCTGCCCGCCGTCGTGCCGCTCGCCGGTCCAGAAGTCGTACCAGGCGGTTCCGCGTGGCAGATAAGTGCGCATCGTCGTGTCCCGCGCCGGCTTGTCGGTCGAAAGCGCGCGCAAGGCCGCCGGCGTGCGCCAGGCCAACCGCAGGCTGCGTTCGGCGGTGGCCTGGTAGTACTCCAGCGTTACCGGCACGCGCTGGCCGCGCCGCAGCGTCATCCGCGTGGTGCCCAGGCGCTTGCCGCCATTGGCCCAGCTCTCGATGACGCGCTTGCCGTCCAGGTAGAGGCGGTAGCCGTCGTCGCCCTCGACGCCGATCTCGTACTCGCCATCTTCCGGCGCGACGAGGAAGCCTTTCCAGCGCGCGGAAAAATCGTCCAGCGAGGCGAGGCCGGCCGGGAGCGTGGCCAGCGGCGGCGCCGGCCAGGCGTGGTCGATGGTACGGTCGACCACCTTGCCCCTGGGCGTGGCGAAGTCGCGCCCCGCGAAATACTGGCCGGCGAGGCCGCTCCGGCCGTCCGGCGTGCGCAGGGAATCGGCCGGGATGGTTGCCGGCGGCGGCGGCTCGATGCGCAGCATCGGGCGGGTGACCGGATGCACCAGCAGGGCCCGGCCGAACATGAAGGCATCGTCGATCGCGTGGGTGGCGACGTCGTCTGGAAAGTCCATCGGCAAGGCACGCATCATCGTATCGTGCTCGCTCGTCACCCGCGCGCCCAGGCCGTAGATGTAGGGGAGCAGGCGGTAGCGCAGGTGCACCGTGTCCAGCAGCGACCGGTACACCTCGGGATCGAGCGTCTTGAAGAGGTAGGGTTCGCGCTCGATGTCGGTACCGTGCACGCGCATGATCGGATTGAAGGCGCCGTACTGGAACCAGCGCGCGAACAGCTCGCGGTAGGCCGGGCTCTGTTCGCCGGCCGGGAAGTCGCGACGTACGAAGAAGCCGCCGATATCCTGCGTCCAGTAGGGGTTGCCCGTGATGGTGACGTTGACGCCGCCGCTCACCTGCTTGCGCAGCGTTTCCCAGCTGGCGAAGATGTCGCCGGACCATGACGCGGCGGCCGTGCGCTGGGCGCCGGCCCACGCGGAGCGGGTCAGCGTGAACACACGCCGGTCGCTGGTGGCGCGCCGGCCCTCGTACGTGCCCTGCGTGGTCAGCAGCGAGTAGGGATTGAGGTAGCGCGTGAAGTCGCCCAGGGCGTTGCGGCCCAGCCCCTTGATGTCGGCCTCGTTCTTCGCCATGTCCCAGGCGGCCGAGCCGACTTCGACTTCGGTGCCGTCCATCCACAGCGCATCGACGCCGTTGTCGAACAGGCCGGACTTCACATGCTTGAAGTAGATCTGCCGGCCTTTCGGGCTGTAGGCGTCGTAGATGCGCGCCTTCTGCGAGATCCAGTGCAGCGGGGCGAAGCGCAGGCCGTGCCGGTCGAGTTCCCTGGCCAGCGCCGTATCGTTGCCGACCGAGGGCCAGATCGATACCATCAGCTTCAGGTGCATGGCGTGAAGCTGGTCGGCCATGCCGCGCGGATCGGGAAAGCGCACCGGGTCCCAGATCATGCCGCTCCACGTGCCATCCTTGTCGCCGCCCCAGTACTGCCAGTCCTGCACGATGTAGTCGAGCGGGAAGCGCTCCCTGCGGAAGGTCTCGGCCACCTCGAGGAGCCGCTGCCGGGTGGGATAGCGCTCCTTGCTCATGAACAGGCCGAACGCCTGCTTCGGGTACATCGGCGCGGCGCCCGTCAGGCGGCGGTAGGCGCCGACCACGCCGTCCATCGAGGTGCCGCCCATGAAGTAATAATCGACTCCGCCGGGCGCGCTTTCGGCCCACAGGCTGGCGCCCTGCGGCCCATCCCTGAAGCGCATCTTCGAATAGGTGTCCCACAGGATGCCGTAGCGACGCGACGAGACCATCACGGGAATGATGATCCCCAGGTTCGTCTGCACCAGCTGCAGCTCCCCATGGCGCCGGTTCACCTTGTCGCTGTCGGTATAGCCGAAGCCGAAGATGGCTTCGTCGGCCTGGAGCGCCAGGCGGTTTTCCACTTCATAGCTGGGGCTGCCGGCGATCTCGACCTTGCGGACCATTTGCGGCTGGCTCGCCTCGCGCGTGTACAGCCGGCCCGCGCCATCGGAAAATGCGAGCGCGCCGCTGGAACGGTCGATGGCGATGCGCAGGCGTTCGCTCGCGATGACCAGGCTATCGGCGGTTTCCTCCAGCGTGAAGTCGACCGGACCGGGCCGGTCCACCACCACCAGGCTGGGGCTGGTCCAGTAGCTGGTGCCCAGGTTGGCGGTGACGCGTACCGTGTCGGGCGCGTAGAAGATCACGTTCTTGGTCACCCCGCCGAGGCGGAACTGCACGCCGTGCTCCAGGCGCACGAGGCTGAAGCCTTCGCGCGGCGGCGCGGCGGAGGCCAGGTGGCCATGGCTGTCCAGGCCGCTGGGGAAGGGCGGGGTGGTGGCGGCGGCGGCGGTGGCGGGCCACGCGGCAAGGGCCAGGCAGGCAGCCAGCAGGGCGGTGTCGGGTCTTTTCATGATCGGCCTCCCTAGCGGAAGACAGCGACGAAACCACCGCGCGGCTGCACGGTGACCGTGGCCTTGCCGGCCGCGAGTTCGGCGCGGCTGAATTCGCGCTGGCGCGCGCCGTCGGTGATCAGGACTCCCTTGCGGTTGCCGAGGAACGACAGGTCCAGTTCCAGCGTGCGCGGGGCCCCGTCGGCATTGATGCCCGCGACATACCAGCTTTCACCGGCCTTGCGCGCGATGGCCACGTGCGACCCCGGCACCCCGGCGAGGAAACGGCTGTCGTCCCAGCGGCGCGGCAGCTCGCGCAGGAACGCTTTCACGTACTCGGGCGCGGTGGCCATGCCTTGCGGGATTTCCGCGAAATGCTGGATGCCCGACAGGAACAGCACCGACTGCGCCAGCTCGAAGCCGTTGCGGGTAACGCGCTTGATGCCGGGCATGTCGCCGAACACCATGGGGGTGAAGTCCATCGGGTCGAACAGGTTGCGGATCATGGCGGCATTCACGGCATGGGCCGGCACGGCATCCTCGCCTTCCTGGTTGAAGGTGGCGAATTCCAGGCCGCGGATGGCCTCGGCCGTCATCAGGTTCGGGTAGGTGCGCTGCAGGCCGCGCGGCAGGGTGGCGCCGTGGAAGTTCACCAGCAGGCCGGCGTCGGCGGCATCCTTCAGGATGTCCACGTAGTAGCGCAGCATCGAGGCGCCGTCGCCGCCGAAGAAGTCGATCTTCACCCCCTTGATGCCCATGGCGCGCAGGCGCGCGAATTCCTTGACCCGCGCTTCACGGGTGAGCAGCTTGCCGCGCGGTGTCTGCGGAGCGTCGTTCCAGTCGCCGGCCGAGTTGTACCAGGCCAGCAGGCCGACGCCGCGGCCGGCGGCGTAGCGCGCCAGCTCGGCCATCTTCTCGTAGCCGATGCGGCGGTCCCACTCCGCGTCGACCAGCGTGTAGTCCCATTGCATGTCGTGCGCGTAATCGATGAAG
This sequence comes from Massilia sp. METH4, assembly GCF_037094685.1. Classification (NCBI taxonomy): domain Bacteria; kingdom Pseudomonadati; phylum Pseudomonadota; class Betaproteobacteria; order Burkholderiales; family Oxalobacteraceae; genus Massilia; species Massilia sp. METH4. The sequence continues at coordinate 6,033,479 of NZ_CP146614.1, read as the reverse complement.
CGCTTCTGCACGTCGAACACGGTCTGTTCGTCCTTGAGCAGCGGCCAGCTCCAGGAGGCGTGGCCCGGCTGCACCAGCTTGCCGTCGAACGCGATGGCGGGCGCGGCCAGGTCGGTGCCGAGGGTGGAGTCCATCACGGTCGCCAGCGACCCGATGGCCGCCACGCGCCAGGGCGTGACGAGGGAGCCGCGGCTTTCCGCCAGCAACTGGCCCTTGGCGAACACTTCCGGCGCGGTCGGCCCGGCGACGCGGTACATGCCGGCCGGCGCGGCGGTGGCCAGGCGCGACGCATGGAAGCCGCCCTCCATGCCCGCTTCGGTGAGCGCCACCCAGGTGTCGCCGCTGCGGAACAGCGCGGGAAATACCCAGCCCGACTTGAGCGGCGCCGGCTGGCCGACCGGCACGTCCACCTGGTAATACTCCTCATATGAAGGATTGGTCTTGCCCCAGCCGGTCCGGGCCTGTGCCATCGGCTGCAGGAAGGCGCGGGCCTTCGTGTCGAAGGCGAAGCCGGTGGCCTCGGCGACGAAGCGCTTGACGGGCAGGCCCGCGTCGGCAACCGTGTAGCGGAAGGCGATGCCGTCGTCGGAAACGCGGAACGTCACGTCCATCTTCTGGCCGGCGGCGTTCACGACCGACCAGACCTGCTCGTTGGCCCGGTAGTGGATGTTGCTGCGCTTGCCGACCGCCATCGTGTACCGGTCGGACACTTCCCTGACCGGCGAGGTGCCGGCCAGCTCCAGCCGGCGGGCGAAGTCGGCGCCCGCCAGGGTCAGGCCCAGCGGCGAGGGCAGCAGCACGGGCTGGCCATTGCGCTTGACGCTGTACGAGAGGGTCTTGTCCGGCCGCACTTCGACCGTTACTTCCAGTTGCCTGTTCGGGCTGTGCAGCGCGAATGCCGCGCCACAAGCCATCATCAATCCTGCCGACACGCATGCCTTGATCATCGTTTGCTCGTTTCCTGTCAGTGAGGGGAGGGAACGCCCGTGCCGGTGGCGCGGGCGCGGGAAATCATCGGGTCGGCGCCGCGGCGTCGTCCCAGCGCAGGTGCACCACCTTGTAGCCCTTGTCCTTGATGGTCTTGAGGAGGGTCGGCAGGGCGTCGGCCGTGGCGGCGTTGGCGTCGTGCATGAGCACGATGCCGCCGCCGGTCTCGTCGAGCTGCTGCGCCAGCCGGCCGGCCAGCGCGGCCATGCTCATGTCGTTCGGTGCGTAGTCGAGGATGCCGAGGTCGACCGAGGCAACCGTCATCCGCCTTTCCCGTAGCGCGGCCAGCATCGTGGGGGTTTCTTGCAGGAACGGAAAGCGGTACGCGGCCGGGAGCGTACCGAATACCGACGCGAAAGCCTGCATGCCCCGTTCCAGGTCGGCCAGTTGTTCGGCGGGCGGCAGCGACCCCAGCGCTGGATGGGCAAAGCTGTGCAGCGCGGGCGTGTGGCCGGCGGCAGCGACGCGCTGGCCGAGCGCGGGATGGCGGGCCAGGTTCGCACCCGTCATGAAGAATGTCGCCTTGACGCACTCCGCCGCCAGCGTGGCAAGTACCCGGTCCACCGTGGCGGGTTCGGGCCCGTCGTCGAAGGTCAGCACCACTTCGCCGGGGCGCAGCGGCAATGGACCGTACTGTGCGCGGCCATAGCCGGCCGCCTCGCGCTGGAGCGTGAGCGTGCGCACCGTGCCGAGGGCATCCGGTGCGCAGCCGGCGCGTGCCGTGTCTGCCATGGCGGCCGTGCAGGACAGGAGAAGACATAGGAACGCCGAAATCGTTTTCATCGTTTTGCCTGTGAAGGTTGGGGAGAGCGCTGCCGCACCGTGGGCCATGGTCGGGCAGCGGGCCGAGTGTATAGTAAATATGAGAAACATTTCCACTTCCACTCCTGCGTCACCCCGTCGCGGCAGCTGTTCCCGGCGAGGATTCGCGCACTTTCTGCACGCTCCCCTCCGGGGAATGTGCAAATAGTGTTATCGCGGACCGCCACCCGGCACCTCCCGGCCTCCCCGAAGCGGTTTTTGCCCCGCCGCATGCAAGCAATCGCAGCATCGTTGCAACTATTTGCACCCTTGAAACATCTTCCCGGTTTGCGTTATCGGGCCGTCCGCCGCCTTCGTATTCTTGCCTTGCCCGGCCACGGGCGAACACAAGCAAAAGAGCATCCCCCGCGCAAGCCTGCCGGGGAGAAGACCAACGGAGACGATATGAAGCCATTCCAGAAGACGGCGATCGCGGTCGCCATCGCCATGCTCGCCGGTACGCCGGCGGCGCATGGGCAGGAGAGCGAGGGAAATAACAAGGCAGTCGTGGTGGTGTCGGGCCAGCGCGCGGCGCTGCAAAGCGCGCAAAAGATCAAGCAGGATGCGGACGAGGTGGTCGACTCGATCGTGGCCGAAGACATCGGCAAGCTGCCCGACCGGTCCGTCACGGAGGTGCTGCAAAGAGTCGTGGGCATCAGCATCGACCGGCAGGGGAAGGGCGACTACGAGCGCTTCTCGGTCGAAGGCTCGGGCGTGAATGTGCGGGGACTCAGCTATGTGCGCTCGGAGCTGAACGGGCGCGAGGCGTTTGCCGCGAATGGCGGCCGTTCCCTCAGCTGGGGCGATGTGCCGCCCGAACTGATGGCGGCCGTCGACGTCTACAAGAATCCGTCGGCCGAACAGACCGAGGGCGGCATCTCGGGACTGGTCAACCTGCGCACGGCGCTGCCGTTCGACTTCAAGGGCACGCGCGGCGCGGCTTCGCTGGAAAAGACGTATTCGACGCTGAAGAAGGGCAAGGCCGATACGTCCGGCTCGGCTCTCGTCTCGACCCGCTGGCCAAGCCGGTTCGGCGAATGGGGGGTGCTGTTCAACCTGGCCAGCTCCGACAGTTCCACCCGCACCGATACCTTCCAGTTCGAGCCGTTCTATCCACGCACCGACCTGGAGCCCGGCCGCACGGTCTGGGTACCGAAGGGGGCGCAATGGCGCACCTACGAATACGAGCGCGAGCGCAAGGGCGCCTATGGTGCGCTGCAATGGAAACTGGGCAATGTGCGCAGCCACTTGACCGCCTTCCAGTCGCGTTACCGCGACAGTTCCCAGGAGCAGTCGATCTTCTCGTCCGCCAGTGCGTATGACCTGAAGGTGGCGGACGCCACGTACGATGACAAGGGCGCCTTCGTCAGCGGTACGATCAGCGACACGCGCAACGGCGGCATCCCGTTCAGCAACGCGGGCGGATTCAACAAGGGCAACTCCAAGACCACCGACGTGGCCTGGAACCTGCAATGGCGCGTGGCGGCCAACTGGCACCTGGGCAGCGACCTGCAATACGTGAAGTCCGCCGCCGACGCGTTCTCGTCGGCCGTCGGCCTGGGCATGCTGATGCCGAGCCAGCGCCTCGACTACCGCGGTTCGCTGCCGCGCATCGATTTCACGGACGACCAGCGCGCCTTCCTGGCCAACCCCGCCAACTATTATTGGGGCACCACGATGGAGCACCTGCACCGCAATACGGGCAGGATGAAGGCCTGGAAGGGCGATGCCCGCTACACCTTCGACCATGCCGTGTTGCGCGACGTGCGCTTCGGCCTGCGGCTGACGGACCGCGAGGCGGTGACGGTCAACTCCGATCCCTTGTATAACTGGGCCGCCGTGTCGCAGCCCTGGCAGCTCGGCTGGAACATCAGCAAGCTGGCCTACCTGAGCGATCCGCGCTTCACGTCGCCCTACGTGGTCAACCGTTTCCCGAATTTCTTCAATGGCGACGTCAGCGTGCCTGCCGTCGTGTTCCCGGCGCCGAGCGTGGCCAGCGGCTATCCCGATTCCTATGCGCAGCTGCATTCCTATCACGACATCCTGTGCGCCGAGGTGTCCACCAGCTGCGCGAAGTGGAAGCCGGCGCGGTTTTCCGGCGATAACCCGGCCGGCACCAATGACCAGCACGAAAGGACCCGCGCGCTCTACACCCAGGTGCGCTTCGGCTTCGACGACCTGGCCTGGCCGGTGGACGGCAACGTCGGCCTGCGCTACGTCGACACGCGCTCCCGCTCGCGCGGGTACACGTCGTTCCGTCCCAGCGTGAACATTCCGGCCGGCTTCCAGGCGACCGGCGTGCCGATCCCGAACATTCCGGCGTACGAGAAGGCGAGCGATGTCGGTCACTCGTATGACAATCTGCTGCCCAGCCTGAATTTGCGCCTGAAGGCCAGCGACAAGCTGCAATTCCGCCTGGCCTTCGGCACTTCCATGTCACGGCCCGAGTTCAGCCAGCTCCAGGCCTATACGACCATGAGCCAGAATGTGTCGTCGACGTCGAACGAAACCGGCAAGACGGTCAACGTCACCGCCGTCGATCACACCGGCGAGGCGCGTGGCAATCCGCTGCTCAAGCCGATCACGTCCCGGCAGCTCGACCTGACGGCGGAATGGTACTTCGCCCCGGGCGGCTCGCTCACCCTCGCCGTGTTCGGCAAGCGCCTGAAGGACGTCATCCTCGACCAGACCATCGCCTACGAGCTGCCGGACGTGCAGGGCCGGATGCAGCAGTTCCAGGTCACCTCGCCCGTCAACGGCGCGCGCGGCAGCGTGAAAGGCGCCGAGCTGGCCTACCAGCAGTACTACGACCGGCTGCCGCCCTGGCTGAAGGGGCTGGGCCTGTCGGCGAACTACACGTGGGTCGACACGAAGCGCACGCTGTACCACCCGGTGTACAGCCCTTACTGCTCGGGCAACAGCACCGGCGCGGGCAACCTGAACCTGAACCTGAACGGCTGCGACCTGGACGGCCGCACCTTCGGCAACATGCCCTTGCCGAACATGTCGAAGAATGCCTACAACATCGCCATCCTATATGACCGGGGGCCGTGGTCGGCGCGCGTGGCGCACAACTGGCGTTCCCGCTACCTGCTCAGTACCAACGCCAACGGCACGCGCGGCGACAACGGCACCGATACGAATCCGGCCAGCCCGACCTTCGGGCAGCGCAATGTCGCCTGGGGCCTGCCGCTGTGGGCCGACGACTACGGCCAGGTCGACGGCGGCGTCTCCTATAAATTCAGCGACAGCCTGAAGCTGGACTTCCAGGCGCAGAACCTGGGTGACGCGCGCTACTCCCAGACCATGCAGCAGGGGATCGGCGACAAGAAGCGCGCCTTCTTCGTTTCCGGGCCGCGCTACAGCCTGCGCGTGGGTTATTCATTCCAGTAATCTCATTCACGATGGCGGGAGCCGCTCGAGGCCCCGCCGCATCACCTCGGATGGAATCATCAAGATGAAAGCATTGTCATTGCCGCTGCTGCTCGGCGCGGTCTTCTTCACCCACGAGGCGCGGGCCCAGGCCAGCGTCAAGCCAGCCGCCGCCGCGCCGGCCAAGTTCGAACAACTGGCCCGTACCCCGCAGATGGGCTGGAACACCTGGAATACCTTTGCCTGCGATATCGACGAAAAGCTGATCCGGCAGGCGGCCGATGCACTCGTGGCGAGCGGCATGCGCGATGCCGGCTACGTATACCTGAACATCGACGATTGCTGGCACGGCGAGCGCGACGCGAAAGGGTTCATCCAGCCCGATCCGCGGCGCTTCCCGTCGGGCATGAAGGCGCTCGCCGATTACGTGCACGCGCGTGGGCTGAAGCTGGGCATCTACTCCGACGCCGGCGCGCACACCTGCGCGGGCCGCCCCGGCAGCCGCGGGCACGAATACCAGGATGCGCTCACCTATGCCGAATGGGGCGTCGATTACCTGAAATACGACTGGTGCGATACCGAGGGGCTCAGCGCTCCAGGCGCGTACACGACGATGCGCGACGCACTGCGCGCGGCCGGGCGGCCGATCCTGTTTTCCCTCTGCGAATGGGGCAACAACAAGCCCTGGGAATGGGCGAAGGATGTCGGCCACTCCTGGCGCACCACGGGCGATATCTACCCCTGCTGGGATTGCGAGTTCAATCGGGGTACCTGGGCTTCGCTGGGAGTGCTGCCGATCCTGGACAAGCAGGCCAACCTGCGCAAGTATTCCGGCCCCGGCCGCTGCAACGACATGGACATGCTCGAAGTAGGGAAGGGCATGAGCGAGGACGAAGACAAGGCGCACTTCTCCATCTGGGCGATGCTCAATTCCCCGCTGATCGCCGGTAACGACATCCGGTCGATGTCCGCGGCCACGCGCAAGATCCTGACCAACCGCGCCATCATCGCGCTCAACCAGGATGAACGGGGCATCCAGGCCTGGCGCTTCATGAACGACGGGCAGCTGGACATGTACGCCAAGCCGCTGGCAGGCGGCGAGTGGGCGCTGATGTTCCTCAACCGCGACGACAAGCCGCGGCGCTACACGTTCGACTGGAACGCGCACCACATCGTGGACGAGATCAGCGGCAGCCAGGTGCACTTCGGCAAGCAGCGCCACGGCTACACCGACCTGTGGAGCGGCGCGACCGGCGATACTGCCAGGCCCGCGGCGCTGACGGTGCCGGCACACGGGGTCGTGGTACTGCGGCTGCAGCACCAGGCGAGCGGCAGCTAGCCCCCCGGTTGTCCGATTCGCTGGCTAATCGGGTACACTGGTTACCCTTCCTGCAAGATCGTCTTGCCCGGGCATGTGCGCTGGCACGGCGCGAGGCTCCCGTGGTGCGCGCCGCCGAGCCGTGCTGTTGGCGACCCAGGTACGGCCCGTCGACGGGCAGGAAGCCGTGGATACCCGACCATGCGCGAAGGTTTATGGACATCAGACCCGGAATCGCCTTTGTTGCCCGCAGTTCGAAGCTCATCCTGCTCTGGCCGATCCTGTCATTGAGCATCGCGGCGCTCGGCTGGGCCTCCATCCTCGATACGCTGGAGCGGGAGCACCGCGCGCGCGAAGAGGATGCGCTGCGGGACGCCGCCACCGTGGCGCGGGGGTACGCCGAACACCTGGCGCGCACCTTCCACATGGTCGACCAGATCCTGCAGCACGTGCGCTTCGAATGGGCGCTCAGCGAACGCCGCCTGCGGCTGGAAGGCCCGAGCGCGCCCGGGCTATTCCCCTCGACCCCCGTTTTCAATGTCGGCATCGTGGGGCCGGACGGGAAACTGATCACCAATACGCTGCCGGTAGCGGCTGAAGATGTGGCCGACCGGATGTATTTCCGGTTCCAGAAAGCGCAGGTGGCGGACACCCTGTATGTCGGCGAAGCGGCCATCGGCAGGTCGACCGGCCGCAGCGTCGTTCATTTTTCCCGGCGGCTGACGGGCGCCGACGGCGATTTCGGCGGCGTGGTGCGCGCCGCGGTCGCGCCGGCATATCTCACGGCCAGCTATGACCGGGTCGCGCTCGGCGGCAACGGGCTGCTGGCGATCGTGGGCAGCGACGGTGCGATCCGCGCCAGCCGGGTCGGCGAAACCACCTATGCGTCCTATACGAGTCCCTTTGCCGAGGCGGCCCTGACGGCCCTGACATCTCGCGACGGGCTGCGGGCGCGGCCCGGAGGCAGCGTGCTGGTCGATGGCCCGGCATGGTTCGACGACCGGCGCAGCCGTTACCTCGGCTGGCAGCAGGTGCCGGGATATCCCGTCATTGCCATAGCGGGTGTCGACCAGCAGGAAGCGTTCGCCGCCTTCGCGAAGGTCAGGGCCAACACGCTCACGCGCGCGACCGTGAACAGCGTGGTCCTGGCCATCTTCACGCTGATCGCCATGGCGCTGTCGCTGCGCCTCGGCTGGCGCAAATACCAGATGGAACTCACCCGCGAAGCGTACCGGCTCGCCACGGAGGAGGGGACGGAAGGGTTCTATATCTGCCGCGCGATCCGGGACCGCAACGGATTCGTCGTCGACTTCGAGGTCGTCGACTGCAACCGGACCGGGGCCGAGCTGTATGGCCGGCCACGCCAGGCCATGGTCGGCGCCAGGATGTCGAAGCTTCACCAGGCCGACAGCAGCGACTGGCGCGCCAGGCTGCTGCGCCGGTTCATCGTCGCCGTCGAACGCGGCGTCTTCGAGGACGACATCGAAGTGCCGTTCAAGGGGGGGCCGGAAAAGTGGTACCGCCTGAAGATGGTGCATTCGAACGGCCTGCTGTCGGTGACCGCGTGGGACATCACCGAGAGCAAGCGGCACATGTTCGAGCTGGAGCGGCGCGGCAACGAAGACCCCTTGACGGGGCTGCCCAACCGCCACTGGATGACCGCCTACCTGCCGGCCGCGCTGGAGCGCGCCGCCGCCAGGAACGGCATGGTGGCGCTGCTGTTCGTCGACCTCGACGGCTTCAAGAACGTGAACGACACCGCCGGCCACCACGCAGGGGACGAACTGCTGCGCAATGTCTCCAAACGGCTGAAACTGGCGGTGCGGCCGGCTGACCATGTCGTGCGCGTCGGAGGCGACGAGTTCATCGTGATCATCGAGCAGGCGCAGGACCGCGCCGCCGTGGCCCACATCGCGGAACGCGTGCTGCAGGCATTCCGGGAACGGTTCCACGTGGCCGAGGGGCGCTATCCCGTCGGCGCCTCGATCGGCATCAGCGTCTTTCCCGAGGACGGCACGGACACGCAGGAACTTCTCACGCATGCCGACGCCGCCATGTATGCCGTCAAGACCAGCGGCAAGATGAACTACCGCTTCTTCGATCGGAAATACTACGAGGCGGTGCGCGCGAAGATCGATCGCAACGCCGAGTTGCGGCACGCGCTCGACAGCGACCAGCTGATCCTCTATTACCAGCCTCGGGTCGAGGTGGCGACGGGCGAAACCTGCAGCCTGGAGGCCCTGGTCCGGTGGGCCCATCCAACGCGTGGCGTCCTCGGGCCGATCGATTTCATTCCCCTTGCGGAGGAAACCGGATTGATCGTGCAGCTGGGCGAAGTCGTGATCGACAAGGTCTGCGCCCAGATCGCTCACTGGTCGGCGCACGGACAACAGGTCGTCCCGGTCTCCATCAACGTGTCTCCACGGCAGTTCAACGAATCCGACGTGTGCGAAGTCTTGCGCAAGGCGTTGCTGCGCCATGGCGTCAGGCCCGAACTAGTCGAGATCGAGCTGACGGAATCGTCGATGACTGCCGACAGCGCACATGTCGCGGAATCGCTGGAAAACATGCAGCAGCTGGGGATTGCCCTGGCGGTGGACGATTTCGGCACCGGCTACTCGTCGCTGTCGCAACTGCAGCGCCTCGATTTCGATGTGCTCAAGGTGGACAAGGCCTTCACGGCCGAACTGGAAAGGACCCGGGAGGGAAGCGTGTTCTTCACCGCCATCATCACCATGGCGCACGCGCTGGGCATGCGGGTCGTGGCCGAGGGCGTCGAAACGGCCGGGCAGGCCCGGCAACTGAAGCAACTCGAATGCGACGAGTTGCAGGGCTACTTCGTTTCGATGCCGCTGCCGGCGGCGGACAGGCAGCCTGTCCTTCCGCGCTGCGTGTTGTAACACGCGGGAACCCTGTCCGCGCTGCCGGCCGGCCTGTTTGCCGCCGCCGCGCCGGATTTCTTGCGTGCACGGCCGGCGTGTTCAGGTGCCGTCATCGGCATGACGCAGCAGCCGGGCATCGCCCCAGGTTGCCACCGCTAGCCCGGCATTGCCCGAACGCGATCCGCGCACCACCAGCTCGATGACCTTGACGCCCCGGATGTCCGCCTGCAATCGATGCGCGCCGGCTCCAAACACCAGCGGCGGACTTTCCGCCAGCAGCCTTCCATCGCCATAGACATGGAAGCGCAAGGGCTGCCGGGTGTCTTCGGTCGAGTCATCCACGCCCACCGAGGCCATCAAGAGTGCATGGTGGCCGTCATTCTTCACCTGGAGCCGCGAGTTGGCCAGTATGCCGATGCCCGAATCGAAGCCCTGGCCGGCCACCTGCAAGGCCTGGCCGAAGGGTGTCGCGTCCGCCTGCGCGCCACCCCAGCCGGCGTACTGAGGGCGCGAGCCGCCGGAGCGCGTGTTCGACCACGGATCGATCATCCGGTGGATCGTCGGATCGGGTTGCGGTTGCCGGGTACCGTCGGTGGCGACGTTGATCGCACCGGGAATCTCCGAAAGATACACGCCATTCGCCAATTGCCGCCTGCCGGTCGCTTCGAAAACCAGGGTCTCATGCGGTGCCAGCACGAACGCCTTCTCGCCGGTGAACGTGGCGCTTTCCTTCGACCACAGGTCGCGCAGCGTGACGGGCGCGCCGGGTGACAGCTTCATGTGCCGCGCGAGCAGGGTGACCGGCGCGGGCGAGGCACCCCGGTTGAACAGGGCGACCGCCTTGCGCTGGCCGTCGCCCAGCGTCTTGACGATGATTTGCGCATCGTCCGAATCATAGGCAACCACGCCCTGGTGCCCCGCCTTGTCCTGGTTCAGGCCCACCACTTCCGCATTGCCCAACACGGCGAGCAGCGACGCCGGGCCGTTGCGCAGGTCGTAGCTGACCAGCAGCGGCGCGTTGATCATCGCCCACAGCGAGAAATGCGCGCGCACTTCGACGGGGTGGGCGGCATCGAACGCTCCGTGGCCGATGTGCAGGATATCGGGATCGTTCCAGTGGCCGGGGCCCGCATACAGCGCGCGTTTCGCCGCGCTGTCGAAGTTGTGCAGCATGCTTGTCCAGCTCGGCGTGATGTCGGCGCTGGTGCGCCACAGATTGCCCACATCCTTGCCCCACGTTCGTACGTTGGCCATGCCCCAGGCGCAGATCGACAGGGTGTAGCCGTTGTCCGGCCGCGTCGCCTTGAGCGCGGCCGCCACTTCCTCGTAGCGCCTGCGCACCGCGCCGATATCGGTGCGGTTGATCGAGCCGCGTTCGATCAGCGGTGCCAGCGCCCGGTAGTCATGCTGTTTCACCAGTGCCGAACCGGGCACGAAATCGGCCAGCCCGCACGCGTCGATCTTGATGTAGTCGAAGCCCCATTGCCGGAAATACAGGTCGATGTCCTGCGCGACGTGGCCGTCCAGCCCCACTTCGCGCTCCGCGGCCGTACCCGCCGGCAGGTTCGGCGAATGCAGGTCGTAGGCCTGCGAACAGGCGTTGCGGCCGATGTCCGTGTAGATGCCGGCCTTCAGGCCCATCGCGTGGAGCCTGTCGGTGAAGGGCTTGAAGCTGGTGCCGTCCGGGCCGCCCGTGGCCGCCGACGGGAAGATGCCGGTGCGGATCTGCAGGCGCCCGTCGCCGGCGCGGCGCTTCTGCCACCAGCCGTCGTCGAGGTTGACGTGGATATAGCCGAGTCTGGCGAGCCCGCTGTCGACCAGCACGCGCGCGGCGCCCATCACCTTGTCTTCGTCGACTTCCGTCCGGAACGCATTCCAGCTGTTCCAGCCCATCGGCGGCGTGCTGGCGTTGCCGTTCGTGTTCGCTTCCCAGCGGCCGGTCGGGGCCACCGGATCGGTTGCCGGGCTGGTGCTGGCCTGTGCGGTGAATGATGCGATTGCGCTCGCGACGGCGAGGCACGCATGCCTCGCCTGCCAACTCATGGTGGACATGCCATCGGCCATGCGGATCTCCTGTCTGGTCTGGTTGTCGTGGTAGCAGCTTCGGTCGAATGTTCGCCTCCCGCGGGTTTGGCGCCGGCGTCGCCCTCCCGGCCGAATTCGAAAGGCGCCGTGCCCCTGCCCACGGGCCGGCGAGGACGACGAACCTCAGCCGGCAAACCTCAGCTGGGATAGTAAGCGAAAGTAATCGAAAAGGAAAGTCACGGTGGGGCACGCAGAAAAACCACAAAACGAAAATAAATCGAAAGGCAATTGCATTTCGTTCGATACCCCACTACTATCGGAACAGTTGCTAACGCAAGCACCCACGGTGGCACCGGCCCGGCGCATTGCGCGAAACCGCGCGGCCGGCGCGAATGTAAAACCCTGAAGGAGCATCATGGAGAAGACGATGCCGCATGAACCAGGTACAAGCGGGACGGCCAGGCCGCGCTGGCTCGGCTATGCGCTGGCAACCGCGCTGCTGTGGGGTGTATGGGGTGCCTTCGCCGGCCTGCCCAGCCAGCACGGCTTTCCCGAGACGCTGGTGTACGTGGTCTGGGCGCTGACGATGGTGCCGCCGGCGCTGTTCGTGCTGGCGCGGGCGGGGTGGCGCGTGCGACGGGACCGGATCGCGGTGGCCTATGGCCTGGCCATCGGCCTGCTCGGCGCCGGTGGACAGATGGTGCTGTTCTATGCGGTGAAGGCCGGGCCGGCTTACCTGATCTTCCCCCTGATTTCGCTGTCGCCGGTCATCACGATCGTGCTGTCGTACGTGTTCCTCCATGAACGCACCGGTGCGATGGGCATGACCGGCATCGTGCTGGCCGTGTGCGCGCTGCCGCTGTTCGACTTCAATCCGGGCGGGGCACCCCGGCAGTACGGACTGTGGTTCGTGCTGGCGCTCGCGGTGCTCGTCGCCTGGGGCCTGCAAGCCTACTTCATCAAGCTGGCCAATGCCCGCATGGATGCCGAGAGCATCTTCTTCTACATGACCGCCAGCGCGCTGCTGTGCATCCCGGTGGCGCTGGCGATGACCGATTTTTCGCAGCCGATCAACTATGGCCCATCCGGGCCGCTGCTGGCCGCCGTTACCCAGGTCCTGAACGCCGTCGGTGCGCTGACGCTGGTGTATGCCTTCCGGCACGGCAAGGCGCTGACGGTATCGCCGCTCGTGAACGCCGGCGCGCCGCTCCTGACGACCGTGATCGCGATGGCGCTGGCCGCGACGGTGCCGGGCGGCTACCGGCTGGCCGGCATCGGCCTGTCGCTGGCGGCCGCGCTGTTTCTCGCGCTGCAGGCGGACGACGGCGCCGCACCCCAAGAATCAACCCAAGGAGCGTGACAATGGAATACATGTTGAATCTGGTGCGCCGCCACAAGGCCGGTGAACCGGTCGGCATCCACGCGGTGTGCTCGGCGCATCCGCTGGTGATCGAGGCGGCGATGGAAGTGGCGGCCGCGGCAGGGCAGCCGGTGCTGATCGAGGCCACGTCGAACCAGGTGAACCAGGATGGCGGATACACCGGCATGACGCCGGGCGCCTTCCACGCTTTCGTGCATGGCATCGCCGACCGCGTGGGCCTCGCGCGCGAGCGCGTGCTGCTCGGTGGCGACCACCTGGGGCCCAATGCGTGGCAGGACCAGAGCGCCGGCGAGGCGATGGCGAAGGCCGACGTGCTGATCGAACAGTACGTGACGGCGGGTTTCCGCAAGATCCACCTGGATTGCTCGATGTCGTGCGCCGGCGATCCCGTGCCGCTGCGCGACGACGTCGTGGCGGCGCGGGCCGCGCGGCTGTGCACCGTCGCCGAGCGGGCCTGGCAGGCCGCGGGCGGCGAAGCGCCGGTCTACGTGGTCGGCACCGAAGTGCCGGTGCCCGGCGGCGCCCACGAAGACCTGGAGGAACTGAGCGTCACGACACCGGAAGCGGCGGCCAGGACGATGGCTTCGCACAGGAGCGCGTTCGCCGCGGCGGGGCTCGACGCCGCGTGGCCGCGCGTGGTCGGCCTGGTGGTCCAGCCCGGCGTCGAGTTCGACCATCACAAGGTGATCGATTTCCAGCCGGAGCGGGCCGTGGGCCTGAGCCGCATGATCGAAGGCGTGCCCACGCTCGTCTACGAAGCCCACTCGACCGATTACCAGACGCCGGCCAACCTGGCCGCGCTGGTGGCCGGCCATTTCGCGATCCTGAAGGTGGGACCCGGCGCGACCTTCGCGCTGCGCGAAACGCTGTGGGCGCTGGCCGATATCGAAGCGGCGATGGCCGGCGACGGCAAGGGGTGCGGCTTCAAGGACACCGTGCTGGACGTGATGCGCGCCGAACCCGAATACTGGCGCAAGTACTACGACAACGATCCGCGCCGTGCCCGGTTCGACCAGCAGTACAGCCTGAGCGACCGGATCCGCTATTACTGGCCGCATCCGGCCATTCAGGCCGCGCAGGCGCGCCTGCTGGCGAGCCTGGAACGGGAAGCGCCGCCGCTCACGCTGCTCAGCCAGTACCTGCCGGCGCAGTACGAAGCGGTGCGCGAAGGCCGGGTGCGCAACCGGCCGGTCGATCTGCTGAAGGAAGGCGTGGCCAGGGTGCTGCGCCAATACATGAACGCTTGTACCACGGACGCCTGCACGGCGGGCGCCGCAACGAGGGAGTTGGAAGCATGCCAGTCGTAGACCGCAGCAAATTCACGAACATCCTGGGCCTTGCGGCGGAGCGGCTCGACGCCGCCGGCGCCGGCCTCACGGCGCGCGAAATCGCGCAGCAGCCGGCCATCTGGCCCGCGATCGAGGCATTGGTCGCGGGCCAGCGCCCGGCGCTCGACGCATTCCTCGGACCGCTGCTGGCGCGCGGCGACCTGCGCATCGTGCTGACGGGTGCCGGCACCTCGGCGTTCATCGGCGAGTGCCTCGTGCCCGCGCTGCTCGGCGCCGGGCGGCGCGCGGAAGCCGTGCCGACCACCGACCTGGTATCCGGCCCGCAGCAGTTCCTGCAGCCGAAGGTGCCGACGCTGCTGGTGTCGTTCGGCCGCTCGGGCAGCAGTCCGGAAAGCGTGGCTGCCGTCGCGCTGGCCGACCAGCTCGTGGAGGAGGTCCATCATCTCTTCATCACCTGCAATCCCGACGGCGAACTGTGCCGGATGGCGCAGGGCAGGGCCAATGTCCACGCGATCCTGCTGCCGGACGCCACGCACGACCGTGGCTTCGCCATGACCACCAGCTTCACGTCGATGCTGCTGGCCGCGGCATGTGCGTTCGGGGTGCTGCCGGAGAACGCCGTCGATGCCCCTGCCGCCGCCGCGGTCCGCGTGCTGGACGAGATGCAGCCGCTGCTGGAAGCGCTGGTGGCGCGCCGTTTCCGCCGCGTGGTCTACCTCGGCAGCAACGCCTTGCGCGGCCTGGCCCGCGAAGCGTCGCTCAAGCTGCTGGAGCTGACCGACGGGCAGGTGGTGGCGCTGTTCGATTCGCCGCTCGGATTCCGCCACGGTCCGAAGACGATCATCGATGCCGATACGCTGGTCGTGGTGCTGCTGTCGAACGACGCGCAGGCCCGGCGCTACGACCTGGATCTGTTGCGCGAGCTGCGCAACGATGGGCGCGCCGGCCGGGTGCTGGCACTGAGCGGCCGCGCCGAACCGGAACTGGGAGGCGACTGCGTGACGCTGCACGCCGTCGACCGGGCGGGCGACCTGGCGCTCGCGCTGCCGTACATCGTGTTCTGCCAGGCCTACGCACTGTTGCAGTCGCTGGCGCTGGGGCTGCGGCCGGACACGCCGAGCGTGTCGGGCACCGTCAACCGCGTGGTGCGCGGCGTCACCATCTATCCGCTGGAAGGAGACGGCCATGTTCCTCGGGGTTGATGGCGGCGGCACCAAGACCGCGTTCGCGCTGGTCGACAGCCAGGGACGCGTGCTCGCGCGACAGGAGGAGAGCAGTGCCTACTATCTCGAAGTCGGCATGGATGGCGCGGCCGCCGTGCTGGCGCGCGGCTGTGCGGCACTGTTCGCGGCCGCCGGCGTCGGCGCGGGCGATATCGAATTCGCCTTTTTCGGCCTGCCTGCCCATGGCGAAGACCGGGCGGCCCAGCCGGAGCTCGACGCGCTGCCGCGCGCCGTGCTGGGCCACGGGCGCTACCTGTGCGGCAACGACATGGTGTGCAGCTGGGCCGGATCGCTGGCATGCGCCGACGGCATCAGCGTCATTGCCGGCACCGGCTCGATGGCGTATGGCGAGATCGGCGGGCGACGTGCGCGGGCCGGCGGCTGGGGGGAGCTGTTCAGCGACGAAGGCTCGGCCTACTGGATCGCCCGCGCGGGACTGGCGCTGTTTTCCAGGATGAGCGATGGCCGCGCGCCGCGTGGACCGCTGCATGCGCTGCTGCGCGAACGCCTGGCGCTGCGTGACGATCTCGACCTGTGCCAGGTCGTCTATGGCGAATTGAAAGGGGAGCGCAGCAAGGTGGCCGCGCTGTCGCGGCTCGTCTCCGAAGCGGCCGCGCAGGGCGATCGGCAGGCGGCGGCGATCCTCGACGCCGCCGCCGCCGAAATCGCCGCGCTGGTCGATGCGGTGCGTGGCCAGCTCGGGGTCGGTCCAGAGATGGAACTGGCCGTGTCCTATTCCGGCGGCCTGTTCGGCGCGGAAGGGCCGCTGCGCACGCCGTTCGGGCAGGCGCTGGCCGCCTCCGGCAAGGGCGCGTACCGGCTGGCGACACCGCGCCTGCCTCCCGTGCTCGGTGCCGCGCTGTATGCGGCGCGCTGCGCCGGCACGCCGCTGGACGCCGCGGCGCTCGAACGCCTGGAAGCCTCGCGCTGACGCGGCGCCTGCCGCCACCGCCACGGGTGCCGCGCCGCCATCGCACCGCATGGCGGCCGGCACCGCCCCAGCGGTAGTGCCGCCCCTGCTGCAATCTGGTAAGCTGCTGTTTTATCAAAATTATTCGTCCGACCATGGGACAAACCGGGCAACGCCGCGAAGCCATCCTGAAAGCACTCACTGAACGCACCTCGGTACAAGTCAGCGAACTTGTGAAACAGCTGAACGTGTCGGCGGTAACGATCCGCAGCGATCTCAGTGCACTCGAGGCGCAAGGTCTTGCCATCCGCAGCCATGGTGGCGCTACGCTGGCACGCATGCCGCCCACCGAACAGACGGTATCGCAGAAGGACGCGCTCAATCACGAACAGAAGGAGCGCATCGGTGCCCTGGCGGCGAGCCTGGTGAAGCCGGGCGAGAACATCATCATCGATTCCGGCACCACCACGCTTTCGCTCGCGCGCCATCTGCGCGAGGCCCATAACGTGACGGTCATGACCAACGGGCTCAATATCGCTTGGGAACTGGTGAACGCGCCGGGTGTGGACCTGATCCTGACCGGCGGCCTGCTGCGCAAGCAGTCGCTGTCGATCCAGGGCATGCAGGCCGAGGCCTGCCTGCAGGCCTACAGCTTCGACAAGCTGTTCCTCGGTGTCGACGGCCTGGACCTGCAGTTCGGCGTGACGACCCACCACGAGGCGGAAGCGAGCCTGAACCACAAGATGGTGGAACGGGCCAGGAAAGTCATCGTGCTCGCGGACTCCTCGAAGTTCGGCTACATCAGCCTGCACCGCATCGTCCAGCTGGACCGTGTCCATACCATCATCACCGACGCCGACATCAGCGCCCAGTATCGGGATGGCCTGCGGGACGCCGGCATCGAATTGCTGATTGCCGGTCAGGACTTCCCGGGATAGGGTTCTGCTGTCCGAAGCACGATGAGGCTCCGCGCTCGGGCAGGCACCGATCGCGCGTCACTCAGGCGCTGCGAACGAACCGGTTGCGGCCTGACTTCTTGGCGGCGTATAGCGCCGAATCAGCGGCGCCGAGCATGGCCTCGATGGAAATGGATGGCTTATTCCAGCATGCCACGCCGATACTGACGGTGGAGTGCAGCGGCGCGTCGCCGCCCACCGCTACCGGATGGGCGGCAAAGGCGTCGCAGATGCGCTGGGCGATCGCGCAGGCGGCTTCCGGACTGCATCCGGGTAGTAAAACCGCAAATTCCTCGCCGCCCAGCCGACCCAACAGATCACCCCTGCGCAGGCAGCTCTGGGCTACGCTCGCGAAGCTGGCCAGGACGACATCGCCCGCCGCATGACCATGGTTGTCATTGACCGCCTTGAAAAAATCGATATCCATCATCAGGACGGCAACCGGCTGGCGCGTTACCTTGGGCGTGGCCAGCACGGCTTCAGCACTGGTCATGAAGCCGCCGCGGTTGAGCGCGTGCGTCAGCGAGTCGTGAGAGGCGACGTGCATCAGTCGGGCCAGCAGCGCATTGCGCGCTGCCATCACGCTTGCCACTGTCAATGGGGCCAGTGCCGTGAAGATCACGCCGACGCGCAGAGACATGACCGCCTGCTCGCTATCGAAACTGACGCCGATCGGCAGGGTGCCGCTGGAAATGGCGATCAAGGTCCACATCGAAAAGAACAGGGTGATACAAGCCGTGACGAACGGACCATACGTGAGGGCGCACCAGAGCATGGCAGGGACCGGGTATGGAATGACGCCCGGACCGCCAAGCTGCGTGCCCAGCCACAGGCTGGCGGCGAAAGCTGCCAGCGGTGCGATTTCTTCAACGCGCCAGCTGGGCCAGTCGTCGCGGCGCTTGTACCTGGCCAGCCCACGCGGCAGGGCGGGCATGGTCAGCATCACGGGCAGCATGGCGATGTAATTGACCAGTTCCGTGGAGAACCAGAAGGCAAAGCCCTCGGTTGGCGTGCCGCCATACAGCCGGGGATGGATAAAGAAGCCGGCCACGCCAGCGGCGGCGGCACCGCAGACAACCGCCAGGACGAAGCGCACCATTGAGCCGGGATTACGCAAGCCCCGGTGTTCCTCGCCCGTACGGGACAGCAGTACATAGCAGACCGACACCCCCGTCATGTTTGCCCAGGTGAGCATGACGGTCTTGGGCCAGCTTTGCAGCGTTTCGGCGTCGCCCAGCACGTAGCCAACGACGGCGGCCACCCAGTGCGCCGGTGTCGGAGGATGAGCCTTCCTGAGCAGCAGACCGACCATTACCGCGTTGCTGGGCCAGAATCCCGCCAGCGTGTCCGACTGCGCCGTATAAATGCCGAAGATCGTGCAGGCGTAGACGATCACACCGACCATCAGCGCGTCTTTCAAATCCATGCTTGCGATTGAACGCCTGACAACGGCAGTCCGGTTCATGCTCATGCAGTGCCTCCTCAATAGGCACATTGTGCGTAGCGCATTTACGCAAGTCAATTGAATATTGTCTTGCGGAAACTCATACAACTCACTTCATACCACGATGGGGGGAGTGGATTACCGTCGTTTCGTACTATGAACGGAGGCGGCTAATGTACGTGGTACGTGCAGCGCCGGCGGTGCATGATGGCAGTCTTGCTTTCAAGAATACGACACCATGCAGGAAAAACCCCTACCCATATACGTGGTGCATCCGGATGCGCTGGTTGCCGCTGGCATAGGCGCGCTTCTGGCGGCGCGTGCAGAGTTCGACGTTGTTGCCTCAACGGGGTGTGCCTCGGCATGCCTTTCCCGGCCCTGCGTGGTGGTGAGCGACTATGCTGGGGGTATTCAGCTTGCGAAGGTGCAGGCGGCCGCTGGCGCTGCGATACCCCGCATCCTGATCGTTACCCATCACCACAAGGAAGCGCACGTACGTGAAGCACTCGACCAGGGCGCTTATGGGTACCTGCTTCACGATTGCACGGCCGACGAGCTGTATGACGCAGTCAGGAATCTCGCCAACGGCATGCGGTACTTGACCGAGAAAGTATCGAAATCGATCGCCGATAGCATCAGCCGCACCTTGCTGACCCGCCGCGAGTCAGATGTGCTTCATCTGCTTGCAGGCGGACATTGCAACAAGTTGATCGCCAGGGAATTGGGTATCGGTGTCGGAACGGTCAAAACGCATATCAAGGGACTGCTGACGAAACTGGACGCGAAAGCGCGGACGCATGCGGTCGTGATCGCAGCCGAGCGCGGGCTGGTGGACCCGGGTGTCTCCAGCGGGTTGCCGATAAGGGCTCGCAACCAGGGGGTACTGGTAAATGCCTGACCTCACGACGATTCTTCGGTCCGGCACGGCGCTGGAACTGGGCGCTGCAATCGCCAATGGCAGGCTTACCTCGGTGGAAGCCACCAGGTGGTACCTGGAGCGTATCGAGAAACTGGACGCAGGCACCGCTGGCCTCAACTGTGTGCGCAGTATTTCTCCTCTTGCCCTGCATTGCGCTAGCCGGGCGGATGCGGAACTTGAGGCCGGGTACAACCGCGGACCGCTGCATGGGGTGCCGTACCTCGTGAAAGATAACATCTTCACTTCGGACGGCGCTTTTGCATCGGCGGGCAGCAGGGCGTTGGCAGAGTTTGTTCCTCCCTATGAGGCAACCCTGGTCGCGCGCTTGCGCGAGGCCGGAGCCGTACTGCTCGGCAAGACGAACATGACGGAATTCGCCGACTTCGTGTCCGACGTCATGCCTTCCGAATTCAGCGGTGCGGGAGGAGTCGTCCGGCATCCCTTCGGCTTGCGTTATGGACGGGGACTCGGATCGAGTGTTGGTTCAGCGGCGGCGGTAGCGGCCAGGTTATGCGCCTTCGCGATCGGCACCGAGACACAGAATTCCATCCAGGCGCCGGCAATACATTCTTCGATCGTGGGATTCAAGCCGACGGTCGGGCGCGTCAGTCGTCACGGCGTTATCCCTCTGGTGCCGAGCCAGGATTCGCCGGGTCCGTTGACGACGACGGTCGCGGATGCCGTCGCGGTCTTCGAAGCGATTCGCGGTCCGGATATCAATGACAGCGCAACGTTGACCGGCCCGTCGCACACGATCAGTCGAGAACGATCGTTGCGAGGGCTGCGAATAGGAATACCACGCCGGTGCATGGCAGATGCAGTGGCCGGCGAGAGCAGAAGCACTGCTTTCGGCAAAGTCCTCGACTCCCTGTCACGTGCGGGAGCGGCAATCATCGATCCGTGCGACCTGCCCAGCGCCGAGCAGTTGAGCGAAGTCCGTTCGAGCGTGTTTCGTACGGAGTTCAAGGACAGCCTCAACCGGCTGCTGCAGGATCTCGAACCATGCGGCATGGCGTCCATGAGCGACATCATTGCATGGAACCGCTCCCATCCCGAAGCAATTCCATATGGGCAGTCCTTGCTGGAGGCCGCAGACGGTGCGGCTGGCGTCTCATCGCTCCAGTACATCGCCGACCGACGCCGCGATCTCGTGCTGAGCCTCGACGCAGGCATCCAGGCGGCGCTCAAGGCCGGTGCCGCCGACGTGTTGCTGGTTCCGATGGCGGTCGCGGCAAAATGCACGGGTAAGGCAGGAGCGCCGGTTGTCGCGATACCCGCCGGCAGGGATGAGGACGATCAGCCGTTCGGCGTCACCGTCTTTGCCGAACCGGGCAGTGATGATCTGTTGCTCGATGTGGCGGCCGCGATCGAAACCGCGATGCGCCACCAGCCGGGGCGTTCCGTGCAGGCGCCCGGTTGAAAGGGCGCGCCGCGAAGAGACACCATGGGGACTAGACCTTGAATACGGATCGCGCAGGGATCGAAAATGCCACCGTGGTTCCGGCACCGGCTTTGCTGTCGATCGTCAGCGTTCCGCCACTGCGATGGACTCGCTCGCGCATTCCGGTCAGGCCCCAGTGCCCGATTTTCCCCTTCTCGATCATGCCGGGCTCCATGCCCGAACCATTGTCGCTGACCGAGGCGTATACGCCATCGTCCGTGACATCAACGGCTACGCGGATCAGCTGTGCGCCGGAATGCCGTACGCTGTTGGTAATCGCTTCCTGCAGGATGTAGAAAATCTCCGTGGCGGAGCCAGCGTCGAGACGATCGAGGCGACCTGTCAATTCCAGCTTTACGGGGTCTGCATCCCGTCCCAACTGGGCGAGCAATTCCTGCAACCTGTCCTCCAGATGAAGCTGTGCCGATTCGCCCCGCAGGTCCATCACCTCGTCGCGCGTCTCCTCGATCAGCCGGTCAGCCCTGGCCAGCACCTCGCCCAGCTTCTGTTCCTCCGGAGTACCCGCTTGCATCCGCATCAGGACGGCGTGGCAGTTCAGGATCAGGCCTTGCACGCCTTGCAACAGGTTGTCATGCAGATTGCGGGCGATACGCTCGCGCTCTTCCATGCGCGCCGCCGTTCGTTCCGCCGCGCGCCGGGCCACGGCGGCAATGCGCCAGCGGTACAGGACCACGCCCAGCAAAAGGATCAGCACGATAGCGATGGCACGGAACCAGCCGGTCTGCCACACCCTGGGGGCGATCGAAAACTCCGCTATCGCACCGGTATCGTTCCACACTCCATCTTCGTTCGCCGCAATGACCTGGAAGCGGTAAGCGCCCGGAGCGAGATTCGTGTATCGCGCCGCGCGCTCGCGTCCGGGTTGTTGCCAGCCCTCGTCCACGCCTGCCAGGCGGTAGCGAAACCGGACCCGCTCGGGGATCGACAATGCCGTGGCAGCGAAGCGGATCTCCACGCCGGTCGTTCCGGCGGGCAGCTCCATGCGGGGCGTGCCGGGAAGGCTGGCCCCACCGGCGAGCAGCGACGTGACGAGTACCGTCGGGGCGCGCGGATTGCGGCGAATCGCCGCAGGATCGATCCAGCCGACTTGGGCCGACGTCGCGTAATAGACCCGGCCATCATTGGCCATGCTCAGCGAAGGCAGCGGCCGGATCTGGCTGACCTGGCCGCGCAACCCGTCTTCATGATTGAAGACTTCCCACTGCACCGGGCTGGACTGGCCCGCCAGGAATTGCTTCAGTTCCTCGGCAGGCACGCGGATGAGGCCTTTTGGCCCGTGCAGCCAGAGTGAGCCTGCGTGATCGGCCGCCATCCCGGAAATTCCCGCGAATGCGGCCATTCCGTGCGGTCGCAAGGGAATGGCCTTCCCGCCATACAGCCGGGCGACCCCACGATCGCCACCCGCGAACAGGTGCCCATCGATCTCCCACAGGCTGAGGATGGTGCCGACCGGGTCGGCCAGCGCGGTCGAGATAACGCGGATGCCGTCAGGCGTCAGTTCGGCGAGCCGCCCCGCGGTATAGCCGAGATAAATTCGCCCGGAGGGAGTCGCGACCATGCAAACCGGGGTGTCGTTTGCCACACTGCCTGCAGCCACGACCCTGGACCATCGACCGTCGAGCAAGCGATACACGCCATTGCGCACGATGGACACGAAGACGGTTCCCGCCTGGTCCGTGACGATGCTCTGGACAGCCAGCGCCACTCCCAGCTCGCCCGGCAGGGGCCAGTGTTCGATCCCGCGGCTGGTAAGGTGCACCACGCCCGAGGAGCCGCCGAGCCACACGCTGTCCGCATTCTCCCGGTGCATGGCTGAAACGCCAGTCACGCCCGGAAGCGTCATCATCCGGCCCGCGGCAAGGCGCTGCACCGGGCCCTCGTCGCGATTCGTCACGAGCATATCGTCCCCAAGGCCACGGCCCACGTGAAGATCCAGCGCAACGTACGGAAACCGAAGGGAATGCAATCGGTAAACGCGGTACCGCTCGACACCTTCGGGAGTGGTGATCCACAGATTGTTCTCGCGATCCACCAGCGTGCGCATCACCATCCTGCCCTGTACGCCACCACCCTCGAAATCCTGAGCAATCCGAAATGCGCGATCGTCCCCGGAATGCAGGAACGTCGTTCCACCCTTGAGCCACGCCCACCATGTGCCATCCGGCCCCTCGAACGGACTGTCTTTCAATCCTTCGTGCGCTTCCAGTCGAAAAACGACAGGTGGCCGGTCCAGTGATAGCTCCACCAGCCGTCCCTGGCCGGCATAAGCGACAAGTTTGCCTCGGATGATGGAAGGGAACGATTGCTGGAATATGCTGGCAACCAGGCGGAATGAAGAGTGCCCCTGCCGCACCGCATACACGGATGCGTCCGTAGCGGCCCAGAGCGTGCCCGCGTCATCGACGTCGATCCAGCGTATGGGCATCTTTTCCATTGCCGCGACATCCAGTTGCGTCCATTTGCCCGAGTGGTCAGCGAGCCTCGCCACGCCTGTGCTCGTATTGGCATACAGTGTTCCCGTCTTGTCCGCGGCCAGAGTTTTTACCGCGCCGGAAGGAAGGCCCTCCCTGGCACCGTAGTTCCATGCCGCGCCGCGAGTGAAGACGGAGACGCCGCCGAATTGGTAGCTGACGGCCAGGCCGTCAGGTATTGCGACGGCCGCTATGAGATTGTTCGATTGCAGGGCGTTTCCGTAAACGGCGTCGACCTGCGCGAAGCGCTCTCCATCGAATTGGTAGAGACCACTTACTGTCGGAAACCACAATATTCCGTCGCCATCCTGCGCGACCCCATACGCGGCTTGCGGCGCGCCCTCGGCCTGGCCCCACGTCTTCCGGTCGAAGGAGGGCGTGGCGGCGATGACAGCACCTGCGTGCAGGAATTGCCAAAATAAAACTACGCAAGACAGGACGATACGGCAGTCCACTATTTTTCTCCCTCATCAGCAAGCCGGCAGTGTAACTGCTGCGAGGTGAATCCTGAAAATCCTCCGGCCGCGTGCAAGGTCCATCCTCCCTTTGCTGGCTTGCACATTGTGCCGAGGCGGGCGCCCGCCGGCACGGCGGGCGTGCGCAGGCGTTGTCAAGCGGCGGCACGCAGGCGGCCGAAGGCGGCCGGCACATGGAAGTCCGGCGTGGCGGTGCCGGTAGGGCTCCACGCCGAAAAGACGCGGCCCTTCCCGGCGCCTTCCCGGCCTTCCACGCGGAAAAGGTTGAGGCGCCAGCCGTCTTCGGCGCCGCGCATCGGCACGGCCAGCTCGGCGGTCCATACCTTGTTGCGCGCATCGATGTGCGTCCTGGCGCGGCTCTCGCCCACGATGCGGCGCTTGCCCGACACCTCGACGGCGACATCCAGCAGCAGCCCGTTGGGCGCCACTTCCACCTCGCGGTAGCTCTTCAGGCCAGCGCGTTCCGGCGGTTGCAGGAAGACCTCGACCACGTCGCGCTCCCACAGCGGCCAGACATCGGTAGTCGAGGCGGCGCGATCGAAGGTATGCAGCGACTCGAACTTGCAGAGGAAGCGCAGGTACAGATGGCCGGCCCCGCGCAGCAGTTGCACACGGGTCGATTGCGCGCCGGCGAGCGGGTTGCCTTGCCAGTCGTGGCGGAAGAAGGTCGCCGGCGCGTCGGCCCACTGCGATGCGCGCGGAAAACCGTCCGCGCCCACGCCGGCGATGCTGGCGGCGAAGGCGACCGGCAGCGCATCGGGAAGATCGGGCCGCACCTCGACGAGCAGGCTGTGGACGAAGCGCACGGCCAGCGCGGGCTGCGCGGCCGTCACCGTGCCGAGGGACGTGCCGGTCAACGCGTCGCGCACCGTCCAGGTGCCCGGGCCGAGGCCGCGCAGTACGACCGTGCCGTCCCAGCGCGGGGCGTAGAACGCATAGTGCAGCGCGCCACCTTGCTCGACGACGTGGGTTTCCGGCTTGTCGAAGGCCAGGTCGTACAGGTCGCCGCGGTAGCGCCCTTCGGCGAGACGCTGCTTGTTGTACAGGTCGACCCACTGCCGCCAGTGCGCTTCCCGCTTGGGCGTCAGCAGGAAGGAGTCCTTGGGCTTGGGATCTTCCGGCCAGGTGAACTTGGTGGCCACCACGGCGCCGATGCCCACGCTGGAGGCGAAGTCCTGCCCGCCGGTGCTCAGCTCCACGTGGTCGCCCGCATAGGCCGACCACGGGCCCATCAGCGCCTTCAGCGTCTTGCCCTTGTGGCGCACCTGCCAGCTCGACAGCGGATCGGACGCGGGTGCCTGGTCCATGAACGGCATGTTGTGGAAGGCGTAGCTCGTGCCGCAGGGGCACACCTCGACCACCGCTTCCGGGTTGACCGCATGCGCCACGTCATGCATCACCTTGTAGAAGTCCGCGACCGCCTCGACGGATTCTTCCGGCCGCGCGTGCCGGTGCTTCGGATTGAAGCAGGGCGCCACGCCGTTCAGGTGCTGGCCGTCGACCTTCAGCCCGTCGAAGCCCCAGTCACCGATGATCATGCGGATCGTCGCCGCCAGGCGCGCCTGCGTCTTGTCGTAGGCCGGGCACAGGTAGAAGCAGTTCCACCACGTCACGTCCTGCGCCGCGCCGTCCTTGTCGAGCAGCAGCAGGTCGGTGTGGTCGTGCAGCTCGTCGCTGCCGGGGGCCACGGCCAGGGGCGCGATCCACAGCCGCGCCTTCATGCCACGCGCGTGGATGTCGGCAACGAGCGCCTTCATGTCGGCCGCGCCGCGCGGGAACTTGGCGAGGTCCGGCGTCCAGTCACCCGTCTTCACCTGCCAGCCGTCGTCGAGCACGGCCCACTTGAAGCCCAGCTCCTGCACCTTGGGCAGCGTGGCGCGCACGTAGTCGAGCGAAAAGTCGCGCTCGTAGCCCCAGGCGCACCACTGCGCCTCGTAGGCGCTTGGCGGCGGCTCGGGCGCGGCCAGGCCCTGGGCGGCCATCAGGCGGCGGTAGCGGTCCAGCGGCACGTAGAAGTCGCCGCGGTGCACGGCAATGAAGGTGGGCGGCGTGGCCAGCACGGCGCCGGGGGCCAGCGTTTGCGGCACGTCGCCGCGCAGCGCAACGTCGACCTGGTCGCCGGCCGCCTTCACGGGTAGCGAGACGAGCAGCGGCTGCAGGGCCAGGTGGCCGATGGCCAGCCCGGCGTCGCGCCGCCAGACGTCGACGACCGGCGTGCCGCCGCCGTAGTCCGACGCATTCATCCCCATGAAATTGCGCTGCTCGAAGCCGCGCTTGACGGGCTGCACCCAGTCGCGCCGGTCGGCGTGGCTGGCGCCGGAATACGTCCAGTAGCCGCCCGCATGGCGCGGCGCGGCGGCCAGGCGGTGCGCGCCGTTCACCCAGGCGTCGACGGAAAGCGGCGTGCCGCCCGTGTTCACGTAGCTCACCTCCAGCAGGGCAACGCCCGGATGTTCGTCCAGCAGCGTCACGGTCATGCGCTTCTCGAGGCCCTCGCTCGAACCGCCCACGAGGCGCAGTGCCTGCCCGGCGCCGAAGGGCGTGGTGGTGCGCGCCGGCTCGGCCGTGCGCACCGCAAACCGGCCCAGCGGCTTGCCGCCGGCGACGAGGTACTCGCTGGTGTCGAAGCCGGTCAGCGCGACAGGCTGCCGGCCCGCCAGGCTGACGATGCGGCAACGCATCCGCCCGTCGAACTGCAGCGACACGGCGCCATCCTGCACGCGCACATGGCCCTTGCCTTCGGCGGCGCGGGCGAACGGCATCCGCGTCGCCAGCGGCGCGGCGCCGAGCCACTGGAGGAACGCACGGCGCGCGGTCATGGCCGGTCCTCCCAGGCTCCCGGGAAGGCGCGTTCGGCATTGATGCGATAGAGCTTGTCCACCACCTGGCGCGGCAGGGCGAGGCCCTGGATGGGGGCGTCGAGATCGGCCACCTTGAAGGTCTCGGCGGTGTTGAAGTAGCGCCAGTGCATGCGCCAGACGTCGCCGGCCTCGCGGCCCAGCGCGGCGCCGTCCTGGCCGGGGGCTTGCGCGATGTCGCTGCCATACAGGATGCGGTCCTGGTACTTGATGAAGAAGCGGCGCACGTGCTCGCGGTCCTTCTGGCTCTGGTGCTGTACCTGGCCGATGCGCGCGGCGATGTCCACCACGGCGGCCGGGAAACGGTCGAGGAACGCGGCCAGCTCGTCCACGTCGCGCTCCAGCGAGGCGAGGTGCACGCCGATGAAGCGCAGCTTCGGGTGCGCCGCCACCATGCGGTCGCGCGCGGCCATCTGCGCCTCCCAGCTGGGCATCTCGGGATGCAGGTGCATATGGTACTGGGGATGCGCCTTGAAGTATTCGCGGTCGTTATTGACCGTCATCTTCTCGAGCGGCAGCCAGCAGTTGTGCGGCTCGCCCTGGTGGCCCAGCAAGGCAATACCCTGGCGGGCGAAGTCCTCGAACAGCGGGGCGAAGCGGGCATCGTCGATCATGACCAGCTGCCGGTCCTTGTCGCGCAGGCTCATGCCGATGTTCTTCCACACCTTCACGCCCACGGCGCCGGCCGCCATCGAGGCGGCGATGCGCCGGCGCGTGGCCGGCAGCCAGCCCGGCCGGTCCGAGCCGTCGACCGGGAAACTGGCCACCCATGCCACGTCGCGCGGGAACTGCTTCTTCAGCGCGATGGCCACACGCTGCTGTTCGTCGAGCGGCGGGAAGTCGGGATAGTCGACGTTGATCGTCAGGGCCTTGAAGTTCTGGGCCCTGGCCGCCTCCATGAAGGCGGGGGCAGCGTCGTGCAGGTGCAGGTGCGCATCGATCTTCACCACGCGGGCATAGTCTGCCATCGTGTAGCCCGGTTCGGCGGCCGCGTGCGGGCAAAACAATACAGCGCCGGAGAGCAGGGCGGCAAGGGAGGAGAGGACAGGTCGCATTGAAATGGGTCGCATCAGGATTCCGGTTGTCGAGTGGGCATCAGAACTTCAGGCTCGCGCCCAGGGTAATGGAGCGGCCGTAGCGGTAATAGCCGTTGGGAAGGCTGATCGTGCCGTTGGTCAGCTGCGGCGCCTGCTCCGCATCGGTCAGGTTGTTGCCTTCGATGCTGATGCGCAGCGACTTGTTCACCTGGTAGGCCAGCTGGGCCGTCAGCCACGTCACCGAGTTCGCGACCTCGTTGAAGCCGGCACCGATCACATTGGTGGCGGTCACGAACCCGTCGGTGTGGTCGGCCGTGGCGCTCATGCTCAACGGGCCCTTCTCGTAAAGCACGCCGAACGACGCGGTCGCCGGCGCGATGCCCTCGAGCGGGCGTTCGATGCCGTTCACCCAGCTGCTCGACAGGTTGCGCGTGTATTGCGCCCGCACCCCGAAGCCGTTCTGGAACAGGTGCTGCAGGCCGATCTCCATGCCGCGCGCCTTGGCGCTGTCGCCGTTGACGGGCCGCTGCACGTTGAACAGGCGGCCGCCGGGCGCGCCGATGTCCTGGCCCGTCAGCCAGAGGGTGGTGATCTGGTTCTTGATGTTCTTCTGGTAGACGGCGAAGGTCAGCGCGGAATCCTTGGCGTAATACCACTCCAGCGAGATGTCGGCCTGGCGGGCGCTGTACGGCTTGAGTTCGGCGTTGCCGCCGAAGATCTGCGTGAAATCGCCCCAGGAGATGCTGGCGGTGGTGCTGGATGGCGCGAGCTTGTCCACCGACGGGCGCGCCATCGTCTTGGCGGCGCCCAGGCGCAGCTGCAGCGTGTCCGTGATCGCGTAGGTGAAGTTGGCCGACGGCAGCCCGAACGTGTAGCTCGCTTCCTGGCGCACCGCGGTCGGATCGGCGTAGACGGCGGTGTAGTTGAAGGCGCCGTTCTCGATGATGTCGTTGATCTTCGCATCCCAGGCCTGCGCGGTGGTCTTGGTGTGTACGAGGCGCACGCCCACGTCCGCGCTCCAGCGCTCGCCGGCCAGGTCGGCCTGCACGAAGGCCGCCGTGGTCTTCTCGGTCACGCGGTAGCTTTCCAGCGGGTTCCAGGCAGGGGCCGACAGGGCCGAGCTGTACACGCCGCCGCTCGGCCGCGGCTTGCCGTCGAAGCCTTTCAGCGCTTGCGCATAGTTGGCCACGTCGAAGCCCAGGAAGCTGCGCGGGAAATTGCCGCCGACGCCCGACAGGAACTTGTCCGGGCTGAACGTGCGGTCGATGACGTTGCCGCCAAGCGCCCCGACGTTGATCGCGTCCTGGTTCGAATAATGATCCTGGCCGGCATTGAACGCGTTGTTGATCATGTCCCGCGTCTTCTTGCGGTTCGTCTGGCTGATGCCGAAATTGAGCCGTTCGACATGGAAGCGGTCCACCTTCCATTCGGCATTGACCGCCGCGCCGGCGATGCGGTCGTCGATATTGTCGCCCGCGCGGCTGTAGAAGTGGGTGTTGAAGTCGCTGGCCCTGAACTGGCCCTGGGCGAGCCCGCCCTGCAGGTCGCGGCCGTCGGCGAAGGTCGTCGTCACGTCCGGCACGGCTGCGCCTGTAAGCCGGATGCGCGTCACATTGGGCTGGTTCATGCGCAGCACCACGTAGCTGTCCTTGCCGCCGGAGTCGCGCCTGGACGTGGACAGGTACACGTCGCCGCTCACCTTCAGGCTCGGCGAGACTTTCCAGTCCGCCCTGGCGCCCACCATCGCGGTATCGACGACCCGGTATTCGGTCCTGTTCAGGACCTCGGGATTGAGCCGCAGTTCAGGGTCGGTGCTCGACAAGGTCAAGTCGTTCACGACGCCGTTGGCGACGCTCATGTTCGACCATCGGCCCGGCGCGTACAGCGGGTAGAACGACAGCTGGTAGCCGACCTGCGGCGAGTCGAGCCGGGTCGCGAAACCGTCGACGACGACTTTCAGGTCGCGGTTGGGGCGCCATTCAACCTTGCCCGAGACCGCCACGCGCTCCTTCTTTTCCATGATGGAGCCGAAGCGGAACTGGCCCGGGCCGATCAGGCCTTCCTCGTCGGCGTCGAGGATGCCGTTGCCGTTGGGATCGATGGCGCCGCCCCAGGTATTGCCGAACTCCCAGAACTGGGCCGGGTCGCTGGGGATCGGGTTGCGCGACCAGCCGCCATCGTTGCCTGCCGTGTCGGTGCGCACGTCGCGCCTGGCGTACACGACGCCGAGCAGCACGCCGACCCGGTCGCCGAACGTATTGCTGTAGGTACCCGACAGCTTCTTGCCGTTCAGGTCGCTCATCTGGTTGCGATCGGCTTCCACGCGCAGCAGGCCTCGCTGGCCTTTCTGTTCGAACGGGCTGGCCGAGCGCAGGTTGACGAGGCCGCCGATGGCGCCTTCGATCAATTGCGCCTGGGTCGACTTGACGACATCGGCACCGCTGATGACGTCCGCCGGCAGCACATCGTAGGCGAAATAGCGGCCCGCGCTGTCGGTACCCAGCAGGCGCCCATTGAAGGTGGTGATCGTGTAGTCCGGTCCCAGCCCGCGAATGCTGACCTTCTGCCCTTCGCCGCCAGCGGTGCGCGAGATGGAAACACCGGTGATGTGGCTGAGCGAGTCGGCCACGTTGTTGTCGGGGAAGCGGCCGAGCTCGGTCGCGCTGATGCTGTCCTGCACGACGGCGGCGTTGCGCTTGAGCGCCAGCGACTGCTGCAGGCTGGCGCGGTTGCCGGTCACGATGACCTGCTCGAGCTTTGCGCCATCGGGCGAGGCGGCATCCTCCTGGGCGTGGGCAGGCACCGCGAAGCTGGCCAGCGCAAGCAGGCAGGCGGCAATGAGGGGTTTCAGCACGAAGCGAGGATGACGGCCGGCGTGCGGGCGGCGTTGCGGATGGGAACTCATAAAACGCTTCCTTTTATCAGTTATCGGAGCAGTACCGGCATGCCGAAAACGCAGGGGCTCGCCGCTTGCGGTCACCGGTGCCGCCAGCCGGGGCTCGGGCCGGCTGGCGTCAGCTGGTACTTTCGTTTACTTTCACATTCACCCGTTCTCCGTTGCGGAAACTTCGGTCGAAAGCGCGCGGCGAGCACCATGCAACCAGTGAAATCGAGTCTATAGCGAAAAGCGAGGGATGACAAAACATCTTTCGAACTTTCGTATTGCTTGTTGTATTTCTGCTTTTTACGAAATAAGGCTTTCGTTCGAAAGAGTGGCGTCGCCCCTCCGCCGGCCGGATGCCGATGAGCCAGGGCAGGCGCCGATCGGCAAACGATGCGGCCAACGCGGTGCGGGAAGGTCGGCAGGTGACGTGCTTTCCTGCCTTCGGCAACGACGACTCTGCCTGGAAGTACGTCACCGATGAGGCAAGCTCGCGAGGTAAATGCCGCGACCGCCGATGCCGGGCGAGGATTGCCGGCACGTGCCGGGCCCGTGGCATGGGTGCTGCGAACGGGGCGCGTGCGGCGTGCGGCCGGCCGGGCCGGCCTGCAAGCGCTGCGGTTCGATCGCGACAGGCCGCAGGGGAATGGAATCTCGAAGCGCCCGCGCCCCCGCGAAGGCGCAGCGGGCCCTGGGCACGGTGAGTCAGGCGAACAGTTTCGTGCAGTAGCTGGCCAGCAGGTCCGCCCGCCCGGCTGGCGCACGGAAGGCGATATGGCCGTCCGGACGAATCAGCACGAGCGCCGGTTTGCCTTCCATGCCGAAGGCGGCATGCGCCACGCCATCGAGGTCCGACAATGCCGTTGGATCGTCCGGCTGCGCGATGGCGGCGCCCAGCACCAGCCGTGGCCGGATGCATGGCCAGGGCGAGGCGGCGGCGATCGCCGTGCGTAGCCGGGGCAGGGCGTCCGCCTGCTGCCCGTCGAAGGCAAGCAGCGCCCATCCCCAGCTTTGCCCGTCAGGGTTGTAGATGTGCGCGAACAGCGTCGTGGACGATCCGTCCGGCGCGATCACGTCCGCATCCGGAGCGCGGTCGCCGGGATGCGGCACGCGGCGGTGCAGCAGCTCGCGCAAGCCGCCCAGGTGATCTTCATTCAGCGGGCTTTCGGGGTAAGCGACCGTCAATTGCTGCAAGTCGTCCGTACCCTGGATCAGCTCGCCGATATTGGGCAGGAAGCTGGCGGCGACACCCATCGCCGCGTCCGTCAACGGACCGCGATAGACGCTGTTGCGGAATCCTTTTTCCTGTTGCCTGTCGAGGCGCCGGTGTTCGCCGCCACGCTCGGCATCATAGGAATCGAGGACCACGGGTTGCCCCGCGCCGTGCAGCACCATGGCGAGGCGCCATGCGACGCCGATCGCATCATGCAGGCCGGCATTCATTCCCTGGCCGCCGGCCGGCAGCGTGAGGTGGCCCGCGTCGCCGACCAGGAGCACCCGTCCCTTCGCATAGCCGCTGGATACGCCGTGCTGGAACCTGCTGTGGGTCAGCCAGATCGGATCGGAAAGCGTCAGCGTTTCATCCTGCGTGACTTCGCGGGCGATCGCCTGCATTTCCTCCAGCGTCGGGTCGCGGTCCGGGAGGCCCGTGTCGTCGGACAGGAAGAACAGGCGGTGATATCCCTCCCAGACGGGCAGCACGCCGCAAAAGCCGCGCGGATAGTAGAAGAACCAGAGATGGTCGAAATCGGTGGAACGCCGCCAGCTCAGTTTTGCATCGACCTGCCGGTTCATGCAGGCCGGCAGTTTCTCGGGCTCGAAATCGAGGCCCAGCGCCTTGCGCACGAAGCCTTCGTGGCCGTCGGCGCCTACCACATAGCGGCAGCGCAGCCGTTCCGTCGGGCCCTCGGTCTCGTGCTTGTCCGTTTCGCTGACGGTCGCGAGCGTGACCGTCACCCCGTCGGCATCCTGCTCCAGCCCGACGACCTTGCGGCCGCGCTCGACAGTGCCGCCCCTGGCTCGTACCTGTTCGGCGAGGATGGTCTCGATGACGTCCTGGCCGCTGTAGAGGACATCCGGGTAGGGACTCGCGACATCGGCGATGGCGATGGGCTCGACGGTTTTTCCATTGAGCAGGGTGTTGATCTGCGTGATCCGGTAGGCGCGCCCGGCGAGGGCGTCGCGTATGCCGATGCTGGCCAGCAGTTCCTGGGGGCGTGCCCACAGGTTGTTGGCGCGGGAATTCGGCTTCGGCTCGCGCCGCTGTTCGAAGAGGCGGAAAGCCACGCCGTGATGGGCCAGCGCACAGGCCGTGGTCAATCCGATCGGACCGCCGCCGATCACGATGACATCGGTGTCGAAGCCGGCATGCCTGGAGCTGTTCGTCATTCTTCATCCTTTCCCTGTGAGTTTCCTGCAAGGTTAGAATCCGGCGGCAGGCCGAGGACCTGCACCAGCACCTCCCTCAACTCGGCCAGGACGGCGCTCGCGATGGCGACCCGGTCGGCGCCGATGCGCTCGAGCGCCATGCGATCGACCGCCGCGGCCGCCGATTCGGCCGCCGTCAGGGCCGCGCGCCCGTGCCGCGTGATTACCACCAGCTTTGCCCGCTGATGGTGCGGGTTCGGTTCCAGCGTGACGAACCCGCGTTCGGCCAGCAGTTCGACGACCCGCTGTACCGCCTGCCGCGTGAGGCCCATGTTGCGTGCGATGTGCGCCACGGGGAGCGGGACGGGGGAATACCCCAGGGCTCCCAGCACCTGCCACCACGCCGTCGTCAGGCCGATG